>CAZZYN010000024.1:0-55116 GCA_964658265.1 uncultured Acetobacteraceae bacterium | reverse complement strand
GCGGGAGTAGCTCAGTGGTAGAGCATCGCCTTGCCAAGGCGAGGGTCGCGGGTTCAAGTCCCGTCTCCCGCTCCAGATCGCTGTCCCGGAAGCCTCCTCAAACCAGTTGAAGAGTCTCCTCGCAGTCATCTCGGCCGCTGCACCATGCTCTTCCCGATGGAGTGTGTCTTCCCTTTAGGCGCGGTACCCAAGTGGTAAGGGAGAGGTCTGCAAAACCTTTATGCGTCGGTTCGATCCCGACCCGCGCCTCCATATCCTCTAAGCAGATATCAAGGGCTTCGGCCTCTGTTCGTGACAGTCATCAGGATCCGGGATCGCAGCGTGGCCCTGCATGCCTGCTCTGCTACGGATTCAAGCGTTCGAGGAAAGCACCAGCCACTCCGGCTGCTGCGGAACATGCTTCAGGCGAATCAGGTCACTCCCGACGAGGAGATCGAAATCGCCCAGCGGGAGCGCCTCACCATTCTGGCAGGCAATCCGCTGCACGATCGCCTTCTGTGACTTCACTGTTTGACCGCCGGGGCCGTGGAGCTCCATCGCCTCATGCGTAATGGCGTAATTCACTCCACGTGCGGGTTGGGACTTGCCGGTTGGGATCAGCGTACCTGTACCTTCTCCTGTTTGCACCATTGTGACTGCCTCCAGCTGACTGATGTGCCAAAGATAAGAGTCAGCAGCCGTACCGTGAATGCCACTTACCGGTCAGCGTCAGCCACGCGCGAGACGGCATGCAAAGGGTTTCTGGTCAAACATTGCCAGGGTCACACCGCTCTCGCCGCACCTCTGTCCACCATTACCGCATTGTTACCTTTTAGGTGAGACGTGCAATGCAACCATCGATAGGATGGACGAATCCCCACACTGGGCCTAGTGCGGGATGTCGCTTTGTGCCCGGAACGATTCTGTAATTCGGCGCGGGCCGTGCGCACGATCACTGCTCCTGACTTCAACCAGTGAAAGCTCCTCGGAGTTCATTCCATGATGTCTTACTCCCGGCTCGCGGCCATGTTTGCCAGCGCAGCCTTTCTGCCCCTGTCCTCTCTCGCTCAACTTTCCTTTCAAAACCATGCCATCACTACCAACGGTAAAGGCTATGTCTCTCTGCATGCCGATTTCAACGGGGACGGCCGTGAAGATCTCGTAAATGGCCGTACGCTGCTACTGTCCAATGGCGACGGTACGTACCAGGCGCCGGTGTCGCTGCCTGCGTCTGTGGATGCGATCGGCGATTTCAATCATGACGGCAAGCTGGACTTTCTCTCGTATCTCGCGAATTCCGGAGCCTCAACGCCGACTATCTATCTCGGCAACGGCAATGGCACCTTCCAGGCGGGCAAGGTAGTCACTGGCGCTGGACCGGCACCAAACTCGGGCATCTTCTACCTGGTTGTTGCGGATGTGAACCACGATGAAAAGTCAGACTTCATCACGGTGAACGAGACGCAAGGAACCGGTTCGAATGGCTACCCGACGATTGTCACAACATGGCTAAGCAACGGAGATGGGACCTTCAAGAAGGGGCAGACATTCACCACGCAGGATCCTGATCCGAACAACATCAATCTTGAACTCGGCGGGGCTTACACGGGCGACTTCGATGGCGATGGCAAACCGGATCTCGCGATCGTCTATGAACTTTACTACGGACCGGCGGTTGTGCAGACCTGGTATGGCGATGGGGCAGGGAACCTGGGTTCGTCGACGTATACCACTGATCCGAATGGCTACTACGAAGGCATATTTACGGTTGCAGACGTCAACAATGATGGCCTCGAGGACTTGATTGCTCCGGCATCCGGATTTCAGCAGAGAAGTTCCATCGGGTACCCGTACTTTGCACTCTTCTCAGGAAGCGCTAGCCGCAAACTGATCTACTCCACGATCAGTACTTCTCAATGCGTAGGCACTCCGGCAGTAGCTGACTTCAACGGCGATGGTCTGAATGATCTTGCCTATGTATTGACGAATTGCCAGGGGTATGACGATCCCAATGGGCCCAAGAGTTACGTGGTCGCTCCGGGCAAAGGCGCTGGAACTTTCGGTGCCGAGCAGACGATCGCGCAAAGTACGAGTGGCGGCTACGATCCGACAGCTGTTCGCACCACCACAGGAACCAGGCCAGACTTGGTGTATACGCAGGCTAACGCCGGCACCACAGTGTCGACAGACATTGAACTACTGACAAATACGAGCGTCGGCAACTTTCCAGGTTGTAGTCTGAGCGGCAACGCAGAAGGCGTGCAGATCTGTTCACCTGGCACCTCTTCAACCTCACCGGTCAAGTTTTCCGTTGCGGCTGCAGGTCCAACGCCCATGCGGACAGCAGCAGTCTGGGTCGACGGTAAAAAGGTGGACGAGCAGCTAACGCATGCCTTCTCGAACTACTCCTTCCTCGATGCATCCCTGGCACTTGCGGCAGGCAGCCACGCCATCACTGTCTATGGCACCGGCTGGGACAACACGCTTCAGTCAAAGTCGTTCACGCTGAATATCGGGAGCGGTGGCGGATCGTGCGCGGCACCTGCGTCTGCAGGTGTGCATGTCTGCGCTCCCGCCAGTGGCTCAACAGTGGCATCGCCGGTTCAGGTACAAGCAACCTCGACGATTACAGGCACGCTTGCCCGAATGGAAGTATGGGTCGACGGTGTAAAGAAGTATACCGAGACCACCACCACATCGCTGAACACTACGCTTAGCCTCGCTGCCGGCAGCCACCGCTTCGACATCTACGCGGTAAATACCAGCGGCACAAAGTGGGAAACAACAGTCACTGCAACAGTGAAGTAGCTTCAACCAGGTCGGCGGAACCCTAAAGTCTTCCGCCGACTCGGACATTCAACCGATAACAAAGGAGTCCCTGTGAAACTCAGTCCCTTTACTCTCGCCTGCCTTGGTATCGCGCTCGCTCAGGGTGCAATGCATGCTCAAACCGCTACACCAGTCGCGTACATCTATGTCTCAACCGTCAACGGGCCAGTCCCTTCAACCGGGGCTGGTACCGGCACCATCTATGCCTTCAGCGCGGCATCGACCGGCAAGCTGACTGCCATCGCTGGTTCACCCTTCGCCGACAGTGCAACCAGCATGGCCGTGAATGGAAAATATCTTTTCGCCGTCAAACAGAACTTCGTCAACCTGGATGCTTACCTGATCAGCACCACCGGTTCGCTCAAGAAGACAACCACCACGAACGACACAACCGCCACCAATGATCCAGGCTGCGTGAATGTCCAGTCGCTGCTGCTCGATCATTCCGGCGCCAGCCTCTATGTCGGTGCAGGCAACCAGGAATGTGATCACTCGCCCAGCGAACAGGCCTTTTCCATCGTAAAGGCGACCGGCGCCCTCACCTATCTCGATACGATCGGTCCTAACGCCGGTCAGCCGTTCATTACGACCTTTACTGCAAATGACGTCTACGGTTACGGAGCAGGCTGCGACAATTACGGCGGCACCACGTTTCTGGTCGGAAAGCGCGGCACCAATGGATCGTTGAGCCCGATCAGTGCCACCACTCCGGCACCGGCACCTGCCGCCGGCTACTCCTTCTGTCCCTCGGTGCCGCAGGCCGATCCGGCAAATCACCTCGCGGTCGCAGAGAGTGGCTTCAATCTCAACACCAACCAGTACACCGGTGCCAAGGACCAGATCGCCAGCTACACCGTTGACGCATCAGGGAATCTGACGACCACCAGCACCTACAAAAACATGCCATCAACAGCAGTTGTCACTATTCAGGATATGAGTATGTCGCCTTCCGGCAAACTGCTGGCAGTTGGCGGCACTGCCGGTCTGCAGATCTTTCACTTCAACGGCGCTTCGCCAGTCACAGTCGACACCGGCTTGTTGAACAGCAGCTCGATCAGCCAGCTCTACTGGGATAATTCCAACCATCTCTACGCCATCAGCAAGACAGCGCAGAAACTGTATGTCTATACCATCACGCCGACCAGCGCAGTCGCTGCTCCCGGCTCGCCCTACACCGTCAAGAACGCGTCGAACCTGATCGTTCAACCGCGGTAACATTCGTTTCTACAGTGCTACGTACAACGGCGGATCTGTCACTGGCAGATCCGCCGTTGTCGTAAATGCAGCAGCTTCGTATCAGCGGGAGCCAGTCACCGGCGTGCCTGGCGTGAGAGCGACGCCGCGCAGCACTTCGGCAAATCCGGCTGAGCGCACAGGCAGAAACGTCTCTGCTGCCGCCGCGCCGGCATTGACATTGCTCTTCAGATCGATCACCGCCACCACCTTATTCGGATCGGCGCCAGTATCACCGTTGCCACTTACTGTTGAAGTCACAGCGTACACAACCACCAGGTCGCCAAAAGCGTAGCCGGTAATGTTGCGCAGACCGTCGGTAGCCGGTGCCCACGGCAGGTTGGTCGCCGCGTTACTTCCTGCAGGGTAGCCTGCGGGCGCATACGCCGTTCCCAGTTGTAGCCCCTTCTGCAGCGTATACGCGAGTGTCCACTGGTTCTTCGTCGAGTCGAAGATCCACTTCTGCAGGCCGGCTGTCGTTTGCGCTGCGGCATGTGTGTACAGGTCGGTGCCGCCGGTGTAGCCGTCTCCTTCGTCCGCGACATACAGCGTCTTCTCATCCGCAAACCACAGTCCGAACGGATACGTCACTCCGGTTGCACTCTTGGCTAGCTGCGTGGGAAAACCTGCAAGGATGCACATATTGTTCGGCAGTCCAGTTGTCTGCAGTGTGCCCAGGTTGTACATCAACTGGCTGGTTGGCAGCTTGGCCCCGGCGACCGGGAGACCGGTGCCGTTAGGGCATGCGGTGCCTGTGGTGTCGACGAAGTACACCGTGTTCACGCCGTTGCCGCCGCTTCCCTTGGTGTAGTAAATGACGTTATGGAATATCGTCATCCCACGGAAGTTGTCATCCTTGCCGATCTTGTCCGCCTTGTCCTTCAGCTCCGTCACGGAGAAGCTGGCCACCGGTGTCGGCAAACCCGGACTCTGCGAATCTTCAGGCGCCTTCAGCTCGTCAATCAGCTGCGCTCCAGCACCAAGAATAATGTTGTCCGGCTGCGGATTTGCGCCGTTACCTGCGTTGCCCGCAGTGTAAAAGATGTCGTCTCCATTCAGGTCATTCAGGATAGCCGAGCGCCCGTTGTTGCCACTGTAGGCGTTCGTCTCGGTGAACCGGAAGCTGCCCTTTGTGTCGACAGCAGCCACGGCACGATAAAAATCCTGGCCGACCGGGTTGGTCGGATCAACTGCGCCCGGCGTATTCGAGTTTGAGACATCCAGTGCATTGACAGGTGCCACGTAGCCCATAAATGTCAAAGCTTTGCCACTGAGCGAAAGATGAAGGCCAATCTCGGATTTCGAGGGGAAGCTGGTCACCAGCTGATCGGCAATGGCGGCGATGCCGGGTTGCAGGCTGTTAGGCACCTGCAACGTATTGATCAGGTGGCCGAAGATGTCGACCTGGTCGAGGTAGATCCGCGAAGTGATGCCAAAGCTTCCGTCATAGAGCACGTTGTTGAAGACATAAGGATAGGTGCCATTGTTCGTGGCACCCGTCGCGGCTGCGCACCCGCCTTGCGTACTCGCACAGTTCGGCGGCAGTTGCTCTCCGACTGTGACGTTTGCAGCATTATTGTCATAAACGCTGCGACTTACTACCAGGTTGCCAGGATAAAAGTGCAGTGGCATCCGTTTTTCCTGCTGCTGCGCGTGCAGCGAAAGGCTTCCGGCTGCCGCCAAAAGACACGCAGCAGAAAGACGTTGCTGCAGTACCTTCCGGGTCAGTGAACTCGATCGATAGCGCATGGCCATAGTGTGATCTCCTCGCGCCCGGAAATAGCATTCCGTGACGCAGGGGCCAATCTAGCAGTGCATGGTTACGATTCTGTGACTTGGAGTCCAACCTGCTGCCATACCCTTTAAACCACGGGTCAACTATTGAACGAGGAACTCTTTCGGCTTCGAGACAGTGGCCCTTTTTTACTTTTGAGCCAGCATCGCTTTCATTCGATGAAATGTTCCAGAACGGACTTTCGCATGCGACTGATCTCGAAAAATTTCGCATGGCGGCGTTGTTCAACAGGGCGCGAACACCGCGCGGCCGTGCTTCAGCAGATTCAGGGCATGCAATTTCTGGTCCGCGTTCATCTTGCTGAAACTTCGGCGCGCTATCCTCTACGCATGAGTGTTACTGCGGAACAGTACCAAGGGCCATCAAATTCCTTGCGGATGACCCCGACCAAAGTCGAGAACAGGGCGCGCACGGCTGGTGGTGCCATCGGACTCGTTGCGCGTGCAGGTTCTCGGATGGGCCTCTCCAAGTTCGCCCGTAGCTGGCACAACACGTACACTCGCATGAACCCATGGGGCAAAGGTGGCTTCGTTGACCAGGTTCTGGAACGAATGGCTTTCTTCGACTAGTCGCCAATGGCACCACAAGCTTGGACAACCGGCACCTCTTCTGCGCGGGCCGGCACCTCAGCTGCAGCAAGCCTAACTCCACCTCAGTGCACTCCCCTGCCCGTAATTTTCTTCCTGCTATAGCAGAGTTTCACGTGACGGACATCAACTCCGTGCGGTGACGATCTCCAGGTGAGTTCAGACTGCCGACCGCATCTGAACAATTGTCGCGAATACTGCGGCCTCCTATTCCATGATTATTCCCGCAGCAGATGAAACAACGTGGTCGCCGTTGCTGGGTACACTTTCAGCCTGGGAGCCACCCGCAGAGCCAATGCTGGTCGTCGCTCCGCATCCGGACGACGAAACCCTTGGTGCCGGCGGTCTCATCGCGTATCAGCGCGCACGTGGCGTAGACGTCACCGTGGCGGCAGTCACCGACGGCGAGCGTGCCTACGCAGACAACCGCAGCCTGGCCGAAACACGCATCCGCGAACAGACCCTCGCCCTCAATCATCTTGGCGTCGATGACAGCCGTATCGTCCGCCTCCGTCAACCAGACAGCGATGTCACCTCTTACCAGCACCTGCTCAGCAGCCTGTTAATGGACCATGCCTCCCCGGCAACGCACATCGTTGCGCCTTGGCCGGGCGACTTCCATCCCGATCACAAAGCCTGTGGCGAAGCAGCGGCACAAGTGGCGCGGAGGCTTGGTGCCCGCTTGACCTTCTATTTCTTCTGGACCTGGCACATGGGCAACCTGGATGAAGTCACAAAGCTCCAGCTGGTCTCCCTGCCACTCACGCAATCGCTGCTCGAGAGAAAGCTATCTGCACTTGCTCATCACGTCTCGCAGCTGCACCACGATCTGGAGGCGCCGATCCTGCCCGACTCGCTACTGGCACCTGCGAAGCGCCCTTTCGAGGTATTTGCGCTCGCATGATTCCAGATACCACCAGCCCGGCATTCTTTGATGAGAAGTATCGCGCCGATCCGGACCCCTGGTCCTTTGCATCCAGCGGCTACGAACTCGGCAGGTACCAGGCCATCGTCGGTGCTTTAGGCCGGCGCCAGTTCCGGCACGCTTTCGAGCCTGGCTGCTCGATTGGCATACTGACCGCGATGCTGGCAACAAGGTGTGGCTGCGTGGATGCACTTGATATTTCAAGTGTCGCGGCTGAGCAGGCGCGGCAGAGGTGCCTGTCGCTTCCAAACGTCCGCGTCACCTCTGGGTCCCTTTCAGACTCGCTTCCGGATGGACCGTTCGATCTCGTAATCTTCAGTGAAATTGGCTACTATTTTGAGCCGGAGGCCCTGCGATTGACCGCGAGTGCCATCGTGGACAGGATGGTTCCGGGCGGCCTGCTGGTCGCGGCCCATTGGCTGGGATCCTCTCCGGATCACCTGATGAGCGGGGATGCCGTGCATTCGATTCTCGGTGAGCTCGATGATGTCGTCCTGCACAGCGCGCAAACCTATGAAGGCTTCCGCCTGGACTGTTGGAGGCGCGAATGACGCAGCCTTTAACCGCCGGCCAGGACCAGGCCCCGTGGCACATCTGCGTCGTGGTGCCGGCGCGGAATGAAGAAGAGTTGCTGCCTCGCTGCCTCGCTTCCATCCTTAAGGCGCGTGCGCATCTGCCTTTTCCCGTCACCTGCGACATCGTCGTCGCCGTCGACGGATCCGACGATCAGACCAGCATCATCGCTGCCGAGTTGCTGGGCAGCCTCGGAACTGTGGTTGAGCTGGAAGCTGGAGGTGTGGGTGCCGCCCGGCAGCTCGGCTGCGATCTTGCACTGCGTCGCTACCAGGGGCCTCTGCACCGCTGCTGGCTTGCCAACACGGATGCCGATTGCATTGTCCCCGAAAACTGGCTATTAGACCAGTTGGCTCTTGGAGAATCCAACGTCGACGCCGTCGCCGGGATCATCGATGTGGACGACTTCCAAGACCATGACCGCCACGTTCCAGGCCGCTTCCGCGCCACCTACCTTTTACGCCCGGACGGTTCGCACACCCACGTTCATGGTGCCAACCTTGGCTTGCGGGCGGACGTGTACCTTCGCGCCGGCGGCTGGAGCCAGCTGCTCACCGCCGAGGATCACGATTTGTGGCACCGCGTACGTGCAGCCGGATCGCAGACGCGCTCCCTAACCAGTCTCCAGGTGCTCACCAGCGGGAGACGCACCGGCCGTGCGCCAGATGGTTTCGCCCAGAGACTGGCTGCCCACAACGAGGCGGTTTCTTGAGCAGTGAAGAATTGCGGCAGCGATTGCTTGCCAGCCTCGCCGATCCGCTGCCTCTTCCCGCCGCAGGCAATACATCTGAACGTCACCGGCGCCTCATGGAACTTGGCAGGGAAGATCTCTCCCTCGCCCGCCTAGCCGAAGCGCACTGGGACGCCGTAGCGATCCTCGCGGAGGCCGGCAGAACCCCTCAAACTCAATCCTTATATGGTGTGTGGGCTGCGGAGAAGCCCGGCATGGAGCTACTGCTGGCGCCTGTGGCTGACGGTTATGTCCTATCCGGCACCAAGATCTTCTGCAGCGGTGCCGGCATCGTCGACTGTGCCCTGGTAACGACCGGACCAGCACCGCGCCTGCTGGTGGAAGTCGATTTGGCGGCAAACCAGGCTGGCATTACCTTCGACAACACTGCATGGAAGTCCGCAGCCTTCAAGGCCACCGGCACCTCGACGGCACACTTCGAGAATGTGCAGGTGCCGAAGGGCTCCGTCCTCGGCGCCGATGGCTGGTACACCAGCCGGCCCGGATTCTGGCGCGGCGCCTGCGGTCCGGCTGCGTGCTGGGCCGGCGGTGCCGCCGGACTGGCGGAATATTCGCTCCGGCAGTCTCGCCGCGATCCGCACTCGGTCGCCCACCTGGGCGCCATGCAGGCCGCTGTCTGGGCACTTTCCGCCTGCCTCAAAGCAGCTGGAAACGCCATCGACCAGCATGGCGCCAACAAAGTTGATGGAGTATCCAATGGTGCAGACGCGACGAACCGGGAGATGCACATTCTCGCCCTTACCCTTCGGCATCTCGTCGAACAGACCTCGACCGAAGTCCTTCGCAGGCTGCCCCGCGCTTACGGACCACATCCCCTGGCTTTCGATGCGCACATTTCCCAGCAGTACCAGGAACTTGACCTCTATCTACGGCAGTCTCATGCCGAGCGGGACCTTGAATCGCTGGGAAGAGCGATCCTCGATCGCGAACAGCTTGCAGGAATCCAACAGTCATAGCATCCTTAGCCAATGTCTTCCACCAGCGCGGTTGCACCCTTCCTCCTGGAACCATGGTTCAGTCCACGCCCCTGGGGCACTCTCGATCTCTCGCCCTGGTATGCGCTCAAACCGTCCGAGCCGATCGGCGAGGCGTGGCTGACCGGCAGCGACTGCTTAGTCTCGGGAGGATCCTTCCAGGGGCAAAGATTCAGCGACGTCGTCTCTGCAAATCGCGAGTCGATCCTGGGCTCGCTCGCAGGAACTTTCCCCGACTATCCTCTGCTGCTCAAAATCCTTTTTCCTCATGACAAGCTGTCGGTGCAAGTTCATCCGGATGACACGATGGCCGTCGCAAAGGGCGAAACGCGCGGCAAAACCGAATGCTGGTATGTGCTCTCCGCTGAGCCTGGTGCCGCAGTCGCGCTGGGCCTCAAAACCGGCACCGATGCTGCTGCCATCCGCGCCGCAGTCGAAAACAGGACCATGGAAGATCTGATGGTACAGGTGCCGGTGGTGCCAGGAGACATGGTCTTCGTGGACGCAGGTACCGTGCACGCAATCGGCCCAGGCGTCATCCTGCTTGAGACCCAGCAGACCAGCGATCTGACCTATCGGTTATATGACTATGGCCGTCCACGTGAACTCCACGTTGAGCTCGCTATCGAAGCAACCCGCTTCCAGACCGCTGCCGGAAAGATTCAGCCGATAGCCGGCGAAGACAGTACGCTCCTGATCCGGCAGCAGTATTTTTCAGTAGATCGATTGGCAGTTGATGCGGAAAAGCCTGTGGAATGTAGCGGCACCACGACCCCTCACACGCTCGTTCTAACAGAGGGCGAGGCCGAACTTGTAACAGTGGAAGGCGAATCTCTGCCCCTCCGCAAGGGCCAGGCCATGGTAGTGCCTGCCTCCACACGGGCCTACACGCTGCGCTCCCCGCGCGCATCGACCATCGTCCGTTCCATACCACCAGCCACGCGGTAGTGCTACAACTGCGCCTACCTCGAAAGTGGCAGCGGTAGCACCTTGGGAACTATCTCTTTATTCATCTATCGAAGGCATACTTAGCAACAAGCAGACTTACTATTGTCTTCGCCGCCAACAGGCAGGGAAGACAGGCGGAGTGTGCGGCTGTTGCAAAGCAGATCCCCCGGTACTTCCACGACGCAGCACACTGCCTTCAGGTTCTCAACGAAAGGCAAGCCCGGTACCGGCAGGGCACTCTTGTTCAAGACACGCAGTTCCCGTCTTGATACCCCACTGTGACTCTTTTCGTCGTGCGCGTTCAGCGCTGCCGACGGCGGGAGAGCGGGCCGATCGTGAGCGGAGCTGGAAAGATGATGAGCAACTCGATCCTAGGGAAGAACTTTGCTGCACGGGCCAGGTGGTCGCTGCTCGTCGCACTGGCTATAACGACGCCGCTCGCCAGGGCACAATCCGTACGCGAGGTGCCGACTTCAAACCGCGTTGCGGGGACCGTGACCGCAGGCTACAACACTGACTTTGGTCCAGCTACGAGTACCAGTCTTAGCCATCCGTCCTATACCGTCTTTGACAGCGTCGGCAATCAATACATCTCGGACACCGGCAACAACTGTGTTCGCAAAGTCGATACCAACGGCAGCATTACGGTTGTCGCAGGTCTAGAGCAGACCAGCAGTCCCTCCGATACCTGCAACGCCGCTGGCATGACCATCCCCGCATCCCAAGGGTTGCAGGCACCAGCGGGGCTCGCTGTCGACGTGATCGGCGACCTTTTTATCGCGGACAGCGGTCACAACTGCGTGCGTGAACTTCCAGCTGGATCGGTGGGTTCGCGTGCTCTGCAGAACGTTGTCGACACTTGCACCAACTCCACCATCGCCTCAGTTTCGCCAACGCCCACGGCCCTCCTGCTGGATGCCGCCAACAACCTGGGTATTGCGATTGCCGATACCACCGATGGCATTTCCCAGGTTATTCAGCACACGCAGTCCGCCGCGCCGACCAGTGTCTGCCTGCTGGCAGGGCTGCCCTCCGCTGCGGTGCCAACGTCCTGCACCGGTATCTCAGGCGGCCTGGTGCCACTCAGTAATCCAGCCGGACTGGCCGTTGATCCGGTCGGCAACCGTTTCATCGCAGACACTGGTAACGCCTGCATCCGCGAAATCTCTACAAGCGGTGCCGTGAGCACGTTCCTTGGCCACTGCCCGAGTGATGTGGCACCAACAACACCCATTCCGAATTTTTCCCCGGCCGGTATCCTGTTTGGCTCCGAGGGGTACCTCTACATTTCGAATGCCGCCAACGCAACGGTCCTGCAGTATCGTGGCAACGGCAGCAGCCTGCTTATTCATGCAGGCGTAGTGAATGGCCAGGGCACACCCTACAGCGGCGTACAGGAAGGCATTGCTGCAACCGATGTTTTCTTGAACAATCCGCTGGGCCTTTCCGTAGACAGCATCGGTAACGTCTATGTTGCAGATACTGGCAATGGGATCGTTCGCCAGCTTGCACTTGGTACGCTCTTCCCGCCCACAGTCCTGCACAACTCCGGCACGCCGCAGACCCTGCAATTTGAAATCGATCAGGCAGTGAACCTCGTAGTCACCACGGCACCGGAGTTTCCAATCTTCAGCGGAAACAACACCTGTGTCGGCAGATTGAACCCGTCACAGACCGCCAAGCCGACCACCTGCAAAGTCACCATATCCTTCACGCCGACAGCGCCCGGCCAGCGCCGCTCGCCGCTCACGCTTACCGACTCATCCACTGCGACGCCCACGGTCTATCGCTTCGGCAGCTCCGGCGTTGGTCTGGGTGCCAATGCGCTCTTCACGCCCGGCCAGATCCATACCGTAGCTTCGCCCCTTCAGGCGCCGACTTCGGTGGCCGTAAGTACGACCGGCGATGTCTACTTTTCGCAGGAAGGCACAGGCCCAGGTGCCGGTACGATCCAAATGGTGCCAGCTGGTTCCCAGACACCAAAGGTCCTGGTACCTGCAGGCGGTCTGCTGCAGGCACCAGCCGGGCTTGGGCTGGATTCCGCACAAAACCTGTACGTAGCTGACAGTGTTGCCAACGCAATTTTTTCGGTAGATGCCAACGGTGTGGTCAAAAGCGTTGCGACTGGCTTGAACGATCCCATCGCCGTCGTCGTTGATCTGCATGGCAACTTGCTGGTCGCTGAAAATGGCTCTGGTGCGGTGAACGTCCTCAAGATTTACGCAGGTGGCCAGCAGACTATCGTCGCCGGGCAGGGATCAAACACTGCTCCCGATAACGTGCCCGCCTCGACAGCGCGATTCACGCAGCTAGGCGGTTTGTACCAGGATGCGAATGGCGCACTCTATGTCAGCGACCAGGGAGCCCTGCGCGTCTACAATATCGACCTCTTCGGTACCATCCATTTTTATGCCGGCAATGGCACCACCACAACCACTAACCCCCTGGTCGCCACGCAGACCGCTTTGCTGGGTCCGGCCGGAATAACTGGTGATGCCGCGAACGATATCTTTATCGCGGACGGCAGCGGCAATCGAATCGAAGTGGTCTTTGGCGGTGCTAACCAGAACCCGGGAATCCTGCAGCTCGCCGGCACCGGCGTCGCCGGTTCGTCCGGCGATAATGGTCCGGCCAACCTGGCACAACTCACCAATCCGACGAGCGTCGGCCTGGATGGCCTGGACAATCTATACGTAATCGACTCGGGCAATGCGAGTCTGCGCGAGATCAATTATCAGAATCCAACCCTGCCGTTTGGCGTGGTGCCGGTCGGCCAGACTGCTGGTCCGCAGACGACCACCCTATGGGATTCCGGCAACCAGGATCTAACGCCGCTCTCGAACTTTACTCCCGCCGACCAGGTGAACTTCGCCCAGGTTTTCGACGGCTGCGGCGGTACTCTGCAGCAGGGTTCAACCTGCGAACTTAGCTTTACCTTCACGCCTTCAGCACTCGGCAACTACATCACGACAGCGGCCTCGAATGCGAATGCCGCAGATATTCCACAGGTCATTACGCTGGTTGGCAGCACGCCGCAGCCGCCATCCCTGCAGGCTCAGAATGTCACGGCAGTCTATGGCACCGCCTACTCCATCAATGCTTCCATCACTGGCACCTCCCCCGCACCAACCGGTACCGTGATGTTCACCATTAATGGTGTGGCTATCTGCCCGGCGGCACCTCTGCCGGCAAACGGCGCTGCGACATGCTCCCCATCGCCTACTCTGGAAAACGTCGGCGTGTACACGGTGACCGTCAGCTACACCGGCGACGGAAATTACCTGCCGGCATCCACCACAATTCAGCTGTCCATCACCCCGGCACCTGTAACAGTCCGAGCGGATGATGTAACCCGGCCCTACAATACGCCGAATCCGACACTCACTGGCACCATCACCGGCGTAGTTGCAGGTCAGAGCCTGGTAGTTCCTGGCTACACTACCACGGCCGTTCTCAGCAGTCCTCCCGGCACGTACCCAATCTCCGTAACGCTCCCGATCACTGCAGGGCCCGGCACCCTGCTTAGCAACTACACCATCACGGTGGTGAATGGCACATTGACGATTCCGGTCACCGGTTCGACAGGGTCAAGCTTCACTGCGCCGAATGTCACGGCCGTCTACGGCTCCGCCTACGTCTTGTCTGCGAGCATCACAGGCAGCCCGACCCCCGCGCCCACCGGCACCATCACCTTCTCCATCAGCGGCACCCCGATCTGCCCCGCCGCAAACCTCCAGCCGAACGGCACCTCGGCGTGCTCTCCTTCGCCGACCCTTGAAAACGCCGGCAGCTATACAGTGACCGTCGTTTACTCCGGAGACAACACATACGCCCCCAAATACACGACGTTTACACTGACCATTGCACCGGCTCCTGTGACGATCACAGCAAATGACTTCAGCCGTCCAGTGAACACACCAAATCCCGCGTTCACCGGTGTCATAAACGGCGTGGTCACAGGGCAATCAATTACTGCGACCTATGCAACGACGGCAGTTCTGGCCAGCCCGGCAGGTACATACCCGATCGTGCCAACTGCCGCGGCTGGTCAGGGAACGTTGCTGAGCAACTATGCAGTCACCATCGTTAACGGCACCCTGACCATCACGAGCAGCGCAACTGCCGCTGCGAGTGTCAATGGACCGAATGTAACCGTGGTATACGGCAACATCTATACGCTCGCCGCCAGCATCACCGGCAATCAGGCAGCTGCACCAACCGGCACCGCGGTCTTTACAATCGGAGGTGCTACTGTGTGCCCGGCAGCACCTGTGACCGGCAGCGGCGTAGTCGTATGCACACCTTCGGCAACGCTTGAGAATGTCGGCACCTATCCAGTCACGATCACCTACTCAGGTGATGCCACCTATGCTGGCAAGACAGCAACATTTGCACTGACCGTGCTGCCGGCCCCGGTGACCATCACGGCGAATAGCTACAGCCGTGTCATCAACACTCCGAATCCAACATTCAGCGGGATCATCTCCGGCGTGGTAGCGGGGCAGTCGATTACCGCGACTTATCTAACAACTGCCGTGCAGAGCAGTCCGGTCGGAATTTATCCGATCGTTCCGACGCCAGTCGCCGGCACGGGAACGCTGATCACCAACTACACCCTGACGGTCGTCAACGGAACACTGACCGTTACGACAAGTGGTTCCACTCAGGCCAGCATCACTGCGCCGAACGTCAGCGCTGTTTACGGTACGCCTTACACCGTGGCTGCGACGATCCTCAGCAAGCAGACCCCGGCACCATCCGGCTCGGTGGCTTTCACCATCAACGGCAACGCACTCTGCCCCTCGGGCGCGCTGCCAGGAAATGGCACCGCTGCCTGCACGCCATCGGCAGTACTCGAGAATGTCGGCACTTACCTCGTGACCGCTGTTTACTCCGGCGACAGTATCTACAGCGCCCAGACTGTGGCATTCACGCTGACGATCGCTCCTGCTCCGCTGACGATCACGGCAGATAGTCTGACTCGCCCGCTCGATTCGCCGAACCCGACATTCACCGGCACCATCACGGGCGTGGTCTCGGGTCAGTCGATCACTGCTACGTACACAACAACGGCCGTGCAAAATAGTCCGGCAGGTACCTATCCAATCGTCCCTGCGGCTGTAGCCGGTCCCTCCACTCTGCTATCGAATTATGCAGTCATCCTCAATAACGGCACGCTCACGATTACGGCTGTTCCGCCTCCCGGCACCGGTTCTTTCACACTGACTGCCTCGCCCTCGGAGCAGGAGATCGATAAGACCGGCGGCGTGAATTACACGGTATTACTGACCTCTGTGAATGGATTCAGTGACACAGTCACGTTCTCATGCTCGGGACTGCCGGAAGGCGGCACCTGCAGCTTCGCGCCTGGCACCATCCTGCCGGCACCAGGGGGCACCAACTCGACAATCATGACGGTTGCGGCCACTGCAGATGGGACCAACGTACCTAATGGTAGCTACGGCATGATGCAGGCGGCGCCGGTCCATCCGGGAGTCCCAGCTGCTTCCACCTGGCTGGCCTGGACGATGCTGCCGCTTGGCTTCGGAGGCAGCGCGACTACTTTCCTGTTGGGGCTGCGACGCCGTCGCCAGTCCGGCACCGCTTCCAGATCGTGGATGAGCATGCTGCTGGTGCCGATCGCACTGCTGCTGCTAGGCCTTGCAGGCTGCTCTCCACCGGTGAATTACAAGATCTATACGATCACCGTCACTGCGACTGACTCAACACCGGCAATACCGGTCGTGCAGTCCACAACCGTACAGTTGACTTTGGCCCGATGATGAAACTGAACGCACATTCGCAGCTTCTTCTTTCCGGTGTTCGTACATTGGCGGCCGTGGTAACTCTCACGGTCGTGGCCGGGGCCGCATCACCGCAGGCCTTCGCTGCCCAGGCATCACAGTCATCGCCGGCACCGGCAGCCGGAGGTGATGGGACGCCGCAATCCAGCACGGATAGGATTCCGCCAGCCGGACCTCCACCGGCGGAGCAGGCGCAGCCGGACATCCCCGGTAACTACACGCAGACCAATACGCGTGAGCCCAATCCCGCGTCTCGGTTCGACCTGTACGGAGGCTACTCGTACCTCAAGCCGAGCGGCACCGTCGGGCTCTACAGCTTTCAGGATGCAATACAGGGATACCAGGCCAGTGGGACGGCGTACTTTACTCACCACCTCGGGGTGCAGGTTGAATTTGCGCACAACCAGAAAACTCTGGACGCAACCGGCCCCGCACAGGCGCCACCATTTGTGCAGCTGGGCAATACGACCGGCTGCTTCTACAACATCGAGGGTGGGCCGGTATACAGAATGTTCGCCGGTTCACATCTGGCACCATTCGTCCATGTAGTAGGTGGAGCCTCGAAAGTTGGCGGTCCAAAATTCCAGCAATGCACCTGGGGCTATGGCATCGCGGGCGGCGGCGGGCTCGACTATATTCTGCCCTCGTTCCACCGGCACCTTGCGCTGCGCGTCGTACAGGCCGACTACGAATACATGCATGTTGACCAGGGGCCGCTTCAGCCATTCAGCCTGGCTGGTGGCACCGATGCTGTTAACGGTGTGCGCCTATCTGCAGGCATCGTTATTCGGCTTGGCGAGATGGATCCGACTCTGGAAAAGAGCCTGATCTGCCAGGCCAATCCGGACGAAGTCTACGCCGGTGAAAAAGTCGTAGTTGCTGCAAATGCCAACAACTACAACATGAACGCCAAGTACTACTTCCGCTGGGAAATCAGTGCCGGCAAGGTGGAGGGATACGGACCAGCTGTCTTTATTAACACTGCCGGTTTATCTGCCGGCACCTACAAGGCCACAGCGCACGTAAGCACCAAGCAGAAAACGTCAAAGCAGGTGGCTCAGTGCTCTGCAACCTTTACCGTAAAGGATTCACCGGCACCGACAATCCGCTGCTCGGCTAACCCAACGACGGTAAACCCGGGTGAGCCTTCGATTATCTCGTCGTATGTGACGAGCATCCCGGCGCGAACATTGACTTATTCGTACACGGCGACAGCGGGTCAGATCGCAGGTACCAAAGACACCACGCCGCTGCAAACTGCAGGTGTGCCGCCGGGCATGATTACCGTGAGTTGCCAGGTCAAGGACGATCTGGGTCGAACCGCAGTCGCAACGACCGAAGTCACTGTTGCGGCACCACCGCTGCCACCGGCACCAAAAGCGCAGAAACTCTGCACTCTGTACTTTGTGCGTGACCAGCGTCGGCCAGCTCGCGTAGACAACGAAGCACGCGCCTGCCTCGATGATATCGGGCTGACATTGCACAATCAGCCGGATTCGCGGCTCGTCATTCTTGGCGAGCACGATGTCAACGAGCCGGAAGGCCAGATGCTGGCAGCCGAACGAGTCATCAATACACGCGCATACCTCTCGAAAGAGAAGGGTATTGATCCATCGCGAATTGACATCCGCACCTCGGCAACGCCGGGCCGCGATGTGGAGACCTACCTGCTGGCACCAGGCGCGACCTGGGATCAGCCAATGGATGAACAGGTGGATGAGACCAAGGTCCCGATTCACGGCCAGCAGTACGCGCGTCCAAACAGCAGGCCGTTCCGTGGCGAGGGAATTTCCAAACCTCGGTAGCTCAGCCGCACGGGCAATCTGCAACCATGACTGGCAGAGAATCGTTCCTTGCCAGTCGTGGTTGTGAATGCCTCTGGACTCCAAGACTTTTTAAGGTGCGATTTTCACTTCGGGAATGACTTCCCAACTGGGCAAGGATCAACAAGTGTCACATCTTCTGCGACTTAAGTCACTTGAGGTGAACTGCTGCCAGCCGATACCTTAAGGACAAGCTAGGCTATATAAGTCGGGGTCCAGCAACACATGCAGAACGAGCTCCTGGATATTGTGATCATCGGTTGCCTCGTTCTGTTGTTCGGATCGACCTACCGGAAGCGCCACACATTTACCGTACGCTGCTGGTCCATCGGCTGGCTGCTGGTACTGGTCCATTTCGCAGCTCTCCTCTATCACCCCCAGCAGTTGTTGTGGCAGAACGCACTACAGGCCATCAGCCTGGGCGGCCTGATCGCCTGCGCAGTACTGTTTCTTCTTCCCACCGGCAGCCGGACCGAGAGCCGGGATCTGCGCAACCTGGCGCTGCCCCTCTTATCAGCTGTAGGCAGCTTCCTCTTCGTGCTTTTAGCCATCCTGAATGTCACCAGCACGGGTCCCTACTATCTATGTGCAGTGGTCGGCGAGTTCGGCGCGCTGGTGTATGCGTTTCGATTCCACGGTTCCTACCGACGACGCCTCATCCTGTTCCTGTTGACCAGTCTGGCAGGCACCTGCTGGATTTCCTGGTGCATCGCCCACAACCGTATGGATGTCGGCGTTTCAGCAGTCCTGGCACAGCTGTATCTCTCGGTCGCCATTGTGTATCTGGATCACTTCCGGCGTATCTCAGCCGGTATGCTCACGGTTTCGCTCGGTTTGTGTGCTTGGGCATCTGTGTTTCCCGCTGCAGAGTTCTGCGCGCATCTCGGCTTGCATAGCATCAGCGCCGAACTTTGGAACATACCGAAGTACTTTGTAGCCTTCGGCATGATGCTGACGCTGCTTGAGGATGAAATTCTTGCGGCAAGTGCAGCCAGCCGGAACTTCCGACTCCTGTTTGAAGGTAATCCACACCCGATGTGGATCTACGATCGCGAGACGCTGACCTTCGACAGTGTGAACCAGGCTGCGGTTAAGCAGTACGGCTACACCAAGGAAGAGTTTCTCCGCATGACTCTGGCGGATATCCGGCCTACCGAAGATATCCATACCGTGATGAAGGAATTGAAGGAAGCCGAGCCCATGCAGCCGCTCACCGGCCCATGGCGGCATCAGCGGCAGGATGGCTCGTTCATGCAGGTCGATATCGCCTGCCATCACCTTGAGAGCGACGGCCGTCCGCTCGCCTTCTCCCTCATGCAGGATGTGACGGAGCGCCAGAAGATGCACGAGCAGCTGGTGCACCAGGCTAACCACGACATCTTGACCGGACTGCCCAATCGCGCGCTGCTCGAAAGCCGCATTCAGCAGACACTTTCGCATGCCCGCCGCTATAACCGGAAGGCTGCGCTGCTTTGTCTCGATGTAGACCGATTCAAACAGATCAATGACACCTATGGCCATAGTGTCGGCGACGAATGCCTGAAGGAGATCGCCCGCCGGCTGGCTTCGCGCGTTCGGCCGCTCGATACCGTGGCGCGGGCCGGAGGGGAAGAGTTCAGCCTGCTGCTGCATGAGATCAGCGATCTTTCGGATGCCGAACAGGTTGCGTCCGATCTGCTGGAATCCTTGAAAGTCCCGCTGCATACCGACGGCTACAGCATCGAGTTTTCCGCAAGCATCGGCATCGCTGTCTACCCCAAAGATGGAGAAGATCACGAGATCCTGTGGCGCAATGCGGATACAGCGATGTACAGGGCCAAGCACGCGGGCGGCAACCATTTCCTCTCGATGTCCCATGAGATCAGTACCCTCGCTACCGAGGCCAGCGAACTGGAGCGCTACCTGCGTATAGCTCTGAAAGAGGGCGGACTTGAGGTTCATTACCAGCCGCTCTTTGACGTCGATGGAGAATTGAGCAGCCTTGAGGCCCTGGTCCGGCTGCAACATCCAAAGCTGGGTCTGGTGGCGCCCGAAAAGTTTATTCCCCTTGCAGAAGAGGTGGGCCTCATCATCCCGGTCGGCAACTGGGTTCTGAACGAAGTGTGCCGCCAATCGACTGCTTGGCGTGAGACTGGTCTCGGTTCCGTAATGATCGCGATCAATGTCTCGCCGCTCCAGCTCAATCGCTTCGACTTCGCCAGCCACGTGGTGGATACTCTCGAAAGCTACCAGATGAGTCCAGGTCTGCTGGGCATCGAGGTCACTGAGACGACGGTCATGCGGAACATCAGTGATGCCTCGCGGCAGATCGAGGAGCTTGCCAAACTGGGCATAGAGTTTTCTGTCGACGATTTCGGTACAGGCTACTCATCCCTTGGCCATCTGCATCGCCTGCCGGTGCAGACACTCAAGATCGATCGTTCCTTCGTCGAGCGCATCGCCGAGCCGAACGGCACCTACTCCATCGTGCAGGCGATCATCTACCTGGCCCACAGTCTGCGTCTTAAAGTAGTGGCGGAAGGCGTCGAGCGGGAAGACCAGTACGAGTGCCTGAAGCGGCTGAACTGTGATCTCTACCAAGGCTACCTGTTCTCGGTTCCAATGCCGGCAGCTGGCATCGCTGCGTTGATGATGGAGCAAAAACGCCGGCCGGCCTCAAGCACGCCTGCCAGTGGTGCCGCAGGGCACATGCGCCAGCTTGCCTGAGGGCAGGATATCCTTCCCGCACGCCGTCTCATCCTCCATCTCAGCAATTCAGATCGCGGGCTTTCAGGTCCCTGTTCCAACGCGGCCCGCGTAACCACCAGCACATCCCATCCACACCCAGACACCTGTCCCGCCTCATCCGTCCCGGCACCTTCCAGCATCCTTCCTGCCGGCCCCGCCAGACCTGCTGCCGCTTCAGGCCCCTACTTAGGTTGATCGCGCAGATCAAGCATCACAATCCGGCCGTCTGACTCGATCGCACCACCGGTCGCCGTCTTCGCCGAGAGAAATGCATTGGTCGGTGTTACATAGGCTGCTGCGGAGAGCACACCGGCATCGGCAAAGCTCTGCTCGATAAAGTCGCGCTCACCATCGATCTTGGGATCCACATGATGAGTGATGCCGCCATTCCGCTGGTCCCGCTCAAAGCCCTCATCGTGTGTGGCTGAACCAACCCACAAGGGCCGGCCGTCCAATACCTGTGAAGATTTCCAGACCCGCAGATGATGCCGCACCGCAGCCACAGCAAAGGGTGCGGCCCGCTCGAAGGACAGATCCTGCGGCCGGCCGAAAAGATAAAGCGTGCTGACTGGCACACTCGTATAAGCCTGGTGCTGCAGCGTCGCCAGCAGGCCGCTCACCACTGCTGCCTGGTCACTCTTGTCGACAGCAACCCATCCTGCCGCAAGAAATGCCTTTTGCACCTGGTCCTGGGTTCCAAGTATTGCAAAGTTGACCATATCTCCGGGATTGCCGATCTTGTCCTGCACGCGCCGGGGAATCTCGTTGAAAATTGCCGGTGAAATCAGCTTGGCCAGGTCCGGCGCCGGCGCAGCAGGTGCACTGGCGACGCCCTTGGCAATCTTTAGCTTGACGGCGTATGTGCCGCTGGTCGTCAGGTCGGAGCTCGTGTTGATCCGCAAAAACAGGTCGCCGGTTGCTGTCACCGTCAGGTCTTTGCTGGCGGCTAGTGCAAAGGGTACCGTGGCATCTTCGCTGCCGATCCTGCCGATCAGCGCGCCCACGTCTGCGCCGTTGTCGGGAAAGGAGCGGATCATATCTTTCCATCCCCGGGTCACACCCGCCGGCGTCACATTCCGCCCGTCGGACAGGTTGATCGTGCCGGTCGCGGTAAAGGTAAGCTGGTCCCCGGGCACCACCGTCACCTTCGTATCCAGCCAGTCCGTGCTGGCGACAGTAAAGTCGTAGGCTGCCTTGCGTGCGGCCAGCACCAATGCGTCCGGCCCCTTTGAAACGATCACCTCAACCGCTGCTTTCTGCCCGGCAATGGGCGTCACCGCCGGAGCCGCCGTCTGCGCCACAGCGCCCGCACAGGCCAGTGCCATGCCGCAGCAGCAAACAGCACGCATCGCGTTTCCCATCATTCCAGACTCTCCCTCGTTCCCATTTCGGGCATGTAATCAGCAGGAATCATACCCGCACCTCATCTTCGATGTGGTACCTGGCAGAAAAAAATGAAATCGTCGCGCCACTGTGTAACGCTTTGAAGAAGTCGCGGGGCTATGTAGGGAAACCTGCCGAATCGCCCACCGGCTGCGCTTTTTGATGCATCGCTTCCGGGCTTCCAAGCGTCCCATTGATGTTACGGAGACTTGAATGAGAGTGCTGGTAGTTGGGGCAACGGGCAAGTACGCGGGGCTGGTAGTACCGGAGTTGAAGCGAAGAGGTGTCGTAGTCCGGGCGCTGGTACGGGACCAGAAGAGTGCCGACCAGGCAAGGCAGCGGGGAGCGGATGAAATCGCACGCGGCGATCTGCAGGAGCCCGAAAGCCTGCGTATTGCAGCTGCTGGTGTGAATGGCGTTTTTCATATCAATCCTGCCTTCGCACCGGATGAAGCGACCCTGGGCGTCTCCATGGTGGAGGCGGCGAGGCGTGCAGGCGTAAGCAAGTTCGTTTTCTCCGGCGTTCTTCATCCTTCTGTCATTCGAATGAGCAATCACGCGGCCAAGCAGCCCGTCGAAGCAGCGATGTTTGAATCCGGAATGACCTTTACCGTCCTGCAGCCGGCAATCTTCATGCAGACTCTCCTCAGTGGCTGGCAGGAAGCAGCCAGGCGCGGGCGCTTCTCTCTGCCCTACAGCCGGCGCGCCAAGGCCTGCTACGTGGATTATCGCGACGTGGCAGAAGCTGCTGCGATTGCCCTGACCAGTGACCGGCTCGACAACGGCACTTTCGAGCTCGCGGCACCCGGCATGGTTGATCGCTTTGAGTTGACCCAGATGATGAGCAGTTCACTCGGCCAGACCATCGAAGCCGGCGAACCGTCCTTTGACGAATGGGCGCGGATGGCAAACATCCCGGCCGGCCCGCTGCGTGAAGGCCTCAAGCGCATGTACGCCGACTACGATCGCTACGGCTTTCCCGGCGGCAATGCCCTTATCTTGCGTACGGTCCTTGGACGTGAACCGCGCAGCCTGCAAGCTTTCTTTCAGGAACAGGCCCAGCGGGAGCAAGTCGCCGCCTAATCACTGTTGTGCGGACGGCGCTTGGCGCAGGTACCGTATGTCCGACGCCGATCCGTGCAGCCGTTTCATGGAAGCCCCGCCTGATTGAAGCAGTAGTACGGGCGCTTCTGATCCAAAACAAAAATGCCAGCGGGATCATCTCCGCTGGCACTCTCTTTTCGGGTTGATAGTTAGTAGCGGTAGGTGTCGGCCTTGTACGGGCCTTCCGGGGATACACCCAGGTATTCCGCCTGCTTCGGGGAAAGCGTCGTAAGCTTCACGCCGATCTTCTCAAGGTGCAGCCGGGCTACTTCTTCGTCCAGCTTCTTCGGCAGCGTATAGACAGCAACCTTGTACGTGTCCTTGTTGGCCCACAGGTCCAGCTGCGCCAGGGTCTGGTTGGCAAAGCTGTTGCTCATCACAAAGCTGGGGTGACCGGTCGCGCAGCCAAGGTTCACCAGGCGCCCCTCGGCCAGCACAAAAATGCTGTGGCCGCCATCCTTAATGCCACCGTTGAAGTTGTACATATCAACCTGCGGCTTGATGTTGACCTTTTCCACGCCGCGGGCTTCGTTCAACCGATCCATCTGGATCTCGTTGTCGAAGTGACCAATATTGCAGACGATCGCCTGGTCCTTCATCTTCTGCATGTGCTCGAAGGTAATGATGTCCAGGTTGCCGGTGCAGGTCACGTAGATATCGCCGCGACCGAGTGTGTCTTCGAGGGTCGTGACTTCAAAGCCCTCCATCGCTGCCTGCAGGGCATTGATCGGATCGATCTCAGTCACGATCACGCGTGCGCCAAGCCCACGCAGCGACTGCGCCGAACCCTTGCCAACATCGCCATAGCCGCAGATCACGGCAACCTTGCCCGCAACCATCACGTCGGTCGCGCGCTTGATGCCATCCGCCAGTGACTCCTTGCAGCCGTAAAGATTGTCGAACTTCGACTTGGTCACAGAGTCATTCACATTGATCGCCGGCACCAGCAGCTTGCCCTGCTCCATCATCTTGTACAGGCGATGCACACCAGTCGTCGTCTCTTCTGAAACGCCGCGCCATTCCTTTGCAACCTTGTGCCAGTGCTGCGGATCCTCCGCGTGCACTTTCTTCAACAGGTCCTTGATCACCTGCTCTTCCTGGCTGCCGGAGGGCGTGTTGACCCATGTGTCGCCATTCTCAAGCTCATAGCCCTTGTGGATCAGCAGGGTCACGTCGCCGCCGTCATCCACTACCATCTGGGGACCAAGGCCACCCTTGTGGTTCAGTGCCTGGTAGGTGCACCACCAGTATTCCTCGAGCGATTCGCCCTTCCAGGCAAAGACCGGAACGCCGGACGCAGCAATCGCGGCGGCAGCATGGTCCTGTGTAGAGAAAATGTTGCAGCTGGCCCAGCGCACATCGGCGCCCAGGCTCGTCAGTGTCTCGATCAGTACAGCAGTCTGGATCGTCATGTGCAGCGAACCCGTGATGCGGACGCCCGCCAGCGGCTTCTTCGCGGCATGCTTGTTGCGGATCGACATCAGGCCCGGCATCTCGTGCTCGGCGATGGAAATTTCCTTGCGGCCCCAATCTGCCAGTGTCATATCAGCGACCTTGTAATTCGTCGTCGCCGTCAGTGATTCGGTCTGTTCGAGCGTTGCAGTTGTCATTCGCTTCTCCTCATATCGTTATATCATGATATCTAGATGTTTACTTTGACAACCTGATGTCCATACTCAAAATACTTCGTGTCATCGCTGATCCCAATCGTTTGCGCGTCCTGCTGCTGCTGCAGCATGAGGAATTATCCGTCGCCGAATTGCAGGAGAGCCTCAACATGGGGCAAAGCACCATCTCGACCCACCTCGCTCAGCTCAAACAGGCAGGCCTGGTCAATGACCGGCGCACGGGCAAGAGCAGTCTCTACCGGCTGGTGGACAGCAACCATGAGCCGTCTGCGAAAACCGGGCCCGAGCTCGGTGATGAGGCGGGCCTGATACCGGGGCTCCTGGCACAGGCGCGTCGCGAAATAGCCGAGGCAGCCTCGGATGAGGCCGCCATGCGCCTCGTGCTCAGTAAGCGCCAGGACCGTATGCGTACTTTTTTTGATAGTGTTGCGGGCCGGCTCGGCATGGATTATGCACCGGGCAAATCCTGGAAGGGCCTCGCCGAAGCACTTCTGCGGCTCCTGCCGCCAATGATCATTGCCGACCTGGGCGCGGGTGAAGGCGCCTTCGCCCTCCTTCTGGCTCAGCGGGCGTCTCGGGTTATCGCCGTCGACACGTCAGCCCGCATGATCGAGGTCGGTCGTGAGCAGGCACTCCGCCAGGGGGTCGCTAACGTGGAATACCGTCAGGGCGACATGGAAGACGTCCCCATCGACGACGCGACGGTCGATGTCGTCTTCTTTTCACAATCTCTGCACCACGCTCTGCATCCGGACCGGGCTCTATTGGAAGCCCGGCGTATTCTTCGGCCAGGCGGCCGGGTCGTTATCCTTGACCTGGTCAAGCACCGCTTCGAAGAAGCCAGGGAAATGTATGCTGACGAACGCCTGGGCTTCGGAGAAGCAGAGTTGGGCGTTCTGCTCAAGTCGGCCGAATTTGCGGAAGTGCAAAGCGCCATCGTGCACAAAGAAACAGTCGCGCCATTTTTCCAGACCCTTCTCGTAATCGGCGAAAAACTCGGCAAAACGGCCTGAATCTCAAAACGCGGAACGCAGGAAAAGCGCCATCCAGTTCGGGGTGGCGCTCTCCTTTTCTTTTCATATCCGAACTTTTCAGGCCCGGGTCTGTGTTCGTGCCTGGCTAGACCGCGCGGTTGCCAGTCACCAGCCTCAGCAGGAAGGTGAGGATAACGGCGCCGAAGATCGCAACCAGGATGCTGTAAATCAGTCCGCCCTGGCCGGCTCCGAAAAGGTGACTCATGATAAAGCCGCCAATGATCGCGCCGACGATGCCGACAACGATATCCATCAATGGACCAAAGCCGCTGCCCTTCATGATCTTGCCGGTGAGAAACCCTGCGATCAGGCCTACGATGATCCAGAAAATAATTCCGTGTCCTACGTCCATAATGTTCGTCCTCTTTCGCGTGCAATACTTTCCGCCCGTATTGTGATGCGCAAAAAAGCGAGACGAATAGCAAGCTGATGAATATCTTGCAGGTTACGTGCCCAAGGGGTATCCGAACGGCCGTACAGCCGAATTCAGGATACTTTTGGCGCCCCATCCGCCGTGCCTTCCAGCGCAAGCAGCGCCTGCTTTCTTTCTGTACCCCAGCGGTAGCCGCTCAGGCTGCCGTCCTTACCCACCACGCGATGGCAGGGCACCAGCAGGGCGAGACGATTCGACGCACACGCACGTGCAATCGCGCGGCTTGCCGTCGGCTGGCCAAGCGCAGCAGCAACTTCCCCGTAAGACCGGGTCTCCCCGCGCGGAATCGCCAGCAGCGCCTGCCATACCCGCTGTTGAAAGACAGTGGCGCGAAGATCCAGCGGCAGGCAAAGCACCGCCGGATGATCTGTGAGTTGTGACAACACCACGCGCACTGCTTCCTGCAGCAGTTTGGCCCTCGCGGGGTCCGTCGCGTCTGCCTCCCCGGCAATGTCGGCATTCCGGAAGCAGCGCCGCACGTCACGTACCAGCACCTGTGCCGAATCGCCCAGCGCCACCCAGCAGATCCCCATGCATGTAGCCGCTACCAGCAGGTATCCCAGCGGGCACGGCGCTGTAACGAATACGATCGACTCGCCGCGGCCGCCATCCCGGAAGCGCCCCGGCGTCATCCCCAATGTCTGCTGCGCCGTGCTGTAGAGCCGGCTGCTCGCCGAATAGCCGGCGTCGTAAAGAGCATCTGTAACACTGGCGGCATCGTTTCTATTCGTGTTTCCGCGCACGTCACCATGCAGCTCCGTGTCGCCGCGTCCGGTCGCAAGCCTGCGGAATCCTGCCACCCGCTCGGCAATCTGAAACTGTCGAGGTGTGATACCAAGAATCTGCTGAAATCTTCGCTGCAGCGTCATCGGCTTCATGCCGGTCAGCCCGCCCAGCTTCTCGAGCGTGACCGCTTTGTCGGTATGGCGGCGTAGATACCCGCATACCCGCTCGATCAAATGAGCATCTTTAGCGGCAGGACCGTCGAGCGGGCAGCAACGCAGGCAGGCCCGATAGCCCGCATCCACGGCCTCGGCCGCAGTCCGGTAGAACACCACGTTTCGCCGTGCCGGACGCCTGCTGGGGCAGGACGGCCTGCAGAAGACGCCCGTAGTTTTTACAGCGTAGAACAGGTCAACGGAAGTATCGCGGGACTGCACCATGGACCATGCCTGCTCCGGATCCAGGGTGGGAGCTGGCGCGTTACCTGTGCGACTGGAGGAGGCGGAGGGTGCTTCCTGCGGCGGCAGGTTGGTGGAGCTGTAGGAGCTTTCTGGCGGTTGCATGCCTTTCATCATCGTACGGCGTATCCCGCCGGGCTATCCGAAAGCTGCATTCAAATTCGGACCGCTAGCGTCCCGTTCCGAAACCCCTTCCGGTCCAGCCCCAGTTTGGCGCATTTCGAGGGAGTGCCATCTTGGGACTGCATGACCCGCCTGGTGGCATCTTCTGTGCCCTCCGTTGTATGGGTCTGTACCCAATCACGTGACAATAATCGTCACATTATGAGAGTCAATCTGTTTGCCAACGTCGCCACGCAGTCATCGGAATCAGGGCCTTCGCCAGTACTTCTCACCATCAAGCCGGCATGCGGTTTGCCGGGCACCTATGAGTACAAAACCGACAGTGCAGCCCTGCTGAATATGCTTCATCGCCGGACTGACCTCAATGGTTCCGTACTCAGCCAGTTTCGCAAAAACCTGATGACCTCCAACAGTGTGCGTCTGCTGGGCGTGGACATCAAGGATCAGGCGCTCGAAGAAATCGGCTATTTCGTCGATTAGGCTGATCGATGAAGGCAGGTATGACTGGGCTGCGCGTCTGTGACGGCTGTTCCGGTCTCGTGCAGACATGCTTCTGCAAACAGGTTGACGACTGGCCGTGAGGCTCCACGAAAGTACCCAAAGGTCATCTCCAGGCGGCACTCGGTCCGGCGGGTTTTTCATGGGAAATCTGCAGTCTGCCTGCTAAGGTGATGCTCGAGACTACCCCGTGGACCCGACTCGCGGGAGCACTGCCGAGATCAACTCTATGACTACTGCCACGCCTCAGCTCGCCGACCTCAAAAAGTCTGCATATCAGCCCAGCATCGTATGCGATCCGGGCGTCTTTGAAGAAAACCTGAACCGCCTTCCCTTTGCTGTGCAGCACACCCTGGCCGGTAATCCGCTCTTCGCGGTGCCCAAGCTGGTAGAGCTTGCCGTGCAGATCAACAACCGGAAAGATCCGCACCGCCAGTACGGCGACGTGTCCTGCCTGATCGGCAGGCCCAAGCTGGGTCAGCGGGAGCTGGAAGGGTCGACCTTCGCGCCCTCCGTGCAGGAGGCCATCGAGAGTATCGAAAACTCCGACGCATGGCTCATGCTGAACCACATCGAGTATGAGGAAGAGTACCGTCCGATCCTCGAAGCCACCATCTGCGACGTCCTCCGCCTCACCCGCCGAAACCTGCTCAGCAAGGTCAAATGGTTCGAGGCCATCCTGTTCGTGACTTCGCCCAACCGTCTGACTCCCTACCACCTCGATCGCGAGTGTGCGTGGCTGTTGCAGATTCAGGGCAACAAGGATATTCACCTCTTCAACCGCGCCGACAAGGACGTGGTGCCGGATCAGGAGCTGGAGCGCTACTGGGCCGCAGACAATATGTCGGCAGTCTACAAAGCCGACCTCGAAGATCGCGCCATGGTCTTCAACATGCAGCCCGGCACCGGCGTCCACATCCCGGTCAATACCCCGCACTGGCTGAAGAACGGCGACAATGTTTCCGTTTCAATGAACGTAAACTTCGTCTTCCATGACACGGAATGGGGCAATATCCATAAGGCTAACTACTATCTGCGCAAAAAAGGTCTGCAACCCAGCTCGGCCGGTTTGCACCCGCTGGCAGATGCTGCCAAGAGCCAGGTCATGTATTTGGGTCAGCGGATGAAACACCTCGTCAAGGGAACCGAGTATGTGCCGGCCCGTGCCAGGGAGCAGAAAGCCCGCGTGCGCGCTATGCTGCAGGCGCAGCGGAACAGCTAGGCTCCGCTGCTGCGTTCCTCAACCCGTTAGAACCGGCTCACCGATACATCTGTGACCTGCGAGCAGGCAGTCACGTAATCGATATGCGGTGTCTTTTCGGCGAAGGACACAATCGTATAGGGATGGATCTGCTCATCGCTCTCGAGCCGAAAAACGATGCGGCTCTTGTACCTGCGATGGTCCCGTTCATCCCGGTTGCGATATTCAATGTCGCAGCTGCCGACATCGGATGGCTTCCAGCGGTATTCGACATGCTTGATGCCGGATGTCTGGCTCCAGTCCGAAAACTCCTGCGCCTGCACTCCGGGCATCACACAAAGTAAAGTCAACAACCAGCCGCACATGCCGAAGCAGGCTGTCCTGTGGCTCAATGCCCATGTTTTGCTGACGACTCGGTTCCTCGACATCCTCACCCTCGGTCGTACTGGTCTTATCTGCGGGGGCCGGATAGTAGGGTCACGGTAAATACAGGGTCACGCCTTCGCAAGTAGCAGTCTGGATTCCGGCAGCGCCGCTTAAGGACGCGGTATCGCTATCAGCCCAGCGTGACCGGCAGCGACTCCAGCCCGCGGAACATGAGGACCGGACAGTGTGGCGGATCATTGTCTTCCAGCCAGGTGGCCGGGAAACGCCGCGCAAATTCACTAAGCACAATCTGCGCTTCCATGCGGCCCAGCGCCGAACCGATGCAGGTGTGAATACCATGCCCGAAAGCGAGTGAGCGGGGACCGGTGCGACGCAGGTCCACCCGTTCAGGATTGGTGAACCGCGCCTCGTCATGATTGCAGGAACTCAGCAGCAGGGTGATCTTGTCTCCGGCACGAACGCGGCGTCCGGCAATCACCACATCTTCTGTTGCAATACGCGCCGTGGCGAAGACGGGCCCGTCGTACCGCACAAACTCCGTCGCCGCCGAGGCCTGGATCGAAGGATCTGTGCCGAGAAGCTGAAACTGCTGCGGGTTCCTGAGCAGCGCCAGCAGGGAATTGCCCAGCAGGTGCGTCGTGGTGCCGTGGCCCGCCGCCAGCAACAGGATCAGGTTCTGAATCAGGTCCTCCGTATCGAGACGTTCGCTCCCCTGCTGCAGCACAATCAGGTCGGAAAGCATGTCATTGCCTGGATTGCCGCGCTTCATCGCGATCAGCCGCGTCAGGTAGCGGATGATGGCGAAAATAGCCTGCTGCGCCTGGTACAACATCGCCGGGGTCAGAATGGCCCCGCTGATCAGCAGGCCAAAGGCAAGTGACCATTCCAGGATCTGGCGATGATCTTCGCGCGGAATCCCGAGCATATCGGCGATCACCGACACGGGGAGCGAAAGCGCGATCTCCTGCACAAAATCGATGCAGCCCCCACTGTATTCCGCATCATCCATCAGGCGAGTCGCCGTCTGCAGAATCTGCGGCCGCAGCATCTCCATCCGGTTGGGAGTGAAGGCTTTGGAGAACAGCGACCGCAGCCGTGTATGGTTCGGCGGATCCTGAAACACCATCTGGCGCTGCAGCCCCGCCATCACCGGATGAACGCCGCGAATCTGTTCCTCCTGGCTCACGATCCACTGCGACGAGAAACGCGGATTGGCCAGCACCGCAGCACATTCCTCGTAGCGCGAGAGGATCCATCCGCGGCCCTGCGGATCTTCATGCACCGGCGACTCGTGGCGCAGCTGGCGAAGCACCGGATATGGATCCGAAAGCAGCGCGGGTGTCAGCAGGTCGTTGAGCGTGAACGTTTCAATCGCAGCGGCGAACATGGTTCCTCGGGACGCAGCAGAACAAGAGCATCTGGATTCGTGCAAAGCATCTGGGCCGAGGGCATCTCGATGTGCAGCGCTGCCCTTTCATGATCTTAGAGATAACCGGGAAGAGATGGAAAGATGCTTGTGCCGGAAGCTGCATTCCTTTTGGGGCCGACGTTAGTTACCGTCCAGTACCTGCTTCGTCCCTTGGCGGGCAGCGAAGCCACCTCCGGAGTTCAGGCTGTATCAGCAGTGTCGAACGCAGCATAATCTGCAAGGTGCTGCCGGATAACGTCGTAGCACTCGCACGAACGCTTTTCCAGGCCCGCGCGATCAATAATGTCGATCACACCGTGTTTGTACTCAATCAGCTTCTCACCCTTCAGCTGCCCAGCGGCAATCGTTACTGTTGGCCGGGAACCGCCGAGCATGTGTGCCAGAAATTCCTGGGACATCTTGAAGTGGTCCGTGTTGGCGCGGTCCGCCGTGATCAGCAGCCAGCGCGCCAGCCTTTGTTCAAAGTTGTGAGTAGCATTGCATGCCGCCGACTGGCCGGACTGCACCAGCTGGGCCTGCACATACCGAAGCGCCAGGCGCTGGAATTTACCGCCCCGGCTGAACTCCGCCTGCGCCGTCGCCAGGCTGCATTGATAGCCCCAGCCCGCGATCTGCGTATACACGCGGTTCAAACTCTGCCTGGTTCCCATCAGCGCCGACACGCCGATCACGGATTCAAATCCAAACATACCCACTTCCACTTGCCGGCCATCGGAAAACGTCGTCGTCATCGACGCCATGCCTTCTTCCAGGAAATACAGGTTGGCAATCGCTTTGCCGGTATCTTCAATTTCCCGGCCTATCTCGAATTCGACCGTTGTGAGGTTCAGGCGCTCAATGAGCGGTTCGGGAAAGCGGCTCAGCAATGTGTTCTTGAAGCGGGAATGTGCCAACCGGGCTCCTTTAGCCGTCGTCGGCTTAGGTGGCTTGAGATGCGTGCCGTCGTTACCGGGAGTACCTGAATGTAACTTTTCTTACAGATCAGCCGCGGTTCTCTGTCCAGCTTCAAAGCCCAGCCCGCCCATCCGCAGGATCAATTCCGTTGTTGACGACCATCCAGCATCCGGAACTTGAGGGATGCTGTTTATTTCTTCCAGGCCACTCCCGGCCGTGCCGTCGCGTACATCTCTGCACCGATCTGGTCGAACAATCCCATCATGTCTTCGCCCTTCTTGTACAAGTCGAAGTGTGTGCGATCTGGAATGTACGTGAAATGCGGTTCGGCGTTCAGCTGCTGCAGCACTGCCTCAAACTTATGTGCAGCGCCGTCGAGGTAAAACGTATCCGCTGTACCGACAAACAGGTGGATCCGGCCTTTCAACTCGGCTCCAATCTGCGGCCAGCGCGTCTGCGCCAAGTGGGCCAGGTCATAGTGATCGTGCCAGTACGCGACGACTTCCGGATTAACGTCGCCGGTCTTCCGATCAAACAAGGGCACCGGCGCGCCACTGGTCGAGCGCGGTGAAAAGACCCAGTCGAACGACGAAACCTGGCCGCCATAGGAACCCAGTACCTCCTCCTGCTTTGCAAACTGCTCGAAGGTCGCCACCACCTTGCCCTTGTCCCGCATGATAGGCGTTGGGGTGCCATCAACCTTGCGGTAGACGTTGGCATGCGGCGCGTAGAGGTCTGAGCCGGTAAAGTCATGGAAGTCGCTGGGATCGGGCGAGGTCGACCACGTGCCCCCGAAGATTCCGGGGTAGTTCACCTGCAGCTGCAGCGTTGCCCAACCTCCGCTGGAGTGGCCGTTCAGCAGCCGGCTCGCGGGCCGGGCATCCATCTTGTATTTGTGTTCGAGGTAGGGCAGGTACTCGGTCGTAAGAGCAGTACCCCAGGGGCCGTTGTTCACCGAGTCGGCAAACTCGTGCGTCCCCTGTGCGCAGGATTCATCCAGCATCACCCAGATCATCGGCGGCATCTTGCCGTCCTGCATGCGCTGCCGGATCGAGAGACCTTCGCTGAGCGCATAGTCGAGCGTACCGCCAAAGCCATGCGTCCAGTACGCCGTAGGGTAGGTCGTTGAAGCCTGCGCGTCGTATCCCGGCGGCAGAATCACCCACGCCTGGATCGCGACCGGACGGCCCCAGAACGCGCTCAACAGCGGGCTGGTCAGGACTTCTTTCTGCGCGACACCGGGTGCGGCCTGGGCCAGGGCTTTCTGCAATGCTGCCGCGCGCCTCGGCGATGCAGCGGCGTGATGATCCAGTCGGAGGACGGGAGCAGCTCCCGTGCCCGGCGTCCACGACGAAAGACCGACCACCGGGCTGATCCAGTCAGCAGCTGTACGCCCGCTGTAGGCGTAGGAGTGGTCAACGTCCAGCACAGCCTGGGCCTCGTAATCGCCGGCGGGAAGTGCGTGGAATGCCGCGGGATACGCAAGCGTGTCGGCATCGACCTCGATGCTGCCACCGGGCGCGAGGTCAGTGATCTCGGTCGCACTCACCGAAGTATTCTCGGGATGAAACTCGTCCGCGGTCACTTCTTCATCGTGCGTGCTGGCAAGCCTGCCCTGCTTGACGAAAATGAGCAGCCGTCCGGAAAGTGGCATCCCATTCGAACTGGCTGACTGGATCCGGAAGAAAACGTGATGCTGGCCGTCACCCGCGGTATCGGCCGCCGCATGGCGGTCAGCCGTCGGCGCTTGTGCCGGAGAAGCAAGGCACCAGCAGGCACCAAGGGTCGCCATCAAAGCGTAGTGCCGCAGTCGGGCTGGAAGCATGTGCGTTATCTCTCCTGAAAGTGAAGCCCATCATATCGAACTTGCCCCGGAGAACCGCTTCCACCATTCAGGCAGAACCGGAAGCTCTCGCGCGATAAGGGCTTTGCACCCGGAACAGGTCGCGCTACGCTATGCCTGCCGAATCCATTCGGCGCGGAGATGGGGATGGTACGTCGTGGGCAGGTGTTGATCAACCCGGCAAGTGGCGAGCGGGCCGTCGTGCGCGAGGGTACAGACGAGAACGGTGGCCAGAGACTGGTAGTTGACCTGCATCTTCGCCCGGGCGGCGGCATGACCGGCCGGCATTACCATCCGTCCATCCATGAAAAATTCACTGTCCTGGGCGGCACCATCCGCTTCACGCTTAATGGTACCGAGCGCATCGCCGCGGTCGGGGAGACCGTCGATATTGCGCCCGGCGCCGTGCATGATTTCTGGAATGTCGGAGAATCCGAGGCCGTGGCGCGGGTCGAAGTAGAGCCGGCTGCGCGCTTTGTCGAGTTGATCCAGAACGGTTTCGGACTGGCCCAGGATGGCAAAACCGATGCCAAGGGACGACCGAACCTGTTACAGATCTCACTCCTCGCCCCGGAGTTTGCCGATGTCATCCGCTATGTGCAGCCTCCGCCTGCCGCCCAGCGCATCCTTTTCACAGTGCTGGGTCCGCTGGCCAGGCTGTTGGGCTACCGCGGCAGTTATCCGGAATACCTGGCACGCGTCGCGCCCATGGAAAGCACTGAAAACGCAGCCAATTAAAACGCCTGAAAAGCCTGCCTCGAGACTGCGTCGTCCAGTCCTGAACTAACCCTGAATGTCATGAGCTAGGCTCCCCGGCGGGACATCGCTGCCGCTGTTTCCGGCCATCGGTATGCTCTGCGGTGAGCCACACCACGGGCAGTACCGCTGACCTTGTGCAACAGTCAGACCGCATTGCGGGCAGTACGCGGTCAGGGGCTGGCGCATCACGAAATACAGCAGAAAGCCGAGCAGGTGCGGTAGAAAAATCACCACCAGGGTCCACAGGACGGGGCGCATCGCTCGCTGGCGCGCATCCGCATAGACGTAGCCGACGCAGAGCAGCCATGTACCAAGAAATATTCCGCCAGCCAGCCCGCCCGCACTGTACACCGCGAGCCGAAGCAGCAGCTCGTGTGGTTCATCGTTGAACACACCCACCGCCACACCGGTGATGACTGTGATGATGATGGCGACAATTGCCCATGTCTGGACAGCCTTCGGAACAACACTTAGGAATGGACGGCGGTTCATGCAAACCCTTTCTGCTCGGCACGGACTGTTTCGGAACAGGGAAGTTGATTTCGTCTTACAAAGTCGTGGCTTGTACCGTCGCAGCCTTTAAGGTGGAGAAAGAGTGGAGCGCGATGGCATCGGCCGCAACAGAAAAGGCAACAGCAGTAATAGCAATAGGGAGCCGAAAGATGTTGCAAACCATAGCGCCGTCATCTTCGAAAGTGCCTGCAGGCCGTTCGAGGAGAGATGTGCCGCCAGCAGGCTGCTGCAGCGGACATCGATCAGCAATCCGGCTGCCGTGAACAACACCGCCAGCGAACAGACCCATGCGAAACGCTTGCTGTTCAACGAAAACGAGGGCCGCGCACGAAGCTCATTTTCCCTGAGGCGCAGTGCCTCGAAAATGCCTGCGTTGCGCGACGGATCAACCGGGAATGCAAAATTCCCAAGCGCCGCAATGACCGTGACACTGCTTTCCAGATAATGCCGGCAGGCCTCGCACACCTCCAGATGCCGCTGCAACGCAACTGGCTGCGGCGCGGAACGATCAACGAGCGCCTCATCGATCATCGTGCGAAAGGCGGTATGCTCAGCGCCAGAAAATTCAGGATGCATGACCGCCTCCTTCGAGATACACGCGCAGGGTAGCCAGGCCGCGATAAATACGCGAACTTACCGTCGAAAGGGGAGCGCCGGTGATACTGGCGATTTCCTGCATGGACAGATCCTCCTGGAAACGAAGTACAAGCACTTCGCGGTAAATGGGTTCAAGAGATTGCATGCAGCCGGCAAGCCGCTCGGCATCTTGCGATCGGGCCGCCAGAACAAATGGCGAGTCGGCTGGGGAGATCGGATGATGCCGGGACGCGGTGCCTTCGTCAGTGCTGTCGATGTCAGACGAATCCAGACTCACGCTGCGCTGCCTGCGCATCTGATCGATCGCCAGGTTCCTTGCAATGGTGAACAGCCATGGTTCAAAACGCGAACGGCCATCATAGGAGACACCGCGCTCAAGTACACGAAGCCAGGTCTCCTGCACCAGATCATCCACGCCATCGCGACGACCGGTGAGATAGACGAGGTAGCGCACCAGGCGATATTGATACTGCTCGACCAGCAACTGGAGAAACACCACATCGCGGCGTCGCAGCCCAGCACTGATCTGCTGCGCATCGCTGCTGTCGAGGATTGTCGCCATGGCGTAATCGACCATATGCAAGGTATACGGACGATGCCTGCAGTTCTACGCAATTGCATTGACCGGAAACAACAGCAGCCGCATCACCAGCTGAAATGGCTGCGATCAACATGCATTGGCGACAATCAGACGGTGACAGCGTCAGGCATAGCTCTCAAGTTTTCGAAAGTAGCTGCCCACGCCTGGGCAAACCATCGCCTGACTGCTCAGCAAGCCAGCCCAGGTGAGATCTGCAGACAAAAGAAAGCCCGCCATGATTCGGCGGGCGTTTCAAAGTACTGTGCTGAGAAGCTATTTGGTTGCGGTAGCGAGGACGCCAGCCTGTTCCTTGAGCGTGGCCGCCTTGTCAGTGGCCTCCCAGGTGAAGTCTTTGTCGTCGCGACCGAAGTGACCATAGGCGGCCGTCTTCTTGTAGATCGGGCGGCGCAGGTCAAGGCTCTCCATGATCCCCTTCGGAGTCAGCTGGAAATTCTTGCGGACGAGATCCGTCAGCTGCTTGTTTTCCACCTTGCCTGTGCCAAACGTATCCACCAGCACGCTTACCGGATCAGCTACGCCGATGGCATAGGCAAGCTGAACTTCGCAACGCTCGGCGAGTCCGGAAGCTACGATATTCTTTGCGATGTACCGCGCCATGTAGGCAGCAGAACGATCAACCTTTGTCGGGTCCTTACCCGAGAATGCGCCGCCGCCATGCCGGCCCATCCCGCCATAGGTATCGACAATAATCTTTCGGCCCGTCAAACCGGTGTCGCCCATAGGCCCGCCAATTACAAAGCGTCCAGTCGGATTGATGTGGTACTTGGTGTCTTCATCCAGCAGGTGCGCTGGCAAAACGACCTGGATAACGTGCTTGAGAATCTCGGACCGCAGCTGCTCATTCGAAACATTCTCGGCATGCTGGGTCGAGATCACCACCGCATCGACGCGCACAGGCTTGCCTGAAGCGTCGTACTCTACCGTCACCTGGCTTTTGCCGTCCGGCCTCAGATAATTCAGCTGGCCATTTTTCCGGACTTCCGACAACCGCCGCGTCAGTTTATGCGCCAAGGAGATAGCCAGCGGCATGTATTCGGCAGTCTCGTTCGAAGCGTAGCCGAACATCATGCCCTGGTCTCCGGCTCCACCCGTGTCCACGCCCATTGCAATGTCGCCGGACTGCTTGTTGATGGATGAGATAACAGCGCACGTATTCGAATCAAAGCCGTAGAGCGCGTTGTCATAGCCGATAGAGGCGATCACGCCCCGAACCAGCGACTGAAAATCGACATAAGCCTTGGTCGTGATTTCTCCGGCAATGACCACCAGGCCAGTAGCAGTCAGGGTTTCGCAGGCAACGCGGCTGTAGGGATCCTGCTCCAGGCAGGCATCAAGAATAGAGTCGGAAATCTGGTCGGCAATTTTATCGGGATGGCCCTCGGTCACCGATTCCGAGGTAAATAAAAACCTGTCGCGTGTGGACAAAACGTACTTCCTCCTGTGCCCATGAAAGTGAGCATTTCCCGGATCGCACGTTTTCTTCACTGGCAGCCAGGCAGGCGGATGCCGGTAAAGCGAATGGACAGATGAGTCACGGCGCATGAGCAAAGAGAGCAGCCGGTTCTCACCGCAAAACGGCGAGCCTGGTTGTCGAAATCGGGCGCAACGCTGCCCTGATTTTCAACTTTCCAAGGTTAGCAGAGGGAGAGAGCGAGCGGCAAAGCGGTGGGGCTAATGGCTTTGATACCGGGAGCGAGCGGCAGCCTGGTGCAGGGAATGGGAAGCCGAGGCATCCGGAGGGAAGACCAGTCCTGTTGGCTCCGGCGAAGATTAGTCGCGCATTGCCAGCGACAGCTTCTGGGGAATAATGCCGCTGGATTGGTTCTTGTGGTGCACGTAGCCCCAGACAAACCAGCTGAAACCACCCAGAAACAATAGCAGCGCGAGCACGCCGGCCCAGCGCAGCATACTATCCGACCGTCCAACTTCTTTACCGCGGGACCGTCCGACATTTTCGGCAAATGCCGTCCAGTTCCGGTCATCTTCGTTAAAGCTGTCATTTACCTGCGTCGCCGCAAGGTAGCGCTTCAGCCATTCTTCTTCGTCCAGGCCAAGCATTCGTGCATAGTTGCGGATGATGCCCTTGTTGAAGACCCCGCCCGGCAGTTGATCAAAGCGATTTTCTTCGACGAACTGTAGATGACGGCTGCTGATCTTGGTGGACGCGACGACGGTGTCAAGCGTGATCCCGCGGGACTCTCGCTCTTTGCGTAATGTTTCGCCAAAGTTTGCCATAAACAAAATCCCTGGTAGTCGGCGATGCTGATAGATGCCGGCGGAGGAGAGTTTCAATCCTTCCCCAGCCGGTCGGATGGCCTCCGTTGAAGCTTTCCAACGTGACTACCAAGTTACGACGAAATCTCATTCCCGGAGCACAACTTTCGAGGCATACAGGGTCCCACAATGCGAGTGGTACACGGTCGGTATACCTCTCGAGAAACCAGCCCCTTTGTTACACTCCTGTTGTGAACAGGCTGGTTGTCGGCAATCTTCTCCACCGTCCCCTCAGGGCCCTTATCGGCATCCTGGCGATTGCCATCGAGGTATTGATGATCCTGTCCATCGTCGCCATCATGATGGGGCAGCTCAACGGGGCGCGCAACTCGACCAGCGGTATCGGCGCGGACATGATTGTGCGTCCTGCCAATTCCAGCTTTCTTTCCGGGGTCAGTGGCGCACCGGTTCCAGCCAAAATCGCCGATGTGCTTCGTACCCTGCCGCATGTCGCAGCCGCCGCGCCTGTCATTCAGAATTTCAATGTGAGCGGGGCCGTCGAGACCCTCTACGGCATCGACTACGACAGTTACAACGCACTGAAGCCGTTTAAATTCCTTGCCGGTACACCCTTTCAGCGACCCTTCGACCTCATCGTCGACGATTATTATGCGCGGTCCGATAAAGGGCATCATGTGGGCGACACCGTCTCGTTGATGACCCACGAATTTCGAATCTGCGGCATCGTCGAGCATGGCAAAGGCGGCCGGAAATTCATGCAGATCCGCACTCTCGGCAGCTTGATGGGCGCGGAAAACAATGCCTCGATGTTTTACATCCGCAGCGACCAGGCCGCGAATGAAGAAGCCATCCGCAAGGAAATTCTTGCCACGCCGGGATTGTCCCAGTACCAGGTGCAGACCCTGGATGAGTGGCTTTCGCTCATGACCCCTTCTCACATGCCGGCCTTTCGTCCCGCGCTGGTCTCGGTCATCAGTATCGCTGTCATAGTCGGATTCATTGCCATCTTTCAGTCGATGTATACAGCGATCATGGAGCGCACTCGCGAGATCGGCATCCTTAAATCGCTGGGCGCAACCAAGCTCTATATCGTGGACGCAGTATTGCGCGAGACAGCGTTGCTGGCAGTGGTCGGTGCCGTGCTGGGTATCGTGCTGACCTTTGGTATCAAGAGCCTGATGAATGCGAATTATCCAACGCTGCCGTTTCCGATAGAACCAGCGTGGATCCTCGGAACCTGCGCGCTCGCCCTCGCCGGCGCCATCGGCGGGGCAGTGTACCCGGCATTGAAAGCTGCGTTCAAGGATCCGATTGACGCACTGGCATACGAGTAGAGTCGCAGCTTTCCGCGGCGCTGCTCAATCTTTCGAGCCGGAATTCTTCTTCCGCATTCCCGCTTTGGCTTCCATTCCCGATCCGGCAATCAACGCATTTTCCTGTTGAATACGTCGCTGTCGCAGCCAGCCTGCCGCGATAGGATGAGCCTATTCACAGGGACTTTCATCCAATGGGCAGGAGAATCATGTATGCCCAGAATTGTGCGCTTTTACGAAACAGGCGGTCCGGAAAAGTTGAAGCTTGAGGATGCGGCCTCTCAACAGCCCGGTCCCGGAGAAGTACGTCTGAAAGTGGTCGCGGTAGGAATGAACCGGGCCGAATCCATGTTTCTGCATGGGCAATACCTCGAAGAACCGAAGTTGCCCTCTCGCATCGGCTACGAAGCAGTCGGCACAGTCGATGCGCTGGGTGAGGGTGTAGACAAACAGTGGCTCGGTAAAAAAGTTGCCACCGTGCCAGGCTTTTCCATGAGCCGCTACGGGGTTCTGGGAGACGAAGCCGTGGTCCCGGTTGAAGTCCTGGGAGAATATCCGCCGCATCTCTCGGACGTGGAAGCAGCAGCGATCTGGATGCAGTATGTAACGGCATGGGGCGCCCTGGTGCATTACGGCAAGGTAGCCAAGGGCGATTTCGTAGTCATTCCGGCTGCATCAAGTAGCGTCGGGCTCGCGGCGATCCAGATCGTCAAGGCTGAAGGCGGCATTTCGATCGCGACCACCCGCTCCGGTTCGAAGCGGGAGGCGCTACTGGCCGAGGGCGCAGATTTTGTCGTTGCCACCGAGGAAGAAGATCTTGTGGCCAGGATCATGGAGATTACCGGCAATAAGGGCGCGCGGCTGGTTTTCGACCCGGTAGCCGGACCGCAGCTCGAAAAGCTTGCGGCAGCAACCGCCGCGGGAGGCATCATTTTTGAATACGGCGCGCTCTCAACCGAGCCCACGCCGTTTCCCCTGTTTGCCTGCCTCTCGAAGGGCATCGCTATTCGCGGCTACACCCTGATCGAAGTGCGAACCAATCCGGAGCTGCTCAAGCAGGCACTGCAGTACATCAGCGAGCGACTCGTGGATAAACGATTCCATCCGAAAATCGCCAAGACGTTTCCGATTGAGCAGGTGGTTGAGGCCTATCAATACCTCGAGTCCAATGCACAGGTAGGGAAAATTGTGATCACGCTCTAGCGACCAGCCTCTGTATCCACAACGGCCGCTGCTCGAGCTGTCTGAATTCAGGCAGCGGCCGAAGAGCGAAGTTGAGCCGCAATCCCGGTATGACCCCGTTCCTCCGCGTAGTCAGCAGCCAGCTTACCGCGATCGCAGGGCTGATCACGATTGGCGCCCGCAGCCAGTAGTACGTCGACCAGCGCGGTCTTTCCTCCCGACGCTGCCGAATGCAAAGGAGTGAATCCACCCATCTGCACGGCGTTCACATCGGCGCCATGATTCAGCAGCAGGCGCACAGTCTCGGGATCGTTGCTCAGAGCGCAGGCAGCATGGAGTGCCTGGTTCCGCATGCCGGACGTAGCCAGCTGGCGCACATCGGCACCATGCTCAAGCAGGACCATTGCCGCGGCAGGTCCCCCGAAGGCGGCAGCCAGATGCAGTGCGGGCCAGCCGTCACTCGAAACGGCGCGGGCCAGCGACGGGTCTACGCGCAACTGCGCTTCGAGACGCGGAACGTCGCCAGCCGCCGCAGCTTCGTGAATATCAAGGCTTTCCAGTCCGGAAAGCAAAAAGTCCCGAACTACCGTCTGGCCGCTGTAAATAGCCCACAGCAGGGCCGAAACACCCTGCGCATCGCGGCTCTTGGCGATAGAGGGATCATGTTCCACAAGCTCGGCAATTTCCGTTGTGGCGCCTCGCCGGACGAGTGAAATGAAATGTTGGCTCATGCGCGGGAGTGTACCAGCTGCGCGCGCAAGCGCTCAACGAACCGGCTGTTCGAAAAGATGCAAAGTCATTGATCAAACACTCCAGCTGGTGCACTTGGTTGCACTGGTTCGCGGCCCATCGTACTCGATACTGCTGCTGGCCGGCGCGCTGGCCATCGGCCTGCTACGTACCCAGCAGCAGCGCTGGCTCCGGAACCCCAAAGTCCTCTTCGGCAGTATTTCGCTGACGAGTTTGGCTGGGAGGCGATGACGCGGGCAACGAGCCGGGCCTAATTCGCGCTTTCCTACGCAGAACGCAGCCAGACGGCGATCTTTGCCAACAATTATGGCGAAGCTTCTGCGATCGATTACTTCGGTCCCAGGTACGGATTACGACCATCCATCAGCAAGAACGAGACATTCTGGCTGTGGGGCCCTCGCGCCTGTACCGGTTCCACGATGCTGGTGTCGGGCAGCGATGACGTCGGTGATCGCAGGTATTTCAGCACGGAAGAGGCAGTAGGGCGCGCGGATAATTTCTACGCACGTCCGGGCGAACGCTTGACAATATTTCTGTGTCGCGGCATCCAGCCGGAGCTTCATCAACTCTGGCCGAGGATCAGGACTCGGTGAAACCAGGAAAACAGTCCTCATCCTGTCTGGCTTCTTGCCGATAACGCTTACAGGAATGGGCGAGGCAGGCCCTTTGAGACTTGAAGCCGGCAAGGAAATCCCATCCGAAATACAAAGCTGATCTGCACTGCGATACTTGCGCTTGTACCCTGCATCTGTGCAGCGCAGCAGTCGAGTTTTGAAGTTGACTCCTGTCGTTGTCGACTTATCGAAAAGGGTCTCTTCTATATCCACCAGCACTGCTGTGACAGCCCGGCCAACCTGGCCGCTCAAGCCCGCTCGGTTGACGTCACCACCTTCCCGCACAGCCAGCAGTATCGAAACCAGTACCAGTCGCTGGGACTTCACTACTTTCAGAATGGCCAGCAGCGCTCATTGCTCGCCGGCAACGTCAAGCTGGATGCGGATGCGAATTACACTTCGCGTTTCCGCGCGTCGACCGGCCGCAGCTTCAACTGGTCCCATACCAATTCGAAGACGATGGCTACACAAGGCCTTAACGCCGGGTTAACCTTTCGATCTCAAGGCAATCGTCAATGCCGAGACGCTAGTTTTCCAGATTGCGATACGCCCAGCAAACGAATGGCCCCAACTCAAAGCTGAGATGGGGCCGGGGATGATCCGCAGCGTTCCTGGCAGGTGCGAAGCAGCATGCATGCGCCGGAGTCGCTGGTCTTCTGTTAGGGCGCGCTTATGGACGCAACTTCCTTACCATTGCTGTGCCGAGGCTGCGGCGCCGAGGCCGGGTTCGCTGCCGGGTTGGCAGCAGGCGTGCTCGGCGGCATGGCGCCCGGTTGTGGACGTGTACCTTCCGAGTAGATACGGAAAGTGACTTGCACATTCACGATGACCGGCACCGGCTGGCCATCCCGGAGACCCGGACGGAAATGGGCCTTTTCGACAGCCGCAACAGCCTGCTCGTCAAGACCAAAGCCGATGGGACGGACGATGGCAACACTGCCCGGCTGCCCGGACGCGCCCACCACCGTCGATAGCAGGGTCATGCCGGCGATGTTGTTCTTCTGCGCATAGTCATTTGACGACGGGTCGAGGCTGCTCAGCAGGTGCGGCGCAACCACTCCATTGCCCGGACGAGCTACAGAATTGTCAATGCGCTCCGCCTGCTGCTTGCCAGCCTTGGTGGCGAAATAAACCTGCCAGTAGTCCGGCAGCGTCGCAATCACAGATTCATCCAGCCCGCTGGCAAATACCTGGTCCAGTGCATGGGAAAGCTGCTTCCAGCTCTCCTGGGGATCGTGCTTGACGGCTTCTGAGGCGAGCCTTGCCGTCTCGGCAGGCGACGCAGCGGCCGCGGGAACCTTGGTGTCGGCTTCGTCGAAGGTCACCTCTGGAGGATTGGCTACACCAGTGCTCTCATTCTCAACTGGAGTCGGCTTTGTAGCTTTGGCAACAGAAGTAGTTGCAGACTTTTCGTCCTTCTTCTTTTCCTTCTTTTTCTTCTCGGGAGTGATCACCAGTCTCTCAATGGTTATCTCGACCGGCTTCTTCGACACCTTGATCCGTTCGAAGGGCTTGGTATCGTCTTCATAAGGCAGGCCGCCGAAAAAGTGCAGCCCGATGCGGTCAGCATCAATAATGATCGAATGCTTGGTGGAGCGAACCTTCTTCACCTCAAGCGCAGACAGCGTGAACGAGCCCTTCTGCGGCGCACCAACGACCTTGCCGTCCACATCGTACTGGAGCTTTTCATCCTGGTAGAAGCCTCGCAGGAAGAGAGATTTACCGATAAGGCGCTGGTCGATGGCCTGTTCAGTAGTAGCCACGGGGCCAGTCGGGATAGCAACGGAAGGCAAGCTGACAACCGCCGTGGCCGCGTGGCTGACAGGGTTAAAGACCAGGGATGCGACAAGGGCCAGCAGGGCAGGGCGGGACGAAGCGAGCGCTATCTTCATGTTTTTTCTCCGGCAGCGGCAAAGTTGGCCCCAGGGTAAAGTCCTGGTTGATCCGTCTACGCGGAAGAGAGTCTTGGCCGACAATCTGGATCAGCTGCTGACGGCTATCTGATACGGAAGTAACGGCCCGGGGAATGTCTCGAAGGAATCGAGGTAATACAACTTTCCGGGATTTACGAACAGGGAGTCAGGTTTGAGGATCCCGATCGCCACGCAGACTGCTAGAGCAGTCATCTGTCACAACAGCGCGATCAGATCGGTCTACCTGCGTTCCACGATGAGCGGAACTCCATGTTTCGGTCGCAGCGAGATGGCCGGCTGGAGAGCGATCTGCTTCGGGGCTCCGTCCAGCGGCATCAGCCGCCAGCTTCGCGCAATTGCGGCCAGCACCAGCACTCCCTCCATCCAGGCAAGACCTTCAGCGATGCACTGACGGGAGCCGGCGGCAAAAGGGAAGTAGGCAAACCGGGGCCGCTCAGCCTTGCCGCTCTCTGAAAAGCGCTCGGGATCAAACGCGAGGGGATCCGGATAGAAGCGCGGATCGCGATGAACGCAGAATTGTGGTGCCAGCAGGATGGCGCCGGGCTCGATCGGGTAGCCGGCAATCTCGTACGGCAGGGCGCAGGTCCGCGCTGTCACCCATACCGGCGGATACAGCCGCATAGCCTCGGCGAACACCATTTCAGCATAGCGAAGTCGAGGATAGTGTTCGGCAGCCGGCATTCCTTCGCCCAGAACAGAAGCACTTTCTTCGTGCAGCCGCTGCTGAATCTCTGGATGCTGCGCCAGCAGCCAGAGCGAAAAACTCAGCGCATTTGCCGTGGTTTCGTGGCCGGCCAGCAGCACGGTGGTGCATTCGTCATGCACCTGTTGGTCGGTCATGGTATTGCCGGCAGTCCCCGTACCGCCCTCTGTATCTGCTTCTGTATCCACTGATTCGAGCAGCATCGAAAGCAGGTCGCCGCGGTCGCCCGGGGACTGGCGCCGTTCCCGGATCATCCTGTAGATCAGCCCATCCAATTCCTGCTGACCCTTCCGGATACGACGCATCATCGGCAGCGGCAACTTTTGAATCTGTTCGGAAAAAGGCAGCAGGGCGATCGGCATGAAACCCATGAACGCGTTCACGGCAGCTTCGACCTTCTTGACATCGGCTTGCACATCCACATCGAACAGGCATTTGCCGACAATGACCAGCGCCAGCTCCAGCATCTCGCTGTGCAGATCAACCGTCGAACCGCTCTGCCACCGCGACGTCATCTTCTCCGCATAACTGCCGATCACTTCGCCATACGCCGCGATGCGTCTGCGATGAAAGGCCGGTTGTGCCAGGCGGCGCTGCCGCATATGCAGCGGTTCTTCACTGGTCAACAGGCCGTCACCAAGAACCGTACGGGCTCGCTGCATTACGATCCCGCGATGGTGTTTCGAAGAATCCTTCAGAAAGTAGTCCGCGATCAGGTCAGGATGATTGATCTGGTAAATGTGCCGCGTGGCCGCCCGATAGTGGACTAGGTCACCGTAGCTGCGCGCGCAGTCTTCCATGTAATCGGCGGCACTCTGGCGGAAAACCCGCCCTGAAAAGAGCCGCGGCAGAAATTTCGGACCAGGCGGGAATTGTGCAGAATCGCCCTGCTGAAGTCGTACCGGAACGCTGACCATGCTCGCCTCTGCCTTGAGTCTAGAGGCAAACTTGTCAGCGGGGCGGGGCGCCAGCAGCCCATTTCCCCGCGGCGCGCAAGTGTTGCGCCATGTGAAAGCCGGCTGGTTCAATTCTGCAGCATGGTGACAATCCGTTTGAGGTGCGCGGCTTCGTTGCTCAGGATGACCGCAGCCTCGGCACTCTCCGCCGCGTTGGTCGCGGAACCCTTTGCCGAGTTCTCCAGCGACACCACGGATTGCTGAATCTGAGACCCGCACTGCTGCTGGCTGCGCGACGCACTTTCCAGCAGACCCAGCTGGGCCTTTACCGACGAGGCCGTCTGGTTGACGCGCGTCATCACAGCAGTCAGTGCGGAGGCTGCAGCTTCGCCGGTCCGGCTGCTGCGCAGTGAGGAGTCGATCAGCGTAGCAGTGTCGGTCGCCGCAGTCGCCGAGCGCTGGGCGAGACTGCCCACCTCTTGCGCGACCACTGAAAAACCAGCGCCAAACTGGCCCGCAGTCGCAGCTTCAACAGCAGCATTGAGCGACAGAATCTTGGTCTGGAACGCGATCCCGTCTATAAGCTTCACCACTTCGCCGATTTTCCGGCTGGAAGCCACCATCTCGCTCACCACCCCGGCCATCACCTGTACATCGGCGTTCGCCTGCGCCAGTTCCTGGTCCATTGCAGCCATCTGGACCAGCGCGCTCTCCGATGCCTGCGCATTCTGGCTGGACGTCTCGCCCCACTGCAGACTGGCCGCTGCGGTCTTTTCAAGTGTTTCCGCCTGCTGCCACGCCGTACTGGCAAGGCGGCTTCCGGCAGCACTGATCTGCCTCGAAGAAGAGGCAACGCGCTCGGACGAAGCATCGAGATGATCGAGAATGATGCCGCGCGCCTCGATCGAGCGGCCGAACTCACGCGCGATGAAACAACATGGAACGACTTCCACGATTACGAACAGCGCGTGTACCAGCACGATCGTGAAGGAAGCCTGGTAGTTGAAGACGCCCGAAGGCAGCCACAACCAGAACAGCACGTGGTGAACAGCGATGACTGCTCCCGCGACCAGCAGCGGCGCAACGCGGCCATAAACCATCAGCAGCGCAATCAGGACGAAGATGCTGAAGTGCGCTTCAATCCTGCCCTCCGCTATGTAAATACTGATTGCCGCGATGCCCATCGCGGCAACCGCCATCATGATTGAGTTGATGGGAGCACTGGGGTCGCGCAGCAATCCAGCAGCCGGTCCGGCCAGCAGGATCAGCGTGGCCACCAATGGCACAACGATGCTGCTGTGAGCCATAAAGGCAATCACCAGGAAGACAGGCAGGTGGAGCAGCAGCAGCACCAGGCCCCAGGTATTGACCTGCTTTTCATAGTTCCGGGAGAACGAAGTAGTTCTGCCAATCAGAGGTTCTTCCATGAGGCTCCTTGTTTTTGTGGCATCTGCCAAACAGTTCCGGTCGCTGTGACGTTTCAGAAGCCGGCATCACTCCGGCTGGTACTTCAGGCGAAGCGGATCAGTCTCATGCTGCAAAGCCCGGCTGACAGCACAGCCGAAGAGTGGCTCCGCGCGCACTCGAGGCCCGTTCATCCTGTTCAATCCGACTTTCAGCAGGCGGGTGTCCTGGTCGCCCGCTGGTCCATAGCCGCCGAGATATTTCACTTGTCCACCCGGCAGAGTAGCCATCAGCAGGGGAACACCCCTCAGACCGCTTTCTTTCGGCAGACGATCTGCAGCAAGGTGTGTCACAGCAAAACCGTGGCTCTCGAGGAAACGAAGCAGGGCAGGACTATCGGGCAGGTAGTCGCTGCGGCCTGTCGCGCTGTCGATCATCAGGATCTGCTCGTCGATCCCCGGCCACACGCCCCGATCGGCAAGGTGCCGCATGATTTTGTTCGAACAGCCGCAGCTACCTGAAAGTACGTGAAGCATCCGCGGCCGCCCGGCTTTACCTGCTGGCACCAGCCTGAGAATCCCGCTGGACGGCGTACGGAATGGCAGGTGAAACGACAGCAGCATACTGCCGGCCGCCAGTGATACTGACAGCCATAGTAGAAGCAGTGCGGAGCACAGATAGCGGCCTCTGCCTTGCCCGGCGCGGTCTGCTCCAGCTGCACCAGAAGGTTCTCGAGACGCTGTTTTGCGGAAGCTCTCACATGTGCATCATCGGCAGGGTGAGGTGTTGCTTTAGCTTCTGTTGCCAGGTGCGATGAACACGAGAGGACCCGTAAGCGTCGATGCAGGACCGCGTCGGCGCGTAAAAAGCGGATTGACGCTCCCGTTTGGCTGCGCTATTCTGTAATCCTTGCGCAGCCCTGCGCTTGCCCTCCTGTGTCCTGATAATCAAAGGTGCAGGTAGCGGGCGAGACGGAAAGTCTGAAACGACTGTAGCCGGACAGGACAGCCTGCGCAATTCACGCGATCTGAAATGTTTGTCGTGAAAGTCATGTTTCCGCGCGTTTTGCGTGGGCCTTTGCGTTTTCAGTTGGTTGCAGTTTGAGCCGAAAATTGGCTGGTAGTGAGCAAAAACGTTCTCTGACGACAACGTTTTGGAAAGATCAGGAACCACCAAATATGTCTACTTTCATCCCTAGCGCGAACGAGATCAACCGTAAGTGGTTCGTGATCGACGCCACCGGCAAGACCCTCGGCCGACTCGCCACCGAGGCCGCCAGCGTGCTGGCCGGCAAGCGCAACCCGCAATACGTGCCGTATATCGATATGGGCGACCACATTATTGTGGTTAACGCCGAAAAAATTGTCCTCACCGGCCTGAAGGCACAGCAGAAGCTGTATCGCCGCTACACCGGTTTTCCCGGCGGTCTGCGCGAAGAATCGTTCGTCCGGCTGCTCGAGCGGCGCCCCGAGAAGATTATCGAAGAAGCCGTAAAGGGTATGCTGCCGAAGACCAAGATGGGTCGCCAGATGGCAACCAAGCTGAAGGTGTACCGTGGAGCGAAGCATCCGCATGAAGCCCAGCAGCCTGTGCCGCTGGATTTCGAGACACGTAACGGCCAGAAAAAAGCTTCGTAAGCACTCCCAATCAGGCGCCTGCAGGAATCTTCAGGTTTCCGGTAATCAAGCTCAGTTTTCCTTAAGGAAGAGACTTAAGACACATGGCAGAGACAGTTCAGTATTACGGAACGGGGCGCCGCAAGTCGGCGATCGCCCGTGTTTTCCTTCGCCCCGGCAGCGGCAACTACACCATCAACCGCAAGCCATACGAGACCTACTTCGTTACCGAGCAGCAGCGTGTATCCGCCAAGCGCACCCTGATCCTGACGGAAATGACCGGCACCTTCGACGTCTTCGCAACCGTCAAGGGCGGCGGCGTCAGTGCCCAGGCCGACGCGGTCAAGATGGGCGTCGCCCGTGCCCTGCTCGAGTTCAACGCAGAGCTGCGGAAGACCCTTAAGAGTGAAGGCTTGCTGACCCGGGACGCCCGGGTCAAGGAGCGCAAGAAGTACGGTCAGAAGGGTGCACGCGCACGCTTCCAGTTCTCCAAGCGGTAATTGGAGCGATCCACAGATTCTGCTCCTGGCGTCGCTTCCTTGCCGCCAGGAGCCTCGATGTTCGGCAGTCAAATCTCCCTGGCAACAGGGCCTGAATCCTGTCGCTGACACCAGTCAACGGCGGGATGCAATCTAAATAGGAGGTCGTTTGGCCACAATCACAATGAAGGAGCTGCTCGAAGCTGGTGTTCACTTCGGGCATCAGACGAAGCGCTGGAACCCCAAGATGAAGGAATACATCTTTGGTGAGCGCAACGGTATTTACATCATTGACCTGCAGAAGACCCTCAAGATGTTCAAGGAAGCCAGCAAGTATGTGACTGACCTGACATCCACGGGCAAAGTGATTCTGTTTGTCGGCACCAAGAGACAGGCGCAGGATGCGATCGCGGAAGAAGCGACCAAATGCGGCATGTTCTACATTAACCAGCGCTGGCTGGGTGGTTTGCTGACCAACTGGGTAACCGTGCAGAAGTCCGTGAAGCGCCTTCAGGAACTGGATGAAATGGCCACAGACGGCCGTTACGAGCTGCTCACGAAGAAGGAAGTTATCAAGCTGGAGCGGGAGCGCAAGCACCTGCAGGCCAATTTGGCCGGCATCAAGAATATGCGCCGCCTGCCTGACGCTCTCTTCATCGTCGACTCGAACAACGAAGCAATCGCCGTAGCCGAAGCCCGCAAACTGGGTATCCCGGTCGTCGCCGTAGTCGATACCAACTGCGATCCGACGGTCGTCGACTACATCATCCCCGGCAACGATGACGCACTGCGGGCCATCCGCTTGTTCACCTCGAAGATCTCGGATTCGATCGTCGAAGGTGTCCAGATGGCGACCGACAAGCAGTACGCCGATTCCATCCAGGGCGCTACTGCTCTCCATGCTCCTTCTGTTGAAGAAGGTCAGCTGGAAGCGGGTGCCGACACACTCGAAGGCGTGCAGGCATCTACGCCGGCTGAAGAAGAGCCTGCCAGCGAAGAAGTGGACCTCGAAGCCGTGCTTGGCGGCGGGATCCGCAAAGCCCCGGCAGCTGTCACCGCAGCCGATGAGCCTGAGGTCGCAGCCGGCCACTAGGCCCGGCCTCACGCTCAATGCGTGCAGCCGATACTCGTCAGGAGAGAGCGTGGCTGCCAGGTGCGGCCACGCTTTATCGTTTGAACCGGACCCCTCCGTCCACTGGATCGCAGAGGGACCGGTCCAACAGAGTTTTGACTACAGTTCTCGAAGAGAAGGATTGAAAAACGATGTCTGCCACTACTGAGAAAATCTCCGCAACCCAGGTTAAAGATCTCCGCGAAAAGACCGGCGCGCCCATGGGCGACTGCCTCAAAGCCCTCCAGGAAGCCAAGGGCGACATGGACGAAGCTGTCGTTGTCCTCCGCAAGCGCGGCATGGCGTCTGCTGCGAAAAAGGCCTCGCGCTCAACCAGCGAAGGCGCGGTCGGTACCTACATCCATGCCGGCGGCAAAATCGGCGTAATGGTGGAAGTCAACTGCGAAAGCGATTTCGTCGCCCGCACCGACGACTTCCAGGAGCTGTTGAAGGATATTGCCATGCACATCGCGGCAACCGATCCGCGCTACGTCCGCCGCGAAGATGTAACTGCTGAAGATATGGAGCGCGAAAAGGAAATCTATCGCGCCCAGGCTGCAGCCACCGGCAAACCCGCACAGGTCGTAGAGAAGATTGTCGAAGGCAAGATGAGCAAGTTCTACGAAGAAGTCTGCCTGCTCGATCAGCCCTTCATCAAGGAACAGTCCGTCACCATCAAGGACATGATCGCGACCAAGATCGGCAAGCTGGGCGAAAATATTGCCGTTAGCCGCTTCTCCCGCTTCAAGGTAGGCGACACCAACTGGACGGTCGCACAAACCAAGTACGCTACCGGCGAATAACCTGCCGCACGCAAAGCATTGAAGAGCCCGGAGACGTCATCTCCGGGCTCTTTTTTTCCCGACGATGCCTAATTCGTCGAAGCGTGCGTCACCCACTGTAGCCATGCGTCCGCGCTCACACGATCCGGCAGCCATGCCGACGTGTCTCCGCTTGTAGCTGTAGCCGTCAGGCTTGCAGCCGAGAAGCGGCAGTCATCATAGCCCTGTGCATCGACAATGCCGTCCGGTGTGCAGGCAAACTGCACCGTCTCCCCCGAGGTATTGGCGGGAGCAGCAGCCTGGCTGATACTCTCCTGCGGCGTAAGCGCGATCTCCTGCACAGCACGAGCATTGGCGATAGCCGTGATCCACGGCACGATGATGCTTCGCGTCGATAGATTGCAGCAGTGGCCGGTTGCGTTCTGGACAGCATAGGCCCAAGGCGCCCCGGCCTCTCGTCCACGCAGAAAGTAGTGATAATTGCGCCACGTACCAGCCTGCGTATCGTGCGCGTTGGCAAGCACCAAGGTCGGAATACGCGTGGCGCTGGAAGAAACCTGCAGATGGTCCAGGTCAAAGTAGGCGTCGCCGGAGGCATATTCGATACTGCCGAGAACGCGTCCGGGAAGCTGGTCGGCCATCGTCGCGGTAAGCACCCCGGCAGCCGAGAACCCGTACAAAAAGAGCGGACTTTGTTCGAGCTCGGGGTGGCCGGTCGCCTCGGCTAGTTGTTTCAATCCCTGCAGCAGCGCGCGGCCGGGACCCTTGGAAGCATCAGGCTGCAGGTCGCCGAAACTTTTCGAAGCACATTCATGCGCGTAAACCAGGCCATAGCCGAGAGAAGCCGTCAGCTCGCGGATCGAAGGATCCTCATAAAGTGCGTTCGTGTCTGCCCGTGCAAACAGCACCAGCACGCCCTTTATCGGGAGTTCGGGCTGCGCTACAACCAGTTCGTAGATGCAGGGCGCCACCAGGTCTTCCGTCGCCAGCGGTGCAACCGAGACGGTCGCGATCGGGGCTGACTGGTGAACGCCACAGCCGGTCGCTGCCACCATGAAGAATGAGGACAGCACTAAAATAAGGTGAGAGCAGGGCAACCATTTCGGCAGGGAGCGCATAGCAGCGCTTTGACTGTATCAGGTGCGCCCCGCCGGGTGAAGCATAAAGTCCTCTGTAAACTCGCTCGGCGCGTGATTCCCTGGGCCGCCTAAATGCCGCCGAATTTGCCGATTGCCTGTATCGTTTCAGCACAGCCAGGCATCTTTACAGCACGAAGCTGATGGCGACCCCAAACGAACGAGGACACGAGCGATGCAGAAGCAGTGGACGATGAAGTATCTGACCGGACTGGTGCTGGGAGCAGGATTACTGGCGTCCAGCGCACTGGCTGCCGACATCTACCCTGCCACTCCTGATGCCAAGCCGGAGATCCGTGAAGCCCTCGCCAAGGCCAAAAAGGAACACAAGCGCGTCATCCTCGATTTCGGCGGCAACTGGTGCCCGGACTGCCATGTCCTCGACATCTACTTCCACCAGGCGCCGAATGACAAACTGCTCGCCGACAACTTCGTCCTGGTCGACGTCAACATCGGTCGCTATGACATGAATACAGACGTCGCCGAAAAGTATGGTGTCCCCCTCAAGAAAGGTGTGCCGGCACTGGCAGTACTCGCTCCGGATGGAACCGTGGTCCGGGCACAAGCTACCGGTGAGTTTGAGAACATGCGGACCATGGATCCTTCCTCGGTGACCGAATTCTTGAATGCCTGGAAGCCTGCGCGCTAAAGCTGCCCGAATCCATCTCTCGGATCACCTCCGAATCCGTCTTCTGGGCCGCTGCCAGGCGCGGCCACGGGACCAGGCCATTCACGAACGGCATCGGCTGCAATGCCGGCAGCAGCATCTCAACAGCAGGGCTGGCGCCGGGCTTCTTGACACCTGCTTCCGGTGAAACCTAAACTTGAGGCAGGCCTGTACTTCTCTCATCACCGGTAAGTCATTTGATGTAAAGCACTTACCAGCATCAACAAGGTGGCTTGCAGCATGGCATCCGAACCCATGATCGGGCGGCGGGAGCGGCTTATCCTCACCGCCATCATTGACATGTACATTGCGAGCGGCGAACCCGTGGCCTCGCAGGCCATTGCCCGGCTTTACGCCAGCTCCGAGGGAATGAGCGCCGCCACCATCCGCAACGTCATGGTCACGCTCAGTGAGGCAGGCCTGCTGGAGCAGAGCCACACCTCCGCCGGCCGCACCCCCACCGCCAAAGCCTTTCGTCTTTACGTTGAGCAGCTCACTGGTCGCGCGCCTCAGAATCAGGGCACTCTGAGTCCTGTCCGCCGCGAACAGATCGATGACTGTTTCGTCGGTGTCACTGGCCGTGAGCAGTTTCTCGAGCGCACCAGCCATGTCCTGGCGCTGGTATCCAGTGGCGTCGGGGTCGCCGCCGTCATCCACGGCGAAGCCGGCCAGCTGGAGCACATTCATTTCACCCGGCTTTCAGCAGGTCGTGTGCTGGCCGTAGTCGTCACCAAGGCCGGCTCCGTGCTCGACCGTGTTCTGCAGATGGAGCGGGACCTCGGCTACGACGACCTTGAAGCCGCAGCACGCTTCCTCAATGACAACTATCGCGGATGGCACTTTCCGCGGATCCGCGAAGAAGTCGCACGCATGGTCGAGCAGGAGCGCTCGGAGTACGACCGGCTCATGAACTCGATCGAATCGCTCTACCGGCAGGGTGCCCTTGATCGCCAGCCCTCCCGCGAGATGACCATCTACGTGGAGGGCGTCGCCAACCTGATCGACAGCACCGCCGATCGCGAGCGGCTGCGTCTCCTGCTCGCGGCACTCGAGGAAAAGCAGCGGCTTATGGAATTGTTGACGGCGTACGTCGACGCCCGGCAGCAGGCAGTCCGCGTCGTCGTTGGTCTGGAAGACACCATGCCGGAAATGCACAACCTGGTACTGATCGGTTCTGGCGCCCGTCTGGGCGCCAACAGCCTCGGTACCGTCGCGGTCCTGGCGCATACCAGAATCCAGTATCAGGAAACCATCAACACCGTTTCCTATATTGCGCAGTTGTCGGATCGCATTCTGCGGTCGGAACACTAGAATTGAAGTGACAGCAGTGTCGCGCCGTAAAAGCAGTCTCTCGAAGAACCTAAACAGACGAATTCAGCAAAGACTTGAGGAAGAATGGCAACGACTGGAAGAGTGACAGACGAGAAGATCGAGTCGCAGAACAATACAGACCCGGTTTCTGATCCAACCGACGCAGTGACCACGGGCGTCGAAGGCCCGGAAGAAACCAGCAGGGTTATCCCTGCCGGTCCCACTGCGGCAGAAGAAGAGCTTGAAAAAGTACGCGGCGAGCGGGATGCGCTTACCGACCGCATCGCCCGTCTCCAGGCAGAGTTCGACAATGCGCGCAAGCGGGAACAGCGCGAGCGTACAGATTTTCGCGACTTTGCCATCGCCGGCGCCATCGAACAGTTTCTGCCTGTGCTCGACAATTTCCATCTCGCCCTCAAATCAAACG
>CAZZYN010000023.1:31446-55493 GCA_964658265.1 uncultured Acetobacteraceae bacterium | reverse complement strand
CCCGGGTCAAGACGGACGCCGGATCCGGTACCGCTCAAAGCCCTGAAGAGGTTTTGCGCTCGATGCGGGAGCGAGATCAGCGGGATCGTAATCGCGCTGTCTCGCCAATGAGACCGGCAGCGGATGCCGTCATCATTGACTCAACTTACCTGACGCTGGACGAAGTCATTGCTCAGGCAGAAGCCATTGTTATTGAACGGTGGCCTCAGGCGGCACGTCGTTAGCCGGAGCATGCAGGTGCCGCGCTGGACGCCTCGGCCGTTCTGGCTTTTCCGGTTGCTCGGGTGGTTCAGGGGCCTCGGCATTTGCACCGGCCTTTCGGATCCGCACATCTCCATGATTGGTTACGACTGAAATGGTTGCGCCGCCTCCGCCGACTTTACCGTTGGCGCTGTGGCGGTCATTCTGGCTTTACTGCGGCACCTCAAAATCGGTTGACATATCGCCGTCACCGGTAGACGCCTGGAGGTCGAACTTTGCATCCGGCGGCAGGCTCAGATCGATTGAGCCGTTGTCGTTATGAATGCTGACATCCTGTAATGGTGCCAGTGCAGTTAGAGTGATGTCGCCGTTACTGTTCTCAATGTGGGCTGCGCCGTGGACGAAGGTACCTTCGACATCTTTCGAGCGCGTGATGACGCGAACCGGCCCATTCACATTCTTGAACTGGAGGTCTCCTGAGTCGAGTGTCAGGTTACCCGGAACACTCGCTACAGTGATGTCTGTGCGGCTGGAGTGAACGTTCAAGGGTCCGGTGATCTGTTGAAGATGCATATCGCCGAAGAAGTCCCCATTGAGAGAAACGTGGTTCTTGATGCCGGAAAGCGACACGTCGTCCATACGGCCTTCCACCACAACTTCCCCACTGATGGCAGTTGCGGAAAAGTCCCCCTTTGTCATGTGCGTGTGTACGTTGCCGCTGATGTTGTCGAGCTTGACATCGCCCTTGCCGGCAGCCACGGTCACATTGCTCCTGGCGCCATCAACTGTCACGTCGCCGTGCCCAGCATTGACGTCGAGTGAGGCATCGGCCGGCATCTCGATGGTGAGATCGGCATGTGCGGCATTGATGTCTGCGGTCTGGAGAAGGATTTGGGAGCCGGAAACAGTGAGGTGCGGCGCGATGCGTGCCAGTTGTTTTTCGGCGTCCTTATCAGAAGAGGCAAAGACGACATCTCGCGAGGAGACGTGCATATGCTCATCCTGCGAAGTCGAAATGGTAACGTCGCCACGCGGATTCACGATGCGTAATGAGCCATTGACGGGCATGGCCTGCTCAAGTTCCGTTGTTGCATCATGCTGCTGCCCGAAGAGGTGCCAGGCCAGGTCATCATCGCCGGCGGATAAGCCGAATGGCTGCCAGTTACGGTGATTTTGCCAACCCAGATGCGACGTCGATCCAGCAACCGCAAGAATGATGATCAGGAAGACAATTCCGCCGACACCGCGCCGGGCGCCATAAGGACGGTCACGTTCCAGCCACCACTCTCCGAGCGACAGCAGGCCGATGCCAATCAGCAGGAGCGGCCACCAGCGGCTGTACCAGTCCCAAAACGCAAGGCCATTGATTTTGTCCGATTCGATCAGGAGAGCGATGATGCCGATTGCGATCAGTAGTATAGGCCGAACAATCGAAGGACGCCGCTGCATACGCCAGTAATCGCGCTGCACTTTGTAAGCATCACGCTGGGCACGGGCTGCGTCTCGCGCTGAATAGGGCGGAGGAATGGTTGCCATTTACAGCCTCCCTTCGGGAGTGAGGTCCGTTGGTTTAGCAGGCACTATGGAAGTTGACGGTGGACCAGGCTGAGACCAGCCCTGCTGCGGTGTACCGCCGCCTGGATAGGGCCCGTTGCTAAACGCGCCCGGGTTGGCAGAGGGATCCACGGCAGTAAGCGCAGCGCGCTCCAGGAGTGTAAGAACGCCGGCCACAATCAGGTACAGCGGCCAGCTCTGGCCGAAGCTGAGGACTCCCCATTGATGCAGCAGCGCTGTGAGGCCAAAGGTAAGCAGGAAGGCTGGTCCGCGCAGTCGACGAATTAAAATCCAGCGAGCGTTCATAAGGATCCTCCCTGTCCACTGCCATCATGGAACCGTGTTTCCCGGGTGCGCCGGATCACCAGCCAAATGCCGACTCCAACAATCAGCAGGGGCCACGCTCGACCAATCCAGTCTTCATGGAAGATACCCAGGCTGCCCAGCAGGAAAAGTACTCCCAGCGCTATCAGGACAATGGCACCTGTGGGAACATCGCTGCGGCCTACTGGCACCGCAACCGGGGCCGCAGGTGGCATCGACGCTGGATAAGGCGGTGGCGGCCCGCCGGCATAACTACCAGGGACAAAGCCTGCAGCGTATCCGGTGGACGGAGGCACATACGAGCCGTACGCTCCCGAAGCACCCGCGGGCGTCTCTCCTGCATAAGGTGCCGATGATGGTGACGGACCCGCACCAGGCGTGAACGGGATACCGGCCGATGGTGCCGCCGGCGGGATGGTTCCTTCCGGATGTTGCTGCAGACCAAGCCGATGGCCAAGATCGTTAAGCCCGAATGGATTGGGCAGGGGCGTGCCGTCACGGCGCGCACGAGCCGTCTGGTACGCGTCGAAGACCTGGTAGGCAATCCAGAACGGAATCAGGATGCCAAAGAAGCTCTCATGCGCGGAGAAACTGCATAGCAGGGCAAAGACGAAAACGTGCGCCAGTCCTTTGACGAACTGCCCGTTGTACATGGCGCCAACGCCGGGAATGAACCCAAGTCCCAGTGCGAGCCCCGGGTTTGGCGCGCCTGAAGCAGGTAGCCCCACGTAGGTAGGTCTCGAGGAGCCACCACCGACTCCGGGGGTATGCAGGCGGGCTGCCAGGCAGGATTCGCAGTAGACGATGCCGCCCACATTGCGAACGCATTCCTGGCAGAGGGGCTTGCCACAAACCTGGCAGTAAGCAGAGACAGGTGTATCAGAATGATTTGCGCAGTTCATATCAGACTCCTTCCCGTCCGGACGCGAGATCGCTCTTCACACGTTTCGAACACAGCAGGATGCCTGGGTCCGATACTTGTTTTCCGGTACGTGCTTCCACAACAAAAAACTTGTTCCGTGCGAGGGAGGAGGCTGTGCCGCGGCACACGCTGACTCCATTCGCCAGCTTTCCCCTGAATGCATTGCGCCGCAGACTGGCCATCACCGGCTCACCAGCTGCGGTGCTGCTTTGCGGCTTCACTGGTGTAGCTTCGATTGCCGGCGGAACTATCCCCGGCATACCCTTCTGAGCACTCCCGCCATTTGACTTCTTCTGACCGGGCTGCGCCTGCGGTTCCACCTTTACCGGCGCCTTCTGCGGATTATCGGAAGGACTCGTGGTGTTCTGCTTGATCTCGCGAACCCGCGACTCCAGCTCATAGACAAAGCGCAGATTGTCGTAATACCGAACCAGGTGAGCGTCGGCAACATAGAACTGCCGTGTCAGGGTGTTGGCGATCGCGGTCGGTTTGAGGTCGCTCAGGTGGAAATCATTCAGCCGTACACCGGTCAGGTTCAGGGTGAATGCGATCGAGAAGAAGGCCATCGCGGCAGTCATCATCCAGCGAGAACGGGCTGCATGTCGCTCCAGTCCCGGCAGCCAGCCTGGCGGCACAACGACGGCCACTTCACCGGCGGCGGCCAGGGGCGCAGCCATTGTTAGCTCGGTGCCACTTGTCTGCGCCAGGATCCGACTTACCAGGTCCTGCGGTACCTCTGGCTCAGCATCCAGAAAGTTCAGCCACTCTGCGCCCCGCTTAGCCTCTTCCAGCAGCTGGGCACAGGCCAGGCAGTCTGCACGATGTGTCTCGAATGCCGCCGCTTCCGCAGCCGACAGCGTTCCATCGAGCGCATCTACCAGCAGCGCCTCCCACTCGGAGCAAGCCATGGGGCCGGGCTTGCCTCCAGTGCTGCCTTTCGGCATGTCGGATTTTGGATCGAAGGTCGACATCTACATCACCTGCCCTTTGCTGCGCTCCAGCAGACGTGCCAGTTCGGCACGGCCGCGGCTGATGCGGGATTTCACAGTGCCCTCAGGGATCCGCAGGACCGCTGCGATCTCCTTGTAGTCCATATCCTGTAGATCGCGCAGAATCACGGCTTCCCGCAATTCCGGTGATACTCGCGCCAAAGCTGCCTGCACCATTCTGCCCAGCTCCTTGGTCGCCGCCTGGTCATGCGGAGAGGGGGCCCGTGACGCCATCCGGTCGCTGATCTTCTGACCCGCCTGGTCATCTCCCGCCTGGTCCCACCCCTGGTCAAACGAATCACTGGCCCGCTCCAGGCGCGTCTTGCGGAAGTGATCCACCAGCATATTGCGGGTAAGCGTAGTGATCCAGGTATTAAAGCCACCCTTGGCTGCGTCAAAGTTCTTAAGATTGCCGTACAGCTTTAAAAACAAGTCCTGGGTCAGATCTTCTGCATCATGAGCAGAGCCGGTGAACCGGTAGCAAAGCCCGTAGACCCGACGATGCTGCCCACGGACCAGTTCCGACCAGGCACTGTTATCGCCGTCCATGCAATGCCTGACGATCAGCGTCCAATCGACCTCGCTCGCAGCAGCACTGGCTTTATGCGCTGCAGGCGACACTGCCCCCGACCCGGAAAAGGTTCGGGCATCGCGTCGCGTGCTGTCAGGAGCTGGACTCATGGAAGCTGGAAGGCTTTTATCCGGCATCCGGACCTGCTCCTTTTTCCGCGGAGCCCCCGATGCCATCGCAAAACCGTTCCACGGTAGTGTAGCCGCCAGACTCATGAAAGCTTGTACGCAGCTTCGCCGGAAATGGTTCCCCGCCCCCGGCCAGTCCTCCCGGAACCAGCTGGGTATATGTCTGGCTGGAGGATTCGCGTATCAATTGTCCGGACCTGCGAGGTTACCCTGCGTTTCCCGGCGACTTCTGGCGGGCAGGAGGACGAATCGATGAGTCGCCCAGGCTCCTTCAACGGTCCCTGCTACCATGGCGCACAAGCCATTCACAAAGTGAGGTTCTGCTTGAGCCAACGCCTGCAGTTCTGCTGCCGCCTGCTGTCCGTCGCGCCTGCTGCCTGCTTGCTGGTACTGCACGCGCTCGCGCAAACACCGGCATCCATGCCTCAGGCGCAGGTTGTCCATGCCGGGCACCTGGTCGATGTGCGCACCGGCCACGTCACTGCCGACGCCTACATCACTGTGAATGGGGATCGCGTCACCGCTATCTCAAATAACGCGCCCGCAGCCGGCAGCCAGGTGCTTGACCTATCCCGCTACACCATTGTTCCCGGCCTGATCGATGCCCACGCGCACATTCTTTCGGACCCGACCACTCAATCATCCGCTGCTTACCTGTTGACTTCGGCTCCTGAAGCAACAGTACGCGGCGCGGCAAACCTGCAGCTTTGGCTCAAGCATGGATTCACCGTAGTCCGGGATGCGTGTGAAGCGTACCCCTCCTACCCACAGTTCGCCCTGCGCGATGGCGTGGCCAAGGGGCTCATCACGGGTCCGCGCATCGTAGCGGCAGGCAGCTGCGTCTCGCTCACCGGCGGCCACGGTGATTCGGACCGCCTGTCTCCCGACAAGCCGAGCCTGCATGAGCCGAATGAGGTGGACACGGTCGACGACGTGAGCCGTATCGTCCGCCGCGACATCAAGTACGGTGCCGACTGGATCAAACTAATGGCCACTGGCGGCGTTATGGATCCTATTAGCGATTACCGCGTACAGGAACTGAGCGACGAACAGATGGCCCGGGCAGTAGCCGATGCACATCGCGCCGGACACAAGGTCATGGCCCACGCAGAAGGCGCAGTTGGTATCAAGGCAGCCGTGCGTGCCGGCGTCGACTCCATCGAACACGGCACCCTGCTCGACGATGAAGGTGCGAAGCTGATGGCTGAGCGCGGTACCTGGCTGGTGCCAACCCTCTACTGCTTCCAGCACGACCTGCAGACCGGCCTCTCCAAGGGGCGTGAACCCAGCAGTATGGCCAAGGGAATTGCAATTGTGAAAGAGCAGGGCCCAGCGTTTAAGCGTGCCCTGAAGTATCACCTGAAAATCGCCTACGGTGTGGATGACGATGACGTGGATGAATCCGTCTCGATGGAATTCGGGGCACTCGTTCGAGGTGGCATGACGCCGCTGGAGGCGCTCCAGGCGGCTACAATTCGTGGTGCTGAATTGCTGTCACTCGACAAGGACCTCGGCACAATCGAGCCGGGAAAGTTTGCTGACCTGGTTGCCGTACCTGCAAACCCTCTCGACGATATAGCAACCATGGAGCACGTCGCGTGGGTGATGAAGGGCGGACGGGTGGTCAGGCCATTGGTGCCGTAGCCGTCGTCGAATCGCTATTTTGCGGCTGCTGCAAAGTTCCTCTCGATGAATTCAATTACCCGCCGTCGCGCATCAAAGCCGTGCCAGGGCTCAGGCACCGGCGCACCGTAGAGAGCCCGCGCCAACGGGCCATGATCATCCCGCGGATAGGTGACGAGCTCCACAGGCACGCCCATCTGTCGCAATAATCGATACATTTCCTGCGACTGTCCCAGTGGGTCTGTCGTATCGTTCTGGCCCTGCAGCAGCAGGAATGGTGTTTTCGCCTTACCTGCGTTGGCGAGAGGACTCTGCCGCCAGGCATCAGCCGGATGCTCCCAGGGTTTGCCGAAGTACCAGCGGTCATACCACGAGCCGCTCTCCGTACCGTACTCGCTGTACTGATCGATCACCGGGGCACCACTGATGATTGCTTTGAAGCGTGTCGTCTTGCCTTCAACAAAACCCGCCATCTCGCCGCCATAGCTGTAGCCCATCAGCGCCATCCTATCGCTGTCGATTGATTCCGTCTTCAGAACGTAATCTACGCCAGCCATCACGTCACGATAGTCGCCGCCCCCAAGATCGTTCTTGTTGGCGGCCGCGAATGCTGCGCCATAGCCAGAGCTTCCGCGAGGATTGGTCCGCAGCACAGCCCAGCCGTGACCAAGCAGGAAATCAATCCACGGCTCATGAGCATCGGCATAGGCGCCGAGCGGGCCACCGTGCACTTCGACAATGAGCGGAACCTTCTTCGTCGCTGCCTCCGGTGGCAGATACAGGCGGCCTTCAATGGTAAGCGCGTCGCTTTTCCAGGTAAGCCTCTTCGGCGCAGTTGTCAGCAGATGCTCCGGCAGGAGCGGCGGTGTCTTCACCGTGCGCTGCTCAGCCTTCAGATCGGCAGTGAAGTAAAGTGCTGGCGGTTGGCCCCCGCTGCTGCCCATGAAGAGCCAGCCGTTACGCGCTTCGTTGGTGGTGACGGCTGTGATGTCCGAAGGCTGCAGGGCGAGGGGTGACGGCTCGGAGGAGCCGGCGGTGTAGACAGCAATCCTGCCGTTGAATCCGAACTCGACAGGCTGCACGATAGATCCGTCGCTGAGCGGAATGGGCTCGCCGCCGCGCAGGGAACCCTTGAAGCCTTCACTGACATTACGGCTTGCCTTGGTTGTTGTGTCGTAGACGAACAGGTCCGAGTATCCCGGCGGTGCATCGTGCTTCGCCTGCGCCAGGTAGACGATTGACTTTCCATCCAGGGTCCACGCTGCGCTCTCGATGGTGGCTGGCAGATTTGTTAATTTCTGCGGATGTGAAGGATCCGATGACTGGATGAGCCACGCCGTGTTAGCCGGTCCAAGGTCAGCTGCATTATTCATGCCTTCTGCAATGGCAATCATTTTGCTCGCGTCCGGACTCCACGCAACTTCGTGCACATCCGGCTCGACCGCGACCGGCCCCAGCTTGCCGGTTGCAACCTCCAGCAGGTAGAGACGCGAGCCATGCGGATTGTGATCAACCCATTCGGCATCCGCCCTGGCTTCTTTCTGCGCCTTCTCTCCCGGCGTCTCCGGATCATCGGCGAGAATCGCGATGGTTTTACCATCAGGCGCGACAGCAAAATGGGAGACATCAATCGCGACCTGGTCCGACGTCACAGCTGCCTTCGCGTCTGGCTTGATCTCTGCTGGTTTCGCGTCTTTCGGAGGTAGCGCATCAGCGAGCTTCGACTGGTCCACTGCAGGCGTGATCTTAAGATCAAAAGCTTTCGCCTCGCCGCCATGCATCGGCAGCCGGAAGAGTTGGACATGTTCGCCGCGCTTAGCAAGAAAGAGAACGCTTTGGCCGTCCGGCATCCATACAGCATCATGTTCGCCGCGCTTGTCGGCATCCGGAGAAAATGTCAGCTGCCGCGCTTCATCGTTGCCAATTCCGGTCAGCCAGATGTGGCTTTTCGCGCCGTCTGCCGTGGCATCGGTGACGCGCAGGAGAATCTCTTTGCCATCGGAGGACAAGCGCGCGTCCGCCATTGCTTTGATGTGACGCAGTTGATCATTGGTCGGAAACTTTGCTGCGTTGTCATCGGCTTTAGCAGAGAGAACGGCAGGGAAGAGCAGCAGCAGGCTGGCGGCACGTGCGTGACGGAACATTCATGAAGACTAAACAGACCTGGTGAAAGCACAAAGCTTTTTACCTGGCACAGGGGTTCCGTCAGCTAAGCAGGGAAGAACCTAGTGGACGGTCTTCATCTTGTTCGACATAAAGTCCATCAGCAGTGCTTCTCCGAGGGCTTCCGGACGTGTGAAGTAAGCCTTGCCTCGGCACATCTTCGTCATCTTCGTCACAAAATCAACCAGGCCCCAGTCCGTAGCCAGCATGAACGTATTAATCATGATGTTCTTGCGTTTGCATCGCGAAACCTCTTCCAGGGTTTCGCTGATCACCAGCGGATCCAGTCCGAAGGCATTCTTGTAGATGCGGCCGTCCGGAAGCGTCAGCGCCGACGGCTTGCCGTCTGTGATCATCACGATCTGCTTCATGTCTTTACGCTGACGATCGAGCAGACGCTGCGCGACACGAAGTCCTTCACGCGTATTGGTGTAATACGGCCCGACCTTGACACGGGATATCTGTGACACCGGAATTTCTTCTGCGGAGTCGTGGAAGAGCACCAGCGAAAGCGAGTCACCCGGATACTGCGTCCGAATCAGATGGGAAAGCGCCATTGCGACTTTCTTCGCGGGCGTAAAACGGTCTTCGCCATAGAGGATCATCGAGTGCGAACAATCCAGCATGACGACCGTCGCGCATGAGCTCTGGTACTCGCACTGGTTGACCTGAAGATCGGAATACTCAATGTTTAAAGGGGTGGCAAGTCCTTCGCGAGCGATGGCAGAGCTTAGTGTCGCGACACTGTCAAGATTAAGCGTGTCGCCAAACTCGTAGGGCTTCGACGCGCCGCTTGCTTCAATACCGGTGGCAAGATTAAGCGTGTCATGGCGGCCGAAGCTGGACTTGCCGAGCGAACCCAGAAGATCGCGAAGGGTGCGATATCCGAGAAAGTCCATGCTCTTATCTGTCACTTCAAACCGCGTTTCTCCCTGTGGTTCGCCGACATTACCGGGCAACGACGACGGTCGCGACGGATCATGCGGCTTATCGATGGAGATGTAGTTTTCCTGCTCCATACGCTGGATCAACTGATCAATCAGCTGCTCCATTTGCTCGGAAGACATGTCATCCAGCCGCTGTTGCTGATCTGCATCGAGATCGCCGGCCTCTAGCGCCTGCCGGATCGCTTCACGCAGATTATCCATCGTCTGCTCACCCTGTAACTCGGCGAATTGCGAGTACGGATCCTGAAATCCAGAATCGAGCAGATAGTCGGACAAGGACTTCAACAGGTCGTCCAGCTCCATCTCGGAAGCCAGGTCACCGTTATATTTCGTGTAGCGAACTCTCTTCATAGGTCCTTCACTTCTGCAGTCGCCTGGTGCAGGCCGGCGCGAACAAAGCGTCTGCAAAATTCACGCCGGTGTCGAAGTATCCGTTACGCTAGTTCAATCCGCCCTTGCGCGAACGGCGCTGCTGCCAGACTTCCTGCTGCTCCCGATCATCCACAGACCGTTCAGCCTTGCGCTGCGCACGCTCCTGGGCACTGAAGCCGCGCTCCTCGCTGCGGCTCACACGGCGATGCGCATACATGCCCTCGAGCAGAAACTCCGCTGCTGCCACACGCTTTTCCGCTGAGTCGCTGTTCTTGATCTTCAACGGAGCCAGCTTCTCAAACAGTCCCTGGATGCCCTGCAACTCAGCCAGGATCGCGCTCGACGGCTGATCATCTTCGATCTTTACCGAACCGCCCAGGTTGAACCACTGCTCAATCTGCTGCGTGTTGGTTTCGCCGAAATGCTTGTCGAAGACCTTTGCGATGGCGCCCCGGATCAGCTCGCGCACTACCGTATCGGCACCGCGCATCTCGCCTTCGTACTCCAGTTCGACCTTGCCGGTAACGCCAGGCAGCGCAGCATAGATATCCCCGATACGCGGATAGACCGTAGCTTCATCATGCAGCAGGGAACGACGTTCGGCATTCGAGATCACCAGCTCCATCGTCGAGATCGGAAGGCGTTGGCTCACACCACTGCGCTTATCGACCTTCTTGTCTTCGCGTGCGGAAAAAGCAATCTGCTCTACAATCTCGCGCAGATAATCCGGGACCTCGGTTGGCGCGAGGCCGCGGTCGCTCCAGCTTTCCTGCGCCGTGATCTCCATACCTTCTTCGACTGTTGCCGGATAATGCGTGCGGATCTCAGAGCCGATACGATCTTTCAGCGGCGTGACGATCTTGCCGCGGGCCGTATAGTCTTCCGGGTTCGCGCTGAATACCAGCGCCACGTCCAGTTCAAGCCGAACAGGGTAGCCCTTAATCTGCACATCCCCTTCCTGCATGATGTTGAAGAGCGCGACCTGGATCTTACCCGCAAGATCGGCCAGCTCGTTGATGGCGAATATGCCGCGGTTCGCGCGTGGCAGCAGTCCATAGTGCATGGTGAGTTCGCTGGCCAGGTCTTCACCGCTCTTCGCTGCTTTGATCGGGTCAAGGTCGCCGATAAGGTCGGCGACTGTAACATCCGGGGTGGCCAGCTTTTCCACGTACCGATCCGACTGTGAAAGATAAGCGATCGGCGTTTGATCACCGCGACTCGCTACCAGGTCACGGCACCGGCGGCAGATCGGATGGTAGGGATTGTCGCGAATCTCGCAACCCGCGATGTAGGGGGTTGTCTCGTCCAGCAGTTCGGTGAGCGCGCGCAGGATGCGGCTCTTGGCCTGGCCGCGCAGTCCTAACAAAATAAAGTTCTGCTTGGAGAGCAGGGCGTTCACGATCTGCGGAACCACAGTATCGTCATAGCCGACGATCCCGGTAAAGATCGGCTGCTTCGCACGCAAACGTGCAATCAGGTTTTCCCGAAGCTCTTCTTTCACGGTGCGATGTGCAATGCGGCCGGCTGAAAATTCCTTGCTCTGGCGAAGCTCGCCGAGGGTCGCAGGTCGGGCTGCGGAAGTCTTGGAGGAAGCAGCATTATTTGCCAGTTCAGGCATTTACAACTCCAGTCTTTTCCATCTTCGGCAGGAAGGTGGATTGTAGTTTTACTTTAGAGCATCCGTAGACGCGTGTAACGATTCGGCGCCGGGAAAGGGTCAGGTTTAATTGATGTGGTGGCCGTTGCTCGAAACAGGTTTGCGAGCCTGGACGTTCCCTCGGAGCTTAGGAAGCACGGCCCGGTAGAACGCGAGTAGCCGGTCCGTACGATCGTAATCCGAACGCATGGTGAGCAGCTCCTGCTTGAAGTTCAACTCCGCCGGCAGTGACCAGGCGATCTGAAACGATACCGGCTCGTCCAGGTCGACTCCCAGGTTTCGGACATCGGCTCCGGCAAGTTCGAGCACCTCAAAGTGAAGTGCAAGACAGTGTTCGCGCATCTCCCGCGCGGCCAGTTTTCCTTCGTCGCCGAACATCAGAACGTCGGCCTGCAGATAAGGGAGACTGTCATCAAGATGCTGGATCTCGAAACGTTCGCAGCCTTCGGCAAGAATGTCGTAGCGGCCGTCAGAATATTCCTCGAGCGTCCGCACAATGCGGGCGGTGCACCCGATGACAGAGAGTCCTTCGCTGCTGGCGCACACCACACCAAAAACCTTGTCTTCCGCCAGGCATAGCCGCACCATCGCTCGATAGCGCTCTTCGAAGATGTGAAGTGGTAGTGGCGCACCCGGAAAGAGCACCACGTCCAGTGGAAAGATTGGGATTTTCATGCGTCCAATCGCGGCTTTAACCGAGCTCATCCAGCACAGCCTGCATCTCGCCCTGGGCGTGCTGATTGCCTGTTTGTTTCGCACAAAGAATGCCCTGCTCAAGGCGGGTTTTGGCCTCACTGGTACGGCCTGCCTTCAACAAAGTCTGCGCACACATAAAATATCCCGGCGTGTATTCGGGATGAGTCGCGAGCAGTTGGTTGAACTCCTCCAGGGAAGAATCTACCTGACCCAGCGAGGAGTACTCCATGGCCAGCCCGTAGCGCGCAAAAGCGTCGCCAGGATTCTCAACCAGTATCTCGGACAGCATCTTTACCTTATCCATATCCTCTGCCCGGCCCTCCCTGCGACCTACCCGAATGGCGGTACTCAAACCGTCTGTCCGCTTACTGCTTACTGGGAAGATGGTACCGTGTCATCCTGTCACAGGACAGCTTTGTCGCCACCCCAACTGTGTAGAGTGAAAGAGAACCCCATGGATTTTTCCACCCCGCCACTACCCATGCGTGCTGTGGCCGAGTCTCGTTCGGAAATGACCGAGCTCATTCTGCCCAACGATACAAACACTTTAGGCAACCTCCTGGGCGGCCGGCTGATGCACTTTATTGACCTGGTTGGTGCCATGGCGGCATACCGGCACTCGCGAACCCATGTCGTGACTGCGTCCATGGATCACATAGATTTCATCGCGCCGGTTCACGTGGGCGACCTGCTCATTCTCAAGTCTTCGATTAATCGCGCTTATCGTACCTCTATGGAAGTCGGCGTTAAAGTGTGGGTAGAAAACACCATCGCGGGCATGCACCGGCATGTAGCCTCAGCGTATCTAACGTTTGTGGCAGTCGACTCGCAGGGTCGGCGCGTCCATGTACCCCCGGTTCAGCCTGATGGGGCAGATGAGACCCGCCGCTTCGAAGATGCCGGCAGACGCAGGGCCAGCCGTGAAAAGGAACAGGAACGTCGCAAGGCCGCACTGGCATTGCGAGCTGAGACCGCTGCCGCGTCCGGTTCATAGCAGTCCGCCGAGTCTACATAGTTGGAAGCAGCAGCAACCGCCGGCCATACCGCCGGCCAGAAAATTGGAGACACTCAGCAGATGGCACATACTCATCCACATTCACCGCAGGAGGCACCCCAGCCTAAGCCGCTGGCAGGCGTAAACGCCGTTATCGCAGTCGGTTCGGGCAAGGGTGGCGTCGGCAAAACCACGGTAGCCGTGAATTTGGCCATCGCCATCGCCAAGCTGGGGCACCGGGTAGGCCTGATCGATGCTGATATCTATGGTCCGAACGTTCCGCTGATGATGGGCAGCTCGCAACAGCCGCGCGTCCTTGAAAACAATCGCATTGAGCCGATCCTGGCGCATGGCGTAAAGGTCATTTCGGTCGGTCTGCTGTCTCCTGGCGACAAGCCGCTGGTGATGCGCGGACCCATGCTGCACCAGATCATCCGGCAGTTCATTCAGCAGGTCGAATGGGGGGAGCTTGACTACCTCATCATCGACCTGCCCCCGGGCACCGGCGACATCGTCATCTCGCTCGTTCAGACGATCCCGTTGACAGGGGCTGTCATCGTCTCGACCCCGTCCGATGTCGCCCTGCAGGATGCACGGAAAGCGCTCGAGATGTTCCACCAGGTGAATGTGCCGATCCTCGGCATGGTTGAAAATATGAGCCACTTCACCTGTCCACACTGCCATCACGAGATCGACATCTTCTCGCGCGGCGGTGCGGAGCGGACTGCACAGCAGTTCAAGCTGCCGTTTCTGGGTGCTCTCGAGCTTGATCCCGAAGTGCGCAATGGAGGCGACCGTGGCCTGCCCGTGGCCCTGTCGGGCGAAGATGCTGCCCCCGGCAAGCAGTTCTTCCAGGTCGCCCGGCTGGTCATGGCAGAGGCAGAGAAACAGCAGAAGGCCGAGGTAGACGTCTTCGACATCAGCTGAGCGGCAAATGCTTTACCATCCGGGCCGGGACAGTTGCGCGGTCCAGACCGCCGATCATCGTCGGGGGCCAGCGCACCGTCTTCCCCTCCCGCCGGGACGGTGCGCCTTGGCTGGAGCCGTATACTGAGCCAGCGCATGACAGTCGATCACAAGCATCCCCACACCCATCCTCACGACCACACGGAACACCACTTCCGATCCACGGAACTGGTCCGCGACATCGTGATTGGCATGTCGGATGGCCTGACTGTGCCCTTCGCGCTTGCAGCCGGGCTGTCCGGGGCAGTGCATGCTTCGCACCTCGTTGTTCTGGCAGGTGGAGCAGAGATTGCCGCGGGATCCATCGCCATGGGCCTGGGTGGTTTTCTTGCTGCACAAGGAGACGCGCAGCACTACGCCAGTGAACGGGTACGCGAGGAGCGGGAAGTCATCGAGCGCACCCGCGACGAAGAAGAGGAGATTTTTGAGATCTTCGATGCCTACGGGGTTGATCGCACGGCTGCCACCCCAGTCCTCGAAGCTCTCAAACAGAATCCGAAAGCCTGGGTCGACTTCATGATGCGCTTCGAACTGGGTCTGGAAGAGCCGGAGCGCGGACGGGCCACGCAAAGCGCCATCACCATTGCTGTCTCCTACATCGTTGGCGGAGTGATCCCGCTGCTGCCCTACATACTGGTCGCCGACAGCTATGCTGCCTTGAAGATCTCTGTCCTCACGACGCTTATAGCCCTGCTGGTCTTTGGGGCGGTCAAGGGAAGAACTACGGGTACAGGCGCTCTAAAAAGCAGCCTTCAGACTGCATCGATTGGCGGGATTGCAGCCGGCGTCGCCTTTGGGCTGGCTCGGTTGCTGAGCGTTTGAAAGTTGTTGAGGGTCAGCCCTGTTGCTCCACCTGCGAGCACTTTGCTTTATTCCATAAAAAGCAGTGACCATCTTGCGCAAGCTGAATCGAAGAGATACAGGCACCAAGGTTTAACGTGGTGTGAACATTCGGTTACTGTGAAGGCGTTCGATATTTCCCACTCGTCATCACAGTGATAGCCTTGCGGGCAACAAAGGCAGGGCGCATGCTGTCTTACCAGGTACATACATGACTCCACTTCCGGCAGCATCTGTTCTCTCCTCCCAGTCCGCGACAAACACTATCCGCCATCCCCAGCAGTCTGCCGCTGATTCGATCAGTCAGCAGTTTACGAAGGTGCGGCAACAAAGCCTTGGGCTCTGCCAGCCGCTCACTCCGGAAGACATGATGGTTCAGTCGTGCCCGGAAGCGAGTCCGGCAAAGTGGCACCTGGCACACACCACATGGTTCTTTGAGACGTTTATCCTTTCGGAATACCTCTCAGGCTACAAGCCGTTTCATCCTGATTTTCACTGGCTGTTTAACAGCTACTACAACGCTCTTTCTGCTCAGCCCGACAAGAAGCTGCGTGCCTCGTTTTCCCGCCCCGGCGCGGAGGCTATTCTCGCCTACAGAAGCCACGTAGAAGAAGCCATGCAGCGCTTCTTCAAAGCCGGCCCGCCTGAAGAGGCAGCGCGTCGCGTGATCCTGGGCTTGCACCATGAACAGCAGCACCAGGAACTGCTTTGCTACGACATCAAGAACGCCTTTTGGAGCAATCCGCTCCATCCGGCCTACCTTGAAGGTGTGGAGGCACTTACGGAAGATGCGCACCTGCAGCCGTTGCGGTTTCATCCCTACGAAGGTGGCCTGCACGACATTGGCCATGACGCCAGCGGCTTCTCTTTCGACAATGAAAATCCTCGTCATGTCGAATATTTACCCCCTTTTCAACTCGGCTCCCGTCTCATTAGTTGTAGCGAGTATCTCGACTTCATGAACGACGGCGGGTACAGCCGGGCTGAGCTCTGGTTGTCGGATGGGTGGGATCTAGTGAAAGCGCAGGGCTGGCAAGCGCCGCTCTATTGGCATCGCGAGCCAGACTCGGAGTGGAACATTTTCACCCTGCGCGGAAATGCCACCGCTGCTGCGCTCGGCAATACTCCGGTCTGCCACGTGAGCTACTTCGAAGCAGACGCGTACGCTCACTGGGCAGGTAGGCGTCTGCCTACCGAGGCTGAATGGGAGATAGCCGCTGACCAGAGTGCCGGTTCTCCCTTCGCCCGCGGGTGCAATCTTATGGAAAACAACGTTCTCCATCCTTTAAGCGCCAGTGGACATGCCGGTGGGTCGGCTCCCCAGCAACTGCTTGGCGACAGCTGGGAGTGGACGCGTAGTCCGTACATAGGGTATCCCGGTTACCGCGCTCTTCCCGGTGCTTTGGGCGAGTACAACGGCAAGTTCATGTCCAGCCAGATGGTTCTACGCGGCGGTTCTGCTGTAACCCCAGCCACGCACATCCGCAACACCTATCGCAATTTCTTCCCGCCCTCGGCGCGCTGGCAATTCTCCGGCATTCGCCTGGCCAAGGATGAACTCACCCCGTCGGAGAAATAATCTGCAATGAACACTGCTATGCTGCCCCAACTGTCCACCGCTGCACAAACTCCGATGGGCGCAGAAGTCCTGCAGGGCCTTACGGCGCGACCAAAAACACTTTGCCCATGGCTCTTCTACGATGAGGAAGGCTCCAGGCTCTTTGAAGAGATTACGAAGCTGGACGAGTATTATGTAACCCGTACTGAGCGGTCGATCTTCGAAGCTGAACAGGACAACATTATCGCGGCCGCCAGGGTTGACGATGAATTACCGCCCCCGTTGACCATGATCGAACTGGGAGCCGGAACAGCCACCAAGACCGGCATTCTTCTTTCGGCAGCTGTGCGAGCACAAGGTCGAGTCGACTATCACGCCATCGACGTGTCTGAAAGCGCGCTGGCAGCAGCCAAGCAGAACATCGAAGAACATGTCAGCGGTGTGACCGTGCTGACCCGCACGGCTGACTACACCGATGGTTTAGGGTCTATCGCGGCGCCAGGATATCGCAAGCTGGTTTTGTACATCGGCTCCAGCATCGGAAACTTTGAATCGGCTGCGGCTGCGGAAGTACTGCGCGGGATTCGCGCGCAACTGGCTCCCGGAGACCGCCTGCTGCTGGGTGTGGACATGGTTAAGGATCTGCCGACACTCCTGGCCGCCTACGACGATGCACTCGGCGTCACCGCCGCCTTCAATCGAAATGTTCTTGTACGTCTCAATAGGGAACTTGGAGCGAATTTCCACACCCAGTGCTTCCGGCATCGTGTTCGCTGGAATGGCGAGTTGTCCCGGATTGAAATGCATCTGGAAAGCCTCGTCCGCCAGACCATCGACATTTCCGCGCTGGGAATTGAGGTTTCCATGCGCAGGGGAGAGACAATTCACACCGAAAATAGTTACAAGTTTACACCAGAACGAGTCGACCACTTATTGACTCGAGCAGGTTTTCGTATTCAGCAGCGTTGGACTGATCCCAAGAAATGGTTCAGCGTGGTGATGGCTGAAGCGGTTTAAGCCTAGTTCGTGAGACTTCTAGTTGGGACCTGCTGCAGCTACACTGCTGGCGGGTCCCTCGCCGTCCAACATCTCGAGAACATGCGTCTCGGCCACCAACGCCGCGCATACCGCAACAAGTGGTATCAACTCCCCGAATATTCGCGCTTCAATGAAAAGACCGTACCAGAGCATGAATGCGGCCCACACAGGCAGCATGTACAGCCATTTTCTTAACAAAGCATCTGGGATGCTGTGACGTTCCAGCCAAACGATGGGGGCCAGCCCCGCTAGTCCCAGAGCAAGTTGCGGCCACGCGAGCGGGCACACAATCGTTCCCAGGTTCAGCCACAGCCGCGGACCAGCTGCTGAAGGGTTATGAGAAAAATGCTGGCTGATCCAGGCACGCCAGACAATCCAGAAAAGCAGGAGCGAGCCGGTCACGAGCATAGACGGCTTTGTGAACATTGAAACCCAGGCAAAATGTGGGCGCCGGCTATCGTCATTACGTCCGATCTGACCGTCCAAGCTTTGCCCGCCAGCGGACTTTGCAAGCAGGAACAGAGGGAGCAGCAGCAGGGTGGTTTCACGGTTGAGCGTGCCAATGATAAATAGCGCACAGAACCAGAGTGGATGCCGCTTGTGAAAGAGGATGTAGAGTCCGCTTGAGAAGAAGGCAAGGGACGGTAGATCGTAGATAAACCGCAGTGAATGCGAGACCATTCCACTGTAAGTAGCCCAAATCATCACCAGGGTCAGCGGATAAACAAAGGGAGCGAGAACAGCCTTCCTGCCGGCGCTTATCGATGCTGTCCGATACAGTTTGACGGTCACCTGGCCGGCAATCACAACGGAAAGTATATCGATAACGGCCTCGACGATTCCCTCTGGTCCGATCTGTCTAGGTAACCAGCCAGTCATCGAAGAAAGCTTCGCGGCCAAGCGCACCAGAAACACTGAGGAATGAGCCCATTGCATGGGTGCCATCATCAGAACCCGGTGCTGAAAAGGAGTCCGCTCCATGCCGGACTCATATGCCTCCCGACTCAATGCTGGCGGAACACGCGCCAGGTAGAACCACACACATTGGATTGTCGCCAGGCTGTTTAAAAGGAAGGCAACTGTCCGGGTACTCAATCGGAAAGCCCGGCAATCCCCTGACAGTTGGATCGAACCGGGATCATTTTGATTGAAGGCCCGATTCTTCACGGAGTTTCGGCAATCGAAGCCGTGTTGGACTGAGTGTCGGTCGAAAGCTCCAGCAGCACCACCTTACCGTCGTCGTACTTCGTATTCCATTGATGAGTCACCTGCAGGAAGGAAACAAGAGGCGCGTCTCGTTCAAACAGTACGTAGTGAATCTGATACTTGGAAAGCAGAGCTTGTGCGTTCTTCAGGTGAACGATGTCGAGATAATCCCTGAGCACACCTGATCTCTCAAAGATATCCACTCTTGAGTCGATGAAGATCGGCAGCCGCGGAAAATGCTGCTCGAAGTACCCGCCCCAGAGATATTCGTTCAGAATCCGTCCCTGCGGACGAAAGCTGCCCAGGAAACGAAGAGCGGAGTCCGGATACAATCCCGCGCTTGGTTCCGAATGCGCCGTTCGAACGATGTTGGAAACGGTCACACTAGACAGTGCCACCAGAAACGCTACACTCAGCAGCGGTCGACGAGCCGAAGGTCCGATCCGAAAAAGGGGATCGATCTGGCGGGCCAGGATTGGCGTCACCAGGATAGCTGCTAAAAACAAAAATCGCGCGTGCAGGAATGCTGAGACAACGCCGATTGCCATCACGCATATATCTCTCACTGTCCAAAACTGCCGATACAACAGTTGTGACAGACCGATAGCTGCGAGCAGAATAAGGAAAAGCTCTCCCCGCCTGGTGTGTGCATCGAGTGCCTGCCACTCTTCGATGCTTGCGATATTGAGTCTCTGGAAGAAGGCCAGGTCAAACGGGTAAACGACTAAGCGCCAACCATACGGATTGATAAAGAGCGCGCCAATCGAAAGCAGCAGTACAAAGGCATATGTATGAATGTGCTTCAAATCCACTGCAGGCGAACGTATAGAACCTCGATCGAAGTCGATGCAACCGGAGACCATCCAGCAAATGAGGACGACCAGACCAATAAGCCAAGAGCCGTGACTATTCACCCAGAAAAGAAAAAGACCTGGCAGTGCGAAAAGTAAACTCCGTCGGACAGCAGACAGCTTAAGTAGGATCAGTTCGACCACCAGGCAGGCCCAGCCTGCCAGCAGTGTGCGAGGGCCGAATGAGACGGTGGCAAGCGTGGTCGCGGCAAGTGTCGCCACCAGGGCAGCCGGTCCGCTGCCAGATCGCCTCGCCAGCCACAAAACCCCCACAAAGATACTCAGAAGCAGAAAGAGTGTGACCAGGTAAAGTCCCCGATCGCCTGCGCAACGCCAAGCCAGGAAAAACGGAATCTCAGCCAGCCACTCGTGATTGATCCAGGCAGCGTGCGCTGTTGAGAAAGAATAAAGGTCGTAGTGCAACCAACAACGTGCGTGCCACTGCTCGGAGACATTTCGCAAATGCCACCAGATATCCGGATCGTTCATCGAGCGCGGAAGAAGCAGGGATATCCAGAAAACCAGCACTGCGTAAGAACCTGTTGACGTTCTGAATAGGCTCTCTGCCGTCAGCGACCATCTTTTCACCGGAGTCGAATTGGAACTCCCGGCTACGGGAACTCCCTCGGTGCTCTCTGTGGTCCAACTCGAACCGTAATCATGTCTAGCCGGCCAAGCGGCTGGTTTGTCGTTACGTCTAGTGGGAGCCTGTTCTATGTGAAGCAGCCGAGCCATCGATCTGTCTTTCAGCCTCTGAGGTGATTTTCGGCTTTAAGCGCTGCACCTTGAGAGAAGAAACGACATTTGAAAGTATTGCCGATCCGATATGGACCCACGGAACAGGCCAGAAGCCATCCAGCCTCTTCTGGGAATGCCTTCAGCTATCCGCTCATCCTTTCCGACGGACCATCCGATAACAGTGTCAGGCTGCACTTCACACCCGAACTTTGCTGATGCTGCGCCAAATTCCAACTGTGGAGACAAATCCTATGAAGATCGCAGCTGTAAACATCAGAACTTTTCTGAGTGACGATTCCGGGCAGAACCTGATCGAGTACGCCCTGGTTGCCGGCATCATCGGTCTCGGCGCTGTTGTGGCGATGACCAGTCTCAGCACCAAGATCGCGGCAGCTTTTACTGCTGTCGGCAGTCAGTTGACCAGTGCCCTCTAGGTTGCCGCGAAAGATCAGGGCGATGAACTTTGCATATGCATGTCTAAGAGGACGCGCGAAAATTCTTGATCGATGCGACGGACAACCTCGAGCCTGCAGGTCTCTGGCCAGATGACGAACGACTTGATCTACCTGACGGCCGCTTCTGCAGCAGCGACAGCAGCAGCAGCAACAGACTGGTCGACGAGTCGCATACCCAATCAGCTGACACTGGGTTCAACGATCTGCGGTTTGGCAATGCACTGGAGCGTCGGAGGACTACACGGATTGGCGGCTTCCGGCGCGGGCGGCCTGGTGCTGGGCGCTATTTTCTTGGTGCTTTATGCATCGGGTGGGATGGGAGCTGGAGACGTGAAGCTGATGTTTGCGGTCGGCTGTCTGGCTGGTCCAGAACATCTGAAATTCATGCTCGCCACAACCGTCGCTAGTGGGGTCATGCTGGCACTGATCATCGCATTGCGTCGCGGCCAGTTGCGCCAGACTCTTTTAAATGCACTGCTCCTCATTCGGCACCACAGCCGACACGGTCTGAAGCCTCACCAGGATCTCAACCTAGGGAGCACAAACGCCATGAATATGCCATTTGCAATTCCCGTCGCAATCGGCTGCCTGATCTCACTTGGAATAGGCATGGCTCGATGAGGAGCCTGTCGCCACGTGTACCAGCAGCACTTATGGCAGCTTGCCTGCTCGCGGGCGGATGCACCTACTTGCTCGGCCGCAGGATCAAAGCAGTCTCTAACGACAGTGGATCGCAGCTGCTGCGCTATGTTACACCGGCGAAGCTGTTCGAGCCCGGCCAGGTCATCGAAGCGTCTGACCTCGCCTGGACTCAGTGGCCTGCCGCCAGCCCGGTTCAGGGTGCGATCACCGGCATGAGCAAATTAGTCGGACGTGTGGTTCTTGCCACTGTCGATCCCGGCCAGCCACTGCTTGAACGCGAGCTTGCCGAAGACGGGGCCAGCGGCGGTCTGTCCAGCGGTATCCCTAAAGGGATGAGAGCAGTAGCACTTAGATCCGATGAAGTCGCCGGGGTAGCAGGTTTTCTCGCGCCCGGCTCGCGAGTAGATGTCTTGGTCACTTATCACAGTGAACGTCTCGCAGAACCTGTAACCGCCACAGTGTTAGCCAACGCCAAGGTGCTGGCCGCAGGCCAGCAAATCAAGCCCGATCCAGCCGGTAAGCCCGTCACCGCAACTGTGGTCACGCTGCTGCTCAATCCTATGGAGGCCGAGCGCGCAGTACTTGCGAGTGCGCAGGGGTCCGTGCACTTTGTGCTGCGCAATGCCATGGACACCGAAGACTCTCGAAGCGTGCCCGTTTATCTGTCCAGCCTTAGTGGTGCTTCGGAGCTTTCAGACAATGATCCCTCGCCCGCTCGCCTTGGCTTCCACCTAACAGGTGGTATCTCAGACGCGAAAGAGACGTTGAGCGCACATCCGGCTCGCGTTGAGACCATCTACGGCGATAGTGACACCGCCGGCACTGCTCGTGCTTCAGGGATACAGCCATGAGACTTTTATGCAATTGCAGATTTTCTGGCAGATGGCTTGGGCACTCCGCAAAATTTGTGTACCTATCTGCCCGCAATTCTAGGGCGTTGTCTACGATCGCCAGCCTAACCGCCTACATCACGATCTCTTCATCTTTCCTGGCTGCGCAGGTTCTGCAACCTGGCCCTCGTCTTCCGCGAACCTCAGGCAGCTTTTGGACGGAGCACGCACGGGTACCAATCGAGACTGACAGCAGCACAGAAGTTGTCAGACTTGCCATCGGAAGATCTGTGGTTTTATCTACGGATAGGCCGTTACTCCGCATCTACGTAGGCGACCGAAAAGTAGTGTCATCCTATGCGTCAGGGGCACGGGAAGAAGTCGTTTCAGCAAAGAGCTGCGGCGTCAGCACGCTGATCCTCTGGGACGTCCTGGGTCGTCGCACCATTTACACAGTCTTTGCCGACCTTGACACAGAAAGTCTTTCTCAGGCGGTGAGTTCTGCGCTTCCAGACGCTAACGTAATAGTTGCAGCGCGTGGTGACCGGGTTTATCTCTCAGGCACGGTTCGATCTGACCTCGAGTTCGAGCAGGCAGCTAAGATCGCCGCTGCCTACACGAAAGATGTCGTGAATGCCATTCGTGTTCAGGCAGTGCATGGGCCGCAGATCGAATTGAAGCTCCGCATTGTGGAAGTGGATCGTAGCCGCCTGGAGCAATACGGAGTCAACTTCTTCGCCTTGGGCTCTAGCACGCTTGGCAATACGTCTACTCAGCAATTTGCTACCACGGTCCTGGCCGCCAGCAGTGCACAGTCGACCCCGACCGTGAGCGATCCTTTGAACCTGCTGCTATACAGCGGCAAACTGAATGCCGGTGTCACAGTCAAGGATCTTGAGCAAAAGCAGATTCTCCAGGTTTTGGCTGAGCCAACCATCACCACTTTGAGCGGGATGCCTGCGCGGTTTCTCTCCGGAGGAGAATTCCCCATGCCCATCGTTCAGGGCGGTACCGGTAGCTCTACTGCTATCACCATCGTCTTCAAGCCATACGGAGTAAAGGTCGACTTTACGCCGACTGCAAACGCGGATGGAACCATCCGGCTCAAGGTAGCGCCCGAGGTGAGTGCTCTCGACTATACCAACGCAGTAACTATTTCGGGCTTTACGGTGCCCGCACTTTCGACGCGTCGCGCTGAAACCGAGGTAGAGTTGATCGACGGACAGAGCTTCGTCATCTCGGGGTTGCTGGACCATCGCACGACCGACAGTCTTTCGCGGATGCCAGGGGTGGCCAACATCCCCATTTTGGGACAACTCTTCCGCTCCAAAGGCATTACTCATTCAACTGTAGAACTGGTAGTGCTGGTGACCGCTAGGGTAGTTCACCCTCTGGCGCATGGAGACCCGCCTCCTGAGCCCAGGATGGTAATTCCCAATCTCGATTCACGCCGCTTTGATAACGACGTGGTCGGGCATGCAAAAGTCTCTCGTCCTGTCAGCAGCTCAAATGATGCACTACCTGCCGGAGCTTCCTCCTCCCAAGCCTCCCCCCTGGCCGCATCAAGCCGGGCTCTGAATGCCGGTAAGAGCAGCCCTCTTCCGGAAAATGCTGCCAAGCCAATCATGGATCCACAGGGTGAGGTGCGAAAACCATGAAAAACGATAACGTCGGGAACGACAGCGTCACGTATGCCATCTTTACAGTCTGTGCGACGACGGAGTTGTTGAATGCAACCGTGGCTGCAATCGAACAAATGCCACGGGCGTTTTTTGCGGGTGA
>CAZZYN010000023.1:814-31436 GCA_964658265.1 uncultured Acetobacteraceae bacterium | reverse complement strand
CATCAGCGCGGACAAGCGGCCCCAGTTTTCGCACTCGATCAAGACCGCCCGCGCCTGTCTGGCACTGGTCGACTTTGACCGCGATGTCGATCTTGCACTAAAGACCGCAGAACGACTGCACCAGATCTTCGGCACGCGGATCCGCGTTATCGGCATTGCGCGCCAGTTGCCCTCAAGCCTGTTGTTACGCGGGATTCGTGTGGGCTGCTCTGATTTTCTGCCTATGCCTCCCAGCACGGCCGAGCTGGCGGATTCCATCCGGCGTTTTCAGCAGGCGGTGATTGTCAATCCCTTGGCTCAAGCGAGCGTTGGCAGGGTGTTGGCATTTTTCGGTGCAAAGGGAGGTGTCGGTACAACCGCACTGGCAGTTCACTTGGCCAGCCGACTGGTGCTGATCCACGGCAAAAAGACGCTGCTCATCGACCACAAGCATCAACTCGGCCATGTCGCCCTCTACCTCGGGTTAAATGATACGCAGTACCATTTTGACGAGCTATTGAGAAATGTCGACCGTCTGGACCGTGAGCTCCTGAATGGTTTCGCCATCCGCCACGCGAGTGGCCTTGACGTAATCGCTTCTCCCGAGATTGCTGCGGCCCATTACGAAAGCAAGCCAGACGAGCTCGAACGGGTTATGGACTTTCTGCGCAGCGAATATGACTACATCGTCATCGATTCGTCGGTCGAGTACCAGGACAGTAAGATGTCCCTCATGACTGAAGCTGATGAGGTCTACCTTGTCTCCACACCCGACGTGGCTGCTTTGCGCGATCTTGCCCGCCTGGCTGAGCATATCGGGCTGACGCCTTCAGCCTCAGGCAAGCTGCGGCTGATTGTGAATCGTTCCACTGCCAGTGATTCACTTACTGCGGAGCAAATACAAAATGCAGTTCGCTTCCCGGTCTCGAGCACTGTTCCCAATAATTATGGCGAACTTCTGCGCGCGATCAATCAGGGCGAACCTATCTCGCCGATTCGTCGCACCGACTTCAACCGAGCCATTGCGGTCATCGCGCAACAGATTGTCGGGCCAGGAGACGCGCGAAGCCTGCAAGTAGAAGATGTGGTCAAAAAGCCGGAGGGCCGTAATCGTTGGTTCCCGAGAGGCCTCGTTTTCTGGCATGGCTCATCCGAAACGTCGACCAGCCGATGAAACAACCGTGAACCCTTCGGTGGAATGCTATGTCTGAAGTCCGTATGTTCCTGACACCCCGCGAGAAGCCCGGCGCAGCTCTTGACGTGCGCACTGGCGCTGCACTGACCGACCACGCTCGCCATGCCCTGAAAACCAGCGTCCACCAGGAATTGCTGAAACGCATCGACCTCGAGCGACTCATCGCGATCCAGGCCGAACCCGAGGCAGGCCGGCAGCGGCTGCTCGTTATCATTCTCCAGCTGGTCGGCGAGCAGGATGTTCCACTAAGTGCTGCTGATCGCGATCAGGTCGCTGGCGAAGTACTGGATGAGGTCTTCGGGCTTGGCCCTCTCGAGCCGCTGCTGAAAGACGCAACTGTCTCGGATGTGCTGGTTAATACCTACCGGACTGTGTATGTTGAGCGCCGCGGAATCCTCGAGAAAACCGCAGTTTCTTTTCGCGACGAAGCTCACCTGATGCATATTATCGACAAGATCGTCTCTGGTGTAGGAAGGCGCATTGATGAGTCTTCACCTATGGTCGATGCCCGGCTGCTGGACGGTTCGCGGGTCAACATCATTATTCCTCCCCTGGCGGTCGATGGTCCTCTGCTGTCCATTCGCCGCTTCAGTCTTAAGCCCTTGACCGCGGATGATCTTCTTCGCTATCGAACACTGATCCCGCAGATGCTTGAGGTTCTGCGGTCAGCTGTGCAGGCACGGCTGAACATCCTGGTGTCAGGCGGCACCGGCGCCGGGAAGACCACGCTACTTAATGTCCTGTCCGGCTACATCTCCCCCAGTGAGCGCATCGTCACGATTGAAGATTCTGCTGAACTGCAGATCAAGCAGGAGCACGTGGTGCGGCTGGAATGCAGACCTGCCAATCTCGAAGGCAGGGGAGCAATCCGTCAGCGCGAACTGGTGATCAACGCACTGCGTATGCGCCCTGACCGCATCATCCTGGGCGAGTGCCGGGGAGAAGAAGCACTGGATATGCTGCAGGCTATGAACACCGGCCATGATGGATCGATCACCACAGTTCATGCGAATACCCCAAGAGATGCGATCGCCCGGCTTGAAACCATGGCAGCGATGGGCAGCGTCACGCTCTCCGAGCGGGCTGTGCGGGCCCAGATTGCGTCTGCAATCGACGTTATCATCCAGATCTCGCGCATGAGCGATGGCAGCCGCCGGGTGACACATATCTCCGAGGTCACCGGGATGAGTGGAGACATGATCAGCCTGCAGGACATATTTGTTTTCGAGCGGCAGGGGCTGGGAAGCAATGGAAAGGTCAATGGTCAGTTTCGTGCCACCGGAATTGTGCCTAAATTTGCAAGCGCACTGATCGCTGCTGGTATCCCTATGTCTCTAAACCTGATGGACCACTCGGTCGAGGTATAGAGGATGCTCGCACACATGCTACCTGCGGTATTTTTCTTTCTCTTTGTGGGCACTCTTTTGCTTTCCCTGGCGGCTACTCGTCCCTCCAAAGCGGAACATGCCGTGGTGACGCGTATCGGTGCGATTCGTAATCCACAGCGCTCGCTGACTGGCCAGCAGGAGCAGATGGAATTAAGTATTGGGGCTGCAGGGGGTGTGGCGTATCGCCTGGGAATGTATCTTCGACAGTATCCTTTCTCGAGCGGGCTTGAAACGCTTGTACTGCAGGCAGACAGTCAGCGCACGGTCGGCGAACTTGTTCTGATGAGTCTAGCCTCTGCCATCACCACCGGACTGCTCTCGCTTCTTGCTGAGCCGTCTGTGTCGTACGCGGCACCTGCCGTCGGTGCCGGCCTGCTGCTGCCCTGGCTGTCCATTGCGCATCAGCGGCGCCGACGGCTGCAGGCGATGATGCTTGCGCTTCCTGACGCTTCCGACCTGATGGCACGCGCGATGCGGGCGGGCCACTCTCTCACGCAGGCTATCGAGATCATGGGAGCCGAGGCACCACCTCCCATCGCCAGCGAATTTGCACGCGTCTTCCAACAACAGACCCTTGGCGTGCCGCTTCGTGATGTTCTGTACGAACTTGGGAAGCGGGTACCATCGCGCGACCTGCAATTTCTGATCACTGCCATCATGGTGCAACGGGAAACCGGGGGAGACCTGGCCGAGATTCTCGATCGCACAGCGCGCCTGCTTCGTGAACGGATACGCGTCAAGGCTGAAGTTCAGGTTTACACGGCGCAAGGTCGTCTGACCGGATGGATCCTGGCCCTGCTACCTGTGGCGCTGCTGCTGCTGATCAGTCTTTTTAGTCCGGAATACTCAAGCATCCTGTTTCACGATCCAATCGGACGGCGGCTGCTTTATGGCGGAGCTGCCTTCATTGCTATCGGAGCGTTTGTCATCAGCCGCATCGTGAAAGTTGAACTTTGATGCATACAGGATTGGACCGAACTGTAGTTCTCGCTCGGAGACCTTGGCCGGTAGCGGCTGGCTTGGTTCGTCCAGCTTCGGATCGCTTTAAATGCTAAGCCAGCTTTATCTCGCCTCTGCGATTATCTTCACCTGCCTCGCCGGCCTGCTTCTTTACTCCCTACTGGCCCGGGAGAATCCTCGTGGCTTCACCCGCTTGATGCAGGTGACGCGTCCTGCTGCCAATATCGCAGTCGAGCAGGACACCCGGGGCATCAAGCGCCTTGCACAAGGCTCTGCGAAGGCAGCTGCGTGGATTCGCGCACATGCCGGCTTCCGTGAGGACAGCAGTCTGCGCGAACGCCTGGGTCTGGCCGGCGCGAAAAGCGGAATCGCTGGCGATCTTTACCTGACCACACGCTTTCTTGGCCCTCTGCTTGGGTTGGCTGCCGGCTCATTCCTGCCGGGTCCGCGGTCCTTGTGGCTGACGGCTTTGCCGGCGCTGGCTTACCTGTTTCCAGATCTGCTGCTCGGACGAGCCATTCGCAGGCGCCGCGAAAGATTTCGACTGGGTATCCCCGACGTCATTGATCTATTGGTGATCTGCGTCGATGCCGGGCTGGGACTTGACCAGGCACTGCAGCGGGTTGGACTCGAACTGGCAATGAGTCATCCAGCCGTCCAGGATGAGTTCCTCACGATCAATCGTGAGCAGCGAGCCGGCCGGCCTAGGGCAGAAGCCTGGCAGGCGATGGCAGCACGGATACAGCTGGAGGAAGTGAATGCGCTCGTCTGCATGCTCATGCAGACTGAAAAGTTCGGCACGCCTATCGCAAAGGCGCTCGCTACTTTCGCTGCTGGCATCCGACTGAAGCGCCGTCAGCAGGCTGAAGAAAAAGCGGCGAAGACGACGATCAAGATCATTTTCCCGCTTGTTCTTTTCATCTTCCCGGCAATTTTCATCGTTCTACTCGGCCCAGCAGCCCTCAAGATCATTCGCAGCATGTCCGGCCATGGCTTCTAAGTTGCTGCGGCCATCCTAGGGGCGCACTTTTAAACAGTCCTCAAGCTTTTCCCCGGTTCGCCGATGTTACTAGCAGGCGTATCGGCGCTAGTCAGGCCTTGTGCCATCCAAATTGCGACGACGATGACGAAGGGGAGACCTATTGAACAACTCATGGATGATCATCGTTACAGCAGGTGCATTGTCGTTAGGATGGACAATCAGCTTCTTCAATAGTGACTCCACCCGCGGCTGACTTGCTGCGGCTGGACTCTTCCGGGCGCCTGGCCACTAAGCAGGCTCATCCGGTAATGCTGTACCACCGCTCACGGAGGACAGGTAAGCCGCCTCTACTGTCCGCATCGTGTCCAGCGTGCTCTCGACGCTGGTCGGTAGTTCAGTCGTTTCGCCCCCGATAAAGCGCTGAAGCGAACCCATCGAACCAATAAACGCATCCGGAAACCAGTTTCCGCTGACAGGGATTTCTTCCATCGTCGCCGCGTTCTTTGCTGCATACAGCAGGTGATCCGGACGGCCTGCCGGATAGTCGAGGTTTACTCCCATCTGCACCTTCATCAAACCCTCCGTGCCCTCCCACTGCACAAAACTCCGCTGCTCGCTCTGCACCCTCTGATCATGATTCGTCGATATGGTCGCACGCGTCCATTCGCCATAGTCGAGAATGATCGCGCTCTTGGTTGCTGACAACCTTGCGGTCATCGGATTCCGCACGGTTCTCGCGTAAACCCGGGCCGGATTTCCCAGCCAGGAGCGAACAAGATCGATGTAATGAATGCTGTGGTAAAGGATCTCAAGCCGTGGCGCGCTGCGCAAAAAATCCCATAAGTCCCATGGCATGTAGGTGCTGACCTGCACCTCCATGTCATGCAGTTTGCCAATGGCGCCGGACGCGTACAAAGCACTGGCTCCCAGCATCGCGGGACTCCAACGCAGCTGCAGATTGACTGCAGCTGTGAATTGCTTGTGCCGGCAAAGTTTCACGATCGCGCGTGCTTCATCGAGAGTTTCGCCCATCGGCTTCTGTATCAGAACAGCAGCGTCGTCCGGCAGTCCGGGCAGCACGCTGAGCAATGCTTGCGCAGGGACGGCTACGTCATACACGTACGGGGTACGCATATCGAGACGCGGCCGGACTGACTGGATCGAATTGCCCGACACTCCAACGTGGAACTCCCGCGCCAGGGCTTCGGCCCGGCTTAGATCCTGATCGATGATCGCCGCCACAGGAAAGCCTGCCTTACGGTAAGCAGGGAGATGAGCATCCTTCACGATGCCGCCTGCACCTATCAGGATGATTGGAACTGGACGCCTCGGCCTGACGATTGAAGAAGCGGCGATCGCAGCCCGCGCCGAATAACCAGAATCATTCGTTGGTGGCATGGATAGGCGAATTAACTTCCTGAGGCATTCATTTTCAGTACATAGGCGTACTGGCCCGGCAGTTCAGCGGGCAGCGTGATCTCCACATCGCCGGCCTGCTGTTTCCATGGAATAGATGCCTTCGATCCCAGCAGCTTAACTGTGGATCCGGGCACCAGGTGCAGGGCCTTGATTGCAGTTGGACCGGCCTGCGGTTTGCCGAGCAGGATCGCGTACAAATCCTTACCCTTCGCGGTGAATCGCACGTCCATTCCCTGTGCCGTTCTGCCTTCTGCGTGCGTCCACGGGCGGGTGGCATAAATTGCCTCGCCATTCTGGTGCAGCCATGCTCCCAATGCTTGCAAACGCTCCATCTGGACCGCAGGGATCGTACCATCCGCCTCGGGACCGACATCCAGAAGCAGGTTCCCGTTTTTGCTGACAATATCCGCAAGCAGATATATCAATTTGTCCGGTGCGATTGTCTGCGCTTCTCCCTCTGCGCGATTGTAGCCAAACGACTGCCCCAGGCCTCGACATTCCTCCCACTTTTTGGGGCTGATTTCATGCAGCGTTTTATACTCCGGCGAAACAAAATCCGCATGTGTGATGCTGAAACGATCGTCGACTACTCCGTCGGGAGTCGAGTTATAAAATTCTGACTGTATTTCCAGCGGGTGTCCTGACTTTGGATAGCCGATGTCGTTCCAGAGAATTGATGGATGATACCGCGTCATCAATTCTCGATAATGCGCATCCACATATTTTCCGTATGCTTCGGATTGTGGCTGAACCGTCTTGTAGTCAGCTGCCTTTTCAATAGGCCCTGGTACAAACGTCCAGTCATAGCCACCGGAGTAGTACAGACCCATCTTCATTCCCTGCGCGCGAACAGCTTTAGATACATCCCCGACCAGGTCGCGCGTTGCATGCTGACGATCATCAGGCAGTTTCGGGTTCTTCAATCCGCTTGGCCAAAGGGTAAATCCCTCGTGGTGCTTGGTCGTAAGAACGACGTACCGCGCCCCCGCATCTGCAAAGGTTTTCGCCCATAGCCTGGCATCAAGCTTGCTGCTTTCGCGATCAAACACCGGCGCAAAATTGTAGTAGTCGTAATTCGGACCGTAGTGCTCGCGATGATAGTTCCATGTCGGCGAGCCTTGAATGCGAACCGTATTGTAATACCACTCGGCATAGGGATTGGCAGTGATGTAGTGCTGGGAATCGAAGTCATGGTCAGGATGGGAAATGGGCGCCCAGCCAGGCACTGAGTACAAGCCCCAGTGCACAAATATGCCTAGTTTGGCATCCTGGTACCAATCTGGGAGCGGGTGCGTGTTGAGAGACTCAACCGTCGGTTCATAATGCCTCGCTTGTGGCTGCGCAGGCAGTTGTAGGGCCAGGACCGCAGCCATGCAGCATGCTGCTCCGTATAAACTCGTGCCTGCAGATCGCTTCACGCTGAACCTCATCATTGCCCCCGCAGTATAGCGTCATCGACGTCAGATGCGACAGCTAGTCTGGTCACCGCTGTCGCCCTCCCCCGGATCGGAATGCTCTGCTAAAGTGCAACATGCCATTTGGATGGCTCATGTCGCGTATCAAAAGCAGGGGCGAAAAGATGACAGGCAGCAATCACAAGCGCGTCAGCAGCTACGCCGCTCACTCGCGGCAGCGTTCTTTTACGATTTGTTCGATTCTTTGGGTAGCTGCGGTGTTGGTACTTACAATCCCGGTCACCGCTCAGGTGCAAAGCATGGAGAGCCTGATTACCCCGCAACATTACGAGTCCAAACGGATCTCCAGTTATGACCGCACCGGGGGAAATGCAGATGCAGTCCCAATCGCACCCGGCGAGACGATCACGCTCATGGATCAGACCGGCCCGGGAATAATTACGCACATCTGGTTCACCATCGCTTCCCCTGAATCGATGCACCTGAAGAAACTGGTATTGCACATGTACTGGGATGGCGAAGCGACTCCCAGTGTGGAAGCGCCGATCGGGGACTTTTTTGGCCTTGGCCTTGGCCAGTATTTTAAATACGAGTCCGCGCCACTCTCCGTTGCTTCAGATAAAGCATTGAATAGTTTCTTCCAGATGCCATTTCCCAAAAAAGCCAGGATCACTGTCACAAACGATGGAACGGAAAAGGTAAATTCCTTCTACTTCAATATTGATTATCGAGCGTATGCGGCTCCTCTTGCCAAAGATACGCTCTACTTTCACGCTCAATATCGGCAGGCGACACCCGCGAAAGGCTGGAACAGCGAGTGGAAATCAAACGGCGACGGCCTGGTAAACGATAAGAAGAACCTGGATGGCGAAGGCAACTACGTCTGGATGGAGGCCAGGGGCAGCGGCCACTATGTAGGTGTCACTATGTCAGTGCTTCAAAATCAGGACGGCTGGTTTGGAGAAGGTGACGATATTTTTTTATTGATGGCGAAACTAAGCCGTCTATCAACGGCACCGGTACAGAGGACTATTTTCTCGGCGCATGGGACTTTGGCACTCATCCATTTGCCTATGCGACCTATGGTGCTCCTGTTACTGGCGAAGAACTTGCCGGCGGCCGATCCTCCCTCTATCGTTTCCACTTGGATTCGCCGATCACCTTCACAAAATCCCTCAAAGCAACAATTGAACATGGGCATGCCAACGTGCGCTCTGACAATTTTTACTCTGTGGCGTACTGGTATCAGACAGAACCCCATGCACCTTTTCCCGGACTGCCGCCAGTCCAGGACCGTCTGCCGAAACTATTTCCAACAGGCGGCCCAGGTAATTCGAAAACACTTCCTTAGCGGGGGGCAGGGTGGTCTTTGTCAGGCCACCTTCGCTTCCAGGCGTTTTTGCAGTAGCTGCATTACGGCTGCTTCTTCTTTTCGCAGATCGTCTCGCACTTCCTCCTGCTCGTCTTCCAGCGCCTGGTCCACGCGCTGTTTCGCCACCTTGAGCATTGCGCCACTCATGTAGCACTCGAAGACTGCGGGATGCACGTAGCATTTCCTGCAGACAGAGGGCGTGTTGCCAAGCCGCGCTGCCACTGCTTCAACCGCGCGGACGACATTTTTCTTTGCCTCGCGATCCGTTTCAAATTGCTGGAACTCTCGCAGCATGATGCAGGCGAGAATAGTTCCTGCCCATGTACGAAAATCCTTGGCAGTGAAATCCTGTCCTGAAATCTCGCGCAGGTACTCGTTTACATCCGACGAATCGATGGAATGATGCTCCCCATCGCTGTCTAGGTATTGAAACAATTCGTAGCCGGGTATGTCCTGGCACTTCCTGATAATGTTGGCAAGCTTGCGGTCGCTTACGTTGATGTTGTGCTTCACTCCGCTTTTACCCGCAAACTTGAACGTAATTGTTGATCCCTCCACGTGCACATGTTTCCCGCGCATAGTGGTTAAGCCGTAAGACCGGTTCTCTCTCGCATATTCTTCGTTGCCGACGCGCATAAACGTCGTTTCCATCAGTCTTACGATCGTTGCCAGCACCTTCCGCCGTGGCAGTCCCGCCGCTGCCAGGTCATCTTGAACGCGCTCCCTGATTGTCGGCAACGCTTTGCCAAACAGCAGCATGCGTTCATATTTAGTTTCATCTCGAACTTCACGCCATCGCGGATGATATCGATTTTGCTTCCGGCCCTTGGCATCGCGACCCGTAGCCTGCAGATGGCCGTTGGCGTTTGGAGAAATCCATACATCCTTCCATGCAGGAGGAATGGCGAGTGATTTTATCCGGCCTAAAGCTTCCACATCGCGTAGCGGCGATCCGTCCACGGCGATGTAGCGAAAAGCTTTTCGCCACGGCCTGCGCTGTATGCCGGGTTTGCTATCGGGTGTGTAACGCAGGCCCGCTGCTTTTGCGCTTTCGACGGGATCCGTAATGATCTCAACGCGCCGCTGTTTTCGACGCGGAGAAGCCGCTGCTTTTAAAACCATGACAGATTCGGATGCTTCCAGAGGTCCGGGCAGATGGACGCTGCTTAAACCGAAGTTATTTAGCTTTCATGGCGTACGTTCAAATTTGGAGCGTGGTTGATTGCTGCGGCATCCACTTACCAGGCGCGAGACCACTTCGGACCGGCCTTGGTTTCATCGCGCAGTCGTGCATCCACTCCGGCGGTCACTTCGATCAGCCTGCCGAACAGCCAGATGAGATCAGAGAGGCGATTCAGATAGGCGATCACCGTCGGCTCGACCGCACTGCCATGTTCATGAAAGCGAACCACTGTTCGTTCCGCGCGGCGGCAAACGGTACGGGCTATTTCATAGGCGGCGGATTCTGTATGTGCCCCTGGCAGCGACCAGTCTGCAAGAATGCCCTCGGTCGATTCGATCTGGTTCACCAGGCCGGTAAGCTTCTCTACATCGTCTTCAGTGATGTAGGGTCCGGTCTTGCGGCTCTCCGGGGGCGTTGACAATGCCGACCCAACCCGGAAAAGTGTGCGCTGAATATCCTCTGTCCATGCCGCGACGTCCGTGTGATGGCAGATACTTCGCGCGAAGCCAAGAGATGCATTCAACTCGTCAATCGAGCCGTAGGATTCCACACGCAGATCGGCCTTTGAAATACGCACGCCGCCTACGAGTCCGGTCTGTCCTGTGTCTCCACTCTTGGTCGCAATGCTCATCATCTCTCCCCGATCCACTCTCTAGCTCTGATTCTGCTGCATCCCTATCGTCCCATGGATGCGCCCTGTATGGCGATCGGACCACGCACGCTTATGAAGCCGTCAAGGAAACAATGCATGCATGACGCTGTCAATGGAAATCATGTGACTGGGTCGGCGCTCCCGTAATCTGCAGCGCCTCTACCCGCTTGGCCCGGATATGAATAACCGAATCGATATTCTGTAGCGCCCCTTCAACCTTCAGAAACTTGGCATAGGTTACAAGTGAGCGATGTTCTTCATAGAGATCAGGGTCAATAATCGCATTCGCAATACCGGTTTCGTCTTCTATCGAAAGAAAGATAAACCCATGGGCTGTCCCCGGCCGTTGCCGCGCGATCACGCACCCGGCAATGCGTGCTGTTGTGCCATGACGCAGAAAACGCAGGTCGTCCGCACTGGAAATGCGCATCTTTTTAAGGTGGCTGCGATAGTGCGCCATCGGATGTTTGCCAACTGTGACGCTGGTTCCCGCATAATCAGCAACCATGCGCTCCTCTGTGTTCATAGCTGCCAATGGTGACGCTGCTTCATCCTGCATCTCCTCAGCCTCGGCACTCTCTAGCAGCGGACCTGCCTTGCGCGCCGCACGTTGTACCTGCCATAAAGCATCCCTCCTGTGCACGTTGGTCCCCAGCATATTCAATGCTCCAACCTCGGCCAGCGTTGTCAGGTCTGCCCGTGAAAGCGTGGGAACGCGTCGGGCCAGTTCGTCGATCGAAGTAAATGCCCGCAACTCTCTTGCAGCTTCTATCTCCGCTGCAGTTGACTGACGCATGCCACGCACATAACGCAGCCCAAGGCGTAAAGAGAGCGAGCCATTTTTTTCATGTTCAAGCGTGCAATTCCATTGCGAACAAAGCACATCTACCGGCTTGACCCGCAGCCCATGCCGTTGAGCATCCTTTACCAACACGGCGGCAGAGTAAAAACCCATTGGCTGATTATTTAAAATTGCTGCTGTAAATGCGCCCAGGTAATGAAACTTGAGCCATGCGCTCGCATATGCAATAAGAGCAAAGCTTGCTGCGTGCGATTCGGGAAAACCGTACAACGCGAAGGAGCTGATGGACTGAATAATTTCTTCCTGCGCCGCCTCGCCAACGCCATTCTTGTTCATGCCTGTCCGCAGCTTTACCTCAAGTGCACGCATCTTGTCCGCAGACCGTCGGCTGCCTAATGCCCGCCTTAGTTCCTCTGCTTCTCCACCTGTAAAATCAGCAATCGTCATCGCTATGCGCAGTAATTGTTCCTGGAACAATGGCACCCCCAACGTACGCTTCAACACTGGAATCAGTAGTGGATGAGGATAAGTCACGGCCTGCCGGCCCTGTCGTCGTTCCATGTAGGGGTGCATCATCTTACCGACAATCGGTCCTGGCCGGATGATCGCAACCTGCACCACTATGTCGTAAAAGCGATCTGGCTTATTGCGTGGCAGCGATGCCATCTGCGCCCGCGACTCGACCTGGAAGAGCCCGACTGTATCAGCGCGGCGCAGCGATTCATATACCCGCGCATCTTCATGTGGTATCTGCGCAATCTCAACTTTGTCACCATAATATTCGGGAATCAGGTTGGTGCAATCCTTCAGCACTGCCATCATGCCGAGCCCCAGCAGGTCTACCTTGATCAGACCCATGTCACTGCAGTCTTCCTTGTCCCACTGCACCACGTTGCGGCCCGGCATACTCGCCGGCTCAATCGGTACTACTGAGGCAAGCTGTCCCTGCGCAATAATCATTCCGCCAGAATGCTGGCCGAGGTGTCGCGGCAGATCCAGCATTCGGATCGTCAATTCGAGATACTTGGCAATCCGCGGATGAGTAAGATCGAACCCCGCAGCCCGAAACTGCTGCTCCATTGAGTCGGTCGGCCCCTTCCATTCCCATGAGCCAACCAGTCGTGTTAACCGTGTCAGTGTGTCGGCATCAAAGCCAAGCGACTTACCCACTTCACGTGCCGCAGACTTGCCGCGATAGGTGATGACATTCGCGCACATGGCTGCCCCCAGTTGGCCGTAGCGCTCATAGACATACTGGATTGCTGACTCCCGATCATCCCCGGAAGGCAGGTCAAGATCAATATCCGGCCACTCCCCGCGCACTTCCGACAGGAAGCGCTCAAAAAGTAATTCCATCCCTACCGGATCGACTGCAGTAATTCCCAGCGCATAGCAGACAGCCGAGTTGGCTGCGGAGCCACGTCCCTGCACCAGAATTCCTTTCTTCCGGCAGAACTCAACGATGTCCCAGACAATTAAAAAGTAGCCTGCCAGCCCAAGCTTCGCAATCAGCTTCAGTTCGGTAGCGACCTGCTTCTCAGCACGCGTTCGCAGGCTTTTGCTGGCCTTGCAGCCATAGCGATTCACCACTCCTTCCATCGTTCGTTTGTAGAGAAAGCTGTCCATCGTCTCAGATTCTGGAATGGGATAGAGAGGAAATTGATAGCCCATATCCTTCATCACAAATTGCAGCCTGTCAGACAATGCCCTGGTTTCTTCAACAGCCCGCGGAATATCTTTGAAAAGCTCTGCCATTTCGCTCGCCGGCCGCAAATACCGGTTGGCATTCTTTAGTAACAGCAGCCCTGCTTCATCGAGCGAAGTATGATGGCGAATCGTCGTCAATACATCCAGTACTTCGCGCTCAACCGGTGTTGCCATATTTGCCCCGTTTGTGGCCAGTACCGGTAATTTAAATTCCCGTGCCAGGCCAATTGCAGCCTGGTTGCGCACCTCCTGTTCACGGAAACAATGCCGCTGCAGTTCGATATACACATTCTTCTTACCGAACGTGTCGATCAGGCAGGCAAGCGTGCGTCGCGCCTCATCCATGCCGCCTCGATAGAGCGCTGCAGCCAGCGGACCCTCATCTCCGCCTGTCAGGCAGACCAGCCCCTGTGCATACTGCTGTACTTTGCGCAGTGAAGCAACACCATCTCCCTTGAACTTCTGCTGCAGCTTGTAAATGGTAATTAACTGCGACAGGTTGCGATAGCCGGCTTGGGATTCGCATAGCAGTGAAAGTCGCACCGGCGCATCTGGATGACGATGCGGCTGCCATGCCGGAGGAGTTACCTGGCTACCTAACTCGGCCACGGATACCTCAGCCCCTATATGCGCACGCATGCCGTGCTCAACCGCCTTCATATACAAGCGCGGCGAGCCATACAATCCGTCGCGATCGAGAATAGCCAGCGCCGGCATCCCCAGGTTGGCAGCCTGCTGCACCATGGCTTCAGGCAGGGATGCACCTTCAAGGAAAGAGAAAGCAGAACGTGCGTGCAACTCGACATACTCAATGCCGGGTCTAGTCATACATGCCTGCAATGGACCAGCGACTGGACGCATACTCATAACTTAGGCGTAGTGCATAGGATGGTTGTGCAATCAAGGCATCCCACTCGTCAACCTGCCATCGACGAGCCTCCCACCAATAGCCACTTGCCTGCCACGGCCCCGCCGCTTCAGCCACGTGCAACCGTATACCTTCCCAGAACACGGCATTCGGTACTCCGTTGCTGGTCGCTACCTTTACATACGGAGCAGGCCGCATACATCGCAATGCCATGCGGGATATGGCATTTGTCCTGTTTTCGGACGATATTCCAGGTTTGTAATTCTTTAAGTTCAACTCATCCGGACAGTAGCTATTCTTTAACTCGGGAGAGCCTACGCTGGCCTGTCCTGCAATTGAACGAAGCCGTGCCACCAGCAGGTCAAGCTTGTCAGGATCAGGGAACTGCGCCTGGAACAATCCCTTCTGTGCCGTCTGCGGCCGCGCAGGTTCAGCCGTAAGACGAACGCCTGTAATGGGAGCCGTTGGAGGATGAGCCTGCAACTGAAGATTAAGCAGCTTCAGCATCAGGTCGCGACTGGTCGATGGCAGCGCCGGCTGAATCCTGCAATGATGAGATGGTGCTTTGTCGAGAACAAGTTCAATCGTAAGACTGCGTAAAGCACAGGCCCGTTCTATTGCTGAGCGAACCAGCTGCTCCAGCATTGGTGAAATAATAAATAAGAGCGAATCGAGTAATTCAACTGGTGTGTCAAGCTCAACCTTTGCAGCCAGCGTAAATGTCGGCTCCTCTGCAACCAGTAGATGGTCAGCTGTCCCCATGGCCATGCTCTGCAGTCTTTGTCCCTGCTGACCAATGCGGCTGATCAGCGCAGCCTGCGGCAGTGCTGCCAGTTGACCAAGTGTGCGGATACCCCACTTATAAAAAATTGCCAGTGTGCCCGCATCTATCCTCAGCGAAGACACTGGCAAGCGGGCAAGCCGCTGTTGTATCTCGCCCAAGCCAACGCAGGTAATGCCTGCATAACTCCTTGCCAGCAACAGGCACGCCTCCGCATTGTCAGCCGACGCTATATTGCCCGCGAACCTGCCTGCCAGCAAACCATGGTTCAGTCGCGCAGCAAACTGCTGCGCTGTTCCTATTAGTTTCTCTGTGCCGCTGCGATCCAGCAGCAGGCAGGCCGCTGGCATGTCATGCCCGCCATAACTATCCGTTGGAGAAGCAATAACTTCTACGCGAGGCGAAAAAGTCTCTGCCAGCTTTAAAACCTCTGCAAAAGCATCCTGCTCATTCGACATTGACCGTTTTACAAAGCAGACCTCGCCGGAGGTCTCTGCCTGCACCCTGCTCATGCCGCGAGCAATGCCAAGTCTCGCTGCAGCCTGGTTCCGTGAGTACACATGTTCCAGCGGTGCCGAACCTTCCAGCACCACCGCAGCCTGGCTAGCAGTTGCCGGGTGTGCCCGCAGCCAGGTCGCAACCGGGAACTCCGGAAGATAAATCGCAGCGTACTTCATCGCTGTCCTGATCCTGTACGCATCCACTCGGGTACAGCTGTCCAGCTTGCCACTCGGCCTGGAGCCTTCTTCAATAACTCGTGAGACTGCCGCTGTCGCGCTACTTCCGCACTGTAGGACACGGCCGTCAGCACCATCTTTGCAGACCCGCCTGTACCGTTCGCGGAGCATTCCAGCACGCAACTCGCACTTGATCGGGCACAAGGCTGCTGTGTCAGCAGCAGCAGGATCGCATCGCCCTCCTGCGCCGCCCTGCGAAAGCGAAACCAGGTTGCTGAAGGAATCCGCAACGCCTGCTCTGCCGGTGTCGATCCAAGGTCCAGCACAACTATCCGGAAGCCTCCCGACTGCAGTACCTGGTCGGTAGCACGAATCACTTTATCCAGCCGGCTCCAAGGCTTCTCGCTTTTGGCCTTCATCTCAGCAGGGGCCGTCTCGCCCTGGATCGCCGCCGCCCGCATGCGTGCCTCCTCGGCAGCTATCCGATCCAGTTGCCGCAGGGGGTCTGATGCATCCGCCCGCCGTGCATTGAAGTGATCAAAAGCAATCTGATCTTCAGACGCAGCCGCCAGGGTCAGCCGCTGGTTTGGATAACCCGGCGTACCCTGCGCCTTATGCATACGAGCCTCGGCCTTCTTCTCGAGCATCTTTACCAGCGCAGCATCCACGCCTCTGGTCTCTTCGCGAGGATGATGCCCATACCGCCCGGCCTGGCTCATCCGGCGCAGATACTCAGCGCTCGAGTCAGAACGTCTGCCAGCTGCAGGCTCAATCTGCCGCGCCTCCACGGCAGGGAAGCGTACCCACAGCAGGTTCGCTAAATGCACGCCTGCTGCTGCCGCGCTGTATGGGTCAAGTGCATCCTGTGCGTCAATGTAGGAGCAGGCTGCCTCCTGGCTCGCCGCGCGCAAAGCAGCATAAGCCAGCGATGTGCGGCCAGACCCTGGCGCCCCGCTGAACTCCGTAATTCCACCAAGTGGCAGGCCACCGCCAAGCAACTGGTCGATCTCCGGAATACCGATTGGCAGTAAACGGGGTGCCTGCTGAGGCTGCGGCGAAAGGGCAGCAGGAATCCTCGATGAAAGCTTCGCCTCAATCTCCTGCCTCAGCATTGCGCTTTTTAAACCAGCAGCCATGTTTCGCCTTTTATTCGCCTCTAGAGCAACAATACTACCGCCGCCCTGGCTGGAGAAGTCAACGTGCACCGAGAGTGGTGCAGGCATGGCAAAAATGTGGAAATCCTAAAGAAAAAGGCTGGCCGCAGCCAGCCAATCTCTATCAATCGTGGAACTTAGCCGAGCCGGCGCTCTGCTTCTTTGGTCGCTTCGTACACCTGCTCAAATGACTCCACGGCATACAGCACGGGCTGCATCTCGGAAATACTGAAGTCATGCTCGAAAATCTTTTCGAGTTCAAACTCGCGGATCTCGGGTCCGCCATTAATCACGTACTGCCCTTCGCCATGCGACGAGATCAGGCCACTGCCATATAACTTCACCTGGCCATTCTGGCGGATTACTCCGAACTCGACTGTAAACCAGAACAGCCTGCCCATCCGGACCAGGTCACGCTCATCCGTCAGCTGCGCGCTTACCTGGCCGTAATGCGCCAGAAAGTCTGCAAATACCGGGTGCGCATGCATCGGGACATGCCCGAATACGTCATGAAAGATATCCGGCTCCGGCGTGTAGTCAAGCGAATCGCGCCCACGCAGCGTCGTCGTTGTTGGAAATTGCCGATTGGCGATCATGGCAAAAAATGCCGAAGCCGGCAGGTAGCCGCTCACCGGCCGGGCCTGCCAGCCAGTCCTGGGACCAAGGCGTCGGCTCACCGCGGCAAGATCAGGAATCGAGTCTTTCCTCAGCCCGATCTGTTCAAAGCCATCCAGGTATTCTGAGCACGCATGCTGCTCCAGCATCGGCATGCACCGATTTACCAGTTCCGTCCAAACCGCGTGCTGTTCCGGTGTATAGGCAGCGCAGTCCTGCTCAATAAAATAGGGTTGTGCTGCACTCAGCTCGACATCCGGTGCGCGATCAAGATCAATAGGCATGGCAGATTCCTTAAAACTAGCTAGCCTTTCATCTATCTTCACGGCATGTCAACGATGCCGGTCAGGGTGCTACCTGTCAGATGCAAGCATTTGCAGTACCCAACGACACCCGGCATACCTGTAGTTTTCAAAGGCAGACCCGCGATATACTCATATTGGGCGATGGAGTTCGCCTTGCCTAAACTGCCTCCCCGGCTGATAACTCCTACCAATTTTCCTGGTAGGAGTGCGCATGTTCCAAAACATTCTCCTGGTCGCCGCCGGCGCTGTGTTCGGCGGTATCGTCCGGTTCCTCACCATCTACTATTCCCGTTCCTTTGTGCGCAGCATGGATTTTCCGTGGGGCACCCTCGTGGTCAACCTGGTTGGCTGTCTCATCGCCGGCTACGTTCTTACCTGGTCGGCCGATCCCGCCAGCGACCGTTCGCGGCTGCTGATCGTCACAGGATTCTGTGGCGCTCTCACAACCTTCTCCACCTTCGCCTTTGAGAGCATGGAGTATTGGCACCGAGGCAAACTCGGTTATTTCGCATTGAACTTCCTGCTGACCAATTGCCTCTGCATGGTGGCTGTCGTGGTTGGAGTTCGCCTGCATCACGTCCGCGGATAATGCCGAAAATTTCTGGACCTGCTTCACAACAGCATCCGAACATTGAGGTCGCGTCGGTCAGCCTGGCGCCTCGCCACACCTTCAGCAAGCCGGTGCGGCCGGCCATTCGCCTGCTTGCCGGCCTCGGCGTAGAACACGATGCCCACGCCGGCGAAACCGTTCGGCATCGCTATCGCGTCAAGCAGGACCCGACGCAGCCAAACCTCTGCCAGGTCCACCTAATTCACGAAGAGTTGTTTGCTGAACTGCGTCTTGCCGGCTTTATTATCGGCCCCGGCGATCTTGGCGAGAACGTCGTCAGCCGTGGCCTTAACCTTCTATTGCTTCCTGTTGAAACGCAACTGAGAATAGGCAGCGATGCCGTCGTACAACTTACCGGCCTGCGCACACCATGCGTGCAACTAGATCGCTTTCAGCCTGGATTGATGCGGGCCATGAAGGCAGTCGACAAAGATGGCAAACTGCGTCCCAGGTGCGGTGTCATGGGGATCGTAATCGCATCGGGCAATGTAATCGCAGGCGATGCAATTGATGTCAGGATGCCGCCCGAGCCGCACCGCCGCATGCAATGCGTCTAATTCAAACCCTGCAATTCAGCCCTTGACCGCGACCCCTGAGAACGACATCACGACGGTCCCGCGCACTGGCTCGCCGAAACTCCGCGCGGGCTCAAACAGGCTGAACAGCATGGTATTGTCGAGCTGCCTGCGTAGCTCCGGCGTGATCTCGCCGGACACAACGCGGTAGTCGTATACCCGGCCAATATCGTTCACATAGGCGTGCACGATCACGGGCTGGTCAGGGTTGCCGATCGGTGTGTCGGGCGCTATGGAGGTATAGAGAAAACGCGGCCCTGAGGCAAAGTAGAAGGGTTCATCGCGGGCTTCAACAGGTGTGGGTGCCGCGAACATTCCTACCAGCATTGCTGCCGTTCCGATCAGGCAAACTGCACTTGCAAAGCCCGCAGTCGCCCGCAATGCGAAAGGACGATAAACATCCGCCCATTGGATTTTCCAGCGATCCACCTTGGCCTGCGGCGTCTTTGCCGCTTCCTGTGAGAGAGCTACGCGAAGACGAAGCGCAAGGTCTTCCGGAGCCTTTGCCGGGCCGATAGAACCAAGCAGACTCTGCGTGGCCCGCAGACTTGCAAACTCATTGGAGCAGTCCGCGCATCCTTGTAGATGCCCGGCGATTTCCTGCATCACCCTGCCGGAAACGATCCCGTCAAGATAACCGGAGAACTGGCTGCGCATATGGCGGCAAATACTGGAAACAGTTTCAGTCGTCATCGTGCTGCAAGCCTCCTTGCAGTCAACATCGGTTCAGCGGTTGCTGCTTCAGCCTTCGTACTTGGTCGCTTGACTGCCCCGCTCATATAAGGAGCAAGATGCTGCTTCAGGTGAGCCCGTCCGCGCATCAGTCTTGATTTGATCGTGCCCAGGTTCGTGCTCAGAATCTCGGCAATTTCTTCGTAACCAAACCCTTCGATGTCGCGCAGTACGACGACGGTGCGAAAAGGTTCAGGAACTTTACGGATCTCTTGTTCCACAAGGGAACGAATCTCTTCTTGCGCGCAAGTGTCGTAAGGGGAATCACAGCGATCGACGAGCGTGTCTTTGATAAAGAGGCCGCTGCCGTCTTCGCTCTCGCCGCATTCGGCTTCGATGGTGATTTCCTTACGCTTGTGCCGGCCCCACCAGCGCCTCTGGTTTGACGCTTCATGCAGTGCAATCCGATAGATCCATGTCCGCAGACTGCTGTCGCCATGGAAGCTGCTGATCCCGCGATAGACCTTTACAAAGACCTCCTGGGTCAGGTCAGCGGCTTCGGCCGGGTCCTGGATGGTCCGAGCAATCAGGGAATAGATCGGCTGATGGTACTGGGCGACCAGCCAGGCGAATGCCGTCTCCGAACCAGCCTTCAGTTCGGCAATGACAGCAGCTTCTTCCTGCCTCATCCCTATCGCACTTGCCAGGTTCCCCAACGCCAGTCCTGCCTGCATCCAGATTTTCCTCACAACAGTATCAGGAAGAAGCCGGCACTGTCGCGGGTCGTTGAGCAGGCCAGCACCCTTGGCATACCTGCACGTAACCAGCCTTCCGCGGCATCATCCAGTTGGCGGACCATCTTCTTTCCGCCTGCTTACTTAGACACTGCCGCACACGGTAAGGTTCCCGGGCAGGGAATCAACTGCGTGATGACTCTACTGCGGTGGAGGCGTTGCAGCTGGCTTGGTCGTGGCCGCTGGCTTACGCTTCTTCACCGGTTTGGCTGTACTGTCCGGTCCATCGTTCACCACTACCTTGCGCGGTGTCGTCGATGCGGACGCCGCCGCACTGTTCGCCGCCCGCAGCGAAGCCTGCAGGTTCACCACGCTCGCGTCCTGCGCTGTGGCCGAGCTCAGGATCGCGCTGCCAAGCTGGCTGCGTCTCGACTGCAGATCACTGCGCACCTGCTCGAGCCGTGTCGCCTCCTGCTGCGAGCCTGCCAGCGTCGCTGTCTCCGTAATCCGCAGCAGTACGTCATACAACGCGTCAATGTTGCGGAAGACTGCAAACGCCGGTGCAATCGATCCCGGAGCAGCCTGTGCCGTGCTCAACAATCCGGGCAGTGTGCCATTCAGATCTCGCTGAATGGACTGGATATCCGAAGCTGTCTGGTCGCGCACATCATTCGGAGCCTTCCATCGCCGCGCATCCACGGCGGAAAGAGCATTGTTGACCTGGCCCAGCATGGGCTGGATGGTATTCAATGCATCGGTCATGGTGGATTGCGTAGCTGCAGATGCCTGCGGCACATCAGCAGGCGAGCCAGCCTGCGCCCGCGCGCCTGCAACTGCAAGAAGTCCGCAAACCAGCAACGATGCAGCCGTGAAGCAGTTCCTGTTCACGACAACACCGCGACCGCTGGATAATGCATGGCGATTCGATAAAAAGAAGGCAGAAAGCAAACGGTGGGTTCCTTCCAACAAATATTACGAAGCAGAATCAGTCGGGTGAAGTGGCCATACTGCATGACAGCAGGTGCTCTTCAACCAGCGTGAAAGTTTGACGAATCCATCTTACTCAACGAAAATAAGAAAGTCGTTTAATCGTGGGCCTGTGGCGCAGCTGGGAGCGCGCTTCCATGGCATGGAAGAGGTCACCGGTTCGATCCCGGTCAGGTCCACCAATCAAGCCCGCATCATCTTGAGCCTTCCCAGCCCTGCTCTCAGCCGCACCGGTGTTGACATCACTGTCGTCTTCATAGCTCTTTCAGAGCCGATTCAGGCGAACCTGGGTATGTAGACCGGTCACCGATACCGTTCGGTTTATCGAGCCGCTTCCCGTTTTAAACATTGCATACACACACGCTGTTCTGGAGAAACGTTTATGCCTTTCGCTCGAGTCGATCTACTCAAAGGTAAAACAGCGGAGTATCGTGCGGCCGTCGCCGACATTGTGTACCAGGGCATCGTCGATGTACTCAAAGCACCCGATGGTGATCGCTTCATCGTCATCGGTGAACATACTTCTGAGAACCTGATTTACGATCAACGCTTCCTCGGTTGGGACCGGTCACCCGACTTCATCCTGATCCAGGTCACCAGTACCGTCGGCAACAACAAGGAATCCAAGCTTGCCTTCTTCCGTTTTATCGCCGACGAGTTGAAGAGCAAACTTTCGGTTCGTCCTGACGACATCATGATCAATATGGTCTTCGTCGATCGCTCGGACTGGTCGTTCGGCAATGGCGAACCCTGGGTCTGACAGGCCCGGCTCGCCGAACTCGAGCAGCGACCAACTCATGCAATCCGCGCAACACGCGGCTAACGGTCGATCGGTAGAAAAATTGAGAACACCGTCCCGTGATGGTTCTCGCTCGTTGACGTGCTGAAGCGTAACGTACCTTTGTGTTTTTCGACGATGCCGCGGCTGATCCACAAGCCCAGGCCGGTCCCGTTGTTACCCTTCGTTGAATAAAATGCCTCGAAGATGCGACGCTTCACGTCATTCGACATTCCTGATCCTGTGTCCGCAATCGTTACCTTTACACCGCGGCGTGCATGCACGTCGTTAGCAAGCCGTTCGCGGATCAGAATCTTCCCGCCGCGACGTGTCGCATCGAATGCGTTGGCAATGATGTTGGTAAACACCTGGCGCAGTTCGCCGGGGTAGCAGAGGACCGGTTTCTGATACAGGTATTCGCGGGTGACCTGGATATTTGAGGTTGTCAACCGGCCCTGGTAAAGCGCCAGGACGGAGTCGAGAATATCGGTCAGCACTGCCTGCTCGTGCGAGTTCTGCTGGCGATTAAAAGTAAGTGTCTGTGCCGTGATGTCAGATACCCGGGCTAACTCCCTCTGCGCAAGGTTCACATAATCTCTTTGCACTCCATCTATCTCCGACCGGTCGAGAAGATAGAGAAGATTCGTCACAGCCTCCAGCGGATTGTTAATCTCGTGCGCGATCGAGCTCGAAAGCCGCCCGACCAGTGCGAGTTTGTCTGCATTGCGCAGCGCGGCCTCTGACAGTAGGCGTTCCGTGATGTCCAGCGTAACGCCGGCAATCCGTGCCAGATGCTGTTTGTCCGCTTCGCTCCATGCACCCGGCTTCGCCTCCCGGGTCAGTAGCCGGCCCGTCGACGACAGCCAGTGCACACTCCCGTCTCTCCACACCACGCGGAATTCGGCGGCATACGGCACTCCCTGCTGCAGTGTCGCCTCAAGCTTTTCAGCCACGGCAGAACGGTCGTCCGGATGCACTCGATCGACTGCATCCTGGTGCGTCAGCGTCGTACCCTCATCCCAGTCGAAGTGCTGGCGGCAGGTGGATGAAACCGTCAGTTCGCCTGTCCTCATATGTAGCTCCCAGGATCCCAGCCGCGCGGTCTCAACTGCAAGCAGCAGCCGGCTCTCGCTATCCCGTCTGGCGGATTCGGCCAGGTCCCGTTCCAGCAGCGTATCCCGCACCTGGTACTGGCGGCTGCGCGAACGCAGGGCCGATCGCACACTACTGGTCAGCGTGGCCATCCGTATTGGCCGTTCCAGCAGCGTCACACTCCCCAGTGGAAGCCGGTCCTGTTCCCGCTTACGCGAGAGCGTCGTTGCGGATCCGCCAACCGTAAGAATCAATACCGGCAGATCCGACCAGGCCGGCTGCAGAGACAACTGCTCTGACAACGCTTTGACGGTCAGCGGATCCAGCATTTCTTCGGTGATCAGCAGCGCGCCGACTGACTGGCGTTCAAGAATACTGATCGCTGTAGCAACCGTACGCACATCTTCAGCCTGGATCCCGTTGCCCGCAAGCGCATCGCAGATCAGCTTTGAGTCGCGGCCAACTGGTGCAATCACCAGGACCTGAAGATGGTTCACTTGCAGTGGCAGGCTAGGCTCGCTCATCCGGCGAGACGTTAGCTTCTGAAGTTTGCGACACTGCGTTTTCATCCAGGTCAGCAATGCCGGTGAGGATGCCGCGGAAATGAGTGAGCGGTCCGCCGATCTGCAATCCATCAGACGTCAGGCGCAGTCCGCGGATGGAGGTTTCATGCGCTCCGCCGCGCTTCTTGATGACGGAAAAGGCGCGCCGCACCACGCCCTGACTCTCGAAATATCGCATCAGCAATACATTGTCAGCCAGGTAGCTCACATCGGATTGTGTACGCGTCTCACCCAGAAAGCCGTGCTGCGTCATCACCAGGAAAGTGGCTACGCCGCGCGCCCCGAGGAAGGTCAGTAGTTCGTGCAACTGCAGTGGCAGGTCTGATTCGCCGGACATCGCATGCAAAAATCCATTGAGCGAGTCGATCACGATCACGCGCGCCTTCTGCTCGGTCACCGCTTGCCGGATCTGTGACACAAATTCACCCGGGCTAAGCTCCGCCGGATCAATCTGCTTCAGCGTCAAGAGCCCGCTCGCCAGCTGCTCGTTGATGGCAAGTCCCAGCGACATGCCGCGCATGCAGGCGGTGCGGATCGACTCGTCAAACGAATACAGCACCGACTGTTCTCCGCGTGCTGCTGCCGACACCACGTACTGCATCACCACGGACGATTTGCCGACACCCGTCGGACCGACGATTAATGTGCTTGAACCCCGATCGACGCCGCCGCCAAACATCGTGTCCAGTGCCGGCAGACCTGAAGGCAGAAGCATTTCCTTAAAGTCGGAAGGATGTTCGGCAGCAACCAGCCGGGGAAAGATTTCAAGTCCGTCGGAACTGATGTTGTAGTCGTGGAGTCCCTCTCGAAATCCGGACCCGCGTACCTTGAGTACTTCGATCTGGCGACGAGTTATCCCGTAGGAGCGCGGATTCTTCTGGAGCCGGATCACGCCATGCGCAATCGACTGCAGCTGCACATCACTGCCCTCGCCGCTGCGATCATCCAGCAACAGTGTCGTCATACCGCGGCCAGCGAAATAGCGTTTTAGTGCCAGTAGTTGGCGCCGGTACTTCACCGGCTCTGCAGCCAGCAGTCGCAGTTCCGACAGGGAATCCAGTACGACCCGCTGCGCATTCACTCGCTCAATCTCTTCAATCAGCTTCTTGATCGTGCTCGCCAGCTCTACTTCGTTCGGATGGAAGACGGTATAGGAGTCTTCTGCGCTTAAAGCCGCTTCCTCCGGAACAAATTCCACAATGTCTACCGCATCCAGCGACCAGCCGTGCGAGGCAGCCGCGGACTCCAGTTCTGCCTTCGATTCTGAGAGCGTCACATACAGTGTGCGTTCGTTCAGCCGCGCCCCTTCCAGGATGAACTGAATCGCAATCGTCGTCTTGCCGGTACCAGGGTTGCCCTCCAGCAGGTACATCTGTCCGCTTGGGAGACCACCGTGGAGCACATCATCGAGACCGTTTACCCCCGTGCTGGTTCGGGGAGGCTGCTTTTTCTCTGGCATATCATGACCCAGTTCATTATGTCGCAAAGCTGGGATTCGGCAAAAGGCCGCCCGCGTGGCCATGCGGTTTACTGACCTGTCGCCAACTGCTGCTTCATTGAGGTCGAGGGCGTCCGTGCTGGCGATTCCCAGTTCTAACCCGAGGCGCATCGACCGGCAATCCACGCATTTGTTCTCATTCTGGCTACCTTTTATTCAAAACGGGTCGGGAAGCATCGTCCTGTCCACATTCAGAGATACAACTTCAGATGCACCAGCATCTTTTTTTATTTGAGGAGCCTCTTCTATAAGAGAAAATCGCAATAGGGGAAATGCCGTGCCGCGTGTCAACTTTCATCAGCAACTCGACGCACTGAAGAACAAGCTGCTTGCCATGGCCGCACTGGCCCAGCAGGCTGCCGAGTCTTCTGTCGAGGCCTACATCCAACGCGATCGCGGACTGTGCGAATACGTCTTTGAAAACGAAGCCGCCATCAACCTGGCTCACCGCGAAGTCGACGAAATGGCCTACGAACTACTCGCGAAAGAGCAGCCGATGGCTATTGACCTGCGATTCCTTCTGGCAGTCATCAAGATCAACAGCGACCTCGAGCGGATCGGCGACCAGTCCATGAGCATCGCCCAGCGGACCATTGACATGATGGATGCCGATCCCGTGCATCTGCCGATCGATGTCGCCGGTATGGGCGCCTTCGCCGGCCGCATGATTCGTAAAGCGATCCAGGCCCTGCTCGAAGGCGACGCTCATACCGCTGAAGCCGTCATCGAAATGGATGATGAGATCGACCGCATGAATCGCATGGCGCATGAAGACCTTACGGAAGTGATGCTGAGGGATTCGGCCGCCAGCCTGCAGGCCCTGAACGCCATCATCATTGCCCGCAACCTCGAACGCATCGCCGATCACGCTACCAATATCGCGATGGATGTAATCTTCTGGGTCCGGGGAGCCGATGTCCGCCACCAGATCAGTCTGGCGATCGACTAACCCTTTCGGCAGCTACACTCATCGGTTACAACACTTCGCCCGTGCGTACACTCTTAGCTGCGGGAACTCCCGTTCAACACCACGAGAGCCGCAGTAAGGAGACACATTGGACACGGCGCTTCGCAACTCCTCCCTCGTCGGCTATCAAGGCACGCGTCACAGGCTGTCACTTGCATTGCGCGTGGCTGCTGTTCTCGGTTGCACTGCCGCCGTCGCTGCTGCAGACCCTCTCGCCGCACAAACCTCTGCAGCCCCCGCACCTGTGACGCATACTCTCGCGCTGCATCTGGATCCTGAGAAGACCAGGATCGACTGGACTGTGGCCGCGCTGCTCGGCAAGCTCCATGGCAATTTCAAGCTGAATGGCGGAGCAGTGATTGCCGATCCGAAGTCTGGACTGGCCCAGGGCGAAATCGAGATTGATGCTGGCAGTGGTGCCGTCCAGTCCGGCAAGTCCTCGGATGGCAAGCCGTCAGCCGATGCTGCGAGAACCGCAAAGTGGCAGAAGGATGTCCTGAACAGCAGCACGTATCCCGCCATCATCTTTCATCCAACTACGGTCGAAGGCTTGAAAGAAGGGGATGGTGAGCAAACGGTGCACACCAAAGGAACGGTCACCCTGGCCGGCGGCGATCATCCGCTGGAGCTGACTATCCAACTGTCCGTGCATGGCAGCGACGTTGTTGCCACTACCCGCTTCCAGGTGCCGTACGTCAAATGGGGGCTGAACAATCCGAGCTCGGGATTTACCCGTTATGACAAGGAAGTGACCGTGGAGATCCACGCCCAAGGCACTTTGCAGGAGCAGACCGCCAGGCCGACACCGGCACCGGCGGCCGACTCAAAGTGACGCTTTACAGGTAGAACGACTGGATTGCGTCCCACACATACAATCCGATAATCGCAGCCGTAGTCGTACATGCTCCGACAGCCATCACCTTTAACGCAGGCTGCACCTTGCGTAGCTTCGTCAGGATCTGCTGCTGCTCGTCCTTCTGCTGGTTGGCGCATTCGTCAAGAAATAGACAATCTTCTTCGTAACGGGTAAGCGTGCCGCGATACACCAACAAGGCCAGCAGGACAGTTGTCAGTCCGGCCCACGCTATCCAGAGAATCGGCATGATATGCATACAACACCTCGGAACAGAGTTTGAGCCGGTCCCAGCGCTCGAAGGGGTCCGTACAAGGGCCGAGCAGAGCCAGGGGCCGTTCGAAGCGGAACTATAATCCTTCTTCTCCACAATGGGGAAGAGGATTAAAGGCCACGCATAGTTACTGCGCTATCGCACACAATCAGCCTGTTCTGTCCACTTGTGCATCTATCTGAGGACAGCAAGATGACAGGCCTTCGAAGTGACTATGAAAAGCAGTCTCGAAACAACAAACCTGATGCAGCCGACTGATGTGTCTTCCCCGATCTACTCCGCAAAGCGACTGATACCGGCAGTCATCGGACTGGCGATCGTTACCATGCTTACCGCCTGCAGTCCTTCCGCGCCGACCGACCAGCAGGTGCAGCGTGCCGCCGCAAAGGCGACCGTCGAGGCCAGGCAGGGTGCCAAACAGGCTGTCGTCGCGGCCCAGGCGGCGGCCGTGGTCGCTACCAGGCAAATTGGCAATCTCGCGGTTGGTGTTCGTCAGGGCATGAAAGAAAAAGCGCCGTTGATCGATCTCAACTCTGCTTCGATGGTCAAAATAGCAACGCTTCCCGGCATCTCGCTCAAAAAAGCCGCAGTCATCGTGGCAGGACGCCCTTATTCTTCTTCACGTGAACTGGTGAGCAGGCACATCGTCACTGCATCGCAATACCGCAAAATAGAACCCAAAGTCACCGCCAGATAAACCATGTCTGCCCGTATCTTTCTGAAACCAGCAGGCTTTCTGGCACATCCTATTCACCAGGCGAGTACGCGGTAACGTGGTTCTCAGCCAAAAGCTTGTTCCGCAGGGCATCGCGGACATACACTGAAGTCAGTCCGTACCAGCCAGGGAGATGCACATGGCCACAATTGCACAACCACTCGTAAATACTGAAGTTCCCGCGGTGAAGACTGCCCCGCTCGTTTTGACGGATTCCGCCATTGCCAAGGTTCGTGAGATCATGGCAACCCAGGATCCTCTGCCAGCCGGTCTCCGCATCGGCGTCGTCGGCGGCGGCTGCTCCGGTTTTCAGTACTCCATGTCCTTTGAAAACCAGCAGGGCATGATGGATAAAGTCTTCCCCTTCGAAGACATGAAGGTGTTCGTGGATGCTACTTCGCTCATGTACCTGAACGGCTGCGTTGTCGACTATGTCGAGACTCTCGAAGCTGCCGGCTTCAAGTTCGAAAATCCCAACACCAAGAGCACCTGCGGTTGTGGTTCATCCTTCAGCGCGTAAGTTTCTCATCGCTTCGGATAAAGAGGCCCTGCCACCATGCAGGGCTTCTTTCTGCCCAAAATCAGGCAAAAGACAATAGTATTTTGCCCACATGTTGGCCCGAATCGAAGTAACGGTGAGCTGCGGCCACTTCGTCCAAAGGGAAGATACGATCAATCACCGGCCTGATCTCTCCACCCAGGACGCCCGGCCATAGACGCTTCTCGAGGGCATCCCGTAGTTCAGCTTTTTCGGCCGCCGGCCTTGCCCGCAGCATCGATCCGGTGATCACAAGCCTCTTGGCCATTACCCGGCGTAAGTCCATCTCAACGATTGCTCCCTGCGCAAAAGCAATATGTGTCAGCAGGCCGCGTTCTGCCAGCAGCTCGATGTGTTTGCCAAAGTAGTCTCCGCCGATCATATCCAGAATGACATCGACGCCACAGCCGCCCGTCCAGCTCTTCACCTCGGCCGCCCAGTCACCTTTGTAGGAGAAGGCTGCCTCCGCTCCCAGCTCCCGACAGGTTTGCAGTTTCACTGCAGTCCCCGCCGTCGCTGCAACGCGCACCCCCATGTACCGTCCAGCCTGGATCGCAAAAGTGCCGATCCCGCTGGTTCCGCCCTGGACCAGTAAGGTCTCACCAGCATTCACCAGTGGCTGATGAAAAAGATTTGCCCAGACCGTGAACGTTGCTTCCGGCAGGGCAGCAGCATCGACCAGCCGCATTTCGTCTGGAACTGGCAGGCACTGTGTCGCGGCCACGGCTGCGTACTCGGCATAGCCACCGCCCGCAAGCAGCCCGCACACTCGATCGCCTGTTCTCCAACGAGTCACAGCGGCACCCAGCGCTGCCACTACTCCGGATACTTCCAGCCCCAGTGTCTCTGAAGCTCCGGCAGGCGGCGGATACCTGCCCTCACGCTGATGCACATCTGCACGATTCAATCCGGCGCCTGCTACACGGATCAGTACTTCGTCTTCACGAATCGAGGGGACTGCTGCCTCAACCACCACCAGCTCTGCAGCGCCACCCGGCTGCTTCACACCAATTGCACGCATCGACGTGTCTCCATCCATCCAGTCTATGAGTCGGCGGAGGGCGTTTCTACTGCGGCACCTGCGTCTCAGTGACGATGGGCGATGCACTCAGCGCAAAGGGATTGAAGTTCGAATGCTCATCAAACGCATCCGCTCCCTCCCGCTTCTTCAGGAAGTTCACAACGGCATACGTCAATGGCGTAGCCAGTACTTCATACGCCACTTTCGTAAGATACGACGACACGATTATGCTCACGATCGTTCTGGCCGGCGTCCCCCAGAATGCAATCATGATCACCAGCGCCGTATCCACAGCCTGCCCGGTGAGGGTCGACCCGACCGTACGGCTCCAGAGCCAGCGGCCGCGCGTCAGTATCTTCATCTTCGCCAGGGTGTACGAGTTGGTGAACTCCCCCGCCCAATAGGCCACGAGGCTTGCGATCGCGAAGCGTGGCACCAGCCGGAAAACAGTTGCGAATGCCTGCTGATCTTTGTATGCCGGTGCCGCCGGAAGTGCTACCGCGATGGCTCCCATGATCGACAAGAGCGCCATTGCGAAAAAGCCCAGCCAGATCGCCCGCCGCGACGCTGAGTACCCGTATACCTCGGTACAAACATCGCCGAAAATATAAGTCACCGGAAACAGCAGCTGCGCGCCGGATACCTGCAGCGGGCCGATCTGGCAGATCTTCGGTCCTACCAGGTTTGAAATCAGCAGAACCACCACAAAGGCAAGCGTCAGCGTATCGAGATACTTGAACTTTCGCATAAGGAACTCCTGCGATTGTTACGCGTTCGCCCTGAACCGTCCACAACTAAGCAGACGGGCTTTCTAAGCCAGTCGCATCTTGGCAGATCGCGAACAGGGAGAATCGAGTGCGCGAGCGTTAGACCGCCCGTACCGCATGAAGCCTCACTCAACCGCCACCGAGGTCTGTGTTATGTTCCAGCCGCGTACCCCGAGTTTCATCGCACCTCTGCTCGCATTCTCCGGAGCCGCAATCGTTACCTCTGTAGCCTCACCCGGCATGAGGGAAACATAGTTGTCGCTGTAGTACGCCGGCAGTATCCGCACATCGCTATGGGTGCCACTCGGAACTGCGGCATGCTCCAGCGTCAGCTTGGTCGCCAGCGCCGCCGTGCTTCCATTGTTATGCAGTTCTACGCGGATCACCCTTTCCCCATTTACCTCGGTGGCCTTCGCTGTCGCTGTCAGCGCAGCCTGCGGCATCCGGCTCAACTCGCGATATGTCGCCGTCTTCGCCGCCAGCCAGTACACATTGCTCGACACAAGCTTGCCGCTGCGGTCCTT
>CAZZYN010000023.1:0-804 GCA_964658265.1 uncultured Acetobacteraceae bacterium | reverse complement strand
ACGCCGGCGTCATCGCATCCGCCTTCGCATCCACCGCCATGTCCTTACTCAGCAGCACCTTGTTGTCCAGCGAGTAGACCTTCGCCGACACCATCAGCCCCGCCGCAGCCTCCGGAGTCGTATCAATCACTGCGACGTTATAGTTCGACAGGTCTAGCTGCACATGCAGCGGCTCGCACGCCTTCATCGTTCCATAAAACGACGACTGCGTATCGTAGTCAGAGTTCAGGATCTGCCACATATTGCTGGGCCACGCTGGCTGTGTCATCCACAACATCCGTCCGCTGTTCGGCGCCCACAGGTGGGCATTCATTCCTTCGAAAATGGCGCGATGGTCTACGTAATCCAGCATTTGCGCCTTACGCTCGAAATCCTCCAGGCTGCCGGGCGCGCCGAATGCTTCTTCAATCTGCTGCATGAATGGCGCCGCGTCGCCGTTCCCCTGTTGATGCCAGTCGTGATACGCCCACGCATCGCTCACCGGCCACTGGTCCGCTTTTGGAATCCAGTGCTGGAACGACTCCAGCGTCGAGAACGAAGGCGTTCCCGTCTCTACCGAAAATCCATGATTCAGCTTCGTAAAATAATCAGCAGGATTCTGATACTTGTACGGCCCGCTATCCTGCAGATTTACACGGTTCGAACTCGGTGAATAAAACCGCGTGCCATCAAGCGAATGCGTCAGCCGATCCAGTCCGTCCGTGACAATCGGCTGCGGTACACCTTCATTGCGTCCACACCACATCACGATCGATGGGTGATTGCGAAAATGCAGAATCGTGTCCTTCGCATTCGCGAGGAAGA
>CAZZYN010000022.1:0-56686 GCA_964658265.1 uncultured Acetobacteraceae bacterium | reverse complement strand
CCTGGAATGGTTCGATCTATGGCCTCAACGTAGCAACCTACGGCAACAGCGGCGCCTCGCCTACACCCGTGGGCGGTGGCGGCGGTGCCAGCAGCTGTGCCACCTTTACAACGCAGGGTGCCTGCCTCGCCGGGTATGCGAAGCCTTCTTACCAGTCGGCCATCACCCCGGCTGATTCGGTTCGCGACATTCCTGACGTTTCACTGTTCGCTTCGAACGGCTACAACTACAGTGCCTACCCGGTCTGTGCCAATCCCGGCGATTGCAATACGGATGGCCAGACGACGACTCCCGCTACAGTAACCGGCATCGGCGGCACCTCTGCTTCGGCGCCTGCCTTCGCCGGCATCATGGCGATGGTAGTGCAGAAATATGGCGCCCAAGGTCAGGCGAACTACACACTGTATCCCCTGCAGAAGCAGTTTCCGGCGGCCTTCCACGATGTGACGGCGGGCAGCAACAATGAGCCATGCGATCCGAACAGCACGGCGAGCCTGAGCCCGTGCACGGCGGATGCTACCGGGGGCAGTACAGCATCAGTCCACAACTATCCTGCGGCTGCCGGCTATGACGAGGCCTCCGGCCTTGGCTCGGTCGACGCCAACGCGCTGATCACAGACTGGAACAAGGTAAGCTTTACCAGCACAACTACTGCGCTGACCGTCACACCGACGACCATTACACACGGCGCAGCTGTCACGCTTTCGGCGAATGTGACTTCATCCAGCGCGACTGGTGATGTCGCATTCCTGACCAGCACGCCGCTTCCGAACAACAAGAGCCTTGGCTTTGGAACACTGGCGAGCGGCGCGGCGTCGGTCACTTCGCCGTCTGCCACGGTGGGTGATCTGCCGGGCGGCACCTATAACATCACTGCGCAGTACGAAGGCGATGGCACCTTCGCCCCCAGCACTTCGCCGGCACAAAGCATTACGGTCAACCCAGAGAACAGCACGACCTACGAAAGTGTCTTCAACTACTACCAGGGCACTGTGATCCCGACTGGGACTGTCATCGTTCCCTATGGCACATCGATCACTGTCGAGGCACAACCGGTGGGCAGCGCTGTCCAGCAGAGTGCTTTAACAGTCGGCAGCCTGAACAGTGATGGCGTCGCCACGGGCAATGTCGTCTTCACGGATGGATCCCTGACGGCGACCGAGGCAATCAATGCCTTCGGCGTCGCTAGTTGGAACCAGGGCACGTTCTCCATCGGTCCACATTCTGTCACCGCCAAGTATTCGGGCGATGCCAGTTTCAATGCATCGACTTCCACGGCTTCGACTTTCACAGTGGTGAAGGGCACGCCGCTCGTAAATGTCACCCCGACACTGTCTGCTCAGCAGTCCGGTAGCAACCTAACAGTGCAGGTAAAGCTCTGCAACGCCGAAGCGACGGGCAACAATCCGCCGACCACGGGATGCGGCCTGGGCGCGGGGCAGGCCCCGACCGGTAGCGTCACAGTCACGGCGGGCGGCCAGACACAAACCGCAACTCTCTCGGCCTTCAATACACCGAGCGGCATAGGCGGCGTCAGCACGGTGGGTGCAGGCAACTACAGTATCGCGACGGTCACCTTCCCCAGTGTTCCGGCAGCCACCAGCGTCACCGCCACCTACACGGGTGACACGAACTGGACCACTGCTACCGGGACTGCGGCCTTTACTGCCGCGGCCGGCAGCCTTACCCACACTACGACGACGCTGGCCGTCACTCCTGCGACGGGCACCAATAACGCAACAGCATTCAGCTTCACCTCTGTCATCACGGGAGCGGGAACGCTGGCACCAACCGGCCAGCTGACAATTTATGACGACGGGGTCAGCTTCGGTTCGATCTCCCTGGTGCCCACAACCGGACAGGTGACAATTGCTGGCGATGTCGTTACGGTCACGTTCAGTATCTCGGGCGTGAGCAGCAATGGCGGCACCAACCAGTTTGTTGCGGTGTATTCGGGCGATACGGCCTACGCGGGGTCTACTTCCGCCGCGGCAAGTGGCACGGCAGATCAAAGCGACTTCAACCTCTCCACCCAGAATGCCGCGGTCAGTATCGCAGCAGGCGGGACCGGTACAGCCACAGTCAATTTGAACGCGGTCGGCGGCTTCAGTTCGGCTGTAAACCTTACCTGCTCGAGCCCGATTACGGGCATCACCTGCTCCGTCAATCCCGGCTCGGTCACCGTTAACGGTCCGCAAACAGCGACTGTCACCATTAACGTCGCAACAGGTACAGCTGGCAACACCGGGCTGCGGCTGTGGCTGAGCGGCGGCGGCGCGGCTCTCGCCTGCGTGCTCTTCCTGGGCATTCCTGCACGACGCCGCAACTGGCGTTCCATGCTTGGTTTGCTCTGCTTCCTCGTGCTGACAGCGAATATCGGCTGCGGCGGAGGCGGCAGCAGCAGTGGTGCCACCACGGCAACCCCTGTTTTCTCACCGGCTGGCGGGACATTCAGCACACCTCAATCCGCCACGATTACGGATGCAACTGCTGGGGCCAGCATCTACTACACGACCGATGGTTCAACGCCCACGACGTCGTCAACCAAATACGGCAGCGCGATTCCGATCAATTCTTCGGGAACGGTGAAGGCTATCGCAACATCCAGCGGCAACAACAACAGTGCCGTGGCGTCGGCTACCTTCGTCATCTCCGCAGCAGGCGGCGGCGCGGGCCGGACATTTGGTCCAGCCGGCGCAGCCAACGTCGTCACCATTACGGGTACCTCCACCGGTGCCAACCCGGAGGTCCACAACGTGTCAATCGCAGTAGCTATCCAGTAACGAAAGCTGCTGCAGCAGAAAGGCCACCCGAACCAGGGTGGCCTTTCTGTTTTGCGACATACAAGGAACCTCAGTGATCGGCCGGCTCACGCCTGGCCCAAAGCCCGGGATCGATGTTCGGAAAGATATTGTCCCGGTCTTCGATCGCTACCAGCTTCAACAGCGAATCATTACTCAGGCCGGAGGTGATCTCAAACTCCTGCCACAGACTTTCGAGGCTTTTCAGTTGATCGAGATGGGTGTAGAAGCGAGCTTCTGCGTAGTCGCGCGCAGCTTCCGTGGTGATGAGAAACTGCCAGTCGGACGATTCCAGCAGCAGCAGCTCGCGGCAAAGCTGGCGTGCGATGCGTTCACCGGTCCCGCCGTCGCGCCAGTTCTCTTTTGACACCAGCGTCCGCACGCGCTCCTCTGCAGCGTAGATGTGAGTCCACGTCCAGGCAGTGTCTGCATTCAGCCATACGCTGTTGTCGCCGTCCTTGCCCCACGAGCCTTCCGGCATCTCGATAAACCCGTCGGGTGGATACTCTTCCAGGTAGTCACCGGCACGAATTAACTTGACCGGCGACTGGATGCGGTCGAGGGTGCGCACTACCTGCTCCAGCCATAGTGGACCCTCAAACCACCAGTGGCCAAAAAGTTCGGCATCGAACAATGCAGAGAGCACCGGCGGCGTATCGCCTTTCATGCTGCTGCTGAGTGCGTCAGCCAGCAGCCCGGCGAAATGCTCTGCGTGCGCGATGGTACGGGCGATGGCTCGCTCCGGGTTGTAGGGCTGCTTCAAGGCCATGTCGATGCGTGAATCCGTGACACGCCAGTAGCGGTGCCCGCCGGGCCAGCGCTTCTTATGGAAGTCAAGATATTCACCGTCGCCCGGATAACCGCGTTCACCACTCCAGACCTGCAGACCGGTCTGGGGGTCCCGTGCAAAGACAGAGATAGGATTGCGCTGCGCGAGCGGGCCGCCGGCATAATAAGGCCGGTAGACGTCGCGCAGATCGCTGTCGCTGAGCATCTGGGAGAGGATGCGCGGCTGCTGTTCGTAAGGCGTGAAGCGCAGTGATCGTTTGACCAGGTGCGTGTCTACAAAGAAGTAGCGCAGCCCGCCCAGCGCCACGACTTCTTCTGTCCCTATGCGGTCGGCTTTCGGACGAGATGCAGCATCCTGCGGCCCATCGGCCGACGCCACAGGCTGTTGCCAGCTTCCCGCGGGACGATAGCCGCACTCCGGAATCCAGATACCCCGGGGGTGCTTGCCAAGGTGGCGCTGGTGCGTGGCGACGCCCGTCTTGACCTGGGCGACACAGCTTTCGTCGTTGCCGAGCAGGGGAAGATACCCGTGTGTGGCTGCGGAGGTAAACAGTTCCACCTGACCGGTCTGTTCAAAGTAGCGAAAGCTGCCGATGATGTCGCTTCCCAGGGTATCGTATTCATCAAGCGCTTGCTGGTAATAGCGCTTCCAGAAGCGTGCGGTTTCGGCAAAGCCGTGCTCGCCGGTCTGAGAAAAAAGCGTCTCATCTTCGCGCGCGGCATCGAGTTTTCGCTGCAGGTACCTGGGAAACTCTGTCTTGAAGGTCGGGTGCGCGAGCTGTTCCAGCAGGATAGGCGAGAGGTTGATATTGGCGTTCAGTGAAAGGCCATCCCGCTCCAGGTTTCGCAGCAGGCGCAGAAGGGGCAGGTAGGTCTCTGCCGCGGCCTCAAGCAGCCACTCAAGGCCATGCGGCCAGGTTCCGTGATGGATGACGTAGGGCAGATGAGCGTGCAGGGTGAATGTGACATAACCCCTGTGCCGTGCGGCGCTTGTATCTGTCATTGCTCTCTTTTTCTTAGGGTACTGCTGCTCATACTACGGACAGTTCTGCAAATCGCAAAACCCGGAATGCGGCACCTGAAAAGATGTTGCGCCAGCACCGCATTTCCTTTCCTCCCGGGCCGGCGCTGTGGCCTCGCGGCAGTCCTGCGAGAGCCTGTGCGCAGATCGGGCATTGATCGATCAAATTGCGCACGCCGGTTGGCTGACCACGACGAGGCGAGACTGCTGGCAGCGAAAACCGGGATGGGGGCATCTCTACTTGAGCAGGCGAGGTTTGGCCGGGGGGTGCATGGTTTGTTACCATGCAGGCGCGTGCCGGGAACCAAAACGGATGCAAGGAGACAGCTTCATGTCAGAAAAACAGACGGGTGGCTTTGGGTGGTTTTTGGCCGGACTTGGTGTTGGAGCAGCAATTGGCGTGCTGTACGCTCCGAAGTCAGGGGATGAGACGCGCGATGAACTCGCGGCTCAGGCTCGCGAAAAGGCAGATTATGTGAAACAGCGTTCACGCGAAGCGGCTGACCAGGTGAACACCCTCGTCGATAACGGCAAGACCCAAGTTGCAAATTACGTCGATAAGAGCAAGGAACAGGTCGGTCAGTATGTCGACAAGAGCAAGGACCTGGTCGATCGCGGTAAGGCGCAGTGGGACCAGTATGTCGATAAGGGCCGGCAGATAGCTTCCGACCAGGTAAATAAGTTCTCCGCTGCAGTCGATGCCAGCAAGGACGCGTACATCAATACGGCCGGCGCTTCGCCCATTGAACATGGACGCCAGGCCGTGAACGAGCAGTCCAACAAGGTAAGTGCCGCCGTCGATGCGGGCGTGCGCACCTATCGCGAGACACCAGGCGATAACCTTATCTAGCAGTCCACGCAGCCAGCTCAGAGCAAAGCACGGACAGGCCGATCAGCAGGGAAGGCCTGTCCGTGCAATCCCGAACAACAAATTACCCTGAACTTCGAACGAGCGAGAGAATCTAGCAAATGCATATCGATGCGCAGACAGTGACCCTGATCTTTACGATTGTGACAGGGATAGGCGTTCTCCTCCAGGCTGCAGTCTTGCTGGGCATCGCTCTCGGCTTGCGCGAAGTGAAGAAGAAGCTGATGGGCATCACCGAGCGGCTGGAGGACCATATCGTCCCGGTAGTATCCACTACGCGTGGACTTTTGGACGACATCTCCCCAAAAGTGAAGACCATCACGAACAACCTGGTGGATGCCAGTGGAACGCTGCGCGCCCAGGCAGAAAACGTCGGCCAGGTACTGAATGATGCCGCCTCGCGCACACGCAACCAGACGGCGCGCGTGGACAACATGATCAGTGCGACCCTGAACAACATCGGCCATGCTACGGCTGCAGTTGAAAAGTCCGTCGCCGCACCACTGCGGCAGGTGAATGGACTGCTCGCCGGATTGCGCGCGGGCATTGAGACACTTGGTTCAAAGACCGCTGCGCCCACCCGGTCTGCAGCTTCCCGCTCAGCAGCACCAGACGTCGCGACGGCTGCAAGCCGTGTGGTCTCAAACATCGCGGAAAAGCTGGTCCCGGATTCGGTGCGCGAGACGAAGCCTTTAGACACCAGGCCGGTTGACGTAACGCCAGAAGAAGCTCGGGAAGCCGCAGCGCGCTTTGTTCGCGAACGCGCCGGTGTCGAACGCCGCAACTAAGCGACCTGTTGAGCAACTAGGCGATCCAGCCGCCACCCAGCACTTCGTCATCCTGGTAAAACACTGCGGACTGGCCGGGTGAAACAGCACGAACCGGCTGATCAAAGGTGACTGTAACTTCGTCAGCGTCGCTCATCTGCAGTGTGGCTGGCGCTGGTTCATGCCGGTGGCGAATTTTCACACTGGCCTGCACCTTACCAGAGAGCTTATCAACCGTGATCCAGTTCAACTGGCGGGCAACCAGCTTTGTCGTCATCAGCTCAGCCTCAGGCCCGATCGTCACCCGGTGCGTTGCCGGATCGATCTGTAGTACATACAGCGGGTCTGCCGAGTTCACGCCCAGGCCCTTTCTCTGGCCGACAGTAAAGTTGTGTATTCCTCCGTGCTCACCCTTGACAGTGCCGCCTGCCGTCACCAGCTCGCCTGCCGTGTCCGGCATGGCCGCGCCCTGCTCATCCAGATAGGCGTCAATAAACTTCTTGTAGTCGCCGCCGGGTACGAAGCAGATCTCCTGCGAATCGGGCTTGGCCGCGAGGGCAAGCTTGTGGTCGCGAGCGATGTCACGTACCTGTGGCTTGGTGTAATTGCCGAGCGGGAACAAGGTGTGTGCCAGTTGATCCTGGGTCAGCCCGAATAGAAAGTAGGTCTGATCCTTGGACGTATCGGCGGGACGCTTCAGGATCCAGCGATCGCGAATCGGATCATACTCGTTGCGCGCATAGTGCCCGGTCGCAATCAGGTCTGCGCCAATCTGTCGCGCAGTCAGCAGCAGCTGGTCGAACTTGAGATGGTTGTTGCAGAGCGAGCAGGGAATCGGCGTGCGTCCCGCCAGGTACTCACTTACAAACGGCTTCACCACTGCCTCTTCGAAGCGATCCTGCTGGTTAATCAGGTAATAAGGAATGCCGATATCCTCGGCCACGCGGCGCGCGTCGTAAACGTCGTCGATTGAGCAGCAGCGGCCCTGCACTTGTTCGGGCATGCCCTCGCGGCCGGCAAGCCGACGCTGGTTCCATAGCTGCAGCGTCAGGCCAATCAGGTTATAGCCCTCGGCCTGCAGCATGGCCGCGACGGTGGATGAATCGACACCGCCGGACATGGCAACCGCAATGGTCTTCTTCTTTAAAGCTTCAGGGATACTGGACACGGGCATTGGATTAGGCCTGCGCCGAGATGGATGCAGGTGCAGCCGAAACAGTAGACGCCTGTTGCCGGTAGACCGGTGAAAGCTCACGCAGTCGTCTCACCGCGGCCGGGACAACTTCGAGCGCAAAATCGATGTCCGATTCGGTGGTGTGTTTGTCGATGCTGAAGCGGAGACTGGCCCGTGCCCGTGCCGGCGCAAGTCCCATTGCAGAAAGCACGTGCGAAGGTTCCGCTGCCCCCGATGCGCAGGCCGAGCCGCCGGAAACAGCCAGTCCTTTCAGGTCGAGCGCGATGACCAGTGCTTCGCCTTCCAGGTGATCGAACCACAGATTGGTTGTATTCGGCACGCGCGGCACTGTGCCGCTGTTGACGCCACATTCGTCCACTGCGGCCAGCATTCCGCTTTCCAGCCGATCCCGCAGCCTGCTCATCTTTGCGGAGGCGCCGTTTTCGATGCCAGCCAGGGCCATCTCCGCTGCCTTGCCAAGAGCCACGATACCGGGCAGATTCTCTGTACCAGCGCGGCGCTGCCGCTCATGCGTACCGCCGAAGAATAATGGCTCAAGCTGTGTGCCGCGGCGAACGTATAAAGCACCTACGCCCTGCGGCGCGTGCATCTTGTGACCGGAGATGGTGGCTAGATCGCAGCCGATCGCCGTGACATCGAGCGATACCTTGCCAGCCGTCTGGACCGCGTCCGTGTGGAACCAGATATCGGCTTCCGCGGCGATCCGTCCGATCTGGCTGACAGGCTGCAGCGCCCCTGTCTCGTTATTGGCCATCATGATGCTGATCATCGCCGTGTTCGGTTGAATGGCCTCGCGCACAGATTCGGGGGAGACGATGCCTTCGCTGCTGACGGGCAGGAAGGTGACTTCAACACCGCGTTCCTGCAGACGCTCCGCAGCGTGCAGCACGGCATGGTGTTCCGTAGAGCTGGTGATCAGGTGGTCGCCGGGCTTGACCAGACCAAATAGAGCGAGATTGTCGCCCTCGGTTCCGCCGCTGGTGAAAACAATCTCCGATGCGCGACAGTGGAAGAGGGCAGCCAGATGTTCACGAGCATTCTCAACGGCAGCCCGCGCGCGTTGTCCGTAGAAGTGGATAGAGGAGGCGTTGCCAAACTGCTCGGTGAAGAAGGGCTGCATCGCGGCAAACACTTCCGGGGCGAGCGGTGTGGTGGCATTCGAATCCATGTAGACGCGTCGCATGGCTCTATTCTACTGCCGTCTCCCGGCGACAGAGCTATTTAGAAGCACTGTACGGTCGCAGGAAACTACGGTCTGGTTACGTTGTTTGTGCAGCGCAGTTGTGACAAACGTGATTGCTGGTGTCGTCACCTTGCCCCGTTCGGGTCAGTCTGAGTTCGTCCCTGATATGATATCCTCTCAAATGACGAAGTCGTCATGTTCGCAACCTGAATGTAGTGTTGCCTGCGGGAAAGACGTCCGCGAAGGAGTCGATCTGAAGAACCGCAGGCAATTTCTGAAAACATGCGGGACCATCGTGACCGCAGCCGCTGCAGTCGGTCATGAGTCCCTGTCCTGGGCTTTTACGGAAGCTCCCAATGCCGCAGAGATACGGACCCCGGACAAAATAGAACGCTACCTCGATCCTCTACCGATTCCCGCAACGCTGAAGCCGTCCGAAGCACAGAAGGGCAGCATCGCTTACTCCGTCCGCATGCGAGAGTTTACGAAGCGCCTTCATTCACAGCTGCCGCCGACCAGGCTGTGGGGATACAACGGCCAGTATCCGGGCCCAAGCATCGAGGCAAGGTCGGGTCAACCGATCCAGGTAGATTGGCATAACGATCTGCCGACGACCCACCTTTTTCCTATCGATCCTCACATCCACGGAGCGATGGCTCCTGCGCCTGCGGTGCGCGCCGTTCCCCATCTGCACGGCATCAGTGCGCCTCCCGAGAGCGACGGACTTCCCGAGCTGTGGTTTGTTCCCGGCCACTCGGCTCGCTACCACTATCCGAACGCACAACCCGCTGCTCCGCTCTGGTATCACGATCACGCGCTCGGTATCACGAGGCTGAATATGTACGCCGGTCTTTCCGGGTTCTACATGCTGCGCGACGAAGAAGAAGAAAAGATGTCTCTTCCGGCGGGAGACTACGAAATCCCGCTCATGTTGCAGGACAAGGCCCTGGATGATCAAGGGCAGCTGGTCTATGCGCCCAGCAACGATGATGGCGTGAAGTTGCCCCCGGGCGTGTGGGGCCCGGAATTCTACGGGCAGCTTCCCATCGTCAATGGCGCGATTTACCCGCACCTGGAGGTGGAGCCGCGACTCTACCGGTTACGCCTGGTCAATGCGGCAAATTCTCGTTTTTTCCGGATCTCCTTCGATCGTGCTCAGCAGGTGACCGATGCGCCGAAGCGCGTCAAGTTTCTGCAGATCGGAACCGATGGCGGCTTCCTGCCCCGCGTGGTCGCTACAGAGTTGCTACTGATGGGTCCGGCCGAGCGGGCGGATCTGCTGATCGATTTTACCGGCATGGAAGATCAGATCGTCACGTTGAGAAACAATGCTTCGGCGCCCTTTCCCAATCTCGGCATGGCCGTGATGGAGCGCGAAGCCATTTACGAGATGCTGCAGTTTCGTGTCAGGCTGCCGCTCAAAAAACAAAATGCGGCATTCAGTTTTCCAGCAGCCTCCCGGTTTCCCGCCCTGGAGATCCCGCCCGGAGTCGTCACGCGCGATCTGGTCATCGGCGAAAAGATGGATGCAGCCGGGAAATCGCTGGGCGTGCGGATCAACGAGAAAGGCTATGACGATCCGGTTACCGAAAAAGCAAGGCTCGGTGATACCGAGGTATGGCGCTTCATCAACACAACCGAAGACGCCCATCCCATGCACCTGCACCTGGTTGCTTTCCGCATCATCAGCCGCCAGGGCTTTGACATCAGCTCCTGGATTGGCGGAACGCTGAAGCTCGCAGGCGAGCCCAGGCCACCCCTGCAGAACGAGCAGGGCTGGAAAGATACTGCAGTCGTGAGCCCCGGTGAGATGCTCTCCATCCTGGTGAAGTTTTCAGGATTCAAAGGCAAGTTCGTCTATCACTGTCACATGATTGAGCATGAAGACAACGACATGATGAGACCTTTCGAAGTCATCTAGCGCAACTGCTTAGTGTCGACACTAGCTTCTACGATTGATTCCTTCGTGTAGTCAATATTGGACATCATGTTGAACCCTCGCCGAGCGGTGTAATGGCATTCGAATTCATGTAGACGCGGTTCATAGCTCTGTTTTCGCTGTGGCGAGTACTGCGGGAGTGCCACAACGGGGTAGAGCATTTCTGAATTGAACAACCGTGCGGAAGACTACGCAGACTCAAAGCGTGCCTTATCCCGGATCTGTTCTCCCTCTCTACGCCGGTTGTCACACAGGTATTCAGTAGGCCTGCCACACGCTTGCGGTCGCGACAATGAACCCTAAAAGTAAATTGAGCGCTAGGCGGCAAAGTTGTTTTATAAAGAGCAGTCGGAAGACGATGACACGTCCACGCCGAGCGCCCGAGAGTGGAGATATCCGACACTGTTCAGGAGTCCATTTTGTCTGAATTCAAAGCATTGTTCCCTTATGTCTTGAGCCTCGTCGTCACTCTTACAGGCGCGAGCGCCGCGGCGCAGTCTCTTCCAGCCCAGACTGACCCCACATCGGCGACCGCTGCCGTGTCGACCAGGACCCTGGACGAATTTATGCGCACTGCGGCTGACAACTCCAATCTGAACGCCGCAGAAATGAAGCCATGGCATTTGCGCGGCCGTTACCAGCGATTCGGCCCGGATAAGAAAATGAACGCCGACGGGACCTTTGAAGAATGGTGGGCAAGTCCGGACAAGTCGAAGGTGATGTATACGAGTGGCGACAGGACCTTTACTGAATACAGGACGGCTTCCGGCACGGTGTACACAGGCGATGAAACCCTCGAGACTGCGGCCTTGACGCAGCTGCTGGTGCATCCACTGCCATACCCGGCAGTTCTAAACACATTGACTTTTACGACGCGAGAACTCGAAGCCGGCACCACCAGGTTGAATTGTTATATCGGCAGTATGCGTTCTGCTGTCACGGCATCGGGTACTGCGTACTGCTTTGCCGGAACCACTGCCGTAATCCGCGCAATGGAAGATGCATTCGGCAACCGGACGACCTGGAACAGCATAGTCAAGCTGAACGATCGTTACGTAGCAAAAACGATCCGCCAGATCGATGCTAAACAGCAGCCGACCTTCAACATCGACGTCGACCAGGTGGATGCATCGCTGGGAGTCGACGAAGCGTTCCTGGTACCACCCGCGGAAGCTAAGCCCATGCCGCCGCGTCGAGTTACCCTCTCCTCCAGGGTGATGCAGGCCAACAGACTCGATGGAGAGAACCCGCGCTATCCGGTGGAGGCTAAGATGGCACAAGTCCAGGGAACCGTGGTGATCCAGGCGACGATCAACCGGCTGGGGGTTTTCACACAACTCCGTGTCATCAGCGGGCCGCCCATGCTGCAGCAACCATCCGTCGATGCTGTCCGAACCTGGCGCTACAAGCCATACCTGCTGAATGGGAATCCGGTCGAAGTAGAAACAACCATCAACGTTGTCTTCAACCTATCTCGTTAGCGCACTGCTCTGCATCGCCCACCGGCAACCTGCAAATCGCCCATGTAATAAATATTTGACATGTCGATGTGAACGATCTACGTTTCTTCATGTAAAAGATATTTGACTTTCGGAGGAAGCGGCAATGGCGAATGGTTTGTCTTATCGCGAGAAGTCTCTTTATGCCTCGCTGGTGGCAGAGATTGCGGTGTATGGCTCTTACTTCTTTCTGCATCATGAAAATACTGTCAACAAGGTGGCCGGTATGATCGTTGGACTAATCGTGCTGCAGATTATTCTGCAGTCGGTCATCGCCGCACTGACGCGAAACCGGGTGACGGGCGAACGGGATCGTCTGATTGAACTTCGTGGCTACAGGGCTGGCTATCTGACGCTCGCTTCACTGATGGTGATTGGTCTCGGTATGCTTTGGCTTCACGCAGCAATTGGAGATTTTCCGATCGAGAGCCGTCGCATCGGACTTCACTTTCTAAGCGTGTTCTTCGGAATGCTGGTGATTGCGGAAATTACCAAGACTGCTTCCCAGGTACTGGCATACCGGAGAGCGATCTGATGCCGGCGATCAGAAACCATATACGGGAACTCCGGGCGCTGCTGGAAATGACGCAGCAGGAGCTTGCGGACCGTGTCGGCGTGACACGTCAGACGGTGATCGCGATGGAACAGGATAAGTATTCGCCTTCACTCGAAACTGCTTTTAAGGTGGCACTGACTCTGGGCGTTCCGATTGAATGTTGCTTCCAATATGATCCGCGCGGTAAGCGCCCAGGTTGATGGTGCGAAGCATGCGGACTTTCCTGCTTCCGTATTGAAGCGTAGGATTTTGCCATAGCCAAACAGAGGAGTCCTGGTATGGAGCGTAGAGACTTTATCAAGCAGGGTGCCATGACGGCAGCAGCCACGGCTGCGGCACGGTTTGCGAACGCCGCCACACCTGCTCAACCAATCGCGCGCCGGCCCCTGGGTAAGACAGGCGAGCATCTATCGATTATTGGCTTTGGCGGCATCGTGGTCATGAGTGAAGACGCGGCCTCTTCTAAGAATATTGTCTCCGAGGCAGTCGACCGTGGAGTGAACTACTTCGACGTCGCCCCGAGCTACGGCGATGCACAGGAGCGGCTGGGTCCGGCACTTGCGCCCTATCGCAAAGACTGTTTCCTTGCCTGCAAGACAGAAGGGCGCACAAAAGATGATTCGCGAAAACAGCTGGAAGAATCGCTTCGCCTGCTCAAGACGGACCACGTCGACCTGTACCAGTTTCATGCGTTGACGAAGATGACAGATCTTGACCAGGTACTGGCCCCGGGCGGCGCGATGGAAACAATGGAAGCGGCGAAGAACGAAGGAAAAATCCGCTACATCGGCTTTTCTGTTCATTCGGTCGAGACGGCACTTGCCGCGATGGAGCGCTATCCGTTCGATACAGTGCTCTTCCCGGTGAACTTCGTGCTGTTTTCTCAGGCTAACTTCGGGCCACAAATCCTGCAGAAAGCCCAGGAGAAAAAGATGGGCATCCTCGCCCTGAAAGGCATGGCCAAGACGACCTGGGCTGCCGAGCAGAAGAAGGATCATCCGCAGCCGAAGTGCTGGTACCAGCCAGCTGCATTTCCGAGTGAAGCGTCGCTGGGCTTGCGCTGGACGCTGGGTCATCCGGTGACTGCAGCATTGCCGCCGGGGGATGAGAAATATTTCCGGCTGGCGATGGATGTCGCACAGAACTACAAGCCGCTGGAGCACCACGAAGAGGTCGCACTGATGAGTGGCGCGCACGGAGCAGAGCCGATCTTCCGGCTGGGGAATGATGTCTGATTAAAGTCTGCTGCCAGTCGAGGCTTTTCACCTCAGCAGCATGCTGAAGCTGTGCCATGCAGGTGTCATTCCGATTGGCACGGCCAGCGCGACCGACGCGAAGACCAGCGGAGCAGCCCACATCGTGGAACGATGGATGTGCCTGGTCGTGATGAGCTCATAAGCGACCAGGACCACCAGTAGACCGCCTACTCCGGTAACGACCCCTGCTGCTTGCGGTACACCGAAACGTGCCCACGGGAAACGGCCAAAGGCGGCACCCACCAGGCAGATCGTCGCTATGAGAATAAGGCGCTTGTGCGCGTCGGGCCGGCGTCGCGTACGCCACGACGCATAGATCACAACGGAGAAGCCGAGTATGCCAATGAGCGGTATCGCCAGGGAAACCGCGGGGTCCAGAGGCCCAATCCTCACGCCGCGGCGCAGTGCGTCGATGGCAGCGATGACGCCAAGGATGATCATGAGCGGAGGAAGGCAGAAGGCAATGGTTCCCAGGGCGCGATGCCAGCGGACCTGTCGCGCCGAGATGAGCGCCGACTGAACAACGAACAGAAGCATCCACAGCGTGAAGATTGCGCCGTGTATATGCAGCACGGGGCTGGGCAGCGGCGCGCGTACCATTCCAGCCTGGAAGTAGGTCGGCGAGAAGCCGATGTACACGCAGATACAGAGCAGCACTGCCATGCCGGAGTAGAAGACCCGGTCCGCGGTGCGATTCGAATGGTGTTTGTTAAATTGCCTGCCAGCAACAGGCACGGAGATGGCCTCGGACGCCATGATGTTCTCCCAGTCGAGATCAATAAATGGGGGCCCGTCCGGTCGCTTCGCCGGGGTAAATAAGGAATGCATGCAAGATAGCATGCAGACCGAATGTTGGATCAGATTTTGTCCGCTGTCTGCTACTCGCGACTTAGATCCGGCCCTCTGCCTGCAGTGCCGCAATTTCCTCGGTCGTAAAAACGCGGGACCGGATCAGAAAGCGCACACCTTCGCCATTTTCCAGCGAGAACATGCCGCCGCGACCAGGAACAACATCGAGAATCAGCTGCGTGTGCTTCCAATACTCGAACTGCGGACCGCTTATGTAGAAGGGCGTCTCCCCCAGGTCGCCGAGCAGCACGTCGCTGTCGCCGATCACAAATTCGCTGCGCGGATAGCACATTGGCGAACTACCGTCACAGCAGCCGCCAGACTGGTGGAACATGAGCGGACCATGCTTTGCGGCAAGCTTGTCCATCAATGCGATGGCGGCGTCTGTACGGAGGACCTGCGGTGGGAGGATTGTGCTCATCTTTTCTATATCGATTTCAAAGTAGCTTGAAAAATCTGCCCGGATCACTCAAACAAGATCCGGGCAGTCTATAACCAATGGACATACGCGCCCTTACCTCCAGAATCAAAAGAAGCCCATGGCGTCGGGGCTGTAGCTGATGAGCTGATTCTTGGTCTGCTGATAATGATCGAGCATCATCTTGTGATTTTCACGCCCGATACCGGATTGCTTGTAACCTCCGAAGGCGGCGTGTGCGGGATAGAGGTGGTAGCAGTTGGTCCAGACGCGGCCCGCCTGAATGCCGCGGCCCATCTGGTAGGCGCGATTCATATCGCGCGTCCAGACGCCAGCGCCCAGTCCGTACAGCGTGTCGTTGGCAAGCGCGAGTGCTTCATCCTGGTCGTGAAAAGTCGTTACAGAGACGACTGGCCCGAAGATCTCTTCCTGGAAAATGCGCATCTTGTTGTTGCCTTTGAAGATGGTCGGCTCAACATAGAAGCCATTTGCAAGATCGCCTTCCATGGTCGCGCGTTTACCGCCGGTCAATAGCTCGGCGCCTTCCTGTTTGCCGATGTCGATGTAGGAGAGGATCTTTTCCATTTGCTCGCTCGACGCCTGTGCACCCATCATGGTGGTGTTATCGAGAGGATTGGCCTGCTTGATTGCCTTGACCCGCTTGATGGCGCGCTCCATGAACTGTTCATAAATGGTGTCCTGGATCAATGCGCGGGATGGACAGGTACAGACCTCGCCCTGGTTGAGAGCAAACATGGTGAAGCCCTCCAGCGCCTTGTTGTAGAAGGCATCATCCTGGCTGACGACATCCGCAAAAAAGATGTTTGGAGATTTACCGCCAAGCTCGAGTGTGACCGGGATGATGTTCTGCGAGGCATACTGCATGATGAGGCGGCCGGTCGTCGTCTCGCCCGTGAAAGCGACCTTCTGAATGCGCGGACTGGAAGCAAGCGGCTTGCCGGCTTCGAGTCCAAATCCATTCACGATGTTAAGCACGCCCGCGGGAAGAATATCTGCGATCAGTTCGGCGAGCACGAGTATGGAGAGCGGCGTCTGCTCAGCCGGCTTCAAGACGACGCAGTTGCCGGCGGCGAGTGCGGGCGCCAGCTTCCATGCAGCCATCAGGATGGGGAAATTCCATGGGATGATGAGGCCGATCACGCCGAGCGGCTCGTGGTAGTGATATGCAACCGTGGTTGCATCAATTTCAGAGATGCCACCTTCTTGTGCGCGAATAGCACCGGCGAAGTAGCGGAAGTGATCGATGGCGAGCGGAATATCTGCCGCCATGGTCTCCCGGATTGCCTTGCCGTTATCCCACGTCTCAACGGTCGCAAGCATCTCCAGATTCTCTTCCATGCGCTGTGCAATCAGGTTCAGCATATTGCTGCGTGCCGTGGTTGAGGTCTTGCCCCATGCAGCCTTCGCGCCGTGTGCCGCATCGAGCGCGCGATCTATGTCCGTCGCATTCGAGCGGGCAATTTCGCAGAGCACTTCGCCCGTGACTGGCGTGACATTTTCGAAGTAGGCACCGGATGACGGTGCAACCCACTGACCGCCAATGTAGTTGTCATACTGTTTGCGAATGGTGACAGGGAAGCCGTAGCGTCCGGGACGAACTGCAGTAGCTGTAGCCATGGAAACTCCTTCACACTCAAAACTTTGAGGATGGAACGGTGGGCCCGTTCTGCGATGGCGGGATTTTAGTCCTTCTGGCGCAGGTTTGTCGCTGTTCCCTCCATGACACGATCCCGGCTAAAAAGAGAAAGCCCGCATCCCGGGATGGGGTTGCGGGCCTGCTGGATCGTGAGCGGAACGGAGCTAGGAGCGCTCTTCCATCGGAATATACGGCGCAGGATATTCGGGTCCGATGTAGTCTGCGCGCGGCCGGATCAAGCGGTTATCGTCGTGTTGTTCGATCACGTGCGCCGCCCAGCCGGCGATGCGGCTCACAGCGAAGATCGGCGTGAACAAGTCGATATCGATGCCGAGTGTGGTGTACGTCGAAGCGGAATAGAAGTCGACATTCGCATTCAGCTTCTTCTCCTGCTTGATGTACAGTTCGATCGCGCGCGACATGTCGAACCACTTCGGATTGCCGGACGACTTGCCCAGTTCTTCGCTCATGCGCCGCAGGTGCGTGGCCCGCGGATCTTCAGTCTTGTAGACGCGATGACCAAAGCCGGAAACCTTCTCCTTGTTCGCCAGCATCGTCTTCACGTGCTCGACAGGGTCTTCACCGGAAGCGTCAACCGCCTGCAGCATCCGCATCACTGCCTCGTTCGCGCCACCATGCAGGGGACCCTTGAGCGCACCAATTGCGCCGGTAATGGCAGAGTGCATATCCGCAAGTGTGGCCGCGATCACGCGAGCCGCAAAGGTTGAGGCATTCAGTTCATGGTCAGCATGAAGAATTAGTGCGATGTCGAGCGTCTTCGTAGCAGTCTCGGAAGGCTTCTCCCCGGTAAGCATCCACAAAAAGTTGCCGGCGTGCGAGAGCGACTTGTCGGCTTCGAGAACCGGCTTGCCTTTCCGAATACGGTCGTAATTTGCGACGACCATGGCAATCTGCGAGGTGAGCCGGAACGCCTTGCGGACGTTGGCATCGTGGGCATTGCTGGCTTCGTCGTCGTCATAGACTGAAAGGCGCGAGACGGCAGTGCGCAGGACTTCCATCGGCGTAGCGGATTTAGGAAATCCCCCCAGCAGCTGGTTCATCTGCGGATCCATCACCCGGGCTTCGGCAAGACTCTTGCGGAAGGCTGCGAGTTCTGTAGCATTGGGCAGCTTGCCGTGCCAGAGGAGATAGGTCGTCTGCTCGAAGTCTGATTTCGCGGCAAGTTCGTGGATGTCGATGCCGCGGTAGGAGAGTACGCCTGCGTCACCATCAATCCAGCAGATGCCGGAGCTGGCTGCAACAATTCCTTCGAGTCCTTTGGCTGGTGCGGCTGTCGCCATTGTGTAGTTCTCCTTCAGTGAAGCGGTGGGGGAATGCCATTCGGCAAAACTCTGTTATAGCGCAGCGTTGCACAGGTTGTCATGGCGCCGGGACCGAGAGCTGTCCGGTTCGGACGGAAGTGCGGTATGCCTGAAGACGCTGCAGCGCCTCCACTAGGGACGCAGACTGGCAGCGGCGGGATGCATCAGCAATCTCACCTGCTTTCGTATCAGGACAGTGCAGGCAATTTGACTATGGCCTGGCGGTCAGCGCCGGGGCAAATCGTGCAGGATCAAAGGCAGAAAGAACGGAAGGCGAGTTGGGGAGCAATATGGCATCGGCCAGCGTGCGGGCGGTAGCCGGGGCCAGCAGGATGCCGTTGCGATAGTGGCCGGCTGCCAGCCAGAGCCGATGTTCCCCGGGTGCCGCGCTGAGCCGGCCGATGAGTGGTAGCCCGTCGGGCGAACCGGGGCGGAGACCGGTCCAGGCCTCTTCAATCGCTGCGTCTGCGATGGGCGGCCAAAGCGCTGCGGCTTTCTCCAGCAGCCAGGCCGAGGCTGCAGCATCGACCGTCCGATCAAAACCCGCGTCTTCAACAGTGGCCCCAATGATGATGCGTCCATCGCCGCGCGGCACCAGGTAGATTTCGGATGAACGCAGCACGTAGGCCAGCGGCACGGCGCGAGGCGCCCGAACGGCAAGCATCTGTCCTTTCCTGGGCGAAAGCGGCGGAATGAACATCGAAGCAGAGGGCTCCAGGTAGTCGGCCCATGCCCCTGTGCAGGCCACCAGGCAGTCAGCCGTGAATGTTCGCTGCCCGGCTTGTGCACTGGCGCTGTGCGTGTCGGCGCGCACGTGGTCAACCTGGCACTGCGTTTCGATATGAACGCCCGCCGCCTGCGCGGCCATTGGCAGGGCCTTACAAAGATCGCGGGGATCAAGTGACTGTTCTTCCAGCCAGATCATTGGATGGGTGAGTCTGCTCGACAGGCCAGGCACGCGCTGCAGAGCGACCTCCAGGTCGATCCGCCCCGACAAAGGAGCATGCCGGGGATCGCAGAGCTGCAGTGCGTGCGTAGTCCGCAGTGGGATGCGATGGCCGGAAAATTGCTCGATGCGCTGGAGGAAATCCGGATAAAGCTCCAGGCTCAGCCGTGCCAGTGCAGTCAGCTCCGGCGGGTTCTCCGGATCAAGCGCAGCGAGCATCCCGGCAGCAGCCCAGGACGCTTCAGCCATCGGCTCACCTCGCTCGAGGACAGTGACGTCCACGCCGCGGGAGGCCAGCTCGAGTGCAGTAGAAAGGCCGATGATCCCGGCGCCAAGGATGAGTGCGGTCGTCACTGACCCTATTCTAGAGAAGAGAGCAGCCTCAACGAAAAGAGGCTAACCGGCTGTATGCGGCCGGCATTCACAGGATCCACTTAGGAGTGGGTGCCATCGATCTCGATGCCGACATTGTTCCGGAATGAAACGACGACAGCAAAGTGTTTGCGCTTGTCCCACGCATCCTTGGTCATGGAATAGTTGAAGATCAACAGCCCTTCCGCGGTCGCGCCCGGGGCAATGCTGGTACCCCGTGTAATGGGATCCATACGCAGCGGGGACAATTGGGGATAGGCCGTAAACAGTCGGTTGAAGTCATTTGGACTTGCCGCTCGGCTGGTGGCGACCGGCTGATCAGGATCCGTCGGCTGCGTCAGAGTCACGTTGCCGCGCAACTCTGTGATGGTGATGGGATCCTTGCTCAGGTTATGGATGTGAACCTGCGCAAACACCAGGAGCTGGTCATAACCCTCAGCCTGGCCTTCCATGCCGGGCCCGGGTCCGCCGCCGCTGGTCTCGGAATGAATGGGATAAAGTGAAACGCGCGCGACGTCACCGCTGGCTACGGGCTTGCCCTTGCCGAAGTGGAAGTATGCGGCAATCGCTACACCGACAATCACTGCAGCGATTACGAGGCGGGCCGCGAGACTGCCGGCGTTGGTCGGAGGATCGACCTGCGCAATATTCGGGGCGGGTTTGTCGAGAGAAGACAAGTTTGGCGACATCACTATAGTTTGGATTTTACCTGCGGAACGCTCGAACAGTACTAACGACTTTGCTACTCCAATTACCAGAACGTGGTACGTGAGTGCTCAGAAGGGTACGGGCTGACCTGCAACGGAAAGGCTTGATGCGCGGCTCGTCCGGAGGCTGTCGAGGGCGGCGTTGCAGACTGCTTCCGGTGTGATCGCCAGGATGCAGCGTTTCCCTTCAGTGGTGCACACGTCCAGCCCGCACGGTGAACAGTCAGTCCGATGGTAGAGAACGCGGTGCTGTTTGCCAGTCCTGTCCGGGCCGTGCGGAAACCACTTTCCAAGGGCCAGCCGGCTCGAAAAGATCGAAACGCATGGAGTGCCGACCGCTGCAGCAATATGCATTGGTCCGCTGTCCGGGCCAACATACAGAGTTGCACCGGCCAGCAGTGCTGCTGCTTCACGCGGACTGTTGCCGCAAAGATTGAGGCTCGCACCCTGCCATGAATTGCGCAGCTCTTCATTCCGTCCGCGATCGCTGTCCGCACCGGTCAGCACCAGGGCACAGCCGGGTTGCCGGGTAGAGAGCTGTTGAAACAGGGCTGACCAGTTTGCGTCTTCCCAGTCATTCGCAGGGGCCTTACAGCCGGGCGCGCACACAATGTACGGCATTCCCGCGAGTGCCTGGATACTCTGCGCAGCGGACGCCTGTTCGGAGCCGGTAAGGAGAAAGTCCCAGCTTGAGCGTGCTTCGAGCAACGCATCGCCGAGCGGCTGCAGGCAGCGCGCAAGGCGTTGGGCTTCGGCTTCAAGCAGACCGGTGCGAACGTCCAATTGATTTTCTGCAAGGTCGCCAGCAGGAACACCCAAAATCCTTTGGATCCCGCAGAACCGGAAGAAGCGGAGGTCGCGCGCCAGTGCGGCAGGTCCACGCGGAGCCGCCAGGTAGATCAATACATCGGCCCGGTAGCGCCGCAGCGTTATTGCCAGTTTCGCCAGGTGCCACGGATTACGAACGCCAACAGGATAGTTGATGTATTCGTGAATCAGACCAGAGGAGCCGATCACGGCTGCAGCCGCGGGAGCTTTGGCATTGACCGGGATATTTGTGAGCAGGGCCCGTTGAGCATCAGGAAATGAGCGGGCAATAAGATGAAAGCAGGGCAGGGCAACCACAGTATCGCCAAGACTGCCAAGCCGGTAAATCAGCACACGGCGAGCCGCCAGCGGAACCGGGTCGGCGGGAGTTGCGGGATCTGCTGCGGGCACTGCGGACGGGGAAGTTTGCGGCGACACCAGACACCATGTTTATAGGCTGCCGAGACTGGTTCCAGGCGGACTGGGACTCGACGCTGAATGCTACCATCATACTTCGCCGGAGAGACTTGCCGGACGAGCGGATCAGCCGCCGCAATAAGGTTTTCGCAGTCCTTCGCGAGACCGGCAGCCGGCCCAGAATGCAGGATGGAAAACAGGAACGTGTCACGGGTCGCGCGCCTCGCCTACTTCGTCAGCCATCCTATCCAGTACCAGGCACCGCTGCTGAGGCGAATCGCGCGGGAAGCCGATATCGATCTGCACGTCTTCTTCTTCAGCGACCACACCTCCCGCGCGTTTGTCGATGAAGGATTTGGCGTAAAAGTGGAGTGGGATGTGCCGCTGCTGGAGGGCTACCACTACGAATTTCTGCCGCGCGTGGCCGCTCGCGACGTAGGTCCGGGAGCCGAGCTCGGCTTCGCCCGGCCGTTGAACCGAAAGATCTTCGAGACCATCCAGCAGGGCGCTTTCGATGCAGTCTGGGTTCATGGTTACAGCACGGCCAACTCGCTGCGCGTCATCCTCTCGGCGAGCATGCTGGATGTGCCTGTACTTCTCCGCGCAGAATCGACATTGCATGATCGTGAGCGATCGCCGGGGAAATTGCTCGCGAAGACCGCATTTTTCCAGGTGCTGCGCCGGCATGTCGATGGCGTCCTCGCCATCGGCCACGCCAATGAACAATACTGGCGCCGCTACCTGGGAGATGACATGCCCGTCTACCGGGTGCCTTATGCCGTCGATAATGCCTTCTTTGAACACAGGGCGCGTGAGGCCAGTTCCCGAACCCAAGCATTGCGCCAGGAGCTGGGGCTGGAGTCGGGGCGGCCGGTGATCCTGTTTGCGTCAAAGCTGCAAACTAGGAAGCACTGCGCCGACCTGGTGGAGGCTTGGAAACGGCTTGCAAATGAACCGGGCCGGCCCTATCTATTGATCATCGGCGACGGGGAGGAACGCGCAGCTCTCCAGGCTGAGATCGACGGACATGAGGGCGCTCTCCTGCTCGGCTTCAAGAACCAGACAGAGCTGCCCGGATATTTTGCCCTGTGCGACGTATTTGTGCTGCCATCCGTGCACGAACCGTGGGGCCTGGTGGTGAACGAGGCTATGAACGCGGCGCGAGCCGTCATTGTCTCGGATGACGTGGGCTGCCAGGCAGATCTGATCGAAGATGGAGTGAACGGACGGGTCTTCCCGGCGCGTGACGTGGATGCTCTGACGGAAGCGCTTCGCGATGTGCTGGGCACTTCCGGCCGTGCGCACGAAATGGGTCAAGCTGGACTGCGGCGCATCCAGCGCCACGGCTTTGACCAGGATGTTGTGGGTCTGCGGCAGGCGCTGGCAGATACGGTGCCCGGCTTTGCGACGACGGGCGGGTCGTTCTGATGGTATCTGTCCTGATTCTCACCAGGAATGAGGAGGAAGATCTTCCTGGCTGCCTGGCAAGCGTTGCTTGGTCCGACGACGTGCACGTGTTCGATTCGTTCAGCACCGACCAGACGGCCGCGATCGCAGAGGGCTGCGGCGCACAGGTGCAGCAGCGCGTGTTTGACGACTACGCTACCCACCGGAATGCCGCCCTGTTGCGCTGCCGCTTCCGCTATCCGTGGGTCTTTGTGCTGGATGCCGATGAGCGTGTAACACCAGCCCTGGCGGCAGAACTTCGCGAGATCACGGTCGAGTGGCCGGAGCACGGGTCGGCAGAGGACCCGGATGCAGTGATGGGTTACCGGGTCCGGCGGCGGGATTTTTTCTGGGGTACCTGGCTGAAGCATGCCCAGATTTCGCCTCTTTATATACGGCTGATCCGGCCGGAAGCAGCGCGGTACACACGGGCAATCAATGAAGTACTGGAGGTTGCCGGCCGCGTAGAGGACCTGCAGGCGCCGCTCGACCATTACCCGTTTTCCAAGGGAATCTCGCGCTGGCTGCAGAAGCATGACGTCTACTCCACCATGGAAGCTGAGCTCATCCACCGCCAGCAGGGACTGCGCCAGCCGAAGCTTGCGAAGGCTCTGCGCTCACCCGATTTTCACGAGCGGCGGCTGCACCAGAAAGCGTTGTTCTACAAACTGCCCGGCCGACCCCTGGTCAAGTGGCTCTACATGATGCTGGCCAGGCGGGCCTTTCTCGACGGCGGGCCGGGCGTGACCTACGCGACACTGCAGGCCATTTACGAATACATGATTGTGCTCAAAACGCGCGAATTGCGATGGAAGGAACGCTTGCTGTCAGGAGAGGCCGAGCAGGAATAGAGCAGCCATTTAGGGGCTAAACTCTTCCAGGACGGGACTCAGTTCGGGAAGCCTTCCCGGGCCGGGAACGGGTTCTGATCCGGGTCCATCCCACGATGGTAAAGTGAGCAACCCGGCACTAAACCTGATACAACTTCAATAGAAATTCTCTTTAAGGTCCGCAGGTATTTTCCGGTATGCCAGCATTGGTTGACGGCACGCAGTACGCACCGCCACTGAGCTTTGAAAATGAGACGCCCCTGGCAAGCCGGTCTTCCACGGAGGGCCTGTCGCTTGCCGATATCTGGCGCGTCATCTTCAAGCGCAAGTGGGTGATTCTTGCGTTAACTGTGATCGGTGCCGTCCTCGGAAGCATCTACTCGCGGACGCGTGTGCGGCTGTATGAAGCGACAGCGACGGTGGACGTTAATCCCTCGGCTACAAACCTCGGCCTTAGCGACCTGATCCAGGAATCACTCTCGTCCGCAGACGAACGCATGCCGACCGAACTGGCGCACATGCAGAGCAATGAGGTCATCTTCCGGACGATCCAGCAGCTCTCGCGCGAACACAAGGGCCCATTCCCGCACGAATTCGACAGAATTCCTGAAAACGCAACCATCGATTCTATGCCGGCCGCCGAGGTGCAGGGCATGATCGGGGCGGTGAAGGGCGGCCTGCGACTCGCGACCCTGCCCAGTACCAACATCGTTTCCGTCAGCTTCGACAGTACTGATCCGGTTGTAGCCCGCGACGTCGTCAATACTCTGATCAATGTCTATTTCGAGCAGAATCTCGAAGATCACATGCTCGGCACCGGCCGTGTGGCCAAGTGGCTGGGCGGACAGATGGACCAGATGCGTGCGGACGCGTCTGCGTCGCAGTCCCGGCTCGCGCAGTTTCAAAAAGAGCATGGCCTGATTGGCGGCAGCGAGAGCGACAGCCTGGTGGTGGAGCGGCTGCGCGCCGAGAATCGGCAGCTCACAGAACTGGAAGCCCAGCGCATCGTGAAGGAAGCAAAGCTCCGAACGCTCGCTTCCAATGATCCGGACCTGATTGCCACTGTCGGCCCAAGTGCGACATTGCTGGTCCTGCGGCAGCAGCAGATGATGCTTCGATCAGAGCTGAACCAGTACACCACCAAGTACGGCGAGCACTATCCGCGGGTCCAGCAGCTGGAGCAGCAGATGGCTAATCTGAAGCCCCAGATCGATGCCGAAATGAGCAACGTCAAACGGCGTACGCAGGACGAGTATCAGACCATCCTCCACACTCAGGACCTGTTACGCACGCGCATCGATGCCGAGATGCAGAATGTCTTCGCCCTCAATACCAGTGCTTCGCAATACGCCGTGCTGCGGCAGGATGCGGAGTCAAGCCGCCAGCTGTACGAAGCACTGCAGCTGAAGTTGAAGGAGTCAAGTATTGCCTCGGGTTTGAACACCGCGTCTGAAAGCGTGATTGACCACGCTATGACGCCGCTCGGTCCCATCAACACCAATACTGGTACGAATTCGACAGTCACCGGAGCGATGGGCTTTGTCCTCGGGCTGGTGCTGGCATTTATTCTCGATTCGCTGGACGACACACTGCGCACGACCGAAGACGTCGAAACGACGTCAGGGCTGCTGTCGCTTGGTGCCATTCCCCACTTCCAGGCTACCCAGAAACAGGCTGCCGCGATGGTCGACGGCCAGAAGTCAGATCAGCCAGATAAGGTGCGCCTGGTGTCGCTGACCGCGCCCAGCTCCCAGGCAGCGGAAGCCTATCGCGCACTGCGCAGTTCCATACTTCTGAGTGCCATCGACAATCCGCTCCGCCTGCTGGTCGTGACCAGCGCGTTCATGTCAGAAGGCAAGTCCACGCTTTCAGCCAACCTGGGAGTGATGCTCGCTCAGCGCGGCGAGCGTGTCCTGATTGTGGATGCCGACCTCCGGCGCAGTACGTTGCATGTGATCTTCGGGCTGCCCCGGCCGGCACAGGGTCTCACGAACCTGTTGAGCCGCCAGACCGGGGATCAGGCCTACCTGCACCCGGTCGAGGAGATGCCCAACCTCACCTATCTGCCCGCGGGCGTCGTTCCTCCCAACCCGGCAGAGCTGCTGGCCTCGCATCGGATGGCAGAGATGATGCGCCAGTGGCAGACCGAGTACGACCGGATCATCATCGATACTGCACCCATCCTGGCGGTTTCGGACTCACTTGCACCGGCAGCCCGTGCCGACGCAGTCCTGCTGGTCGTGCGCGCAGGAGCGACACGCAAGAAAGCATTGATCCGTGCCAGGGAACTGCTGCGACGGGCCAATGCCCGGGTCCTCGGCGCTGTCGTCAACGACATTGACCTGCGCGCGGACAGCTATTACGGCTACTCCGGCGGTTACACGTACGGGTACGGCTACACTTCTGACACCAAGGACGACCGGCGTGCTTAGGCGGTTCACCTTAACTGCATGTCTACCCAAAGCGTGGCCCGGAGTCTGTAAGGCCAAGCCCTTGGCAAAACGACTGTGCGCGCTGACCCTGGCGGCGACTGCCTATGCCTCAGCGGGATTGTCCATCGCCGCTGCGCAGGAAGCCGATTCTCCGCGTGTCGGCCTCCCGGACCAGTCGCAGTCGCTGCAGCAGAATGGCAATCCCGTCCCAAACCCCGGTACAGTCCAGCCGGGAATGGAAGGTGTCACCGTTCCCTCGCCAACCAGCATGTACCAGGCGGCACCCGGCACTGGCAGTACTGCCGCAGCCCTGGCAGCCATGCAGGGTGCGACAGGATCCTCAACCCCGGCGCCTGAATCGTTGCAGATTTCTGATGGCGACCTGCTCGAGATCACTGTCTTCGACACGCCCGAACTTTCCAGCCGCCTGCGCGTCAACGGGCACGGCGATGTGCTGATGCCGCTCGCCGGCTACGTCCATGTGCAGGGAATGATTGCTACCGAGGCCGCCCGGGCAATCGCGGACAAGCTGGTGCAGCAGCAGATCCTGCTGCATCCCCTGGTGACGGTCAACGTGGCGGAGTTTTCGACGCAGGGTGTGACCATGGCCGGGGAGATCCGCGGCCCGGGCGTGTACCAGTTGCGCGGCTCCCGCACACTGCTTGATATGGTGACGCAGGCCGGCGGCCTGGGCTCGGCTGCAAGCCAGGTAATCAGCATCATCCACCGCAACGACCCGAGCAAGGTCATCACGGTGCGCATGAATGTTGCGGTGCAGACGCCGGAGTCCTTTGCCGCGGAGAGCTATCCGATCCAGCCGGGTGACACCATCTTCGTCGCGCGCTCCGGTATCGTCTATGTGGTCGGCGATATGAAGACTCCCGGCGGCTTCCAGGTGGAGCACAACGACCGTTTGACCGTGCTGGATGCAATTGCACTTGCCGGCGGCCCGACCGCAACCTCCAAGTTGTCCGACGCGCGCCTGATTCGTAAGGGAGTCCACGGGCGCGAGGAAGTCCAGCTCGATCTCAAACGCATCCTGTACGGACAAGGGCCGGATATGCTGTTGCAGGATGGCGACATCATCTTTGTGCCGGTAAGCAACCGGAAAATCTACACTACGCAGGCGATCCAGGCAGCGATCGGCGCGGCGTCCCAGTATTCGCTCTTCAAAATCTCGCAATTCTAGGCTTGGTCCGATGAAGCATCCAGCTCGTGTTCTGCTGTTTGGTCCTTCGGGGCAGGTGGGCAGCCAATTTGTGTCTCTCGCCCGCAGCAGCTTTGAAGTCGTGCCGGTAGATCGCGCTCAGTGCGACCTCACTGATTCCCAGGCTGTCCGCGAGACAGTCCTGCGTACAAAGCCTGATGCTGTTGTGAACGCAGCCGCCTACACCGCAGTCGACAAGGCCGAGACCGATGAGTCCGCTTGCTTCGCTGTCAACGCTGAGGCGCCGGGAGCGATGGCGAAGGCGGCGAAAGAACTAGGCATTCCGCTGATCCACTATTCCACTGACTATGTTTTTGACGGGCAGAAGACAGGCATGTACCTGGAAGATGACCCGACCGGCCCCCTCGGTGTCTATGGCCGGACCAAGCTCGCCGGCGAGCAGCAGATTGCCGAGCATGCGGGTGAGTACGTGGTGTTGCGAACCAGCTGGGTCTACGGTGCGGAAGGCAACAACTTCCTGCGGACCATGCTGCGCCTCGGCGCACAGCGCCCTGAGCTGCGTATCGTGAGTGACCAGGTAGGCTCGCCGACGGCGGCGAAAGAGATTGCATCTGCAACGCTCCGTGTACTCGAACAGGCCAGGGCAAATCATGCCGCCCTGCCCAGCGGGATCTTTCACATGACGGCATCCGGTTCCACGTCATGGTTCGGCTTTGCTGAGCAGATCTTCGCGCTCGCAGAGCTTGAAACAAAGCCTGTCTTGGTGCCTATTGCGACTTCCGAATATCCCACGCCCGCGCGGCGGCCGCAGAATTCGGTCCTGTCGAACGACCGGTTTGCGAAAACCTTCGGATTTCGGCTGGCCGAGTGGCAGCAGCCCCTGCGTGAAGTGATGACCGCCATGCGCCAGGCGCAGCATGCCTGATACCCTGCTGCGGCTTCTCGGGGCTGGACGACATTCAATCCTGCAGGCCGCACCGGGCGGAACGCAGGATCTGCCTCGAGTGGTCTCGCACAAGCGAACATATCTAGGAGTATTCCGATTCGAAAGATAGAAACCGACCTCAAAGACGTGTGGATACTGGAACCGAAGCTGTTTCCTGACAGCCGCGGATTCTTTTTCGAGAGTTACAACGAACGCGTCATGGCTGACGTGGGCGTAAATGACCATTTTGTCCAGGACAATCATTCGCAATCGGAAAAAGGCGTGCTCCGTGGACTGCATTATCAGATAGGTCAGCCCCAGGGCAAACTGCTGCGGGTAGTACGGGGCGAGATCTTTGATGTAGCCGTGGATATGCGTCGCAGTTCGCCCCAGTTCGGTAAATGGACAGGCGTCGTGCTCAGTGCCGAGAACAAGCGCATGCTCTGGGTGCCGAAGGGTTTTGCCCATGGCTTCCTGGTTTTGTCGCAGGAAGCTGAGCTGCTCTACAAGGCCAGCGATTTCTATGCTCCGGCAGGCGATCGTACGTTGCTCTGGAATGATCCGGATGTCGGGATCAGGTGGCCCGGGCTAGACGATGCGGGAGCTGCACCGAAGCTGTCGCCCAAGGATGCGGCCGGCAAGCAGTTGCGGGAAGCCGACACCTTTGAATAGTCTGCCGTTCGTTGCAGGCGTGCGTTGGCTAAGATCTTAGAAACAAGTGAGCCCTGGGCTCATGCAAAAGTATCGGAGGCTTCATGGTTTGGGCGTCGCGTGCGGATCGTGAGAAGCGGGAGCAATCGGACAAGGGAGTACTCCTGGTGACCGGAGGCGCCGGTTTTATCGGTTCCAACTTTGTACTGGCGCGGATCGCGGCCGGGGACCGTGTCATCAACCTGGATAAGCTCACCTACGCCGGCAACCCTGGCAATCTTAAGTCAATCGCGAACAACGACCGGCACGTATTTGTGCATGGCGGCATCGAGGATACGGAGCTGGTTGCCAGCCTGCTCGCACGCTACAAGCCACAGGCCGTCGTGCATTTCGCCGCTGAGAGCCACGTGGATCGCTCGATCGTCGGTCCCGAGGCCTTCGTCATGACCAACGTCGTCGGCACCTTCAAGCTGCTTGAAGCGGCGCGTCACTACTGGGCTGCCCTCACAGGAAAAGAGAAGGATGCTTTCCGGTTCCTCCATGTTTCGACTGACGAGGTATACGGATCACTTGATCGTACCGACCCGGCATTCATCGAGACCACGGCCTACCAGCCCAACAGCCCCTACTCGGCCTCCAAAGCAAGCAGTGATCACATGGTTCGCGCCTACCATCACACTTACGGCCTGCCAACGCTTACCACCAACTGCTCCAACAACTACGGGCCATTTCAGTTTCCGGAAAAACTGATTCCATTGATGATCATGAATGCGCTCAATGGCAAGCCGCTCCCGGTTTACGGCGACGGGTTGAATGTGCGCGACTGGCTGTATGTCGGCGACCACTGCTCTGCAATCTCGAACGTACTCGAAGGCGGCCGCGTGGGCGAGGTCTACAACGTGGGCGGATTAAGCGAGAAAACCAACATCGATGTGGTGGAGACGCTGTGCACCATCATGGACGAGCTGCGTCCGAACAGCGCACCCCATCGCAAACTCATCACCTATGTCAAAGACCGGCCCGGCCATGACAGGCGGTACGCAGTGGACTGCGGGAAGCTGCGGAAGGAGCTTGGATGGAAGCCGGTTGAAGACTTTACCAGTGGCATTCGCAAGACCGTCTCCTGGTACCTTGACAACCTGGACTGGGCGAAGGATGTCACCAGCGGCAACTATCGCAAGTGGATCGAAGAGAACTACGCAGCACGCTAAGCCCGTCCTGCAGCCATGCCGGCGCAGCAGGAGGCAAGGAGATTCTGAATGCGAGGTATTATTCTGGCGGGCGGTTCGGGAACCCGCCTGTACCCGGTAACACTGGCGGTCAGCAAACAGCTGGTCCCGATCTATGACAAGCCGATGATTTATTTCCCGCTCACCACGCTGATGCTGGCAGGGATTCGCGAAGTGCTCATCATTTCAACCCCACACGACCTGCCGAGGTTTCGCGATCTGCTGGGGGACGGCGCTCGCTGGGGCCTGACCATTGAGTATGCCGAGCAGCCCAGACCGGACGGTCTCGCCCAGGCATTTCTGATCGGTGAGGCGTTTGCCAAAAACGAGCCGTGCGCGCTGGTGCTCGGCGATAACATCTTCTACGGGCACGACATGGCCAACATGGTGCAGGATGCTGCGCAGATCAAGGATGGCGCAGTCGTCTTCGCCTACCCCGTGCAGGATCCGAAAGCCTATGGCGTAGTCGAGTTCGACGCAGCAGGCAAAGCCATCTCTCTCGAAGAGAAGCCGGAAAAGCCCAAATCCCGCTTCGCCGTTACCGGCCTTTACTTCTACGATGGCCATGTCGTCGAATATGCGAAAGGTCTGCAGCCGTCCAGGCGGGGCGAGCTCGAAATTACAGACCTCAATCGCATCTATCTCGAAAAAGGCAAGCTTCAGGTAGTCTCGTTCGGGCGTGGTATGGCATGGCTGGATACCGGTACGCATGATTCGATGCTTGAGGCATCCATGTTTATCTACACGCTTGAAAAGCGGCAGGGCCTCAAGATCGCTTGTCCGGAAGAGATCGCCTATCGCATGGGCTACATCCAGGCAGCGCAGCTGGAGAAACTCGCCCAGCCACTACTGAAAAGCGGCTACGGCGCCTACCTCCTGCAGATCCTTGAGGAGTCTAGGCAGTGGGGACCGGTCGGGCTCTAGGGCTGTTCCCCGTCGTTCAGACTATCGGCCTGCACATCCAGAAGCTGCCTGGCACAAGCCTCCAGTGACGACGCGGACCAGGTAGCCAGCCGCTCCGCTTCCCGGACATCCGCATCTCCATCCCTCCCGGCATTGCGGATGAAGACAGTAGGCATGCCGATACCAAATCCGGCCTGTATGTCCGACAGGGAATCTCCCACCATCAGGCTGTTGTCCGGGCGGGCCAGGGGATATTCGGCAAATGCCTGGTGAAACAGTCCTGGCAGGGGCTTGCGGCATGTGCAGGCATCCCGGGCATGGGGACAGACGTAGATTGCGTCGAGGTGTGCACGGCTGGCGGACAACAACTCTCTGAGATGGTTATGCACGGTTTCGAGCGCCTGCAAAGAAAAGTATTCCAGGGCGACGCCACGCTGGTTCGTGACGACCAGGACGACAATCCCGGCGGCATTGAAGCGTGCAATTGCTTGTGCTGCACCAGGGATCAGCACCAGGTCTTCCACTCGTGTAACCCATCGCTGCGGCAGTTTCAGATTGATAACGCCGTCGCGATCGAGAAAGAGGTATTCCGGAGGCCTGGAATGCTTGTGCATCGAAATGCCTTTAGATACGGACATCGCGAGGCTACGCTGTCGCCGAGCGCGTTGCAAATCGGGACGACTCTGATGGAAGTGCCGGAATGATCGGCTCTTCCCGTAGCGATCGCTTGAAAGAGACATCGCGCGCAGCACTCTTGTTAAGCTCGTTATGACTTGGTGTGAGCGCAGCCAACCTCGTTCAGGAGCGATGCCTCGTATGCAGAGAGGCACCCTTTATGACGTTGCTGAGTGACGCTGCTTTGCCGGATGAATCTGGCCGGCTAGCTTGAATCAGGAAGATGTATGAAGCTGGAAGATGTGGATCGGACCGACGAACAGAACGCAGCACCCAGGGTCGATCTCGGGACCTACCGGAAAAACCACGATTGGCCCGCCCTGGTGCGCCGGGCAGTATGGCAGTGCGTGCAGCCTGTTTTCTGGCCAAAGCGTCCCCGCGCCCTCAGTGTCCTCAGGGTTGGATTGCTGCGCCTTTTCGGCGCACAGATCGGGCACCATGTATTGATCTGTGGTGGCGTACGGGTCACAGTGCCATGGCTGTTGCAGATGGATGATTACGCTGTCCTCGGAGATGACGTCGAGTTGTATAACCTGGCGCCCATCCACATCGGTGCGCATGCCGTGGTTTCGCAGCGGGCCTACCTATGTACGGCAACGCATGATTACACTCGCACTGACTTTCCTCTCTACGCTAAACCGATTTCAATCGGTGCTCAAAGCTGGGTTGCCGCCGGGGTCTTCATCGGGCCAGGATTGACGATTGGCGAGGGCAGCGTCGTGGGTGCCCAGTCTGTGGTGACGCGGGATGTCGCGTCGTGGATGGTCGCTGTCGGCAATCCCTGCAGGGCAATCAAGCCCCGCGTTCTGAACCAGCCAGGGGATGAGCATGCTCCATCCCCTGCGAATCCCCAATAGCATTCAAGTTTTTGCCTGCCCTGCCGATAGGGGCCATATGAGAACTTCTCCCGGTCCCCGATCGTTGCAGCAGGTCTCCCCTCGCCCCGCTTCTCCCGAGTCGGTGAAAGAAGATGCAGAAAGCATTCTCTCGCTGGCAATGGTGGAGCATCTGCGCACGATCGTCGAACTTCACGGCGAGCAGCAATTACTGGACGAGATCGTCCGGCAGATGTTGAAGACACTTCAGGGCGGTGGCAAAATCCTGCTGTGCGGTAATGGCGGCAGCGCTGCGGATGCGCAGCACCTGGCAGCAGAACTGGTGGGTCGCTTCCAGGCAGAGCGCCACGGACTTTCTGCGATCGCTCTCACCACGGACACCTCTGTATTGACGTCGATCGCCAACGATTACGGTTACAACGAAGTATTCAGACGGCAGGTGGAGGCCGTAGGCTGTCCCGGCGACCTGCTGATCGCGATGTCGACGTCCGGAGAAAGCGAAAACGTATGCGCTGCTGTTGCCGCAGCGAGATTGTCGGGCATCTACACCGTCGCAATGTGCGGCGCGGGGAACAGCCGCCTCGCCGCCCTTGCTGATATTGCACTACGGATCGCCTCTGAGGTAACTGCACGGATCCAGGAAGCACACCTCTTCTGCGGACACGTGTTGTGTGCCTGCGTCGAAGCCGCTCTGTTGAAAGCCGGCAGGGAAGCCGCTGACGATCGGGCTGCAGGCGCAGCCCCGATCTTTGCAGGTCACGCCGGGACGGGGTCGGGCAGATGGCGAATGACCGGGGCCCTGGATGGTCAGATAGAGCCGGGCAAGCGATGGCTGCGATGATGCAATCCGAAAAGGGGGCCGTGGCGCGAATTGTGCAGGAGACCTGGCCCGGCTTGCATGTATTGGTGGTCGGCGATGTGATGCTGGACAAGTACATCTGGGGAGAGGTCGAACGCATCTCGCCTGAAGCGCCGATTCCCGTGGTCCGGGTGTCGCACCAGACCGAGCAGCCGGGGGGAGCCGCCAATGTCGCGATGAACATTGTGGCGCTCGGGGCGCAGGTCACGGTGGCTGGTTTCGTCGGGAGAGATCCTGATGGCGAACGCCTGCAGGCGAGGCTGCAGGCGGAGGGCGTCACCACGCAGCTGATGATCCTCAAAGATCGGCCAACGAGTACCAAGACACGCATCCTAGGCGGACGGCAGCAGATGCTGCGGGTTGACCTGGAGTCTGCCGGACCAGCGCTTGAAGAATCGTATCAGGCACTCCTACATACAATCGTATCCATGTTGGAGCCTCCGAAAACTGCCAGGAAGACTCCGGTATCGGTCATCGTGCTTTCGGACTATGCGAAGGGCGTGCTCGGCAGCGAGCTTTGCCGCGGCATTATCTCGAAGGCCCGGCTGTTGCATATCCCGGTGGTCGTTGATCCGAAAGGCCGTGGCTACAGTCGGTATGAAGGGGCAACAACACTCTGTCCCAACCTCGCGGAACTGGCCAGCGAGACCAATACTGTTGGCAGCGATGAAGAAGTCATCCTTTGCGCCGGGGAAGTGCTGCTCGCGGGGCTGGGATGCGAATCATTGACTGTCACGTTGAGTGAACGCGGCATTGTCGTGTTGAATGGCAGGACGCGCCAAAGGGCCGGGGCAGTCGCCCGGCAGGTCTTCGATGTGTCCGGTGCGGGAGATACGGTGACGGCTGTCATGGCGCTGTGCCGGGTCTCCGGAATCGCGACCCGGGAGGCCTTGGAGCTGGCGAATCTTGCTGCCGGCGTGGTTGTGGCCAAGGTCGGCACGGCGCCTGCCCGGCAGGACGAACTCCTTGCGGCGCTTGACGTGCCCGCTGCGGCGACTTTCAGGCGCAGCGCTGCGCGGGTCGAGGCCGCCGCGCCCATCCCCGCCAGTCTCGAAAGCATGGTGTCCCGGGTGGCGGCCTGGCGTAATGCCGGCGATACGATCGTCTTTACAAACGGCTGCTTTGATCTGCTGCATGCCGGTCATGTGAGCCTGCTCGAAGCAGCGCGCGCTATGGGCGACCGCCTGGTTGTGGGGGTGAACAGTGATGCCTCGGTGCGCAGACTAAAAGGTCCGGGCAGGCCCGTGATGACGGGCAACGATCGTGCCATCGTGCTTGGCGCACTCAGTGCGGTGGATGGAGTCGTCCTGTTCGAAGAGGAGACGCCTTTGTTATGTATCCTCGCCCTGCGCCCGGATATCCTCGTGAAAGGCAGCGACTACGCCGCGAAGAACGTGGTTGGTTCGGTCGAGGTGCAATCCTGGGGTGGCAATGTAATGCTGGTGCCCTTATGTGGCCAGGCAAGTACCACTGCCATTATTGCTAATGTGATCACGTCAGTTGCAGGGCCGCGATCCTTTGAGCCTGCGACGGGCTGCTCCGTGTCGTAAGTGGGCACAGGGTCGCATACGTCAGGCTTGCGACTGGTTATACTAGGGCAGGGCGACCCGGCTCAGGGACGTCCGAGAAAGCTTGCTGCGTCTGAGAATTCTTCCGCATAGCAGAAACCTGTGAGACAGAAAAGGGCCGGGATATCAGCTCCTATCTTTTAAATTTTGCTGGGTCCGACAGGCTGGATAGATTCTGGATGATGCCGCAGCTATTGCGTTCCCGCGCGATCTGATCGCTGCTAGACGCCGGTTTTGACAGGGAGAACAGAAGTGGAAAGATCTGTATCGATTGCAGTAGTCGGTTCCGGGTATGTCGGACTTGTCGCAGCCGTTTGCTTCGCAGAGATTGGTCACAACGTGGTCTGCGTCGATAATGACGAGAAGAAGATCAACACTCTGCGCGACGGTGGCGTGCCGATCCATGAAGATTTTCTTCCTGAACTCCTGCAGCGACATCGCAATAACCGGCTCAGATTCTCGACCGATCTCAAGGCAGCCACGCGGGATGCACAGGCTATCTTTGTCGCGGTCGGTACGCCGCAGAGCGAATCCGGCAATGCGGATTTGTCCTACGTGGATGCGGTAGCGAGTGAAATCGCACGATCCATTAATGGCTATAAGGTCATCGTCGAAAAAAGCACGGTTCCGGTGTACACCAACGAATGGGTGAGGAGAACGATCGTCCGCAATGGAGCCTCGACGGAAGATTTCGATGTCGCCTCCAATCCTGAGTTCCTCCGCGAGGGCACTGCAGTGATTGATTTCCTGCATCCGGATCGGATTGTCGTCGGTACCGATACTCCGCGGGCTGCCGAGGTGCTGCACGCCATCTATGCGCCCTTAACCTCCGGCAGCTACTACGAACAGGAGACGAGCTTTCCCGGTTCCCGGTCAAAAGTCGATCCGCCGCCGATTCTGCTCACCTCGACCAAAGCAGCAGAGTTGATCAAGCATGCTTCAAATGCATTCCTGGCAATGAAGATTTCGTTTATCAATGCAGTTGCCAATGTCTGCGAGGCAGCCGAGGCGAGTGTCGAAGAAGTGGCTCTTGGCATGGGTCTCGACAAGCGTATCGGCGGCAAGTTCCTGCGGGCCGGCATTGGCTATGGCGGATCATGCTTTCCGAAGGACGTCGCGGCCTTCCGCTACGTAGCCGAACAACTGGGTGTTGACTTCAATCTTCTAAAAGAAGTCGAGAAGATAAACGCCAATCAGAAACAGCGTTTTTTCAACAAGGTCAAGACTGCCCTTTGGACCTTTCGCGGAAAGCAGTTGGCCGTTTTAGGGCTGGCATTTAAAGGGGGTACTGACGACGTGCGCGAATCGCCTGCATTTGACATCATCCACATGCTGCTGCACGAAGGATGCAGTATCAGTGCCTTCGATCCAGCTGCTGCCGGACGAGCCAGGGAGACTTTGCCGGAGACAGATCGTTTTCGCTATGCCGATGATCCCTACGCTGCCGCGCAGGATGCCGATGCCCTCCTCATCCTGAGTGACTGGACTGAATTTGGTCAGCTTGACCTCGCAAAGCTGCGCTTTATCCTGCGATACCCGATCGTGATCGACGGGCGCAACCTCTACGAACCAGAAGAGATGGCCCAGGCTGGCTTTACTTACATCAGCGTAGGCCGGCCCACGGTAACATCGGCCAGAGACCACGTAGGTGTGCAGAAGGTACAACGGCAGCACCTGCCCTGAAAAAGCTCGCGGCGCCATACATGGCCGCCATATATCGGCCGCCGCCGTAAACGAAGATCAATCATGTAGAAAGAGGCTCTTTGAAGGTACAACGGATCATGGTCACGGGGGCCGCGGGATTTCTTGGCTCTCATCTGTCGGACGCACTCCTGAGTCGCGGCCACGAAGTAGTTGGAGTAGACAACCTGGCAACGGGACGCCTGCAGAACATCGCTCACCTGGGCGGCGAGCCCCGCTTCGAGCTCCTTGAGCAGGACATCTGTGAACCGTTCGACCCCGGTAAAGTCGATTTTGTCTTCAACTTCGCTTCGCCCGCCAGTCCTGCAGATTATGACCGGCTGGGTCCGGAAACACTCAAGGTCGGCTCCTACGGCACAGTCAACACACTCGATATCGCGCGCAGGTACCAGGCAGGCTACCTCCAGGCATCGACTTCAGAATGTTACGGCGACCCACTCGAGCATCCACAGACCGAATCGTACTGGGGACACGTCAATCCTATCGGTGCGAGGTCTGTTTATGACGAAGCGAAGCGATTCTCTGAAGCCACCGTCATGGCCTACCACCGCTACTATGGCGTGGATACGCGGATGGTACGCATCTTCAATACATACGGCCCGCGGCTGCAGCCGACCGATGGCAGGGTCATTTCAAACCTGATGATGCAGGCACTTCGCGGCGAAGAACTCACGATTTACGGCGATGGTGAGCAGACGCGCAGCTTCTGTTACGTTTCGGATCTTATCCAGGGCATTCTGCTGCTGGCCGCGTCAGCCGAGCATCTGCCGGTCAACATCGGCAACCCGGTCGAGTGGACGATTGCCGAGTGTGCGCGCGAGGTACTCGCGGTTACAGGCTCTGCCTCCGGGATCCGCAAGCTGCCGCTGCCTCCGGACGACCCCACCCGTCGCAGGCCCGACATCACCAGGGCAAAGACGCTGCTTAATTGGGAGCCGAAGGTCGGTCTTCGTGAAGGCCTGACACTTTCGCTGGCGTATTTCCGCGAGTCGCTCTAGCACCTCAGAGAAGCCGGGGCACCACCTCCGGCTAAACCTCTAGAAGAAGTAATGCAGCAGGCCGCGCTGTTCAAAGCCCTTGCCGCCCACGCGGTACAGAGCCGAAGCATGCGGTGCCAGTGTCACAGTGATCCCTTCCTGGTGCTTGTTGATCTTGTCACTCTTCAGCTGCCATAAGTCGCGCAGGCGATCCTTCTTCTGCAGCATGATGCCAAGCTGGTTCCAGCTGTAGTGCAGCGTCTGTCGCGTATCTGCCAGGTTGAAGAGCGCGACAAAGGTGCCGCCGCCATCGGATGGCCGCGCCGTCCACAACACCGTGTCTGCGGTGCGAATCAACGGGTGGTTGTTGGTGCTCTTCTGGTCGACACTGATCACTTCCGGATTTGTAAGCAGGTTGAGAATACGGGCATCCAGGTGATGCAGATCGCCGCCCAGCATCAGCGGTGAGCGTGAGATCGCCCACAGCGTTATCAGGGTCTGCTGCTCATCCGGAGTGAGTCCGCTATTGCGCGCCTCGCGATAGCCGGGACGAGGGCCAAGGTAGCCGATGGGCAGCATGTCGGCGTCCGGCCAGTGGCCCGGGCCGGCAGACGGCACCCACTGCGCAAGGGTATCGAACTGTCCTTTCAGGCTCTGCGACCACGTGGCGTCTGGCCACTTGTCCCAGTGATCCCAGAAGTCGTCGCTGATGCGCCACATCTGTGCATGTGCGGCAACGTCGGCTGCCTGGTCGAGAGGCGTGGGGCCGGGAGAAAGACTGAGAATAATCGGGCGGCCGGTCTTCCTGATAGCCTCGCTCAGCATCCGGATCTCGCCCGCCTTGTAGGGGAACGAAATGCAGTCGACTTTGATGAAATCGATACCCCAGCCGGCATAAAGCCTGGCCAGCGAATCGTAATAAGCCTGTCCGGCGGCATTGTCTTTAATGCCATAGTTATCCGAATTCCAGCGGCAGGTATCGCTGGTATCGGCTGCATCGGCAGCATGGAAGCTGGAGTCGGCGATCGGCAGATTCTTGCCGACAGCTTCTCGCGGGATGCCGCGAATGATGTGAATCCCCAGGCGCAGGTCCCGTGAGTGAATTTTGTCCGCAATCTTCTTCAGGCCTACGCCTTCTGCCGCCGAAGGGAAGCGGTTTTCCGCTGGCATGTAGCGGCCATTTGCGTCCATCGTGTATTGCCATGCCGGCTTGCCATTACTCTCGGGATTGCTCAGGTACCAGCCTTCATCGATGACAGCAAACTGCCAGCCGTACTGCTGCAGTTGGGTGTGCAGCAGTTCCGTACTCGAATTAAACTCGTCCTCCGTGATGGACAGCCCGTAGCTGTCCCAGCTGTTCCAGCCCATCGGCGGCGTGGCGGCCAGAATGTTGGGCCGAATCCCTGTCGACAGCTGTTTACCGATGGCTTCCGGACTGACGGGCGCTGCCTGCTGTGCGCTCAACGGCAGCAGCAGCAACCCACATGCCGCCATCACCCCGATCAGGGCGGCAGCAGGAGCGCGAAGAATGCGATTCTGGAAGCTATTCACGAATTCACCAAGGCGGGATGGGAAAGAATTGTCATCATAACGTACTTGGGCAGCGACTACTGTTCGCCTGCCTTTCGCCCTAAGATGAAGGATGGCGGGCCTGCAGTTGGCGCCAGTGGGAACAGGAGCTGAAGCATCATGATGATGACAGTTCAGGACAAGCTCGAGATCCTGGCCGACGCCGCCAAGTACGATGCGAGTTGTGCGAGCTCTGGTGCGAAGCGCGCCGGTACCGGCCAGGGCATTGGGCATTCGGATGGCATGGGGATCTGCCACAGCTATACGCCGGACGGTCGCTGCGTTTCGCTGCTGAAGATCCTGCTCACCAATTACTGCTCCTACGACTGCGCTTTTTGCGTGAACCGCGTCTCGAGCGATATCCGGCGCGCACGCTTCACCCCGGAAGAGGTCGTCACCCTCACGCTCGATTTCTACAAGCGCAATTACATCGAGGGACTCTTCCTGAGTTCCGGCATCATCCAGTCCCCTGACTACACGATGGAAGAGTTGATCCGCGTTGCGCGTACCCTGCGCGAGACCCATCTGTTCGGCGGCTACATCCATCTCAAAGCGATACCCGGCGCTTCACAGATCCTGATGGCCGAGGCAGGCCGCTGGGCTGACCGGCTCAGCGCCAACATCGAACTGCCGACGCAGCAAGACCTCGTTCAGCTGGCACCCGATAAGAAAGCAGACGTGATCGAATCGGCAATGGGGCAGATTTTTACCGGCCGCATGGCTTCAGAAGAAGAGCGCAAAAAAGACAGGCGTGCGCCGAAGTTCGCACCAGCCGGTCAGAGTACGCAGATGGTCGTCGGTGCAACCGCCAGCACCGATCAACAGATTCTTTCAACTGCCACGCACCTCTACGGCGAATACCAGTTGCGGAGAATCTACTACTCAGGCTTCAGTCCCTATCCGCGTGCCGATGCACGCCTGCCATTGCAGCCGGTGCCGCTGGTGCGCGAGCATCGTCTCTACCAGGCCGACTGGCTGATGCGTTACTACGGCTTCGACGCGGCCGAGCTGACCACAGCCGACGAGCCGAACCTGGATCTGCAGCGAGATCCGAAGCTGACCTGGGCTCTTCGGCATCGCGAGTTCTTTCCCGTGGATGTGAATGCGGCCACGCGGGAGGCCCTGCTGCGGGTCCCCGGCATCGGCTATCGCAATGTTGAAAAGATCTTGCGCATCCGGAAATATCATCGCCTGACCATCGAGGATTTGCGAAAGTTGAACGTGCGGATCAAGCAGGCGCAGAATTTTCTGGTCACGGTCGACTCGCTGCCAGCAGGTGGAATCATCGATGCACCGCGGCTTAAAGAAATCGTCACACCGCCCCCGCAGCTTGAATTATTTGCCTCTGCCACCAGCGCCATCTCGGGAGAAGTCTAGGCAGTGCGGCGAGTAATCATTGAGCCGACGTTCGATAACTGGCGAGAGACGGCAAGGGCTTTGCTCACTGAGGGCGTTGCACCTGAACAAGTCGAGATTTTTGATGCCGACACTCCACAAAATCTCGGCCTGGCCTTCGGCAGTGAAGAAGAAGCACCTCGCCCGGTAGCAGCAGGGAGCATCTTCGTCCCGCGCGCCTTCGTTGAGCTGGCACAGATAGTGTCCGTGCATGCTGATCCTGGTCGCTGGCATCTTCTGTATCGGCTACTGTGGCGCTTGCAGGCCGCACGACAGCTGCTGCACGTGGAAGTGGATAGCGATGTCGCCGAGGCTCGCCGTATGGAGCAGCAGATCCGGCGCGACCTGCATAAAATGCACGCATTTGTTCGCTTCCGGCAGGTGAAGGACGAAGCGTATGCCGAGCATTTCATCGCGTGGTACAAGCCGGATCACGATGTACTGCCCCTGGCAGCGCCATTTTTTCAGGAAAGATTTCCCACGATGCAGTGGTCGATTCTTACACCGCGGCAGTCCGTCCACTGGGATCCGCAGACCCGGCGCCTGGCATGGAGTGAAGGTGTGCCGCGCGAGGCTGCGCCGCTGGATGATGAGCTCGAAGAACTATGGCGCAGCTATTACAAATCCATCTTCAACCCTGCCAGGTTGAACCCGAAAGCGATGCGTTCGGAGATGCCTGTGCGCTACTGGCAGAACATGCCGGAGGTCCAGCTGCTGCCGCAGTTGATGACCGCCGCGGCGATGAGGACCGAGACCATGATCAAGTCACAGAAGACCGGTACAGCCGAAGAGTTTCTGCCGCACGAGCGGACCTTGCCGGCGCTCCGCACAGCGTTGCCGGGATGCAAAGGCTGCGAGCTGTATTGCCACGCCATGCATGCAGTCTTTGGCGAAGGACAGGCCCGTGCCGGCCTGATGCTGGTGGGCGAGCAGCCTGGCGATGAAGAAGACAAGCAGGCAAAACCTTTTGTCGGCCCGGCAGGGAAGGTGCTCAATCGCGTCGTGGATGAGCTCGGTCTGGATCGCAGCGCGATGTATGTGACCAACGCGGTCAAGCATTTCAAGTTTGTCGAACGGGGCAAGCGCCGGCTGCATCAATCGCCGCGGCTGAGTGAAGTAACCGCCTGCCGGCCGTGGCTGCTTGCCGAGATCGAAGCAGTCCGGCCGCGCGTAGTCGTCTGTCTTGGCGCGACTGCGGCGAAGTCACTGCTCGGTGCGAAGTTCGCACTGATGAAAGAGCGAGGCCGCATCGTTTCGTCACCGTACGCGGAAACAGTCGTAGCCACCATTCATCCATCTGCGATCCTGCGGGCTGCGGAGGCGCAGGGATCCGAACAGCTCTACGATTTCCTCCGTCAGGATCTTCTACTGGCACATCGCACCGCGATGCAGATGACTGTCTGAGCGGCTAGTCCGCTGCCAGCAGCATCTTTGTATGGCGCGCGATGGTGCCGTCCTCATCGGCAGGGATGATCCGTACCTCGCTTGCAGACTCTGCCGCCGAGAGGAGCTCAGCGGACTTTTGATTCTTCGCCGCATCAATAGCAATGCCGAAGGCCGCAAGCTGTTCGCACACTTGCTCGCGAACGGGCACGCTGTTTTCGCCGATCCCACCAGTGAATACCAGTGCATCCAGGCCGCCGAGAACCACAATGTAGCCAGCAATCGTTTTGGCGATACTGCGGGTGAAGATGTCGATCGCAAGGCGTGCCGCGGCATCCCCATCCTGCGCGGCCTTGGTCAACGCGCGCATGTCACTCACGCCGTTTGCAAGGCCGGCCAGGCCGGACTTGTGATTCACCATCGCCTCCAGGTCATCCGCACTGCAGCCATTACGTAACAGCCACAGAATCACTCCCGGATCGAGGTCGCCTGTGCGCGTTCCCATCGGGATGCCGCCAGTGGGCGTAAGGCCCATACTGGTGTCGACCGACCTCCCATCCAGCATCGCGCAGAGACTTGCGCCGTTGCCGAGATGTGCGACGACCGTGCGGCGCGGCAGTCGGTCGCCGAGTGCATGCACAATGGATTCATAGGAAAGACCATGAAAGCCGTACCGCATCACACCCTGCTCCCAGTAAGTGGCGGGTAGAGGATAGTGTGCCGCAATCTCTGGCAGGGTGCTGTGAAAGGCAGTATCGAAGCATGCGAACTGCGGGGTCTGCGGGAAATGATTCTGCGCAGCGTGGATGATCGAGAGGGCCGGCGGATCGTGCAAGGGCGCGAAGTGCACGGCCTGCTCCAGGGCTTTCAGCACTTCCGGAGTGATGCGCTGGTGCTCTCGAAGTTGCGGGCCGCCATGCACGATGCGATGCCCGATTGCCAACGGCGCAGGCGAACCAGCCTCGGCCAGGGCCTGCATGGCAGTTGCGAATGCAGACTCCTGCGACTGTGCGTCCGAGGCCTGGTCAATCAGCTGCTTACCGTCGGCATCCTTGAGCTTCAGCTTTCCGCCGGACGCCCCGATGGCGTCTATCGACCCACTCAGCTGTTGCTCTTCGTCTTTGTAGACGCCGAACTTCAGCGAAGACGAGCCGCTGTTGATCACGAGAATGTCCGTCGATTGATGATTCATTCCTTCTCGCATGCAGACCGATTACCGCGGACTCCACTTCCAGCCACTCACTTCCGGCAGGTCCTCACCATGTGCCGTCACATAGAGCTTGTGCTTTTCCATAATCTCCGAAAAGCGCTGCTCCATCAGCGGTAGTTGATCAGCGAATCGCGGCACCTGGCTGATGGCATCCAGTGCAAGACTGTAGCGGTCCAGCTCGTTAAGTACAACCATGTCGAAGGGGGTGGTCGTCGTGCCTTCTTCTTTGAAGCCATGTACATGGAAACCCGCGTGGTTGTAGCGTTTGTACGTGAGTGTGTGGATCAGCGAAGGGTAGCCGTGAAACGCAAAGATGACCGGCTTGTCCCTGGTAAAGAGCTTGTCGAATTCGGCTTCACCCAGCCCATGCGGATGCTGCGTCTCAGACTCCAGCGTAAACAGGTCAACTACGTTCACAACCCGCACACGAAGGTCGGGGGCCCATGAGCGAAGGATGGTCACAGCAGCCATGGTCTCAAGCGTCGGCACATCGCCCGCGCAGGCCAGCACCACTTCCGGATCACCATTGTCGTTGCTCGCCCACTTCCATTCACCCAAGCCCGACGTACAGTGGCGAGTCGCCTCTTCGATGCTCAGCCAGTTGGGCGCAGGCTGCTTGCCGGCCGTGATGACGTTTACATAGTTGCGGCTGCGCAGGCAGTGGTCGGCGACCGAGAGCAGGCAGTTTGCATCCGGCGGAAGATAGATGCGCACGATGTCAGACTTCTTTGTGGCCACCACATCCATGAAACCGGGATCCTGGTGCGAGAAGCCGTTATGATCCTGCCGCCACACGTGCGAACTCAGTAAATAATTCAATGACGCGATCGGCTTGCGCCATGGAAGACTCTGGCACTCCTTTAGCCACTTCGCGTGCTGGTTGAACATGGAGTCGATGATGTGGATGAAGGCTTCGTAGCACGAGAACAGGCCGTGACGGCCGGTGAGCAGGTAGCCTTCCAGCCAGCCTTCGCACATGTGTTCGCTCAGTGCCTCCATCACACGGCCATTTACAGAGAGATTTTCGTCTGCATTCGGATTGGTGTAAGCAGCATCCCATCGTTTCCCGCTAGCCGCATAGATGGCCTGCAGGCGATTGGAAGCAGTTTCATCCGGACCGAAGACGCGAAAATTCTTCGAAGGCATGTTGTTCTTCATCACGTCGCGCAGATAGGTGCCCAGTACGTATGTCGCACTCGACTCTTCATCACCCGGCTGCTTGACCGTCACGGCATAATCCTGGAACGAAGGCAGTGCGAGCGGCGTCAACAGCTGGCCGCCATTGGCCTGCGGCGTAACGCCGATGCGAAGCCGGCCCTTCGGTGCCATGTCGGCAATCTCGTCATGCAGTACGCCGTCAGCATCGAAAATTTCGTCAATCCTGTAAGACCGCAGCCACTCCTCCAGCTGCCGTGTATGTTCAGGATTGGTCAGTACATCGTCGAGCGGCACCTGGTGGGCGCGCCACGTACCTTCCACCTGCTTGCCGTCCACAAACTTTGGTCCGGTCCAGCCCTTCGGTGTGCGCATAATCAGCATGGGCCATGCCAGCCGTGTCGCGTCATTCTCATCGCGCGCACGTTTTTGGATCGAACGAATCTCTTCGTAGATGGTATCCATCACGGCAGCCATCTCGCGATGCGCCGTCAGCGGATCGTCGCCTTCAAGGAAGTAGGGCTTGTAGCCATAGCCGCGAAAGAGGCTCTCCAGTTCATCCTTTGGAATACGCGCCAGGAAAGTCGGATTCGCGATCTTGTAGCCGTTCAGATGAAGGATGGGAAGCACAGCGCCATCCGTAATCGGGTTGAGGAACTTGTTCGAGTGCCAGCTGGTCGCCGCGGGTCCTGTCTCTGCTTCGCCGTCGCCGACGACGCACGTAACAATCAGCTCCGGATTGTCAAAAGCCGCGCCGTAGGCATGCAGCAGGGAATAGCCAAGCTCGCCGCCCTCGTGGATCGAGCCGGGAACCTGCGGCGCATCGTGACTCGGCACGCCATAGGGCCACGAGAATTGGCGGAAGAGCCGCTTGATGCCGTCTTTGTTGCGCTCGATATTGGGATACGTCTCAGTGTAGGTGCCTTCGAGATAGGTGTTCGCGATGATGCCGGGCGCGCCATGACCGGGTCCGACGACAAAGAGAATCGGTGCCTGGTGATTGCGAATCAGCCGGTTCAAATGCACGTAAATGAAGTTCAGTCCGGGCGTTGTACCAAAGTGGCCAAGCAGACGCGGCTTGATGTCCTCAATGGTCAGTGGATGATCGAGCAGCGGATTTTCTTTCAGGTAGATCTGGCCGACGGAGAGGTAATTCGCGGCACGCCAGTAGGCGTTCATCTTTTGCAGTTCGTCGTCGCTCAGCTGGGTGGGCATGGTCTCTCCGGGTTTCTCGAACAGTGAGTATCTCTTTGCAAAGCCTACAGCAGAGTCACTGTCTTCGAGTGGGATGTCGGCCGCGGTCCCTCCGTTTACAAATTCATGGAAACTACATACGGCAAATGATCTCTTTTGCTCAGCTCATCGCGGACTGAAGCTGTATGGAAACGTAAAGCGGCCGATTTGAATTACGGCTTTGTCCGGCGTGGCAGCAGCCGGCGGCCAGATGCGAAATGACTCGACGCGCGTCGTCGAAGCATCGCGTAGTGCATCCACATCACCGATCGGTGTGCCAGTCGATGCCTGGTAGAAGCTCACGCGCAGTGCGTCCTGGGTGCGTGTCCAGCCAAACAGGTAGTCCCCCGGCGCAAGCGCGAGATTGCCCACTTTGATCGGCACCTGTGTCAGAAAATAATGCGAATATTTCCCTTCAGCAGAGTAGCCCGCCGTGATCATCACGACGCCTGCTACATACTGCCCTTTGCCATTTGTGATACCGGAGGCGGTTCGGAATTCGGTCTCAATCCGCTCGCTGATGGCGGGCGCGCGTGCTGGGATGATGGTGTGCAGCTCTGCTTCCGAAGCAGCATGCCAGCCGGCTTTCGCGGACTGCGCCAGGCTGCTTGTGCAAAGAGGAAGCAGCACCATGATAGAAGCGAAGAAGGAAAGGATCTGCCGGCGCGTTTCAATCAGTTTCATGGTTTTGTCTGCCTAGTCGAGATGTACGATGCCGCGCTGCAGCGCCGTGGTGGCCGCCTGTGTGCGATCACTCACGCCGAGCTTGCCGAGCAGGTTGTTGATGTGTGTCTTTACCGTTGCCTCGGAGATGAACAGGGCACTCGCGATCTCCTTGTTGCTGTTGCCCCCGACAATCAGGCGCAGTACATCCACTTCGCGATCCGTGAGGACCGGATTGCTCATACGTTCGGCAAGCCGTTCGGCAACGGGAGCCGGGATGCGCGACTTTCCACTGTGCACGGCCTTAATTGCAGAGACCAGCTCATCCGTATCCATACCCTTCAACAGGTAGCCGCGCGCGCCCGCTTGCAGCGCCCGAAAAATATCCTCGTCGCCATCAAAGGTGGTCAGCACGATGATGCGAGCCTGCGGAAACTCCGCACGAATGCGCTGGATCGCTTCAACGCCATCGCCGCCCTGCATCCGCAGATCCATCAGCGTGACGTCAGGCTGGTGCTCGCGAAACAACGGCAAAGCCAGTGAGCCATCTGAAGCTTCTGCCACAACCTTCATATCTGGAATGGTGTTGAGCAGGGCGGCAAGTCCCTGCCGCACAATGTGATGGTCATCCACAATCATCAGCCGGAGTAGTGGTTCCATGTCGTTTCCTTCTATGCTGCGTCGCGTTCTTACTGCTGTGAAACTTCTGCTGTAATCGTTGTTCCAGCGCCCGGCGTGCTGCTGATGTCGAGTGTTGCGCCGCCGCGTTCTGCCCGCTCATACATGCCCCGTATGCCGTAATGGCCGGCAGGTCCGGACTTGTGCAGCGGAACCATGAAGCCTCTGCCATCGTCCTGAACTTCCAGACGGACTCCTGCCGCATGATAGATCAGCGCAATGCGGATGGTCCCGGGCTGGCCATGGCGAATGGCATTCGTTACAGCTTCCTGGGCAATCCGCAGCAGCTCACTTTCCTGTGTTTCAGTAAACGCCCGGTAGGTCCCCGTAATTTGCATGTTGAGTTGGATCTTCGGCTCTGTCCTGGCTTCGGCAACCAACCGCTTCGCAAGCACGCGGAGACGCGCCGGCAGATCGCCTTCGCCGGATGTTGGTGACCGCAGATCCCAGATCGAGGAGCGCGCATCGGCGAGGCTCTTCCGCACCAGCGTCCGTGTCTCATGCAATTGCAGCAGCGCCTGGTCGACCGACCGCCCCATCAGCCGCGATACCAGCTCGAGCTGCACAGAGATGCCGACAATATCCTGCGCGAGCGTGTCGTGGATTTCACGCGCGATGCGTCCTCGTTCCGCCAGCACGGCATGAAAGCGCAGCTCCACCTGGCGCAGCCGGTATAGATACAGCTGCCATGCGATTGCCGCCAGCAGCAGCACCAGCAGCGTGTAGAACCACCAGGTCTGGTAATAATGGGGCGCAATCGTAAGGGGCAGCACGGCAGCCGTCGTACTCCACGCGCCGCCGTTGAACGAGGCCAGCACGCGGAAGGTATAACGGCCCGGCGGAATGTTGGTATAGAAAGCAGTGCGGCGCGTGCCGGCGTCGATCCATGTGCGGTCAAAGTGTTCCAGCTGGTAGCGATAGCGCACCTTGCTGGGCTGGGCCATGCTGAGCCCGGCATAGTGGAACGCAAGGCGGCCGGAACCGGCGGGGATTGATAGGGTCTCGGCTGCAGGACTCAATGCGGCAAGGTCATCCACGGCGACACTTTCAAGAGCAACCGGAGGCGGAGACAGGTTCAGAGCGGGATCGCGCGTGTTCACCACCGATGCGCCCTTCATCGTGGCAAACCACAGGTCGCCGGCTGCAGTCAGCGCAGCTTCAGGATGGCCATTACTGGCAAGGTCCTGGATGCGCAGGCCATCTGCTACGTCGAAGTGTTCAATCGCGACGCCCTCTGCCGCGGCATTGCCGCGCGCCATCGCCACCAGGTCGCTCGAACGAAGCCGGTCGACGCCCGAAGAACTGCCAAGCCATGTAAAGCCGGTGGCATCCTCGACGATGCTGTAAACCGTCCCTGGCAGCCGTCCGGATGCATAGTCAGCGGTGCTGCCGATATGCGTGATGCGCCCGCCCCTGCCGGTATCGTTCCCGGCACGATAACTGAAGAGGCCGCCCCCGCTGGTTCCAATCCATAACTCGCCGGCGTGACTACTGCCCAGAGCGGTCACAATCGGTGAAGTCAATCCGCCGCTGCTCGTGAAGGATTGGACACTGGCGCCGGAGAGGTCGCAGGATCGGCCATCGGATTTTGGGAGTGTCAGATGCGTCAGGCCATTAAGCGTGCCCACCCACAGACCGCCGTCCGAGTCTTCAAGCAGGGAGCCAATCACGTTACTGGCAAGCCCAGTGGCCTGGGTCATGGTGTGGATGGCATGGGTCTCTGCCGGATCTGCATGCGGCAGGCAGGCGAGGCCGTGACTGGTGCCGATCCATAGCGCGCCATTGCGTGCCAGCAACAGCGAACGGATCGAGTCGTCAGGCAGACCGTCGGAAGCAGTCAGCGTCAGGCTCCTGGTTCCCTCCAGGTAGCTCAGACCATCCGGCGTGCCGATCCACAGCGCACGTGCCCCGCCTCCGGAGGAAGTCGCCAGCGCGAGAATTTCATCACTCGCAATACCTGCCACGCTGCCCACATTATGAAAGGCGCCTCGACTGAACGAGGAGAGACCGGCACCAGTGCCCAGCCAGAGCTCCTGTGCGCTGGCCGCTGCTGCAGCCCCCGCAAACACTGAGCGCACCACGTCCGACGGCAAACCTTCGCGGCGCGTAAAGGTAGTAAACACAGGATGCCGAAGAATCGCCGCACCCGCGCTCTCACTGCCTGCCCACAGATCTCCCTCTCTATCGCGGTACAGCGTAAGTACATCGCTGCCTTTGAATCCATCCTGATCCAGTACGGCGGAAAAGCGATCCCTACTCGAAGGATTGGTGTCAGAGCGTTCATGGCTATGACGGAAGACGCCGGCATCATTCGCAATCCATAGCACCCCGGCCGCATCCGCAAACAGCTTGTTGACCGCGCCTGGGGGTACACCCTGCTCACTCGTGAAGTGCCGCCACGCCGCTTTTGCCGAGGCATCGGGCGATCGCGCATACAGTCCCTTGTCAGTCCCCAGCCACAGCGTACCTTCACCATCGGCAGCAAGCGACAACAGCCGTGACCCAAAGCCAGCAGGCAATGCCGCAGGCGACAAAGCACCCTGACTGCCGGCGTGCCAGACACCACTCGCCGTTGCAATCCAGAGCGCACTGTCACGGTCAACCGCGAGGTCGACAGCAGTTGCTGCAAGAGGCAGTATCTGCAGCTTGCCGCCTGGATCGATACGCGCAACAGCCGTGGTCGACACTGCCCACAGCGTTCCATCCCTCGCGAGCAGGAACGACGAAGCCGGTCGGCCGTTGAATGGCCCGTTGCCCGCTGCCGCCGTAAAGCTCCCCGCTTCCAGCCGTGCAAGCCCGCCGGTGGTAGCAGCCCATATGCGGCCGCTCGCATCCTGCGCCGCCGCCCAGACATTGTCTGACGGCAGCCCGTTGCGCGTTGAATAGTGTTGGAACACAGAGCCGGTACGTTCCGTCAGGCCGCTCGAAGTACTGATCCAAAGATTTCCGGAACGATCTTCAAAGAGTCCATTGATCAGGTCGCTGGCCAGCGCCGGTGTGTTGCGTCTGTCGAAGACCGTAAAGTCGTATCCGTCAAAGCGGACCAGGCCGCCCTCCGTAGCCATCCACTGGTAGCCGTCACGGGTCTGCAAAAATTGTCGAACAGTATCCTGCGGCAGGCCGCTGCTGGTATTGAAGACTTGGTGCACATCGCGGTGGAAAGAACCAACGACCTCCGGCCGCGGCGAAATGGCATTGGACGAAGCGGCGATGCCGGTCTCCACTTTGCTGCCTTCCGCAGGAACAGGGAAGCCGCCGACGCATGTGAGCATAACGATGCAGACAGCAGTCACATGCCCGCGTAAACATCTGTATACGGAGCGAGCGCACGCCACAGGACAATCAAAGTTCCGGCGCAGGCACGAGGATGCCCGCGGGCGCGTAGACCACATCCTGTGCATCTTACCTGCCCCCGCATCGCGATGCATTGAATAGTGGCACTGGCAGCCCCGGCAGCGCTCATCCAGGCTGGCTGCGGCAATTCGGTATTGCAGGTTGAGTATTGCCGTTAGAATGAGGAAGAAGCGTTGACCTTGGGCCGGGAGTATCGCCGGTCCTGAACTACGACGCAGCAGCAACCTGCAGCCTGACAGGCTGAGGAAGCGAATCACGGTGGTGGAACCAGGCAGGACAACGAAGACACTCGTGACAGCCAGATATGCTCTCGCATCTCTGTGCTTCCTTACGGCCTCTTCTGCTTTTGCAAGTCACACGGTTAATCAGGGCACCAGTATGTTTTCCCGCGATGCCACGCCGGCAAGCGGTGTCTTCAGCCTCTCGCTTTTTGTCTTTGCCATTACGATCGGTATTTTCCTGGTGGTTGCCTCACTCGGCGCCTATGCCGTGTTCAAGTTCCGCGCCAGGCCCGGTGACGAGACCTCCGAGCCCATCCAAATCTTCGGCAGCAACCAGATTGAGATCTCCTGGACCATCATTCCTGTACTGATCGTGGTCGTCCTGTTTCTTACGACCGCCCGCATGATCTTCGCAGTGCAGGACCATACCGAACCAAAAACGTCGATCAAGGTGAATGCCATTGGCCACCAGTTCTGGTGGGAGTTTCAATATCCCGAGTACGGCTTCACTGCCGCCAATGAACTGCACATCCCGGTCAACGATCCAAAGGCTCCGACCCCAACCTACCTCAAACTAAGCTCCTCGGACGTTGTGCACAGCTTCTGGATTCCGAGACTCGCCGGCAAGACCGACATGATCCCCGATCGCGTCAACGAGATGTGGCTTGATCCTCTGAAGACCGGCGTCTACTCCGGACAGTGTGGCCAGTTCTGCGGTACCGAGCATGCCAAAATGCTGCTGAAGGTCTATGTGCAGTCGCGGCCGGATTTCGATGCCTGGGTGAAAAATCAACAGCAGGATGCTTTGCAGATCGCAACTGCCGCCCAGGGTAGATATGTCTTCGAGTCACAAAGCTGCATCAACTGCCATGCTGTGAAAGGCACGATCGCCAATGGACGCTTCGGTCCGGACCTCACCCACTTGATGAGCCGTAAAACGATCGCGGCCGGTGCGGCCGAAAACACCCCCGAAAACCTGCGGCGCTGGATCCAGAATCCCGAAGTCTTTAAGTCAGGATCGAACATGCCCGCAATGAATCTGACGGACGATCAACTCGACCAGGTGACGACGTACCTGGCTACCTTGCAATGAACGCCCTGACCACGCAGCGCATGTGCCAGCAACCGTGTTCGCCGCGGTAAGAAAGAGGAGCCAGTAGATGTCACAATCGACCTTGCCACTGCCTGGCAGACTTCCCGGAGTAGTGGACGCGACGCCCGAGAGCTCCGTACGCGAGACCTACCTCGAGAAGGCTCACGCGTGGGTCGTCACTGTCGATCACAAGAAGCTCGGCATCCTGTACATCGTGTACTCCCTCATCTTCCTGGTCGTCGCCGGCATTGAGGCCATGGTCATCCGGATGCAGCTGGCCGTGCCGCACAATACGTTTGTCTCGCCCCAGGTCTACAACCGCATGTTCACCATGCACGGCACCACCATGGTGTTCTTCGTCGGCATGCCCATCCTCACCGGCTTCGCCAACTACCTCATCCCGTTGATGATCGGTGCGCGGGACATGGCCTTCCCACGCCTCAATGCCTTCAGCTTCTGGATGACCGCCTTCGGTGGCCTGCTGCTTTACTACAGCTTCATCGGCGGCGTCGGCCTTTCCAATGCCGGCAGTGCGCCGGACGTTGGCTGGTTCGCCTACGCACCACTGACCGAGCTTGCTTTCTCCCGCGGCCACAGTACCGACTATTGGGCGATCTCGCTGATGCTGACCGGCGTCGGCAGTATCGGTGCGGCCATCAACATCATCGCGACCATCGTCTCCATGCGCTGCAAAGGCATGACCATGTTCCGCCTGCCGCTGCTCGCGTGGCTCTATCTGGTGCAGGCCGGGCTCATCCTCGTCGCCATCGGTCCGCTCACCGCGGCACAGATCATGCTGATGGTTGATCGCTACCTGGGCGGCCATTTCTTCGACGCGCAGGGCAGCGGCTCCGCCTACCTGTGGATGCACTTCTTCTGGATCTTCGGCCATCCGGAAGTCTATGTCCTGATCCTGCCGGCCTTCGCCTTCGCCAACGAGATCATTCCCACGTTTTCCCGCAAAGCCATCTTCGGCTATCCCGCCATGGTCGCCGCATCCGTCGGCATCGGCTTTGTCAGCCTGGGTGTGTGGGCACACCACATGTTCACCGTCGGCATGACCTCTGTCTCGAATGCATTCTTCGCGCTTTCGACCATGCTCGTCGGTATCCCCACCGGCATCAAGATCTTCAACTGGATCGCCACCATGTGGGGAGGCAGAATCCGCCTCGCCGCCCCCATGCTCTTCTGTGTGGGCTTCGTCTTTCAGTTCCTCATCGCCGGCCTCACCGGCATCATTCTCTCCGTCGCGCCCGTCGACTGGCAGCTGCACAACACCTACTTCGTCGTGGCGCACTTCCACTACGTTCTGGTCGGCGGCATCCTCTTTACGCTCTTCGGGGCGTTCTATTACTGGTTCCCGAAAGCTACAGGCAAAATGATGAATGAACGCCTGGGCAAGTGGCACTTCTGGCTCTTCCTCATCGGCTTTCATCTCACCTTTGACCTGTTGCATATTCCGGGCATGCTCGGCATGCCGCGCCACATCTATACCTACGAGCCCGACCGTGGGTGGATGATCTGGAACATGCTTGCCACCATCGGCGCGTTTATCCAGTCGGCGGCCACGCTGCTTTTTGTCTACAACATGGTGACTTCGTACTTCTTTGGTCCAGAGGCCGGACCCGACCCGTGGGATGCATGGACCCTGGAGTGGGCCACCACCTCACCGCCGCCGGCGTACAACTTTGCCGTCGAGCCGACCGTCAGCAGCCGACGACCCCTGTGGGATCTCAAGCATCCGGAAGATCCGGATTCGGCATGGGAGTAATGAGACGGATGATCAGTCGACACAGGCAGGAGCAAGCCCTATGAGCGCAGCCTCACCCGTCATTCCGCACAGTCACGGCACCGGCCACGATGACGAATGGATCCTGCCCTACAAAGGCAAGGTGGGCATGTACTGCCTCATCTTCGGCGAATCGACGATCTTCGCCATCTTCGTCGTCGCCTACATCTACTACATCGGTCGCAGCAAATGGGGACCTACGCCGCAGCAGGTACTCGAGCTGCCCATCTTCAGCTCCATCTGCCTGCTCTCGAGCAGCCTGACCATCTGGCTCGCCGAGCGCGCATTGCACAAGCGGCAGATGAACCAGTTTTCGCTGTGGTGGGGCGGCACCATCCTGCTCGGCCTGGTCTTCATGTTCGCCACTGCCCTCGAATGGCGCAAACTCATCTACGTCGACGGCCTCACCGTACACACCAATGTCTTCGGGTCCACTTACTACTGCCTGGTCGGCCTGCATGCCTTCCACGTCATCGTCGGACTTGCGCTGTTGAGCCTGGTACTGCTCTTCGGCCTCATGGGTAAACTCACACCCAATCACACGGAGCGTGTCGAGGTACTGTCCCTTTATTGGCACTTTGTCGACGCAATCTGGGTCGTGGTCTTCACTGTTGTGTACATCATTGGTCGCTGATCATGAGCATCCACGCACCATCGCTTCATGACAAGGAACGCATGAGATCGGACAGGCTTTAGCCATGGCTTCTACACACGAATACGCTCCATCTCGCGACGATGCTCACGGTCCCCATGGCGGTACCGGCGATTCGGTCGTGCTGCCCGCCTCCACCGCGTGGCCCGTTGTGCTGGCGCTCGGCCTCACGCTCACGGCCGCCGCGCTCGTCACCAATCACATGATCCTCTACCTCGGCCTGGCCTTCACCATCGCCGGTGCCGTCGGCTGGTTTCGCGATGTGCTGCCACATGAGCATCATGAAGTCGTGCCCGTCGTGTATGAAACGATCGCATTCCGTTCCACTCGCACCAGTGTTGCCCGCCTGGAGCTGCCGAAGATCAGCGACCTGTCCTCACCCGGGCACGAGCAGACCCCGCAGCATGCAAGCCCGGTGCTCTCTGGCCTCAAAGGCGGTATCGCCGGCGGCATCGTCATGGTCTTTCCGGCGCTGCTCTACGGACTGCTTCGCTACCACAGCATCTGGTACACGGTGAACCTGCTCGGCGGCGCCGGTGTCGCGGCATTGCAGAACGCCACGCCCGAACAGATCGCGCAATTCCACTGGGGCGGCCTGCTGGTCGCCACCGTCATCCAGGCAACCACCTGCGTGCTGGTCGGCCTGCTCTACGGCGCCATGCTGCCCATCATGCCGCGCCATCCCATCATTCTCGGCGGCCTGGTAGCGCCCGCACTCTGGACCGGCCTGCTGCATTCCACTCTCGGCATCATCAATCCATTCCTCGACGCCCGCATCGACTGGTGGTGGTTCGCTGCCTCGCAGGTCACCTTCGGCCTGGTCGCCGGCTACGTCGTCGCACGGCAGGGCGGCCTGCGTGACCTGCGCTCTCAACCCTTTGCTGTTCGCCTCGGTATCGAAACACCAGGCGTGGGACACATGCGCGCTCATGACGAACGGCCACATCACGACAAGGACAGCCAGTGAGTCGACGCAGACAGATGCTCCTGCTGGCCGGGTCGATCGGCATGACCATGATGCTCGCCGGCTGCCAGCTCCCGGGTAAGCCGGGTCCTGGTCCGGAAGTGCCCGTACCTTCCGCAGAACTCAATTTCGAGAAGCTCTACTCGCAGAATTGCTCCGGCTGCCACGGAGACCACGGCCAGCACGGCGCTGCCGTCGCACTGAACAATCCCGAATACCTTGCGCTCGTGGACGACGCAACCCTCAAAAACGTAACAGCCAATGGCTATAAAGGCGGATTGATGCCCGGCTTCGGCGCCCACACCGGGGGTATGCTCACCGACGCCCAGATCGATGCTCTCGTTCACGGCATGCGCACAGCCTGGGGCAAGGGCAATGTACTGGCCGGTCAGAACGCACCCGCCTATGCCCAGCCATCGACCGCCAGTGTTGCCCACGGTGGCCAGGTCTACCAGGCAGCCTGTGCACGCTGCCATGGCGCGCCCGGCACCGGCAACCACAAAGGCTCCATCCTCAACGGCTCCTACCTCGCATTAATGGATCAGCAGAGCCTGCGCACCATCACCATCATCGGCCGTCCGGAATATGGCATGCCCAACTGGAAGAGTGATATCCCGGGACATCCGCTCACCGAAGCCGACGTGACCGACGTGGTCGCCTGGCTCAAATCGCAGACACCAGCCATGCCCGGGCAGCCGTATCCCTCCCGTATTCCCGCCAGTAACGACCCGGCGCCCACCAACCAGGCTCCCTCGCACGAACCCTTGCCGACACACTCCAGGGGAGGAAAGTAATGGACCCAGCTACAGAAAAAACTGCCGATCGCCGCGCACCCGTTGACACTCCTGCCGCAGCCGATCCAAAGGATTTATCCCGGCGCTCGCTGCTCATGAAAGTCGGCATCGCCCTCAACGCGCTTGTGGCCGTTGCCATCGCCACGCCGATCATTCGCTACGTTTTCTTTCCGATCCGCGGCAAGGAAGGCTATCTCTCCTGGGTCTCACTCGGCGATGTCAATGCCTTTGAAGAAGATCAGACCAGGCTGGTCGACTATCGCAACCCCTACACCCAGCCCTGGGATGGTGACACCGGCAAAGTAGCCTGTTATGTGCGGCGTGAAAAAGGCAATCAGTTCACCGTGTTCGCCGTCAACTGCGCTCATCTCAACTGTCCCGTCCGCTGGTTTCCTCAGTCACAATTGTTTATGTGTCCCTGTCATGGCGGCGTCTACTATGCCAATGGCGATCGCGCAGCCGGGCCGCCCGAGCGCGGTCTGTTCACCTATCCGACGCGCGTCAACAACGGCACCCTGATGATCCAGGCCGGCCAGATGCCGACCCTGGCAAATCAGCAAGCAAAGCTCGTTAAAGGAATCACTCCATGTCCTGGTACAAAGACACCTACGATTGGGTAGAGCGGCGAGTCCAGCTCGAAGGGCCTGTCCGGCAGGAGATCGAGCACCCCGTTCCGCGCAACACGGCAAGTTGGTGGTACGTCTTCGGCAGTGCCAGCTTCGTCCTGCTGATGCTGCAGATCGTCACCGGCGTCCTGCTCGCCATCGTTTATGTACCGGAAGCAGGACAGGCCTGGAACAGTCTGCAGGTCCTCAATCACGACCTGCCGCTCGGCTGGTTCCTGCGCGCCATGCACGGCTGGGGTTCGAACTTCATGGTCGCCGTGGTCGTCATCCACATGGCCCAGGTGTTTCTCTTCGGCGCTTACAAGTTTCCCCGCGAGCTCACCTGGATCATCGGCGTC
>CAZZYN010000021.1:0-57306 GCA_964658265.1 uncultured Acetobacteraceae bacterium | reverse complement strand
CCTCTGCTATCTCGAGACGCGGCGCTACGACGACGCGCGGCATGCCTTCGCGCACCAGTACAATTTCGCGCCAGACTCCGCCAACGCCTACCTGCTGGCTGCGCGAATGCTCTTCCGTCGTGAGTATGTACCGATCGCGCAGGAATCAGCGCGCAAAGCCCTGCAACTGCAGCCGGACCTCCCCCTTGCGCATTTGCTCCTCGGTGAAATTGCCCTGTCGACCCAGCACCTCGACGACGCTATCGCCGAGCTCGAACAGGAGCGTAGCCGAAACCCGCTGGAGCCCGGCACATACGACCGGCTGGGCGACGCGTATACGCGGAGCGCCAGGTATCCCGAAGCAGAGAAGATCCTGCAGCAGGCTGTGCTTCTTGAGCCGAATGCGACCGGTCCGTATATCTTGCTGGGAAAGGTCTTGCTGAAGCGAGATGATCCTGCGACGGCTGCCGGTTATCTTGAACATGCGCGCACTATGGATCCGGGAAACTACATTACGCACAACCTCCTTGGCCAGGCCTATCGCGCGATGGGTCGCACCGAGGAGGCATCGCGTGAAACGCACACGGCTGAAACGCTGCAGGCTGACACCACTCCGAAATTCACGACACCGAAATAGTTCCTGATCTGTGGAATTACACCGGAGACCTAAGCCGTTCGGTAAGGCATTCTGGGAAAGCAATGCAACTTCTATCAAGGTCGGTTCAGGCAGCGCTCATACTGTGCACATTGTTTGCCTGCCTTGCTGCAGTTGTGCCCTCGCATGGTGACGGGTCCGGCCTCGTGGCTCAACCTGTCCTTCAGTCTCCCGATAAGGTCTGTGCGTCCTGCCATCAGCGTATTTACGACGCATACGAGCGCACTACCATGGCTCGCGGGAGCGGCTTGGCAATGGATGGGCTGATTGAAGGTGGGTTCGAGCATCAGCCTTCCAAGGTCCGCTACCGAATCTACGCCGACGGCGGAAAAGTCTGGATGTCCTATGAGCGCACAGGCACCTCAGCACCTATCGTCGGCACCTGGCAGCTGAGCTACTTCATCGGTAGTGGCCATCGCGGTAGAACCTACCTGTATCAGCAGGACGGGCTGTGGTTTGAAGTACCGATCAATTACTACGGAAAGCAGAAATTATGGGACATGGCACCAAAGCACGAAGACCCTCGTGTCATGCCTGCAGCGCTGCCAGTCGAACCGAACTGCCTCCACTGCCACGCCAGCATGATAGGTACGGAGGCGGAGGGTATTCGTAACAGGTTTAACGGACCGCCATTCTCTCAAGCAGGGGTCGGCTGTTCTTCCTGTCATGGTGATCCGGCCTCGCACCTGGAGGCGGAGAACTCACATGCCGGCCTGGGGGCTATCGTAAATCCGGCGCATCTGAAGCCTGCGCAACGTGACAGCGTGTGTCTGCAGTGTCACCTCGAAGGAGATGCTGCGATCTACAAGGCAGGACACTCTATCGCCACGTTTCGGCCTGGCGATAATTTACAGGATTATGCAGTCTACTTCGTAGACGCGAATCGTCCTGCCTTCGGTTCCCGGGCCAGCAGCCAGTATGAAGCACTCCTTCGCAGCGCCTGCCGTCGTGCTTCAGGCGACCGTCTTACCTGCACTACCTGCCACGATCCGCACAGCACGCCCGATCCGGCGAACCGCGTCGAATTTTATCGTGCCAAGTGTCTATCGTGTCATGCCACCGAGGCCATATCTGTCCGGCACCATCCGGAGCAGCAGGATTGTGCTGTCTGCCACATGCCCACCCGCAATACGGCAGACATCTCCCATGAACAACTGACTGATCACGATATTGAGCGCCGGCCAAAGTCCAACAACACTGCTCCCTCGCTCCTCGATCTTGGTGAACACCCAGCCAACAACCAGAGGAACCTGGTAGCCGTTGGCAGCACACCCTTCAGCGATCGCGAGTTGGGTCTTGCCTATGCGCAGTTTGCCCGGAAGGGAGACGAAGCCTCGGCAGAAAAAGCGAAGCAGCTTCTCAGCAAGGCCGAAGCATCCGGCAACGCCGATGCCCTGGTGCATGAGCAGTTAGGTTTTCTCGAGCAGATCGCGGGAAGCAAGGTTGCAGCGGCCCGGCAATATCAGCAGACGCTGAGGCTCGAACCGAACAACATCGCGTCATTAGCCGATCTGGCGGTGCTGCAGGCTTCTTCGGGGCATGTCGACGATGCTGTGAAGATGCTACGCCGCGTGGTGGAGCTGGATCCCAGCCAGGCAAGCGCCGACATGAACCTTGCCTTTATCGAATGTAGTACCGGTAGAGGCAGAGAAGCCCGCGCCCTACTCGACCACGCCCTTATTTTCAATCCAGACAACAGCACACTTCGCAACTTCATCCGGACTGGTTCCTATGCTGGCGGCAAGTGCAGACTGGAGTAGCTCCGAACGGCCGCTACTTCACGCGCTTGAGGGTGATGTAGTTGCGGCCTTCGTAGAAGCGGTAGCCCCCATTCTTGGCATCGGCTATCACCTGCAGCGGTGTGGGACGATGAAGTGCATCATCGCGCTCATAAGCCACTGTAAAAAGATCATGTGCACCAACATCCATCACAACAAATCGATGGTCGGCAATGAACCCTACGCCATATGCACCGGGAAGAAGTTGATGGCCTTCCAAATCCAGCGGCACTTCTGTGATCAAGTAAGCCTGGTATTTTGCCTGGATGCCAGTCGAGTAACCCGAAGTGTCGACCAGGCTGGCTAATAAATAGAAGCCATCGGAAAACTTGATGCCGCCAGAATTGCGCAGTTGAACTGGCGCGCTCTGTCCACGAAAAAAGACCGTCTTTGGGACCAGTTCTTCTAGGTCGGCGGGCCGCAGCACTGTATCAGCCGTTGAGTTGCTGGACGCTGCCTGAAGAAGTGCCGCGCCGGCCTGCCAGCTCCCGGGTGTCGCCAGGAATGTGATGCAAGAGGCCAAGAGAATCCGGGTTACAAGCTTGTTGTTTACCATGTGTCTCCTGATAACACTTGGGTATCGACGCCTTAGACGACAGCGTCTTTCATCAATGATTCATCTGTGTCATGCCGACACCTGCAATTGAAAAAGACTTGCGGCTGATTGGTTGCAGTTGATGGTCGGTTTCACAAACCTTGTATGCCCGGTCAACCGCAACGTCTTCAAATACCTGTTTAATGTGGCTTGTTGGCCAATTGATCTCAACCCGCCGGACAGTGGTTGCGGAGCCCACTCCTATGTGAACTTGTAAAGGATTTCCGCCGAAGCTTGAGCCATAGCCAACAGTTCGGTAGAGATGCCGGTTCTTTCCATTTTCCTGAATCGTCAATTCGATTCTCGCACCGAATGCCAGTTTATTTGTCATGACCCCCTGCATGTCGAAGGTGACCCAATGCTTGCCCGGCGCAACATTCTTGTATAGGACGCTTTGATAGCTATCTCCGGGAAACGCTCCACCCATTTCTTCAAAAACGTCTTCTTTCCCGTTGTTTTCGAGATCTCCGAAGGCTACTCCATGGCCTTTCTGCAAGTGGCCGAAACCTCCTGAAGTGGTGACGTCCTGGAATTCCTTACCTGCGTTGTTGCGGAACATGCGATTGGGGAGCAAAGCTTCATAACTCGACTCACCGGTACCAAGATAAATATCCAGCCACCCATCGTTGTCGAGGTCGCCGAAATTAGCACCCATCGGCAGAATGGCGCGATCAAGGTGCAAGGACTTCGAGACATCCGAAAAGGTTCCGTCATGGTTGTTATGGTAGAGTCGTGGCGTTTCCGCATGGAAAGGACGACCCGACTCGAAGGCACCGACATCCTGCATCGAGCGTGTTGAGTAACCCGCTACAAAGATGTCAGGCCAGCCATCATTGTCATAGTCGAAGAACCACGTTGCGAAGCTATCTCTCTGTTCAGCGACACCTGCTATGTCAGTCACATCGGTAAACCTCCAGTGGGCTGAGGATGCGTCCGATGTGCTGCCCGGGCCATCATTTCGAAAGAGCTTATTTCTGCCTCCTTTGACACTGATGTAAAGGTCCGGTTTGCCATCATTGTTGAAATCACCCCAAGCAACACCCTTGACAAATCCAAGCTCCTGCAGTCCCAGTGCCCCGGCGACATCGGTGAAAGTGCCATCATGATTGTTGTGAAACAGTTGGCTCGGATGACGATCAGCGGCGGAGGATTCATGCCCGACGAACAGGTCAAGATAGCCGTCATTGTCGAAGTCGGCCCATGCCGCCGTCTGCGTGGGATGCAGTGACATTAGGCCGGCCTGTTCTGTCACATCGTCGAAGGTACCATTCCCGTTGTTTCGCAACAGGGAAAGTGGATAGCAGCCGAATTTGCCCCACCATCCTCCTCGTAATATCACCACATCTGGCCTTCCGTCGTTGTTGAAGTCTCCTTCCACGATGTTCAGCCCGCCCACTTCACCAATCAGTCCGGCCTGCTTTGTTCGATCAGCAAATGTGCCGTCGCCATTATTGTGGAAGAAGTGGATCTGATCCAATGGCCCGGAGGACGAGATCATCACATCGAGTAAGCCATCGCCATCAAAATCATCCATAATGGCGCCGCCGGAATGACCTGTGACAGCCAGACCAGCCTGCATCGCCACTTCCGGAAATTCTCCGAGGTTCGCGTCAGAACGGAACAGGCTACTCTGAATAAGCCATTGTGCTGGAACGCCATCTGGATACTTACCGAGCTGCATGTATGCGATGTTTAATAACCACCGGCATTCATAGTCTTCTGGATATTTTTTCAGCAGAATAGTCAACTCACGGACTGTACCTTCTGCTCCACGGGTTAATTGATGCACGCCCGATCCGGTTATAGGGAAGAGGCATGATTTCTGCCCATGCATCGTGAGGCAGTTTTCCTGTTCTCCCAGGCGCAGATAGGCAACGGCGAGTTGTAGATGGAGCGGGCGTGCGAATTGTTCAGAATCTTCGATTGCCTGCAGATCATTTCTTGTCCTCAGAAGCTCCAGGGTTGCCACGGCATCAGCATTATTTCCGGCGCGCAATTGCTCTTCGGCAAGCTGCGATGTAACCAGCACCTCATCTGCGGGTTTCAAACCTCTCCTGATCAAGGCACGATAGTAAGGTATGCGTTCAGCAGACTTGTTAGGGTCTGCTCTCCAGTCATTATCGTGATAAATCTTCGCCAGCAATTCACCCATCTTCCGTGTGGACGCCGCCTGGTATGCGATCGTGGACTGTGAGCATAGCGGGCCAACAGACAAGATGAACAGAAGCAGACAAACCTTGAGGCTTCTCATCGGGCTTGTGATTGGTCCCGTCATGACAATTTAAGGCTCATATTTCTGCAGAAAAAAAGGGTTCGCCCGCTCTCGGCAAAGACAATCTCAGGAACCGCTGAAGTATGCTGAATATGCAAAAAAACAGGAAACGTATAGCCAGCGTCACGCATAGGGCTTATTTAGTCTTCTTGACAGGAGTCGGCAGTGCCGGACCGAATGCCATAGTCTTGAGCACTTTGCCACCCTCCTGGATGACATAGAGACGATTCGCCTCAAGATTTCTCAAAGTGTCGATTGATCCTGAGGGCCACTTCAGGGTCACGCTATCGGCTTTAACAGCAGTGTCTAAGCCAAAGTGGAGTCTCAGGTCATTTTGAGAGTAATAACTACCACCGCTTCGCACTTCATCGATCTGGGTTACGGGCTTTTCCGTGCTGAGGGACATCGAAGTGACCGAGACACGCGTGCCGATACCGGTCCGGTTTGATTTTGTGCCAACGGCGCGAATCTTGATCCAGTTTCGTCGGGTTGTGGTGTCACAGCGAAGCAGCTGCGGCAGGCTATTGACGCAATTTACCACCACGTCGATGTCGCCATCATTGTCATAATCACCAAAAGCACATCCTCTTGCGGCAGCAGCATTTGTGATGCCTGTGCCGCCATTCCTGGTAACTTCTTCAAACTGTCCATTTCGAAGATTGCGATAGAGATATTTATGTTCTGCGTACGGTGCATCAACCTGCGATCCATCTACCTCGGGATAGACATGCCCATTCGAAATCAGAATGTCGAGCCAGCCATCGTTGTCCATATCGAAGAAGCCGACACCCCAGCCAAGATACCTTGTGTTTACACCCAATCCGGATAGATAGGTATGGTCTTCAAATGTACCGTCGCCGAGATTCAAATAAAGAGAATCGGTATCACCGGCAAAGTTTGTCTTGACAATATCCAGAAGGCCATCTCTGTTGTAATCGCCAATGGATACGCCCATTCCTGCCTGAGGCTTGCCATCAGGCGAGTAAGCCACGCCAGATTCAAGTGCCACATCTTTAAAGGTTCCATCTTTTTGGTTCTGATAGTAAGTTGCGGCAGTCGAGTCATTGGCAACATAAATATCCGGCCAACCGTCGTTATCGACATCGGCAACCGACACAGACAGGCCATATGTCCCAATGGTCTCCCACATGCCGGCTTTCTCGCTTACATCCGTAAAGGTACCGTCACCATTATTACGGTATAGAAGATTCTTGCCACCTTCGAGGCCCGGCGGGCCGCATGCAACCGTGATGCCCTTATATGCGCAGCCTGCAATCTCGGGCAGCGGAGCGGTCTTAATATCGAAATTGATATAGTTTGCAACAAACAGATCCAGATGGCCGTCACGGTCGTAATCGAGAAATGCGCAACCTGAATTCCATCTTGTTTTTGGCTGCGTAAGACCGGCTTTCTCTGTTACATCCGTGAAAGTTCCATCGCCATTATTACGGTAAAGCGCATTCTGACCGTAGTAGCTGATGAATAGATCATCCCAGCCATCATTGTTGTAATCGCCGACGCAGCAGCCTTGACCCCATCCGCTGCGCGCAAGACCCGCTTTGACAGTGACGTCGGTGAAAGTTCCATCGCGATTATTTTTGAAGAGTCTGCAGATTGGCGCGTCGCCCTTGGCAAAGCCTTCCAACCGAGAGCCGTTTACCAAAAAAATATCAAGCCAGTCATCGTGATCGTAGTCGTAAAATGCGACACCGCACCCGGTAGTCTCCAGGAGATATTTATTCTTGTGTTCGCCGCCATAGATCGTCTTCGTGTTCAGACCCGCCTTTGCGGCCACATCAATGAAACTCAGGCCAAGAGGGGTACCGAGTACTGGCGAAGGAAGCACTTTGGGCGGCGGCTGTATCTTGGCATCGTAGGTGGGCCGGGACGCTACTTGCGGTAACGCGTCAGCGGTGGCCGGCAGCGCAAGGCCGAGTACATCCTCAAAGGAAAGCACCAGGGCAGTCCGGGACATCGAGTGAAGAAAGTTGCGACGGCTCAAACCCAATCGTCAAACACCCCTTGGTCGCTCACGACTCGCAGGAGTAGTCAGGACCGGGCTTGAGTATAGTGTCGCGTTGATGCCTCGCACAATAGTGTTGGCGTCCGGATATCAGGAGCGGCCGAGTCTAATGAGTTCGCGCTGGATCGGCAGGCCGATTCTTTTGCAGCATGGCTTCCGCCATCAAATCCTTGGCGGCAAAGTTCCCCGGATCGGCAGCGATCGCTTGTTGCAGCATGGCAATCGCTTCATCCGCATGCCCTTGCTTCAACAGAGCCTGCGCAGAGCCTAATGCGAAACCGGATCTTTGCCTGTTTACGGCCGCGCGGCTGAGATCCGCCGCAATCTTTCTTTCCGCTGTGGCATCTTCGCGCCGGTTTTGTTGTGCATATATAGCAGCCAGGGTGATGTGGTTTCCGGGCTGTTCAGGTTGCAACGCGATGGCCCTCTTCAAATCCTCGATGGCTTGTTCCCCGCGTTCGAGTGACTTGTCAACACTGCCGAGTACCGACCATGCGTCGCCATTCTCCGGCCGCAGCGCAACTGCTTTTCTTAGTTGCTTCTCCGCGTCTTCAAATTTGCCTATCTGCATATAGAGAACGCCGAGCGTGTAGGGCGGATCTGCAAGCGAACTGTCTTCTGTCTCAGCCTGCTGAAGGGCTTCGATCGCGAGCGGCAGTTTGTCCTGTAGCTTGTATGCGAGACCAAGGTCGTAGTGCAGCTGCGCATTTGCGGGTTCAATCAGCAGGCCGGATTGAAAGTGTGTGATGGCGTGATCGATGTCACTTTGCTGCAGGTAAGCTACGCCCAAGTCCTGCTCAAGAATCCAGTTCTTCGGACTTATTGTCTGAGCATGCAGGTAATAGGGAAGTGCCTCTTTTGCGCGGCCAGTCTGAACCAGTGATAAGCCAAGATTGATGAGGGCAGATGCATCATCCGGTCGAGCCGCCACCGTCTGCTCAAAGAGATTGACCGCTTCCTTGTCCAACCCTCGGTTCTGAAGTGCTACAGCCAGCGAGTACTTCGCATCGATAGATGCCGGATCGAGAGCGACGGCCCGGCGCAATGCAATCAGCGCAGACTCATCTTCACCGGTCTGCGTCAGCGATCTTCCCAATTGCAGTTGAGTTTCGGCATCATCCGGCATCTGCTCCGAAGCTAGCTGTAGCTCGGCTCTCGCTTCCTGAGTCTTCTTTTCAGCCAGAAGCGCTGCTCCCAGGTGAAGGTGGGCTCTGCTTAGAGTCGGATCGAGCAGAAGGGCGTTGTGGAAATGTACTTCAGCATCCGCGAAGCGAGACTGTTGTGCGAGCACTGCGCCGAATGCGTCTTCAAGGTCTGCATTGCGCGGGTAAGCTGTAACGGCCTCTTGCATCCGGATCTCGGCCGTCGCGAAGTCTTTCCTGGCGAGCAACAGCTGGGCCATCAGGAAATAAGCCTCTGCAGGCATAGTGTCAGGATGTGCGGCCATTGCGCTGAGGAGACGCTCAGCTTGTTTCTGCTGCCCGCTTTTATCGTACGCGCGAGCCAGGTTCAGAGTCGCTGTTGGTTCCGCCGGATCAAGAAGGTGGGCCTGCTTGAGCTGGTTAATTGCGGCCGTAGTTTTCCCTCGAGACAAAAGGACCGAGCCATAGGCACTATGGCCTGCTGCGACCTGCGGAGCCAGTCGCACCACTTTTGCGAAAGCGACTTCGGCAGCAGGAAGGTCATTGCGTTGCACCGCTGCATAGCCATCTCGGAAAGCAGCGTCTGCCTCGCCGATAGTCTTGCCTTTGGAAGGAGTGGTTGTGCCGGTTCTCTGCTGAGGCGCAGCATTGATCAATGCGATACTGATTTGCGAAGCAGCAATCAGTGCAGCAACCGGTGCGACGCGTATAAAAATGGTGCAGGTTCTCACGTCAGCCATGATACTTGCTTGATCCGGTAGCTGCCGAACAAAGACATAATCATTCGGGATGGCAGCTACTCTCGCGTATTCTCCGCTTTGCGACTCAGCCAATCGATTCAGGACCGGATAGATATCAGAAGCTGAGTGTTATTGCTCAGTCCATCCGAGCATTACTGACTGAGTGTGTGGAAGTGTCTGCCGACTGTCTAGGTGTTGCCTCCCTGTGCGATGACCGGCAGGCGGCATTGATATCCACAGAGCTGCAGCGCTGATGCAGGGCCTCCCGTCGCTCGGCGACTTGCGACCCCCTCTGCGCACTGAGGATGAAAAGCCTTTCAAATTAACCTCCTGTTATTGTCTGTCCGTCATGCTGAGGTCTGCATCGTCGCGTTGGAACAGCTGCGGCTATGTCTTTTGGGCCATTTCAAGCGGGACCGTTCTTCCGAACAAAGTATTCGGAAGTCCAGGGGATTACCTAGCTTCACCAACTCAGATTCAGAGAGGCAATAAAACTGATGCAATCCTGTTCCTCGACTAGTGTCACCAGACTCTTTCCGCGCTGTCTGGTCATAGCCCTGCTGCTGCTCTTACCTGGCTCCTATCATCTTCTGGCGCAATCAACACAGGGCAGTATTATCGGCAGTGTTAAGGATGCCGCAGGCGCCCTGATCGCAGGCGCACCCGTCAAGCTAACCAGCAACGACGAAGGTACGATCCGCACCACGGTTTCGAGCAGCGGCGGAGATTACTCGTTCCTCGATGTCAAAGCCGGCAGCTACAGTGTAGAGATCACGCAGCCGGGCTTTGAAAAATGGACCGTGGCGGGAGCCGTTCTTACCACGCAGCAACAGCTTCGTCTCGATGCGACGCTGGTCGTTGGTAATGTTGACCAGGTGGTGCAGGTCTCCGGAGACTCGGTGGCCTCCATCGACACAGACTCACCTTCAGTGAGTGCTGTTTATTCATCCAGAGATGTGGCTAATTTACCTGTCAACACACGTGCCAGTGCTGCTGGGACGAGCGCCTACAATATCGTTGGAAGTTTGGCCGGTGTCCAGGCGGATGGTAGTGGCACGAACTTGGTCTTCTCTGTGCAGGGCGGTCTCCCATTCCAATCAGAAACGTCTGTCGACGGCATTACGGTTCGCAGTGCCGCGGGTGGTAATCGCGCTATCGGAGATGCATTTCCTTCCAGCGAATCGATCTCGGAAATTCGTGCCGACGGTGTTTTGAACAACGCGGAATACGGTCAGCCCGGTCAGATTACGCTGACGACGAAGGCCGGGACCAATACCATGCACGGCGGGATCTTCTGGTACCACCAGAACGCAGCATTTGACGCGATTCCGTTCACCAATCCCACAACCAAAGTTAAACCCAAGCTGATCGCCAACACCTTCGGTGGCAGCTTCGGTGGACCTGTTGCAATCCCGCATATCTATGATGGCCACAACCGCACCTTTGTTTTTGGTGCTTATGAAGGCTGGCGGCACCCGTCAACGCTGCCGTATACCTATAAAGTCCCAAGCACCCTCATGAAGCAGGGTGACTTCTCAAAATATGTTTCGAACAGTTTCACCGGGGCGCTGACGAATCCGTTTACAGGCGGCAGTTATGGAACCACACTGCCCTCGGTGAATGCGGCTGCGGCTAAACTACTCAGCTTCTACCCTGACCCCAATGTGGGTGATCCGACCACCTATACTGACAATGGCACTCCCAACTACATCGTCAATAAGGACACCAGCGGCACTTCGGATCAATTCGATATACGCGGCGATCAATATTTCGGAGCAAACCAAAAGTTTCTGCTCTGGGGTCGCTTCACTTTCAAGAACTACCCGATCAATGCTCCCGAGCCGCTGAACGTGCCCTCCGCGCAGCAGGCCAATAAGAGCCGCGTGCTGAAAATTAGCACCAACTATTCACTGACCCCGTCACTGGTAAATGAATTTGGTTTCGGATTTACTTTATACAGCACTGGTCAGACCAATACCTTCAATGGCACTTCCTTCACACAGGGACTCGGTCTGAACGGGCTGCAGAATCTTTTCTACAACGGTATTCCTGAACTCGACTTCAATCATGTCAGCTCATTGAACGCTGATCGTCTCAGCTCGGTCACCAAGTCTCACACCTATGTCTATACAGACTCTCTCAGTTGGTCCAAGGGCCGCCATCAGATGAAGTTCGGTCTTGACATCAGTACAGTTGAGGCCATTACCCCGCTGGGCTTCAATGGTTCAGATAACTACGGGACCTTCCAGTACAACACCTCAGACAGTGCGGGTTTGTTCACGGGTGTAGACTTTGCGGACTTCCTGCTTGGCCTACCTTATCAAACGTTCTATGACGTTGTTTCGCAGGACAACGATGGCAAATCGACTCACTACAACTTCTTTGGTCAGGACCAATGGAAGGTCAACCAGGACCTGATTCTCAGCTATGGTCTCCGGTACGAATTGCAGCCGGGATACTATGACGTGCATGGAGACATCGGCAACTTCGATCCGACACTTCCGCTTGCAGGCCGATCCATCTATCCGAATGGTAAGCAGAGCCTGCTGGCACAGAACTTCCTGGCCAGCGCGAATGCATGTGATCCGGACGGAATTAACAATACCAACACGGCCGTCGTCAACGGCGCGCCATGTATGCCTGTATTGGGCAACAGTGCTGCCGGCTTTCCGGCGGGCCTGAAGAAGTATCCCCATCTACGCTTCACGCCGCGCTTCGGTGTCGCCTATCGTCCCTTCCACGACGACAGAACGGTACTGCGAGGCGGCTTCGGCATGTACGACATTACGCTGCTGGGTTCGAACTTCTATTCGCTGACCGGCACACTGCAGGCGCAGACATCGCAATACACCAACACGCTAAATACTGTCAGCCATACTGTCGGCTACCAGTGGCCTCAGATCTACGCGGGCGCGGGCAACAGCGGCGGCACCACTAACTATGGGCAGGACTACTTCGGCACTGCGAACAGCACTAACTGGAAGGATCCCTACACCGAACAATGGTCATTGAGCGCGGACCACGACTTCGGCTCCGGTTATGCTGCACGCGTATCCTACATCGGTTCAGAAACGCATCAACTGGTATGGGCTCCGGACGAGAACACGCTTCCGTTCTCAAACACAGTCTCGGCGACTAATCAGCCGCTGAGTGCTCGCCTCTTTCCTAACTGGGGCCGTATCAACACGCGCGCCACTGGCGCCAATGCCAGCTACAACTCACTGCAGGTCGACTTCAATCACCGATTCCAGAAGGGCTTGCAGATCGATTCAACGTATACCTTCGCCAAGGCTCTCTCTGATAACCAGGGTCCGGCAAACACCGGCTTTGCTGGTGAGAGTGGAGGCGCCCGCGCAACTTCCATACTTGATCGTGCACAGGACTACGGGAATGTCTTCGGTACGCGCCGTAGCCGATGGAACACCTCATCGGTCTATGAGTTGCCAGTTGGACGTGGTCGCATGTTCGGCAGTGGTATGTCGCGTCTGAGCGATCTTGCTGTTGGAGGATGGCAGCTATCAAATATTTTCCTGTGGCAGTCCGGACCCTTCGAGTCGCCGTACTATGGGTCCGGCCAGGGTGATCCTTCCGGCACTGGCTCGGGTCTCACTGGTACGACATCCGGCTTTGACGGAGGCCATCGCAACCAGTATCCCGATCGTGTGGCCAGCGCAAGCATCAAGCCTGCCAACCGCTCGAGGAACGGGTGGATCAATACTGCGGCCTTCACCTGCCCGGGCTATCCTGGATGGACGCCTGGTACTGCCTGCACAACGGGCAGTGGCAGCGGCCCGGTACCTAATCCAATCGGACGCTTCGGCAATGCGCAGGTTGGCTCTGTTGTCGGCCCTGGCACGATCAATTTGTCCTCTGGTCTCAGCAAGACCTTTGCCATTACGGAAAGAGTTCACCTGAGGGCAGAGGGTACCTTCACCAATATCCTCAATCACACCAACCTTGGCGATCCGAATATGGATATCAGCAATCCAAACTTCGGCCTCATCACGGGGACAATCGGTTCGGATTTTGGCGGAGCCCGATCAGGTCAGGTGTCCATGCGCCTAGACTTTTGATCAGCCTAGCCGAATACCAGGAAGGGCGCGGATTCTGTCCGCGCCCTTTCTGCTGCTTCGATCCTGTCTAACTCCTCCGCCTCTTGGGACGGAAAGCTTTTTCAATTTCTTCCGGATCATCGCAGTCCAACAGCTCCTTTGCTTCTTTGGCGTTCCGCGGATGCGCAATCTTCGCGCGGGTCGGATCAAACAATCTCTTATCTGCCGGCGCGCTGGTGTAGGGCGTGAAGTCCGGAGTGCTTTGGAACATATCTCCCAGTCCGGCTGCCAGTCCGTCCTCAAGGTTGAGCGGTCCCACGCCAAGCAGTGCATAGATGCTCTTCTGCATACCGGTCATGCTGGTTCGTACATGGGAGACGAATTCATGCCGAACGTAGGGACTGATAACCAGAATCGGGCTGCGGTGCGCATCCACATGGTCCGAACCATCCTGAGCATCATCTTCGATCACAAAAATCGCAGTCTCTTTCCACGTTGGTTGGTGGGATAGAAAGTCAACGATTCTGCCGAGTGCCAGGTCGTTGTCAGCGACGTAGGAAGCCTTGTACGGGTATCCGTCCGGGACGCGTGGCTTGGCTGTATGGTCGCCCGGCAGCCGGATGACGACGAGCGCAGGATGCTGGGCCATCTGGAGTCTCTTTTGGAAGTCACTTACGAATTCATCTGCTCTTACCTGATCCGGAATACCCAGGTTGAAGGTTGGGTACAAGCGATCAGTAGCCTCAAACACGGGCTTCGGCAGGGGACTGTTGAGATACAAACGCTGCCCTTCGGGAGCAGTTCCATCCCGCTCATCACTCCCTTCCAGTTCAAGCCCTTCACCGTAGTTCAGTACTGGTAGACCGGCGTCGGCTACGTGTTCCCAGATCGTCCCATATTCCGGTTCGTCCTCCGGCATCGGAGCATCATTGCCACCGTAGAGTGCTCGTCTACCCGGAGCCGTGCTCTTGACTGAATTGGTGCGTCTGCCGCCGTAATTGCTGGTCCAGGCCTGGTTAAACCACGGGGTCGGCGGAGCACCTACTGCCCACCGATGGCCGTCAGAAGAAACGTCACTGTCGGTCGAGAAACGGTCACTGGTAGCGAACTGCAGCGCCAGCGCGTGGGCGTTTGGCGTCACCTGCAGATCATGCAGCGCAGCATTCTCTGCAACCCAACCATGCATTCCGTAGCGGGCCAGCTTCGCATCGCCATCTGCATGCGGCAGATCGCCCAGGATCTCGTCATAGGTGCGATTTTCACGAATGATCAGGAAGACCTGTTTGATCGGTGTGTGGGGGAAAGGTGTCTGGGTTGCGGCGGCGTAGTTATTTGCAACGACCTGACGGGTGTAGTCATTCAGTCGCGGCTCGATGCGGTTAAGTGGAAGCGCAGACAGGCTGCCATATTCGAGTTCGCCAATGTAGTGCCGCTGTCCATTAATGGAGTTCGGACCGGAACCGATCCCCTTATTACTCAAGACATACAAAAACTGCTTATTACGTGAGATGGAAACAGCTGCCGGATACCAGCCGGTCGGAATATGTCCAAGCACGCGGCGTGTCTTGATATCGATCACGGCGACTGCGTTGATGCCAGATTCGGCTACAAACAATCGCCCGTCGCCTGTCGCCATCCCGATCGGTCCGATGCCGCGTAGCAGGCGGCCCTGCCTGTCCCGATCACTGCGCGAAACGAACGGAGATAAGTCGATCTCTTCTTCCACTCGTGAACCATCCCGGGGAACGACGGCGATCGAATCCTGATGTGCAAGGGATATGTAGACATGCTCCCGATCTGCGACCAGACCGCTGGGCGCTGCGCCGCCTACGACTCCGTGAGGTTTCTCAGTGATTGCTGCACCCAATCTCAACTTTGACAGCAACCGAGGCAGTGTGGGTTCACTCACATCGTAAGTCCATAAAGAACTTCCTCGCGCATTGTTCTCGCTGCCAAGCCCGGGAACCAGGTATCCTTCCGCAGCTACACCTTCGCGAGCGGCGCGTGAAGGATAACCGGTCGCGGGAAACCGTAAACCTTCCTGCTTGTCGTCATCCTTATCGGATCTATGACTTTTCTGAATCAGGCTGTATTCGAAGAGACCAGAATTTGTGATGTAAAGTCGATGGTCGTCTGGTGAAAGAGCGATGGCTAATGGATTGACACCGGTCGGTAAACTTGCGCGAAGCTGGCGGGCGCGTGTATCGATGGCGACCACACGCCAATTTGCGAGATCAATTACATACAACCACGCCCCGTCCGCAGACAAAATCAACGATGCTGCAAAGCTCTCGCCGTACTGTTTCTTACCAACAATGCCGTTAAGGGATATGCGCGAAAGCCGATGCCATGTATTTGTCTCGAGAATGTCCACGTACCCTGAATCGCCGGATGCATCGTAGAGCAATTTCCCGTCCGGCGAATAGACCACACCTGTATAGCTTTCTAGACCGGCATCATTTTTGTTGCCAGGCGGCACTTTCTGGACTGTCATCGAAAGCGATGTGTCGCCACCTTCATTCGGAATCGAGACGCGAACGATGTTCAATGAAAATGGCCAGCCGATGCAGGGCGCCACGATCTGCCTTCCATCCGGCCGCTGGGTCATGGCGAAGGGAAAAGGTGCAAGCATCACTGTTTCGCCAGCCGGCGTCACCTTTCGTCCATTTGGCAGAGTAGTAGCGGTCGCGGTGCCATCCACCGCGAAGCAACATGATGCAAACGACGAAAACAGCAGGCAGGAGAAGACCGGCAGCCACGCGTTTTTGCCCGCAAACGAGGCGTTCATAGACATGCGTACAGTTTAAAGCGAGGTGTCAGGCAATTTAATCAATCTATAAAGAAAGCTCCCTTAGCAAACAAGGCGAGTCGTGTAGACCGTCTTTGCGTCCACCGGATTCGCGAGCACTTTCAACTCTGCGAGTTGCTAATAGATCGTCGACCAGCGCTCAGTTGTGAAGTGACGCAGGAGTGATGTCGGAGTTTCATCGTCTGTGATGAAGTGTTGCTATTACAGCGATCGACAGCGGGCCTTTGAAGCAGCCCCACGATCTTGTCAGAGTAGCTCATAGCCAACGCGGCGGCTCCACTTGCGACCTGCTAATCTCCGATCACAAAGGGAGGGCCCAGGACGATCCTGACTTCGAGCCCTCGGCATTCTCTAGGCATTTGAGCTGTGGCTGGTAAAGACCACCGATCTGCGGCTGAGTTTCCAATCGGTCAAAAGAGTTATCGCGACAACAGCGTGAACGTACCGGCTCCGCTCCTTTCCGGTAAGCAGCTCAATCCTTCTGGGACAGCGCCATACCTACATGGTGCGCGAAAGTGAGTAGTTGCCGATCAAGCAGAGGAGCGGCGGCAAGTTGAATCCCGCTTCCCACGGCTGCTCCAACAAGCTCTCCAGGAAGACTCAGGGCAGGCAGGCCTGCAAGACTAAATGGCGTGGTGTACCTCAGAATGGTTTGCCGCGATTGCCCAAGATCGGCGTTTGCAGCGAGCCGGGTAATGGGTGCCGCGGGCAGCATCAACAGATCGTACTGGCCGAAGAGAGACTGTATGCTTTCAGTGAACCGGGCCCGGCGAGCATGAAAGTTGGAGATTGTTCTCTCATCTAATAAGGCCCCCCACTGCAGGCGGGCAGAAATCGAGGCTTCAAACTTGTTGAAGTGGCCACTGTGCAGTCTCGCCGCCTCGGAGGCTTGGATCGCAGCGAAAATCTCGTAGGTATCTCCCCAGTCCGCGGGCAGGAATGTTTCGACGGCGATGCCCATTGCTGAAAATTGCGCTTTCCACAATTTGAGCGCCTCGAGCACTGCCGATTCGGCGGGCTGCAGGAAGGCTTCATCCACACAGCCGATGCGCAACAAAGGGATAGTACCGCCCTGCGGTATCCGAAACACTGACTGGGCGATAGGCAAAAGATCGCGCGGATCCGTTGTCAGTATCCCGGGCGTGTCAAACGACTCGGCAAGATGGAACGCGCCACTCCACGCATCGGGCCACCATCCTCTTTTGCTGCTGATTGCGTGCGACGTGCGGTAACCCGAAAGGCCGCACAGCGCCGCGGGCACTCGTATGGATCCACCCGTATCAGTTCCTATCGCTGCCAGAGCAGATCCTTCCTGCACACTCGCCGCTGCTCCGCTTGAAGAGCCGCCTGTGAGTACTGTGGCATCCCGGGGCTGAAGGCAGTCGCCGTATTCCGGATTCTGCCCCGTGATGCCGTATGCCAAAGGATGCAGATGCGTCTTCCCGGTGATCAAGGCCCCGGCAGCAAGCAGCGATGCCGCTATCGCAGAGTCTTTCGTCGCGGGCGATCTGGCTGCGTAGAAGCGCGAACCACACGTGGTGATCGTCCCTGCCTGGTCAAAGCAATCCTTCAATGAAATCGGTATGCCGAAGAGTGGTTGTCTCGAGCCGAAATCAGTAAAAGTCTGCTGCAGTGCAAGGGCATCGCGCAGTAGCTCTTCCTCGCTAAAGTGGATGTAGGAGTTTCTAGACGCATTGCTGTTGGCTCGCTCACACGATCTCTGTGCGAGCTCGAGCACGGACACAGTCCCTGACTGAAGTGCTGTCTGCAGTTCTATGAGAGGTGACACCGCTTTCAGCATGACTACTCCTGGTTGAAGATCTGAGAGCTGCGGCCGCTCTTCCATCAGTGAAAATCGATTGACGTCTAGTCACACACAGGTCAGACTCTAGTATCCACCACATGCACTTGGCGCCACGTCGCGCTTCCAAAGCTGCCGTCCGCGTTCACTGGAGCAAGGACTGCAAGCGTCAAGAATGGCTTCAACCTTTTCTTCGGAAGCGATACATGGAATCCCGCCAACCTCTCTCAGAAGCTGCTTCACTCCTCGAACTCGTAACGCTTGAAGATCCCATCCACTCAGCGCCGTTTGCTGCTGTCGATGACTCGCTGGTGACCTCGCGGGACTATCATCTCCGTCGTCATGTGCTCACGCCATTGGAGACGCTGGCGCAGTCAATCTCGACCATCGCTCCCATCACTACACCCGCTCTCACGATCCCGCTGGTGTATGCCCTTGCAGGTGAGGGCACATGGCTGGCTTACCTGTTTGCGCTCCTAGGTATGACGCTGGTGGCGTTCTGCATTGCCGTTTTTGCTCGCGACTCAGCTTCACCTGGTTCGCTATACATGTATACCCGCACCACTCTGCCGCCAGCTTTCGGTGCGCTTGCTGCATGGGCGTTGTTCTTCGCTTACGTGGCCACGGCATCCGGTATCATCGGCGGATTCATCAATTACGCCTATATGTTTCTGGGTCCGCTTGGTGCACACACCTCGCCCGTTCTGCTCGGGGCGATCGCCACAGCGGGTGCCGTGTGGGTTGCCTATCGGGACGTACAGGTGTCCACACGTGCGATGCTTTGGATAGAGGGTATTTCCGTATTGCTGCTCGGGGTCCTGATCATGCTACTGTTCTGGAAAAAAGGCCTCCACCTTGATATGCCACAGGTTAAGTTACATGGTGTCAATCTGAGTGGCGTTCGGCTCGGGACAATTCTGGCGGTTTTTAGTTTTGTCGGCTTTGAGAGCGCCACCGCTCTGGGGACGGAGGCTCGTGACCCGCTCACGACTATCCCTCGCGCCGTGATCCGCAGCGCCCTCCTTGCAGGTGCCTTCTTCCTCTTTTGCGCGTATGGGGAAGTGATGGGTTTTCGCGGAGCGAGTCCCGACTTCGGTCACAGTACAGCACCGTTCCGCTATCTTGCTGGCCAGGTAGGCATCGGCTACATTGGTCCTGTCATCGACGCCGGCGTTCTGGTAAGCATGTTCGCCTGCATCCTAGGCTGTATCATCGCAGCCGCGCGAGTGCTGATGCTCATGGCACATCATGGACTGGCTCACCACAGTTTCACGCGAACGCACAGAGACCATAAGACTCCCGGCATTGCCAGCCTGTTTACTGGCGCCGTTGCGTTCGCACCGGTCGCTCTCATGGCTTTCAAAGGTGTGACCCCGGCAGACATTTACGGCTACTTCGGCACTCTTGCGGTCTATGGATTTCTGACGGTCTATGCGCTGGTCGCCATCGCCATGCCGATTCATCTGCATCGGCGGGGGCGGTTGACACTTGGTGCAATGCTGCTTGCCGCCTCGGCCACTGCTGTAATGAGTATTGCTCTGGTTGGCAGTGTCTATCCCGTGCCTCCTGCCCCCATCCGATACTTTCCATATGTCTACCTTGCCTACATCGCGCTCGGGATGCTCTGGTACTTTGTGACAACTCGTCGAGGCAGCGTACTCGGCTAGAGTCATCCTGTCGTCTCAACGCGTGGGTTCAATTTTTCTCTGCGTCATGAAGATAAGAATCAGGGCAAGCACGACAAACATGCGGAAGGCTGCATCCTGACCATTCCACGACTTGCTCTGCCACATCAGGAACCATTCACCGCCAATGTCGATAAAAGCAATAAACCACAGCATGCAGCCCAGTGTGAGAGCGGCAATCGCTACAGATTGTCCATCCTCAAAGCTGGCTGCGGGAGCCCGAAGCCGGCGTAACAATCGAACAAGTCCCCACCAACAAAGAAGACATGTTATGCATTCCCACAAAATGATTGTCATGTAGAAAATAAGGTGCAGCCGAGGATCCCGGAATGCTCTCCAAAGACCATGATTGCCAGGAAAGGTAGAGTCCATCAGCAGGACGTGTCGAACAAACTGGTAGTTTGAATCGAAATCGGTTGTGTTATTGATGACCACCAGAGAAAAGAAAAGGCTGACACCGAGTAGCAAAGCACACTTCGACAGGCGGATCGTACTTATGGTTGAAGGACTTGTCAAAGGCCGATCAGCTTCAATCATATTCATTGTTTTTTAGCCGTTCCTTTGTCATCGAGGGTACAGCTGTTACGACATATGTAAACACCGTTTTCGGATTTGCCGATCCGCCACAGGTAATCAACGGCGCATCTGACTGGCTGGTCGAGGTGTTCGGCGAGGCCGGCGGGCAACTGCGCGCAGCAATTGGCGAAATGCCCTGCGTAGGAATGCTCTGAGTCGAGTTGTAGATGACTATGGCCCTCCGCAGTCAAGGAGAGGCAAATGCGCCTGGGGCGAACACCTTCTGTTCGACGAAGCGACTCATCCCGGCGGGGAATCGTGACCTAGCGCATTGTTGATGCACACGGGTCTCTGCTCCTCCAGACTGGTTCTTCTGCGAGGGGATCCTGATGGTATCTACCTCATATTTTTTGGTTGGTTTCATACCTGCTTTCGTCTATCCTCCGGCTATTAGTCCACCAGTTCACAGCGGGAGCGAGTATTCGTCCCGCGGCGATAGCTTCTTTCAATCACCGCGTCGTGACTGAAGTGAGTTCCCCTTTTTTTCAGGGCTGCATACCTTCACAACTTCCGAGGTCAGACTGCGTGCATTTGAAAACAGGAAACCCTTACTCCAGGTCCATCTGCCTTCTCTTCCTTCTGCTTGGTCTGCAGGTTGCAAGGGCGCAACAAACGCTGGGCGGGATCGTTGGCACCGTTTCAGATGCTTCCGGCAGTGTGATGGGCAGTGCGACGGTAACGGTTGTGGATGATGGCACCCACCTGACACGTAGCACTGTAACGTCTGCCAGCGGCAGCTATGCATTGCCTGATCTGCCCATTGGCACTTATACGGTTACGTTCACGCATGAAGGATTCAATACAGCGAAATACCCTGGTATCGTCATCCAGGCCGATCGCACGATCACGCTGCCTGCCCAGCTTGCAATCGGCGGAGTGAATGCAACGGTCACCGTCGATGCAACACCCACGATGAATGCTGTCGATACGACTAACGGCTATGTGGTGGATAAAACCCAGATACAGGAAACCCCACTGCCGACAGGAAGCTTTACTGGCCTTGCTATCCTGTCTCCAGGCGTCAATGCAGAGTTGCCCGGTGGCACAGGGGTTAACTCGGGTCTGGGTAATCTGCCTATATGGGCAAACGGCCAGCGAGACACTAGCAACAGCTTCTTGCTCAATGGCGTCGACGGCAGCAATCTCTTCAATGGGAAAAGTACGAGCCAGGTAGGATCGTCACGCGTTATCAACAGTACCGGTGTGGGCAATACCGGCGGTGGAGGCGTGGTGCAGAGTAGTGCATCCGTGTATCTATCCATCGGCAATGCCATTCCGACCCCGGCACCTGAGACTATCCAGGAAATTCGGGTCAATACTTCCATGTACAGTGCTGACCAGGGTTCGACCTCGGGCGCACATATAGATCTCAGCACCTCATCCGGCACCAACAATTACCATGGCAACGCTTATGTACACCGCGGCACAAACTTCCTCAATGCCGCACCGTTCTTCTATAAGAATGATGCCGATGTACCGGCCAACATGAAGAACCCTGAGCTTCATCGCTATGTTGCGGGAGGCACGCTCGGTGGGCCGATTGTCAAAGACAAGCTTTTCGGCTTTCTCGCCTACCAGCACCTGCATGTATCCGACCAGGAAATCGGTTCATCATTCCTGGACGTCCCGGTCGGTCTGTCTGATACAAACCGCACCGACTCCGGTATCGCCTCTATCGTCAACTCGCAGTATTGCACCGCCGCAAAGGCTGCCTTGAGCCAGTGCAACTCCCTCAGGGCTGCCAGTATCGACAGGGGAGTCGTTCTCGCCTTGTTCAACTCCCCGGCATTAAAGGGTCAGCCAGGTAAGTGGCTGATTCCGAACGACACGGGTTCCGGAGCTCTTTCATCCGCGCATCCAACGGATGCTTTCATTCCAGGCACGGGCTACTTCACCGCAGATATGGCGGTTGCCGACCTTGATTTTAACGCAACAGAAAAAGATACGATTGCGCTGAAGTACTTCTATCAGCATGATCCAACTGTTGCTCCGTACGCGTATTCAAATGTGCCGGGATTTTCCCAACATCTGGACGCAGGTGCGCAGGTGTTCACGCTGAACAACACGTATCTCGTCAAATCAAGCCTCAGTACACAGGAGACAATCGGATTCCTGCGGGAGAAGATCTACAGCAACAACGAGCAGCCTTTCACACCACAGAGCATTCCGGGTGGTGCTGCTGGAACAGCATCGATCAATACTTTTGGATCGAGCTACTTCCCGGGGGTTTCGATCGTGAATGTGCTGGGTGCTACAGCAAATAATGCGGGTGTTTCCACCGGCATTCTAAGCATCGGTCCGAATGCTGAAGCGCAGGGATCGAATACTGGTGTCTTCCAGAATCGCATTCAACCTTCTGCAAATGCTCTTTGGACACTCGGACGGCATACACTTGGTTTTGGGGGCAGCTACAGCTATACACAGCTCAATACAATCGATAAGCGAACCGGCACCGGCACCATCGCAGCTGACGATCTGAGCCAGTACGTGCAAGGGCTGGTCACACCAGGCGGCTCTACGACAGGGTTCTACGTGTCATCGTTTCTACAGGGAAACGCAAGCCGCTACTATCGCGCCAACCAGCTTGGTCTTTATGTTCAGGACAAGTTTCAGGTAAGGCCCAACCTCAGTATCAGCGCAGGTCTGCGTTATGACTGGGACGGCGGACTCACCGAGAAAAACGGACGCCTTTTCAATTTCGATCCCAGCCTTTACAGCTATGACTCTGTTTCAGACATCATCACTAATCCAGGATTCATCATTGCCGGCAATAATGCCAATGGTACCAGGGGTGTGAGTAAGACGACGCTTACTGGACGCCAGTGGGGATTGGCCTACCGCATTGGTAGCGCATGGGAACCGGGTAGGTTCCACGACAAGGTCGTCCTGCGAGCCGGCACTGGTATCTATTACGATCGGGGCGAACTCTTCAGCTATCTTTCACCGGGATACGCGATTGGCACTGTCACAGGTGGACCGTTTGGCGTCAACCAGCAGTTGCCTTTCGTTACGGCTCAAACGTGCCCGGTGGCTACGCAGACCCTGTACGACGGCTTCCTTCCCACCTGCGGAGGTTCAGATGTAGCTGGCAACCTTGAGAACCCCTATGGTTCCGCACAGACACCCGCGCCGACCAATCCACAATCTTCGGATCTGAAAAACTACCTGCCCAACGCGAATGCCATCACAAACTCATTCGGGCAGCCCATCTCTCTCGGTGTCTACGACCGCAGGAACAAGCTTCCTTACACGTTTAATTACACGCTGGATATGCAATGGCAGCCGCGAAATGATCTGGTGATCGAGCTTGGCTATGTCGGTAATCTGGCGCGGCACCAGGTGATCCCGGTGCCATTCAACCAGCCGGGCATCGCTAGTCCTGGGGCGCCGATAAACGGTCAGAACTACACCTACGGCTATACGGTCGGCGGCGCAACATTACCTGATGGAAGTGGCTACCTTGCGACCTATGAAGGTGGCAACGTTGATCTGCGCGTTCCTTATATCGGCTACGCGGCTGAGTCCATTGACTACAAGGCGGCCGGTGTAGCTGCTTATAACGCGCTGCAGGCTCACATCGAAAAACGTATGAGCCGCGGATTGCAGGTCTCTGCGTCCTACACCTATTCACATGCACTCGATGAGCAGAGTGGACTGGGTCTCTTCTATAACGGCAACAACCCTTTGAATCTGCGCGACGCGTATTCCTCTGCGGATTTCGATCGGACGCACGTTGTAAACTTCAATTATGTTTATCGTCTGCCTGACACCTTCGGCAAACATAGCCTGCCCGGCTATGTAGCGGATGGCTGGTCACTTGTAGGCCTGACGGTTCTGCAGAGCGGCCAGCCCTACAGCATCGTCGATTACAGCGGCGCGGTCGGCAGCATCTATTACAGTACTGCGGATGGCATCACCAATCCCATCGTTCCATTAGCACCCGGATGTACACCCAAGAACGCGAAGACCGGCGCGTCCGGAGCCTTCTCCACTGCAGCTTTGAAGGGCTCGTGCTTTACGGTACCCCTCATTCCAGCCGGCGGCTTTGGCGGAGCCATTCCTACCTCTGATCCATTCGAAACGAACTTCACCAATGGACAGCGCAACATCTTCCGCCAGGCGTTTCAAAAGCGGGCAGACATCTCAATTATCAAGATGACCAACTTCAAAGAGCGCTACGACTTGAAGTACACCTTTGACATCTACAACCTCACCAACACCACCAGCTTTGATATTCCTGGTGACGACGTAACTCAAAACCAAAACTTTAACTCGTTTGCCACTGCTGGTCAGCAGCCATTGCCGACAGCCTGTGATAGCACGAATACGGGCTTCTACAATTGCCCGTTCGGCCTTGGCTTCGTCAGCCATACTATCGGCAGTCCCCGGCAGATCCAGATGTCTCTTGCCTTGACTTTCTAGTGTTCATGAAACAAGTGCAGGACGCAGCTTCCGCCTGCTTCATCAGCCTAGTCGCTGGTCGTGATCGTCAGGTTTCCATCCCTGCATCCTTGAATCTTTAGCCAGTATCTCTGACGCTGCGAGCTGCTTCCAACAGCCAAAACATCAGATCTCTGGTGTGTCACCAGGGACCGATCAAAACACGTCCAGATTCGCTGATACATGCTGCTGGTGCTCAAACGTCTGCGTCGCACATCACTGGTACGCCTGCATCATCTCGAATTCCAGGTAGCAAACATCTGCAGCATCTTGGGGTGCGTGAACAAGGCATAAGCCTCTTCCCGGAGCACTGGTCCACTCACTACGCAAGGCAGGTCTCCTCGCTCCATCACTTCGCGGCAGGGAATGCGTATCTGTTTACAGTGCTTGTTGGCATCAGCGATGGTAGCCCCATACACCACCCGATCAAGACCAGCCCACAAAGCATTTGCCATGCACATCGGGCAGGGCTCACAGGTTGTGTAGAGCGTGTATCCCGATAAGGAGGGCTTTTTCAGCTTTTGAGTCCCCATTCGCACCATGCGTAACTCCGCGTGGCTGCTGGGATCGTTTTCACTGCGGACCGCGTTCAGGCCCTCAACGAGTACACTACCGGTCGCGGATTCAACGATCATGGCGCCAAAAGGAACGGGTGACGGCGTGTCCATACTGCGTTTTGTCAGCGCAATTATGTGCCGCATCCGCTCTATGTCCAACTTCTGTAATTCGGTCTGGGAAGCAGAAATGGGCGGCGCCGCTTCGCCGTAGCTTGGTTCCATGAGGCAATCTAACACGCGTCCGTGAGATCGGGAATCAATTTGATGATCAGCATGCTGGCTGAAATGCTTAAGCCTTCTGGAGCAAGAATCAGAAGAAAAGCTTCAACTTTCGCTGGCTGGAAGCCAGGTGTAGAAAGTTTCGGTGGGCGCCAAAAGTATCCCGACGATACGGTCCTATATAGGCAATAGCCAGGGCGCCTCCCGCTTCCTCATCTAACAACCAGCATGAACGTAGCTATAGGTGCTACATAATTAGACAGGCAAAGAGCTCACCTGTACCTACGCCTCAGAGTCCGAGCCCCTGGCTGACTCGCATCTCAGGTGCTGCGAGATGTCACGATTCACAGGATCCTTCGCGCTGTAGAAAGGGAGTCGGCGGAAGTGGCTTCTGAGCTGGGGCGCCAGTATTTCCTGACCGCCTGTGCTTGTGGCCGCGCTATGCTGTAGCAACTTCATCATTATCTTCTTTCATACGAGTACTCAGCCCTTCCATGCGAAAAGTTCTCGAGCGATATTTCTGTTTTGCAGAGCACCAGGCTACATGGCGCACGGAAGTTCTGGCCGGGCTGACCACCTTCATCACCATGGCTTACATCATCTTCGTCAACCCTGCCATCCTGCATGAGACAGGCATGCCGCTTGCAGCAGTGACCATCGCCACCTGCCTTTGTGCCGCCTTTGGCTCGATACTGATGGGAGCGCTCGCAAATCTCCCGCTCGCTCTGGCACCCGGTATGGGGCTCAATGCCTATTTCACCTACACTGTCGTCAAGGGAATGGGGGTGCCTTGGCAGACGGCTCTTGGCGCAGTTTTCCTGTCAGGAATACTGTTTCTCGCGCTTACTGTGACCGGCCTCCGCCAGAAGCTGCTCGCTGCTATTCCACAGGAGCTACACGCTGCAGTGGCCGCCGGCATCGGCTTGTTCATTGCTTTTATTGGACTCAAGAACTCTGGCATCATTATCCCGTCGACGACAACCATCGTCACCCTCGGCAACCTGCGTTCCCCAACGACCGGCTTGGCTTGTATCGGCATCCTTATCACCGGAGTATTGCAGACCCTTCGGATTCGCGCTTCCATGCTCATTGGCGTGATTGTCACGATGGCGCTGGGTGTAGTCGTTCATCAGGTCAGCTGGCATCCCACTTTCTTCCATCTTGGCGATCTGCGTGCTACCGCCTTCCATCTAGACGTTCGGGGAGCTCTCCGCCTGAATGCCATCGAAATCATCTTCGTCTTTCTGTTTGTAGATCTCTTTGACAATATCGGAACGCTGGTCGCGGTCACTGAACGTGCCGGACTGATTGCAACGGATGGTTCCATTCCACGACTCAACCGCATCTTTTTCGCGGACGCTGCCGCAACCGTTGTTGGCTCGATCTCCGGCACCTCTTCCGTCACCAGCTATATCGAGTCGGCAGCCGGTGTAGCTGCAGGGGGCCGCACCGGCGTCACGGCTATCACTACCGGCCTGCTTTTTGTCGCCGCCTTATTCGTTGCGCCATGGGTCGGAGCCATTCCTACGTTCGCCACCGCCCCTGCGCTCATTCTGGTCGGGGCCTTGATGGTGGGTTGTACTGCGCGCATTTCGTGGGATGAACCCAGTATCGCGATTCCTGCCTTCCTCACAATCATCACGATTCCGCTTACCTATTCCATTGCGACCGGTCTTTCGCTCGGCATTGTCAGCTTCGCCGTCTTTGGACTTTTTACTGGAAAAGCATCGTGGCGGCAGTGGATGCTCTACGTCCTGGCCGTCTTATTTCTCGTGCGACTTCTTTATCTCAAGCCCCAATAAGGGAATGATTCGACATCCTTCGATCCTTCGACTCAATCGGGGTCGGCATCGAGGCTTTCCTCGTGAGTGAACGTATCTTCGGCAAGAGTGTCTTCCTCCTGCAATGAGCCACGAGAAGTCGACATCTGTCGCTCTCGTCGGGGATGCAAGGGTGCTGCGCGCAGTGCGTCGATCGGGCTGATACTTCCAACGATCTCGAGATCGTCATTGTTGATAAAGTTCATCGGATGAACCCTGTACAAGTCGTCATCCGCGTTATCGGCTGTAGCCATGAAAGCTTTAGGAGCTTCTGAATTTAGGCCCCGGGCCCTGCTCGGCCCGGGACGTTCCCCGGTCGCTTACTTCAAGCCGTATACGTCCAACTCACCCGCAGGATTGGCAACGGTGGTCAGATCATGGCCAGTCGAGATATAGACTTTGCCGTTTGCAACGATTGGTGATGTGAACTTCAGTCCATAACCCGGCGTGTCTGCAGCATTATCGCTGCTGTTGTACAACTGCACTCCCAGGTTTCCTGCATCGTAGGCGCGCAGGGTCGCATTGGTCGGCGTGCCGGGCCCGCCCAGGGGCTGACCGGTGTCAATCATCCAGATGATGCCATTCGTCCCGTTATTCGCTGAAATGAATGGCGTGGTTCCCCTCGTGTTTTCCTGGATTCCAGGCGAAGTCTCGGCCCCGGCGGTCAACTGATTACCCGCGTATACCAGTTGTCGCAAGCCTGTTACTGCCGTGGAGAGCGTCGGCGTGGCACCCACGTAAATCGATCCGTTGTAATACGCTGCCGTTCCGAAGACTTCGTAAGAGTTGATCTGCGTTGTGTGTACACCCAGGCTGTCTGTGCAACTGGCCGTATACGGCGGGATCGACCCTGCTTCCAGGAAAAGACTCTGGGCCGCACCTGCATCATTCGCCTGCTCATGGCCCAGATTTGTCGTATTCAAGAGGTAGAGCTTGCCTGTCTTGCCGCCACCGATAAGCTGCGTCGTTCCAGGGATCATCATGAGTCCACCAGCTGCAAGGTCGGCATCGGCGCAATCCATGTACTGATAGTCCGACGGGGTGAAGTAGTCCTGGAGATGGAGCGTTGCGTCGAATTTCAGCACAGAGTCGGCATAGGCCGTTTGTCCATCCCAGGGACCGTTGCCGGTGGAGACATATACGTTTCCATTGTTGTCAGCGACCGGCCCGCCGCTTCCCATCCATACTCCTCCAGCACTTGCGTAAGTGCCTTCGCCATCGAGGTTCGGGCTTGCGTCGAATACGCCCGTTTGTGCCAAAGTCTGGGCATCGTATGCCAGCAGCCATCCACTGTGACAACTCCCAAACCCGATGTATACCTGGCCATTCGCCAGAAGCAAAGCCGCTCTCTGAATGCAGGAAGTGGTCAGAGTATCCAGTCCGTTTACGGCACTCGAGTTGTTACCCGGAACCGAGGCCTGAATTGTCACCGGACCGCCCAGTTTCTGCGCACCGGTTGTAATGTCCAGCGCGTTCAGGCGAAAGGTCGCACCATTTGCTTGATTCTGAACTGATACGACGTACATTGTCTGCGTTACTGGATCAATCACAGGTGTCGAAGTCACACCCTGATATGGCCCAAAATGGCCATTAAGAATAGGAGTCTCTCCCGCCTGCAGCAGGGAAGTCTGCCACAGAGGAGTTCCTGTTCCGTAGCGGTCTGCGTCGAAAGCGTATACGCTGTCCTTCTCGGTAGCCGCAAACAACACATTATGAGAGGCGCCGTTGATGGTCAGGCCCGATATCAACAGCGGCTCGCCGTAAACGTAGCCATCGGTCAGGTACGAGAAGAGTTTGCCGAAGGACGACGGTGCTACATTCGTTGTGGTCAAAGTGGATTCGGCAGGATTCAACCCGCTGCGCTGGTTATCGAAATGCCAGGTCAGAACGTTTGTCCCGCCCGTCAGCGCCGCAGTCACGGTGAGTGCAGAGCTAGCGGACGTCCCACTCACTGCTGCGTTAATCGTTGTTGAACCGGCACTGACGCCGGACGCATCTCCATTTGCACTTATTACGGCCACCGACGGTTGGCCTGAGCTCCAGACAGCACTTGCGGTCACATCACTCTGCGTGCCGTCGTTATAAGTGGCGAGCGCACTGAACTGCTGTGTGCCGCCCGCCGATATGACTGCTCCAGTGGGAGAGATGGCAACCGCCGTGACAGTCTTCGCCGCTACCGCTACGGTCGTTGCCGCCATCATGCTCGATGAACTTCCTGCCGCCACTGCTGTATAGGTGACAGTCGATACCGGCGAAACAATTTGCGTTCCTCCAGGCGCGGGCAGGCTATAGCTGGTGCCGTCCGAACCAGTCAGCGTCACCTTCGTGGCATTGGCTGCCGCTACCGTGAGCACAGAGGAGCCGCCCGCCACAATCGTTGCCGGCTTTGCGGATATAGCGACGGTAGTCGCTGGAGCGGTCGTTCCGACGCTCAGATTGATAGTGGTGTACGACGCCCCGCCGCACTTATCCCATTCCTCGACAACTGTATGTTGTGCGCCACCAGCCAGGCTGAGCTGCGTATTGAGGCTTGTGCCCTGAGTGACGTATACGAGCTTGTTGTTGACGTAAATGCCCATCGACGCAACACCCTTGGCGCACGTCGTACCTGCGCTCGCCGTGTATTGGACGGGTGAGGTGACAGAACTGTTGGCCGCAGGTGAGGCCACTGTGACTCCAGTAGCTGGAGGTGGAGGAGGAGGCGGCGGAGTTCCGCCGCTGATCGTGACATTGATTGGTGTGTATGTTGCCCCGCCACAGCGGTCCCATTCTTCAACTACCGTGTGCTGCGAACCTGTCGCAAGACTGATCGCTGTGTTCAGGGTCGCACCCTGCACCACGTAGATCAGCTTGTTGTTCACGTAAATGCCCATCGACGCCACGCCTTTCGCGCAGGTCGTTGTCGACGTCGCCTGGTAAGTGGCAGGCGAGCCTACTACGGCGTTATTAGCGGGGGTGGTAACCGTGACAGCTGCATAGCATGCAATCTGAGCGACCAGGAACAACAGAACAAAACGAAGTATCTTCATCGGATCCCTTGACAGCTCGCGCAACCCATCGCGAGTGACTCATCGGGCTGGCGGCTCGGACCGACAACAGGCAACCATAGACCTCGCCCACCGCAGCGTCATTGATGCTTGCTGTCTGTCGACGACGATTGTCTTCCTGTCCAGGATCGCATCAGCAAACCATGCCAACTGAGCGAAATGTAATCGATAGAGAAGCGGTTATGCACGTCAATATTCAAGTTTCAGTTCCGATTCCGTAACACAAACAGGGCATTTACTGATGAGTAAAAGATGATTACTAAGACCTAAAAAGATGTTGGTTTTAGGAAAGTTCGCTTCGAGATGGACTGGCTGCTCGATCGACTATCCGCAAAGCTCGTCTTTAAAATTGTGAATCTCGTGCTCAGAGTAGCGTGGCGTGATGTGCTGTGAGCAGTTCCAGTCATACGCCACCAAATCGATTACGAAGATGCGCTCAAGCGTGGCACTGTACTGGACATTCCTGACGACAGCTTTGAGTTCGCTGGAGGAATTGGGTTCCGCGACACGCGCATGGCCGATCAACTTTAGTCGCGCCCGGTTTGGATAATCCATCAGGAACAAGGAAACCCTGTCATTGGTTGCAAGGTTGCCAGTAGAGATGTATTGCTTATTGCCAGCGTAATCGGCAAAAGCCAGGGTCCGCGAATTGACCACAGCCAGGAAGCCACGCGGGCCACCTCGATGTTGCACGTACGGCCATCCATCCGAAGTTACGGTGGCCAGGTAAAAGCTGTCACGCCCTGCGATAAAGTCGATTTCATCTTCTGTCAGGGCGTCGTGTCGCTGTCCCTGTTCGGCAAGTCTCGCGTATTGACGCCGAGAATGATGGCTCTCCTGCAACGCTTCAATGGCTTTCGTAAACATCGTTTGTGCGTACACATTCCCCATTGAATTCTCCTCCTGCGAGTGTGTTTCTTAAAGATGAGTGCGGGTGGCCAATATGACGCATTTCCGCCACCACAGCTGCTGGAAGCATCCCGGGTACCTTGGTCGCGTAAGCCTTCGGCTACTCACCGGAACAACCGTAAGCTGCATCCCCCTGCCTTTCGATACACTGATCTCCAGACAAAACGCAAAACTGAGCTGGATGCTTCTCCCTTGTGTTTGATCCTTGATGCACGCGGCATTGGGGATTCTTTAGGTACAGAGCTGGAAAACCCGATCTGGCTTCGAGCCTGCCTCAAAGCTGCAAGTACTATAGTTCTGAGGCAGATGACCAAATCTTAGCCGATGTCCACAATAACCTTAAGATCTGCAGCAGGCCTTATGACGGAACGTTCTCATCAACTGCGATGTGTCGGCTGCCGGGCTCTCGCCGTCGAAAGCCGGATCCCGCCTGACTTTCGATGTCCAGACTGTCGCGAACTGTTTGAAGTTGAGTATCCTTCGTGGAGCCAGGCTTCCTCTGCGGTCACAGCTTCCACGGAAAATCGTTGGAAGCCGAATCCGAATGCTTTGCGTTGGCTCTGGAAAGAGCGCCGCTCTTCTACCAGCTGGATCGATCAGAGCGGGGTCTGGAGGTTTCGCGATCTTCTACCGATCCTCGACGATCCGGAAAAAGCCGTTACGCTCCATGAGGGAAACACCCCGCTTTACAAGCTGACACAGTCAGCAAAAACTCTTGGCTTGCCGCAGCTTTACGCCAAGCACCAGGGCATCAATCCTACGGGATCTTTTAAAGATACCGGTATGACGGCGGCACTCTCGGTTGCGGCCGAACGGGGTTATCGATGGGTCGCTTGTGCGTCCACCGGCAATACTTCGGCGGCCATGGCAGCCTACGCAGCCAAAGCCGGCATGCGATCTTTGGTTCTCATACCAGAAGGCAAAATCTCTTGGGGCAAACTCTCGCAATCAATGGACTACGGGGCACTTACGCTCCAACTCCGCACAGATTTCGATGGGTGTGTTCGCATCCTGTCTGAGATCGTCCGAGAGGCCCCGGTCTATCTTCTCAACTCTGTGAATCCCTACAGGATCGAGGGCCAAAAGACGCCAGCGTTCGAAATAGCTGAGCAGCTGAACTGGACTGTCCCCGACCACCTGATCGTTCCAGGCGGAAATCTGGCAAACGCCTCTGCTCTGGGCAAAGGTTTTATGGAGATGAAGCACCTTGGTCTCACCAGCCGTGTGCCCCAGATCAGTATTATCCAGGCAGAGGGCGCCAATCCCCTGTATAAATTGATGCATTCGGAGCACGGTACAGCTGAACCCACCCAAATTGATGCCGTCGTGGCCGACACGCGTGCTTCTGCAATACGGATCGGTAATCCTGCCTCATGGCGAAAAGCTCTTCGCGTTCTTCGTGATTCGGGTGGTTTCTGCGAGCAGGCATCGGAATCTGAAATCGCCTTGGCCAAGGCGGAAATTGGCAGGGAAGGCGTGGGTTGCGAGCCTGCTTCGGCGGTGACACTCGCAGGGCTCAAAAAGCTGACAGCAGCAGGCAAGATACAGTCGAACCAGTCAGTTGTTCTGCTTTTGACCGGGCATACATTAAAGGACGCAGAGTATACGATCGCCTATCATCGTGGAGAATTGCTTCGCCCGGAAGAACTCTCACATTATGCAGCCGACCTAGACAGGCTCCGCCTCCCGGCAAAGGTCCTTGACGCTTCGGTCAAAGCCGTCCTGCAGGCCCTCGGAGCAACGCTGGAATGAAGCCGTTTTACATCAAACTTCCGGCAACTTCGGCCAATCTAGGTCCAGGATTTGACAGTGTTGCTATCGCACTCGAGCTTTTTCTGGAGGTGGAATCCACTCTAAGTGCCAGCTACAGCATCCAGGCGACAGGCCGGGATGCTGATGTTTGCATGAGCCTCAAGCACAATCTTTTGCTTTCCGTTTATGAAGACATACTTCGCGCCGAAGGTCTGCATCCAGTGCCACTGGCAATAAATATGGTCAATGGTATTCCGCTCGGGATGGGTTGCGGTTCCTCTGCTGCAACAAGGCTCGCAGGCGTAGCACTGGCCAATCATTTCGGAGAACTTGGCTGGCAAAACGACCGGATACTGCTCGAAGCCTGCCGACTGGAGGGACATCCCGATAACGCGGCCGCATGCTGGCAGGGCGGTTTCACTGTATCGGCGACCAGGGACAAGTCAATTAGGAGTGTTTCCGCCAACCCACCTCCCAGGTGGAAGGCAATTTTGGTGCTTGGACCACACGCAATGGCTACAACTTCAGCGCGCGCCATCCTGCCCGAAAACTTCACACGCGGTGACGCAATTTTCAATATCCAAAACACGGCTCTGCTGACTGCTGCTTTCCTCGCCGGACGGGACGAGCTGTTGGTCGATGCCATGCAAGACAGGCTACACCAGCCTTACCGTTCCAAGGTATGTCCTCTCCTGCCACTACTTCTCCCACTCGCAGGAACCGGTGGGATTTTGGGAGTGGCACTGAGTGGCGCCGGACCGGCAATACTGATGCTCCATACCGAACAAACTGATATTGCAGCCACAATCCTTGTCATTCAACGCCAACTTGCAGGTGTCAACGCCGAGATTCTGCCCGTCCGTCTGCTGCCTACCTCTGTGCGGAATGAATAAGGCTGCATCCAGACGACGATGGCCTGCGACGTTTCGGTGCTGTGATGCATCTGTATTGATGGACGCTTGATCCCAAGCATCAGACAGACTTTGGAGGAATTATGGCAGGAAGCGCAGTATCAGAAGTCAATGACGGAACATTCGACCTAGAGGTGCTGCAATCCGCACAGCCGGTACTGGTCGACTTCTGGGCTGCATGGTGCGGACCTTGCCGCGCCCTTGCACCAGTCGTCGATGAGGTCGCGACGCAGTACCACGGCAAATTAAAGGTCATGAAGATGGATGTCGACCGGAACTCGTCGACTCCTATGCGTTATGGCATTCGAGGAATTCCCGCTCTGCTTATCTTCAAAGGTGGCAAGGTGGCGGAGCAAATCGTGGGCTTTGTTCCAAAAGAGACCATTGAGAAGAGCATTATTAAAGTTCTTGCCTAAAGATCTGCAGATGTGAAAATGAAGGCCTGATGATGGATCAGGCCTTCGTTGTTTGACTAACGATATTTACGCATCATGCCAAGAACCCGACCTTGGATCGAAAGCTGTGAGGCCGGCACGTATATGGGTTTCATTTCGGAATTGGACGGCTGAAGACGCACCGTGTCGCCTTCGACGTAGTAGCGCTTTAGTGTGGTCTCGCTTCCTCGTACCAAGGCAACAATGATCTCACCCTCCCGCGCGGTATGCGATTTCTCGATTAGCACGAAGTCACCATCCATGATGTGCTCGTCACACATCGAATCCCCCCTGACTTGCAGGGCAAATACATCACGAGACCCAATTATGTCGGTCAACGAGATGCTTTCAACTGCCTCATTGGCTTCGACTGGAAAACCTGCCGCGATCTTACCCATGAGCGGCAGACTTTCTGGGATGCGAGTCTTGCTTCTCTGCGGTACAAGGTCAATTGATCTGCTGCGATTATGGCCGCGTTGTAAGAGCCCCTTATTTTGCAAATTGGTGATGTGCTTGTGAACCGTAGCAAGGGAACGCAGATCCAGTCCTCGAGCGATTTCCTCGAATGAGGGCGAGTAACCGTTCTTCTGGACAAAGACACTGACGAAATCCAACACTTCGCGTTGTCGCCGCGTTAAAGACATGTACGAACTATAGCGAATGAAAAGCGAAGTCGCAAGATAAATCGTAGTGGCTTCTTGCTGCGGAAATCCCTAAATGGAACCGCAATCCCTAGCCTCCCAAGATGGCGCGTAATTCCTGTTTCCCACCATTTGATTGTTGATCGAGAGACGCTGGCGGGAGAGAGTTGAAATGTCGCAGTCATTGGCGGCACACCATTATGAACACCACTAGACAAGTACTGGTAGCAGAAGATGACAAGGCTCTTGGCAGCTTGTTAACGCGCGCTTTGGCTTCGGAAGGGTATGAGGCAATACTCGTATCAGACGGGGAGGCAGCAGTAGCTTCTTTCAATGAGAGGAGGCCAAATCTGGCAATTCTCGATTTAGGCCTTCCTAAGTTAGATGGTCTCGATGTACTGAAGGCCATTCGTACAATCAGTCGCGATATTCCGGTTTTGATACTCACAGCAGCCTCCGACCTCGAAACCCGACTCCAGTGTTTCAACAGCGGAGCGGATGATTGCATGCTCAAACCGTTCGCGCTTCGAGAACTAAGGGCACGATGCAACGCCCTCATCCGACGGGATAGTGGAGCCAGCACTATGCTGCGACACGCCGACCTCGAGATGAACCGGTTGGATCATTCGGTGCGGAGATCCGGCTTGCAAGTGGCCCTGACCAACAAGGAATACGAATTGCTGGAATATCTTCTGCTCAACCAGGGACGCTGCGTGAGTCGATCTCTATTGATGGAACAGGTGTGGAAAAGCGAGGCCTCTTCAAACACTAATGTTGTAGATGTGTACATCAATTACCTTCGGCGTAAGCTGAATGAACTAGGCGCGCCTTCATTGATCTCGACCATTCGAGGCAAGGGCTACCAAATAGGTACCTTGCTTTCCACAGAGTCTCTAGCGGAGACGCAAGCATGAGCAGCCCAGTCGCGTTATTGACCATCGCAGATAAATCACTGCGAGAGCGAATCGGATCAGCGCTAATCGGCTTACGCTGGCAGGTGCTGGAGATGTCAGGTGGTGCCGAAACCCTCTCACATTTGGAAGCGTCTGCCTCTCGGATGCCCTTTCCCGACCATGCCATCATTCTTGATAAGAGCCTACCTGACTTGGATATCGCCGAGTTTTTCTTAGATGTGCAGGCAGATTACCCCAAGGTGGAGATGGTGTCAGTTGATGGTTCGATCAAGAGCAGACATACTGCTGCTTCAAGCCGTCGTGGTGAATTGATGCACGCAATTCGAAGCAGCTTGGAGCAGGACGCCCCGGATTCCGGTGGAGCGAGTAAGCATAAGGCTTTTACTTCCGCCACTTATGATCGTGATCGTCCGCTTTCAGATACCGACCGTGCTTTGCAGTGTCCAAATCGATCATCCCAGGACCACCCAGCGAGCAGATGCTTCTTACCAGCTTCTTTCTTGTCAGCTTCAGAAACTGGGCTTGAGATCCTTATACCGGAGCAAAGCGACCCGACTCTCATTCCAGAGTTCATCGGCAGCCATCCCCTTATCCTTGAGGCCAGTCGCCGCGTACGTTTAGTCGCACCCCGTCAGACCCCAGTACTCATCCAAGGACCGTCAGGGACAGGGAAGGAGTTGATTGCAAAAGCTATTCACCGTCTAAGTAGCCGAAAAACCAAAGCGCTCATAACCTTGAACTGCGCCGCAATTCCAGAAGGACTTTTAGAGGCCGAGTTATTTGGGCACACGCGAGGTGCCTTTACAGGTGCGACACAGAACAGGATTGGTCGCATTGAAGCCGCAAATGGCGGCACCTTGTTTCTAGACGAGATAGGGGAGATGCCACAAGCGCTCCAAAGCAAGTTACTTCGCTTCCTTGAGGGAGGCGAAATTCAACGCATCGGGGAGAACGAGCCCTACGTTGCTGATGTTCGAATTATCGCAGCTACCCACCAGCACCTAGCCAAACGCAGCAGAGAAGGCACGTTTCGTGAAGATCTATTCCACAGGCTTTCTGTCTTCACTATTCGAACTCCATCTCTGTCTCAACATCCCGAAGACATTACCATTCTTGCTCAGAACTTTCTCAAGAAGTTCTGTAGCGGCGGTTCACCTAAAGTGCTAGACGCAAATGCTTCCGAGCGGCTGACCACTCATTCTTGGCCTGGAAACGTGCGGGAACTCAGCCACGTGGTCGAGCGAGCCGTGATTCTCTCTGAACAAAGACATTCCATCACTGCAGCAGAAATCGAATTCGACAGCATCTCCGGCTAGAACAAAATGTCGGCTTACCGTGGAGGCAAAGGCAGAATGCAAATATCTTCGTATTTGAGTGATCAGCTTCAGAACTACCTTGATCTTTCCAGTCAGCAACTCAAAGTTACCGCTGGTAATATGGCCAATGTGTCGACTGCCGGATACACAAGGCAGGCTGTCGTGTTCGAGGAGGCAGCGCCACTAACCTTGGGGAGCCGAGTAGTCAGCACTGGTGTGGTCGCTGAAGCAGCCATCTCACAACGAGATCGGATCCTGAATCAATCCTTGGACCAGCAGACCCAGGCGCAGGCAGCGACGTCGTCGCGTCTCGGAGCCCTAGAAAGTCTGGGAACCATATTCAGTGCGGCTACATCAACATCGAGCACTGCTATTTCATCGGACATCTCTTCCGATCTGAATTCTTTCTTTGGCAGCTTACAGCAACTTGAGGCTGATCCAGCCAACCCTACCCTGCGTGGAGCAGTGCTTGCAAATAGCAGCACTCTCACAGACAGCTTTAATTCGGCGGCTTCAAATCTTAAGCAGCAGCAGAGCGGATTGAATGGACAGGTCGCCTCAATCGTTAGCCAGGTCAATAGCCTTTCGGGGGCGCTTGCGACATTGAATGCGCAGATCACTTCTGTGAGTCCAGGAACTGATGCCGGTGCGTTGGAGGATGAGCGGCAGTTGGATCTAAACAGCTTGTCCAAGCTGATCGGCGTCCAGCAGGTGAACACCGGAAACAACAGCCTAATGGTGACGACGACAGGTGGAGCCGTGTTGGTATCCGGCAGCCAATCGACTCCCTTGACGACTGGTGTCTCAAATGGCCTCAATGAAGTTTTTAGCGGAACCACGAAGATCACGGGGTCACTCGCCAGTGGCGACGGTCAGTTGGGCGGCCTGTTGCAAGTCCGTGATCAAGATATTCCTGATGCAATGGCGTCACTTGATTCACTTGCTTTTTCATTTGGGTCTGCGGTCAACACCGTCAATCAGGCTGGAACAGACGCGAACGGAGTGGCTGGAAAGGCTCTTTTCGCGCTGCCTGCGAGCGCGTCAGGTTCAGCAGCGGGCATCAGTGTCCTCATCAATGATCCACTTGGCCTGGCTGCTGCGAATTCAGGTGGGGGGGCCGGCGACAGTGGAAATGCTTCTGTCATGGCCGGTCTTCAACAGAAAGCACTGGTGAACGGCCAGACGGTAACCGGTTTTTATGCGAGCTTCGTTTCGTCCTTGGGCAGCCTGACGGCGAGCGTGAGTGCAGACAATACTGCTCGGGAGGCTGCTGTGACTCAGCTACAGACGCAGCAAAGCAATTTGTCTTCGGTAAGCCTGGACAATGAGGCGACGTCTCTTCAAAACCTAGAGCAGGCATATCAGGCTGCTTCCAAGGTTTTCACGGTCATCAACACTCTGATGAGTGCGGCTATGAATCTTGGTATTGCAACCGCAGTTTAGGAAGGTACCTATGCAGATCACCCCGAATTATCTGAGCCAGCTCACCAGCCGGCTAAGCCAGATCACGGCCACAGAACAACAGCTGGCTGGAGAAATATCTTCGGGTGCCCGCGTGTCTGCGCTAGCACAGGATCCAGGTGCAGTTGCTCAGAATGTGACGTTGAATGCTGCTATCGAAGAAGCAGATAGCTATGATCAGACCGCGCACACTGTCACCGGAAAACTGCAGGTTGCCGATTCCACTCTATCTTTAGTTGTCTCGCAGCTGACGCAGGCAATATCTACAACAACGCTTGGCAACAACGGCGTCAACACCGCACAAGGGCAGGCGACGGTAGCGACTCAACTGGCTGGAATCCGGGACGAGGTTTTATCCCTGGCGAATACTTCTTATCTTGGCAGCTACCTTTTCTCGGGAAGCAGCAGTGCAGCACCCTTCAGCCTGGACACTACTGTTGATCCGGCGGTGGTCCATTACAACGGGGACTCAATTCAGTCTTCTCTGAGCAGCCCCCAGGGGGGAAGCATACCCATCAACAAACCCGGAGATCAGATCTTCACGGCTTCGACGGTCAGCGTGTTTGGTACGCTGAACCAACTGATTTCAGATTTCACCAGCGGCAACACAAATGCAGCTATCAGCACAGCCGCATCCCTCAATTCGGCGCTGACCCTAGTCACGCAGCAGCGGGCTAGTCTGGATAGTTCCATTTCGCGAATCTCGATGCAAGACACTGGCTTTCAGCAACAATCTACGCAGATGCTGGTTCAGCAGACGAATCTCATGCAAGCAGACACTGCGAGCGTCGCCACCGCACTATCCTCCAGTGAGACGCAGCAAACCGCGCTTCAAGATACAATCGCTGCTCTTGAGAAGCAGGGAAATCTGTTCGATCTTCTCCACTGAAGGGGAAGGCGAAAGCGAAAGCAGGAAGCCCTACATGATGGAAGAGATTCGCTTCTTATGGAATGCGACGCGTGGGCACCGCTTTCGACCGTGGAAGAGTGAGTACATCCGTTGGCGGATCGAGACTTATTCTGGTTGGCACGCCGACGAAATCAATGCATCGCGCTTCTTCCGTTTTCTGGCACAGGAAAAAGTCCGACTCATCCGTTTTCTTCTTTGGACTGGCAATATGAGCCGCAAATCACGTCGGTCGCGCAGCCGCCAATAGCTTGCCCTCCTAGAACGTTCGATTGCAATCTGATTTGGTTTTCAGGACCATCCGTGTACGGCTGCTATAAACTTCAGCTATGCGCGTCCTCGGGATCGATTGCGGTTCGGAATGCACCGGCTACGGCATCGTCGATTCGATCAGAACGCGATACTCGACAGACCTGGTTTCCGTTTCTTACGGCGGCATTCTCTGCAACAAGAAGGAAACCCTGCCGGTGCGCCTACTCCGCGTTTCAACCGAGCTGACGATAGTCATGAAGAAATACGAGCCCGATGTCGTTGCTGTTGAGGAGGTCTTCTATTCCGTCAACGCCCAGTCTGCACTGAAACTCGGTCATGTGCGAGGTGTAGCGCTCTTGGCCGCAGCATCCGCGGGTCTTCCGGTCGCTGGATACGCGCCACTTGCCATCAAATCGGCAGTTGTCGGGTATGGTCTGGCGAAGAAGGAACAGGTCCAATTCATGGTGTCCAGACTGCTTCATCTGCCCGAGCCACCCGAACCTGCTGATGCAGCGGATGCACTCGCAATTGCTATCTGTCATCTTCATACTGCGCAGACTATGGCCGGGCAACAAGGGGGGTCGACGGCCCCAAATCAAGTGACGCGGCAGCCGGCAAACAGAAGTGCTCGACTTTCCCCGCGAGCAAGTTCCATTTAAGGTCATCAGATGCCGTTCCGATGGACCGCAAAGATTTCGCCCGGTGTTCTTGTCTGCCCCCTGATTCCTGTGTTCTTGGTCCTGTCTCTTCTGGCCCAGGATACTTCTCAGCCTGAGCACGTGAAGTTTCGGGAAGATCCGGTCGCTGTCCCTGCTTCTGGTACCCTCACGTTCCGTTTTGAAAATGCCCAGCTACAACCTGCTGTATACGAAATCACAGTCAAGGCAGACGGCAGCGGCCATTACGTCTCGCACACCGGCAGCGCTCCGCCTGACGATATCGCCGATTTGCCTGCTCGCGGACAGGAGCGGGACATTGAAGTGGCAGCGCCTACGGTACAGAAACTGTTTACCTCTGCGGTTAAAGAGCATTACTTTGCGATCAAGTGTGAAAATGGCGGTAGCAAGGTGGCATTTCAGGGGAACAAAACGCTCATGTATGAGGGGCCGGATGGTCGAGGATCATGCACCTTTAACTACTCTCAGGATCAGAAGATTCAGTGGATTACGAGCCAACTGATGGGCGTCTCGGCAACGCTTGAAGAAGGGCGCCGGTTGACGGTGGAGCATGAACATGGTCGGCTGGCACTCGATGCAGAGCTGGAAACACTCGAAACCTTGATTCATGATGGGCAGGCGACTGAAATCCAAAATATTTCGCCTGTTCTTCAGCAGATCGTTGGGGATGAAGCAGTCATGGTGCGCGCGAGAAGACGTGCGCAGGCATTGCTGGATGGCATACCGCAGGTGAAATGATCCAGCACTCCGAAAACTTCATAACAAAACACGCTGTCAGGTAAAGCGCCCCGAGCGTCCTTTCAGACCAAGGCGTGTCTAATAGCGCAAGGGAGTCGAGCACATGCATGAGCCGAAGCCTTGAAGGAGTGCTCGATGAGAAACCGCCAGCGTTTATCGCAATGTGTTGTTCGGTTTTCCGCAAAGTGCCTGGTGCTCGCCGCGATCCTCACCCTCAGTTCGTCCCGCTTGCTGGCGGATGATCCTGCAGTCGTGCGTCTCAGCTACGTTCAGGATGCAGTTTCAGTAAAGCAGGCAGATGCATCCCAGGTGGACCACGCGGTGGCAAATATGCCGCTCTTCGCTGGTTCTGCAATCAATACTGGCCCCGGTGGTGAGGCAGAGATCGAATTTCCAGACGGCAGCGTCGCCCGCCTGACACCGAATAGTTCCATCACTTTGTCTCATTTGCAGCGTCTCGGGGGCAGCGGCAACACTGATCTGAAGCTGACCGGGGGCCTTGCTTACTTCGAGTTGAATGTTGGACAGGGCCAGCGCTTTGTTGTGCGCATTGGATCAGCAGTTCTGCATCCGATGGAAAACTCCATATTCAGAATAAGTCTCGATAAGTCTCCCGAGTCAGCAGTCTTTCGCGGCTCGCTGCACGCCGACGCGGTCGGAGGTGGCAGCGACTTCAATGAAGAGATCCTGGCAAATCAGAGCGCGCGTTTTGAGACCAAGGATCCTGCCTCGACCGTCATAGCAGACGAGGTTACGCCCGACTCGTGGGATCAGTGGAATGCTGACAGGGATGCAGCGATAGCCTTGCAGGCACAGAGTGGGACGCCGGTTCGCGACGGCTCGCAGGCGCCAAATGATCCGGGATGGAATGATCTGGATGCTTCCGGTAATTGGTATCCCGTGGAAGGCTATGGTGACGTTTGGACGCCGGGCGGCGTGGAAGCTGACTGGGACCCATTCGGCTATGGCTACTGGGGCAACTTTAACGGCTACGGAGCGACCTGGATCTCGGGCTATTCCTGGGGCTGGCTGCCATATCATTGCGGAGCCTGGAATTATTTTCCTTTTGGCTGGGGCTGGATCCCCGGTGGCTGCGGCGGCGGCTGGTCGCCGCTGGTAACGGTCTGGAGCACTCCGCCGAACTATAGGCTGCCAGCATTGCCAAAAGGCGGTTTCATCGTGCCTAGCCAGCATCGTCCGTCCGTGGCAGGCGGCCTTATTGCAGTCGATCGAAGACCCGCCTCGGGTGTACACAACCGTCCGGGCTCTACAGGCGGGGCCGGTCTCGCAAATCGAGGCATGAGGGCTTTGGCCGGGTCGTCGGCGCTGCCAGCGAGCAATCACGAAAAAAGCATTGAGCTGAATGGTAAGACGATTCTTCCCATCCCGTCGACCTATGGACAAGCCGTCCCGGACATGACTGGAAACGCCGTCGATGGTCTGTCGCATGTGGGCGTACCGGTCAGCAGGGGCACGCTCTTGAACAGAGGTCTGCCACCCGCGAATCACTTTCCGGCAGGACCCGTGCGAGGCAATAATCCCCTTGGCGGAGGAAGCAATGTGACGGCCCCGATTCGGCCAACGTATGCGCCTTCATCGCCACCCCGACCTGCCCCCTCGCTTCCAGCCAGGAGTGCTCCTGCGCCGGCGCCTCATGTGAGCGCGCCGCCGCCGCCTGCTATCCGGCCGCACTAACCCAAAGAAAGATACAACGCAGCAAACTCTTCGAGGGTCAACGTCTCTGCACGACACTGTTTATCGATAGTGGTTTTTTTCCAAGCGGCTTCAAGGCTTGCGGCCGTGAAACCTGCGGCAAGCAGATTGTTGCCAAGCGTCTTTCTTTTTTGCGCGAAGCATTTTCGCAAAAAGACCTGGAACGCCACCGGGTCGACGTCCACTTGCCTGTGCCGGGGCGTGAAATCAAGGCGCACGACCGAAGAATGTACCTGTGGCGACGGCTGAAAATCGGCGGGTGTCAATTCGAGAATGCGTTCTATGCTGGCATAAAGCTGCGAGGTGACCGTCAGCAGACCGTAATCGCGACTTCCCGGTTGCGCACAAAGCCGGTCGGCTACTTCGCGCTGGATCATCAGTACAGCACGCTCCAGCTCGTCAGCGTGCGCATAGAGGTGAAGCAGGATCTCGGACGTCATGTAGTAAGGGATATTGCCGACTACGATCAGGCGCTCGCCCTCGCGCAGCGCCAGGGCAGTGAGGTTGACCCTGAGGATGTCGTTGGTGATGATGTCGACCCGATCTCCTGCATCTGCATATGTGGCCAGCAGATGTTTGGCGAGGGCATGGTCGTATTCGACGGCAACTACCCTGCGCGCAGCATTCACCAGGCTGCCGGTAATCGCGCCTTTACCCGGGCCAATCTCGAGAACGACGCGGTTTCGCACATCACCAGCAGCCGCAATGATGGCGCGAGGAGCTGAAAGACTCACGAGAAAATTCTGTCCAAGACTCGCTTTCATTGCTCCCTCGATCTTCTATGAGCATCTACCTGAGTGCATTTGCATACACTGGATCATGATCTCTCCGCATCTTCGATGATGAGAGCCCGATCTGACAAAGTACTCAACCTCGAAAGCGAGTCGAATGCGGATAGTTTTTGCAGCCTCAGAGTGTGTGCCCTACGCCAAAACCGGCGGTCTGGCTGATATTATCGGCGCCCTGCCCGAGGCAATCGCTAAGCTGGGACATGAAGTAACGGTCTACCTGCCTCTTTATCGGCAGGTGCAGAAGCATCTGCATCGTGGGAGCGCTGGCAGACAGCTGAGTATTCCTAGCCTGACCATACCCTTTCAAAACTACAGCCGATTCGCCTCGGTCGTCGATGGCGGCAAGCGGGAAGGTGTGCAGCACTATTTCATTGATTGTCCGGAACTGTTTGACCGTGAGTCGCTATACGGCACCCCGGCCGGCGAGTATACAGACAATGCAGAGCGCTTCGGCTTCTTCTGCCGCGCTGTCATCGAGAGTACCAAGCAACTGGGAGTGCCCGATATTTTCCATGTGCATGACTGGCAGGCAAGCCTGCTTCCGGTGATGCTCCGGACGATTTATTACTTTGACCCACAGTTGAAAAATGTTCCAGTCCTGCTGACGATCCACAATGCCGGCTACCAAGGCCTGTTCCCGTCATCCGTCATTCCACTGTTGACGCTGCCATGGGATGTCTACACCATGGACAAGCTCGAGTTCTGGGGACAGGTGAACTTTCTTAAGGGCGGCATCGTTTACGCAGACGCTATTTCAACAGTAAGTCCCCGCTATGCGCAGGAGATACAAACGCCCGAATACAGCTTCGGGCTGGATGACGTTCTGCGCACCCGTTCTGCGAATCTGCACGGGATTCTGGATGGCGTTGACTATGCACAGTGGAATCCTGCGACCGATCCGAAGATTGCTGCTCACTACACACCGGAAAAGCTGGACGGCAAAGCCGCATGCCGAAAAGATCTACTGCACGCATTCAAACTCGACCACTCGCGCACGGACGCTCCGGTGCTGGGCATTGTCGCGCGGGCGGCCACGCAGAAGGGATATGACTCGCTGGCCGAAATAGCAGCCGGTCTGGTTGACCGGGGAGCCTACCTGGTCGTCCTTGGACAGGGAGAGGCTTACTACGAAAATCTCTTCCGGGGTCTCGGCGAACGGTACCCTGACAACATAGGGATCCGCATTGCCTATGACGAAACTCTCGCGCACAAAATCGAAGCGGGCTGCGATATGTTTCTTATGCCATCGCGGTATGAGCCGTGCGGCCTGAACCAGATCTACAGTCTGAAGTACGGCACGGTACCTGTCGTTCGTGCGACGGGAGGACTCGACGACACGATCGAGGAATGGAACAACGAAGCCCAGACTGGCACGGGCTTCAAATTCCAGGGAACAGCGACCAGCGAGTTCTGGGCCGCCATCGAGCGAGCGCTGATGGTCTTTCAGGATAAGGCCGCATGGACAAAGTTGATGCGCAATGGCATGGCAAAAGAGTTTTCCTGGAGTCTTCCCGCAGCCGAATACCTGCGGTTGTATGAAGATACGGTACGTCGCCGTTCCTAGGAAGCAGCTTTAGCCCGTGATACAAATAAAACAGTCATGCAGAGCACCCCTCAGTTCGTCGCTTGTTGCCGCATGATCTCCTGTTGTTGTTAACTCCCTCCCTGTCTCGCTGAAACAATCCCATTTTTAAAGTGCCGGAAGATGATGACTATCTGCCGCCATTGATACCGAGGTCCCCTTCATGAGTAATGCTCCGAAAAAATTCTCACTTTCACTCGATGTTTGGGCGGTGATTCTCTCGCTTTTTCTTGCTGCCCTCGTTCGTACGGGCGTCCTTAAAGCAGTGCCCTGGTAGGCAATCAGAAAGGAAGAAAGAATGTCAGCAAGTACAACGCTCCCGCTCCCGGCTCGTGATGACCGTGAAGAGGCGAACCGGCAGGGTCCAATCGGATTGTTACCCGGCGTCCTTCTACTCGCTGCCGTCGGCTACGCCGGGAAGTTCATTGAGCAGTCGATCGCACACTATGGCAAAGCCCATCATCGCGTTCTGCCAAACATCGAGTACGTGTTCTGGGCGATCGCAATTGGAATGCTGATCGCAAATACGGTTGGCCTGCCGCGCATCTTTCGCGCTGGTGTCGCGACGTACGAATTCTGGCTGAAGGCCGGCATTATTCTGCTGGGTGCGCGTTTCATTCTTGGCGATATTCTGCACCTGAGCGGGATTTCCTTTGTCCTGATTGTGATCGAGCTCACCCTGGCGCTCACCTTCATGACCTACCTGGGAGGGTTCTTCAAGCTGTCGCCCAAGCTCACCTCTTTGCTGGCGGTGGGTTCAAGTATCTGCGGTGTGTCGGCCATCATCGCTACCCAGGGTGCGATCGATGCCGACGAAGAAGACTCGTCGATAGCCATCGCGGCCATCCTGGCTCTTGGTGCGATCTCTCTCATCTTCTTTCCCTTGGTCGGTCATGCACTGCATATGTCGGATCATGCCTACGGACTTTGGACCGGACTTGCCGTCGATAATACGGCTGAGGCAACAGCCGCCGGCGCACTCTACTCCGATGCTGCGGGCAAGTTCGCGGTCCTTGCAAAGACCTGCCGCAATGCATGCATTGGCTTCGTAGTGCTTGGCTATGCGTTGTACTGGGCTCGCAAAGGACAGGCGGCACAGGTCGCCAACAAGGGTGCTTTTCTCTGGCGGAAGTTTCCCAAGTTCGTTCTCGGCTTCCTCTTCATCTCGCTGCTGGCCACGCTCGGAACGCTGGATCCGAAGCTTTACCCTCATCTGGCTGGAGTGCTGAAGTTTGGTTTCAATCGCCCACAAATTGCAGCACTGGGCAATTTGAGTCGCTGGGCTTTTCTACTTACCTTCGCCGGCGTCGGGCTGCGCACCAATTTCAAGGACCTGTTGAAGCAGGGTGCCAAGCCATTCCTGGTTGGCGCCATCGGCGAGATCGTGATCGCCATCATCACCCTCGGCCTGGTTCTTGGTGCAGACCACGTCTATCATCTCTAAGCGTAATCGTCAGTGCCAGACATAGGTCGCAACAGAACCCGGAGTGAGGTCGGCTTTCATCGTCAATCCATGCAGTTCCACATCGAACGATTCCACATTCTCTGTGTTGTTAGCAGCCAGGAGGACCATGGACCCGTCTAAATTTCGAAAGACGACATGAGATGGAACGCTGCCTTCGACTTTTGACGCAATCCGCGTTGCGCCGGGCCGGACGAACCTGGAGATGTGCGCGATGGTGTAATAGGCCACGTTGCGCGCGACCGCATCGCCGTCGAGGGTGATTGCGCCTTCGCAAATCGGACAGCCCCCGTTGGCAGTATGCGGACCAAAGGTCGGATCGGCAGCAAGGTTCCACAGCAGCACGTTGCGGCTCCAGCTGGCGGTTGCGCCGATCACGATTTTTTCTTCCGGTCCCGCAATGGCGAGATCGGGACCATGCTTCGGATTGTCGATCACCATCTGCTCGGTAAAGTAGACCTGCTTGTCAGGGTATGCGTTATGCACCTTCGTCAACGCATCGATCGTTCCTTCGTACAAATGGAAGCCTGCGCCGTCGACGTAGGGTTCTGCCGACTTGTTCGCATAGACGGTCAACGGGTAGTCTGGCCGGTCGCAGTTATGGTCGTAGCTGATGATCTTTGTGCGCAGATGATGCTTCTGCAGCGTGGGGCCGAGCGCGCTCCCGATAAAGACTGCTTCTTCATCCGCGGTCATCACCATGCTGGGCGTATTCTTCGGATTCAGCGGCTCGTTCTGCGGTGTAATGGCGTCGATCCGAATACCATGCTGCTGCATCGCGAGAAGATATGTCGCCAGGTAGCGTGCGTAGACTTCGTAGCAATCCGGCCGCAACGAGCCGCTCTTGGCATCCCCATTGGTCTTCATCCATGAGGGTGCACTCCACGGCGTCGCAAGTATCTTGATTGCCGGTGCTATCTTCAGAATCTCCTGCAACACCGGCACTACATCGTGAAGATCGGCGTTGAGATCAAAATGTTTAAGTTCGGGATCTGTCTGTCCCGGAGCAAGATCGTCATAGGTGAAGACACGCTCATTCATGTCGGACGCACCCACGCTCACACGCAGGTAGCTGACGCCGATGCCGGCGCCCTTCGTGCTGAAAAGTTCTGCCAGCAGCCGATGACGTGCCGCTGGACTCATTTTCATGATCAGCTGCGCACTTCCGCCGGTAAGCGCGAAACCAAAGCCATCCATCGTCTGTAACGAGTGCTGGTCTTCGATGGTGATCGTTGGCTGCGTGTGCGCAGAGCCTGCGTTGAAGGGAAGCCGGCGCGCCTGGATCGACAGTAGGGCAGAGCGATCGGCAGTTGTGAGCCACTCAGCAGCCGAGTGGGGAATCTGCCGGGATTCGGCGCCCATCGCCGGGAACAGGAGAGTGCCGAGTAATAACTTTTGAAGTAGTTTTGTCATGGGTTGCCGGATACGGGTTCGATGCTGCTAAAAGGGACCGGAGACAGTGGTCAGCTTCCGTTTCTTGAAGACCATGTAGAGCGGAAATCCCAGAGCGATGATCATCGTCCCGATCAGAGAGCTGCGCAAGTTGCTCTTGTACGAATACACCAGCAGCACTGCCGACGCGGCGATAAAGAGTGCCGGGAGTACCGGGTATCCCCACATCTTGAAAGGCCGTTCAGCATCAGGCTCCCGCCTGCGAAAGATAAAGATAGTTGTCGTGGTGACCATGTAGAAGAGCCACTCTGCAAAGATAGCCAGCTCAAACAACTGCTGGAAGCGCCCAATGAGGAGGAGCAGCAGTGTACTCAGGCCGGCCTGGACCAGGAGCGAAATGGCCGGGCTCTGAAAGCGTGGATGAATACGACCGAGCTGAGCGACGAAGAGGCCTTCGCGAGCTGCGGCGAAAGGCACCCGCGCACCCGACATAATCGTCCCATTCAAGCCCACCAGGATGCTTAGCGCCATACCGCCCGTCACAAGGAGAGCCCCCGTGTGTCCGGAAACAAGTGCCATCGCGGCAACCGCTGGTCGAGGGGACGAGGCGACCATATATGCAGGCAAAACGTACTGAATAGCAGCGTTGACGGCCATGTACAACAGGCCGACTGTAAGCACCCCTGCAATGAGGGCGATGGGCAGGTTGCGCTCAGGCTGCTTTACCTCTTCAGCCACCATGTTCAGATCATTCCAGCCGTCGTAAGCCCACAGTGCAGCAATCAATGCCACCATGAACCCGGCAAATCCGCCTTGCGCCCCGGTGAAGATGGTATGAAAGTTTGCCAGCTTGCCGATCGGACTGAGGAAGCAGGCGCCGGCAATACCGAAGACGAGCAGTACCTTCAGCCATGTAAAGACCAGTTGAAAGTCTCCGGCTTTTCGCACGCCAATGTAGTTGAGACCAGTGATCGCCCAGGCCGCGGCGATGGCGAAGAGCTGCGACCACATTACCGGAAGCGGCCAGTGGCAGGCATAGGTATCCAGCCATGCAAGCGAAGGAAAGATCGCGAGGGTGCGTGCGAGGCCTGTGGTCACACTGGCAATGGACGCAGGTTTGGCAACAGCAAACCAGGTCCACATGTAGAGAAATGCCGTAAAGTCGCCATAAGCACGTCGAAGGTAGACGTATTCGCCTCCCGCGAACGGCATCATGGCAGCCAGTTCGGCATAGGTCATCGCACCGAAAAGTGTCAGCAGTCCGCCGGTGACCCATGCCAGGTACACCAGCGGCGATGTGCCGACTGCGATCATCATTTCCTGCGGAACCAGGAAGATGCCGCTGCCTATAATTGTGCCTACAACGATTGCCGTCGCATGGGAGAGCCCCAGGACGCGAGGCAGCCGGTGAATAGGTGTCTCCGGCGATGATGAGCTGGAAGTCAAGTGCTAATGATCTTCGCCGACGCTGCTGCTCAGTACCAGTTTTTTGTTGAAGGCCACACAGATTCCGGAGACTTTGTCAGGCCATGGGCGAGCCAGATATGGTCGCCATCCTCAAATGGCATCGCATAAGGTGTGTTGATCACTCCGACTGCGTGCACATCTTTGAATGTTTTCTGCACATCAGCCTGAGTCTGACCTACGACGATCATGTTGTTACGCAGTTGCCCGCGCGGACCCCAGAACCAGTATGTCTGGTGGCCGCTGATCGCTGGTGGCAGACCATACTGGCCGCCGTAAACCTCGAGCGCGCTGGCTTCTCCGTAATTGCCGCAGTAGATGCCGGTCTCTGCGCGTATCTCTGGCGGAAGCTGGTTATAAGCCGTCGCGACCTGGCGAACGAATTCAGGCCAGCTGGTCATATCTGCCAGTAATTGAGGCAGGGGTGACTTCTTGAAATTCTCTGTTTCCTCGGGTCGGAAGTTCAGTCTCTGTTCCCATCCTGCGTACTGAGAAGGGGGCACCAGGGGAAGCACTACGGGCATCCAGCACCAGGCAGCCAGCGCAAAGATAATGCCGTATGCCAGCACTGCCGTCTGCCAGAGACGTCTGCGGCCCAGGCACTGGAAGCAATACACACAGCCGGCGGCATAGAGGACAGGGTAGATAGGCACAACGTAGTACACCTTCGCGTGCAGCACCATCATGAGCGCGAAGAAGAGAAGAGCTGTGACGCCGGCAAAGCGAAAGCGACGCCCCTTCGGATGGACCAGCAGCCACACCAGCCCGCCCACCCAGAAAAGAGCATAGAAGGGAATCATGACCAGCACCTGTTGCCACAAAAATGCAATTGGCGACAGGACCACATCCTTACCTTCATGCGACGCAGCAATCAGCCACTGGATAGAGGGAAACTGCCGATGCCACTGCCACACCAGGTTCGGCAGTTCTATCAGAAACAGCAGTGCTGTACCCGTTGCAGCCCATGGAGTTGTCAGAAGCCGGCGCTGCGTTGTCAGCAGAAGCCCAAGCAGCATGCAGATCAGAAAGAACGCTCCGCTCAGCTTGGTTTCAAGTGCCAGGCCTCCCGACAGTCCAAACAGCAGCCACCATCCCGCCAGACTCCCAGGCGGCGTCATCACGTCTGTCCTGGCTATTTCCAGCATGGCGAGCATGGCAGACATCCAGAAGACTGGCTCCAGCGCATTCATGGAGAAGAACAGGTCCACACCCAGGTATTCAGGGGATCCGAGCACCATGATCATGGCCAGGGCCTGGGCTGCACGCCGCCCTCCCAGTGAGCGAGTCAGTAGTCCGGTCAGCAGCACCTTGAGAGCACCCGCGATGGATGGCATCAGCCGGAACGCCCACAGCCGATCGTGCCCGAAACAGACATCGCTTATCCGGGCCAGAACTGCGATCAACGGCTGATTGTCGAGGTAGCCCCAAGCCAGCCTTCTCCCGCACATGATGTAGTAGAGCTCGTCGCGGAAGATGCCGTAGCCGACGTGCTGTGCCCGGACATTCAGGCCGATATGAAGCAACAGCTTGACCAACGCAAACACTGAACCGAGAAGAAGTGCGTTCCTCCAGCTGCCATCCTTCTCTGACGATCGTTCCGGTTCCGACTCCAGTGGCGCATATGCCTTCGAGGAGTCCGAGGTCATGGATGACCACTCAGGTTGCGCAATGCTCATCTTCTGGTGGGTACTCCTGCTTCTGTTCGACTGGCGGGACCTGATGCTGCAATTAGAATCGCATAACAGTAGACGGACATCTGTTTACGTGGACGCAGTCGTATGTAGGAAGACGAGCTTTTTTCCGGGGGATAGTGCCGGATCTGACTCTAAAAGGAAGGTCAATGCGCATTACCATTGAGAAGCTGCGTACCTGGATCGTGGTCCTGGGCGTTCTTCTGGTTCTCTCACTGGTCGCCATTTTCGCCTACGCCCGCTTCCGCATGCGACAGATCAGCCTCGATCTTCCGCAGAAGCTTGGACTGGAAATACAGCAGTCTACGAATAATTTCACCATCTCCAAGTCGTCCAAGGGCAGAACCCTTTTTGTGCTTCACGCGTCCAAAGCAGTGCAATACAAGGGAGGCGGTCGTGCTGTATTGCACGACGTGAGCATCGAGCTCTATGGCACGGATGGCTCGCGCGCTGACCGCATCACTGGCAGCGAGTTCGACTTCGATCCCGCAACCAAGATCGTTCGGGCAGATGGGATGGTCGACATCCTCGTGTCCGACCCGCGCGCCCACTCACCCGGATCCGGCGCAACACCTTCCAGCGAGAAAGCAGTACATGTCAAGACCAGGGGCCTGGTCTTCAATCAGGAAACGCAGGTGGCAACGACCACCCAGGCACTCACCTTCACACAGGATGCCTCTTCCGGTTCCGCATCAGGTGCGACCTATGATGGTGTGAGGGGCACTCTCGCCCTGACCGCCGATGTAGTCCTCAACACCATCGTGGCCGACGACCCAGTCAGTATCAGGGCTCGTAGTGCAACCTTTGATCGCGCATCGAGGCAGATGTTCCTCATCGAGCAGGTCATCGATTATCAGCAGAGGCATGGTTCCTCCGACCAGGCGACCATCTTTTTCAGTCCCGAAGGCAAGGCTAACCAGATCCGCGCAACCGGCCATGTGCATCTGCGCGCGGATGATGGAAGCGATCTGCAGGCCTCAGCCAGCACCGTGCAAATGAATAATGCAGGGATGCTGCAGCAGATCCAGATGGATGGCGGTCTGCTGTTTGTGGATCGCGGTCCGGTTCACTCTGTGCATGTAAACAGTAATGGTGGCGTTTTCAGCTTTCTTCCAGAAGCAGGGCAGCCGGCCACTTCGCACCTGAGTGCGACAGGAAGGTTAAACCACCTGCGCCTCACCGGAGCGGTTTCAGCAGTGGATCAGCAGACCGGGCTTGGTGCTGACACCCACAGCTCGGAGACGCGTGAGACTCGTGCCAGCCAGATCGATGTGGATTTCGATCCATCCACTGCCGGGTCTATTCAGCCCATGCGGGTTCTCGCGTCAGGCAACGCGGAGGTGACGATTCACACGATCCGTCCCGACGCGCCTCAGCAGATTACAAAATTGCATGGAAGTCAGATCTTTTCGACGCTTGTGGATGGCCATCGCATTGCAGACCTCCGCGCGACTGGCGATGCAGGGCTCGAACAAAGTACGCCGGGCGGTTTGACACAAACGAGCCACGGGGACTCGCTGGACGTCAAGTTTGAAGAAAATTCGTCCACCCGGCATGTTGCTGGAAAAGTTACGGCGCACTCCGGGACCGCCAAGCCGGCTGCTGTCGTAAGTGGGAGCAGCCAGATCGAGTCGGCTTCGTTGAGTGGGCACGCCGTGCTAGTGCAGCAGCCGAATGCCTCATCGGATCAGGAGAAAACCACCGCGACCGCCGATCGTATGACGTACCAGGGATCTACCGGCCTGATGATCCTGACTGGCGGAGAGCCACGGATTACAACCGGCGATTCGGAGATCTCAGCCGCTTCCATTCAGTTCAATCACGATACTGGGGATGCGACTGCCAGTGGAAATCTGAAGGCAAGTTACCGCTCTCCCGGCCCCTCCAGCGGCACTGCGCCCGGCCGCCGCGCATCGAAAACGGCAGACTCCTCAGCCGCCAGCGAGGCGACGCATGTTGTAGCGGATCATGCGGTTTTGAACCATGCCAAAAATGAGACCACCTTCTTTGGTGGTGCACGCGGAGACGCTCGAGTCTGGCAGGGCGGCAATTCTGTAACGGCACCGCGCATCATCCTGAATCGTTCGCAGCAGGCTTTGGCAGCTGACGGAGGTGTCAAAGCCAACTTTGTGGAAACTACCGGTACACAACAGCCCGGCGATGCGCAGAAGACAGCTCGCGTGGTGCAGACCAGCAGCAAGATGCTCACCTATTCAGGTGGCGAGCGAAAGGTGACTCTTTCGGGTGGGGTTGTCGCTCGTAATGCCGACGGCACAGTCAGCGCAGGAAGTGTAGAGCTGTTTCTGGAGCCTGAAGCGGTGGGACCTCTCGGCGCTTCGGGAACTCATGCGTTGAAGAATGCAGCAGGTCCTTCTGGACAGGTGAGCCGAATGATTGCCGAGCAGAACGTCAGGCTCACGCAGGGGAGCCGGACGGGCAGCGGAGAGAAGCTGGTGTACACCGCGGAAGACGGTCATTTTGTGCTGACAGGAACATCGGCATCTATGCCCCGCATTACCGACCCCGAACACGGAACGGTGACGGGAAGCTCATTGATCTTCGACGACCGCGATGATAGCGTCGTGGTGGGTCGGGGACAGGCGCCAACGGCAACCGACAGCCGGACCAAAAGCGAACCTCACGGCAAAGGCATGGCGACGGGCAATCACCCGGCGGGAACAGTTCAGTAAGAATGCAGAAGCTTGTCACTGAGGAGATCGGGAAGTCCTACAAGGGGCGCCAGGTTGTGCGAGGCGTCAGCCTCGAGATCGCGCAGGGCGAAGTAGTCGGCCTACTGGGGCCGAATGGAGCCGGCAAGACCACCAGCTTCTACATGATCGTCGGCTTGATTGCGCCTGACCGCGGCCGCGTCCTCATCGACGACAAGGACATAACGCGTGTGCCGATGTATATGCGTGCGCGTCAATACGGCATCAGCTATCTGCCGCAGGAGCCTTCGGTATTCCGAAAACTCACCGTCGAAGAGAATATCCTCGCTGTGCTGGAAGCGCAGTCCATATCGTGGGAGATGAGACGTGCGCGCACCGAGAAGCTGCTAGACCAGTTGAATCTGGGTAAAATCCGGCGTACGCGAGGCTATGCTCTCTCAGGCGGAGAACGCCGCAGGGTGGAGATTGCGCGATGCCTTTGTATCCAGCCATCTTTTATTCTGCTCGACGAACCATTTTCCGGTATCGATCCGATTGCTGTGCTTGATCTGCAGGAAATCATCTTTGACCTGAAGGCAAGCGGCATTGGCGTATTGATTACGGACCATAACGTCCGTGAAACACTGACAGTGACAGACCGGGCATACATCATCGCGGATGGCAGAATCTGTTTCACAGGTACCCCTGAAGAACTTGGAGAAGATCCTGAAGTTCGTCGTGTTTATCTGGGCGATGGCTTCTCTTTGCATTAAAAACTTCTGCCTTGCCAGCAGGAAAAACTTCAATCGGGCGCTGCTATTTGGACAGGAAGACTCCGGCGGGCGAAGTTCCCAAAAGGGGAAGCATGGAGTGGTGACCAGTGGGCGACTCTTGAATCCGGTTGCTATCTCGCTCGCGATCAAGCGATGTAGACTGAGCAAAATCCCCCGGACGAATTTTTTTAGGATGTGATGGCATTTCTTCAATCAAAGCTCAGCCTCAAGGTTGCGCAACGGCAGATCCTGACGCCTGGCCTGATGCAGATGGTCAGCGTGCTCGCTTTAAACAAGCTTGAGCTGAAAGAGATGATCAATGCCGAGATTGTCGAAAATCCCGTCCTCGAAGAGGTCGAAGAGCATGTGCCGCTGCTCGAGGATCTGGCTGGAAGGGAAGCAGAGCGCGAGCGTCCCACGGAAGAGAAAACGGGGGAAATCAGTCCGGAAGAGCGCGATCCTTTCGAAGAGATTGATTTTGGTTCGTACTTTCAGGACTACCTGGATCCTGGATACAGAACCGGGAGCAACTTCGAAATGTCGGACAAACCGTCTTTCGAAAATTTCCTCTCCGTTCCTGAAACCCTGACTGACCATCTGCAGTGGCAGCTCGGCTCTCTTATCGTGACTCCTGAATTGCGAGAAGCCGCCGAGTACATCATCGGCAATCTTAACGAAGATGGCTATCTGGCAACTACCCTTGAGGATCTGGAAGCTGGGTTTGCCGTTGAAACATCGCATGAAATTGCTGAGCTGCCTGCCGCGACGGGCGCCCAGGCAAATGGGAGAATTGTCGACCAGCCTGCAGACAAGAATTACCCAGACGTTGAAGCCGAAACCCCGCTGGCCGTAGAACATGCATCAGGTGAAATAAACCACTTTCGCCAGGATACGGCTCTTTCCTCTGCAGCTCTTTTGTTGAACGAGGCACTGATACTGGTGCGCCGCCTGGACCCCGTTGGTGTTGCAGCAGGCAGTTTGCGCGAATGCCTTCTGCTCCAGCTCGCCGCACAGCGTCGCGAGTTCGAATTGATCTTCGCTTCGCCTTCGATCGAATCGGGCGCTAAAATCCCACCTTCCGCCGAAGAAACTCAGGCGGAGCCTTCTTCTACGGAGGAGATCTTTGAGCCTGGGTTAGTTCCGGATACTGATCCGCAACTAATCAGAAAAAAGCTTTTAAGCTTTGAGGCTGCCCAGCTGATTGTGACTGAGCACTTGGCGCTATTACAGAAAAAGGACATGCGCGAACTCGGCAAGCTGATCGGCCGCTCGTCGGAGGAGGTGCAGGAAGCAGTCGAGCTGATTCGTTCGCTCGATCCCAAGCCGGGACAACGCTATAACCGCCCGAACACTCGCCTGATCGAACCGGACGTCGCTTTCGTCAAGCGAGGTGATGACATCGTTATCGTCATGAACGAAGACGATATGCCGACGCTGCGATTAAACAGCGGCTACAAGAAGCTGCTGACCCAGACCGGTACCGAGAAGGACGTAAAAGATTACGTGAAGGAGCGATATCGTTCTGCCCTGCAGTTGATGCGCAATATAGAACAGCGAAAGAGCACAATCCTACGCACCTGTGAAGCCATTATCCGCAGGCAGCCTGAGTTTCTTGAGCACGGCGTCAATGCTCTCCGGCCGATGATGATCAAAGACGTGGCCGAAGAAATCGGTGTGCATCCTTCCACCGTCAGCCGTGCCGTGTCGAACAAGTACGTACATACTGCGCAGGGTGTCTTTGAACTCAGGTTCTTCTTTTCAGAAGGCGTCAATGGTCCGGAAGGCGCAGCCACCCCGCTATTGCTGCTCAAGCGGAAGGTCAAGAAGCTGATCGAGGACGAAAATCCGCAGAAACCTTTGACGGATGACCAGTTGGCTGTCATTCTGCAGGGTCAGGGCATCCGCGTCACCCGGCGCACCGTCGCAAAGTACCGGGAGGATCTCAAGATTCCGAGTACCCATCAGCGCAGGGTCCGCGCTTAAGCTACACTGTTGGCTCTTCTTGATCGAACTCATCTCTGTATCCCAGAGGAGGCAAGACGATGCAGGTTGATTACACCGGACGGCAGGTCGCCGTAACCCCCACACTCCGCGCTTTAGCGGACGAGGGTCTTGGACGAGTCGGCACCATCCTAGGCAAATCCTTCGGCGCACACGTTGTACTAACCGCAGAAAAATACAGACAGATTGCCGAAATAACCGTGCAGTCTCAACACCACAGCTTGGTGGGGCTGTGCGAGAACCACAATATGGAGACTGCCCTGCGGGATGCAGTGGCCAAAGTTGAAACGCAGGCCAAGCGTCTCAAGGAAAAAATCAGGGAGTCCAAGCGCAAGCCGAAGGAAGAAAAGCTTTTGCTGGAGGCGCCGGTCCGGCGTAACAGCGGCGCGGCGGCGAATGGTAAGGCGTCCGCTCAGCTGCAAACTGCCATCGCCCGCAAGCAGCCGGCTCCAGCGGCAGTGATGCTGCATGCCGCGAGCGCCTTCTACGCGGAACCCCATCTTGTTCGATCCACAGATTCAATCGCAGAGCGGCCTATGACCGTCGAAGAGGCTGTTAAGGAAGCAGAATGCCGGGATAAAGAGGTCTTTGTCTTCCGCAAACCGGATGGCGCCATCACCGTGCTTCATCGTAAACGCGATGGCATGATGGAGCTGATCGAAGCTTCATAGTCTCGGCTTCATAGTC
>CAZZYN010000020.1:0-57748 GCA_964658265.1 uncultured Acetobacteraceae bacterium | reverse complement strand
GTGGTCGGTGTGTTGCTCAGAGTCGCCGGGTTCCAGAAGGAATTGAACGATGCGGGCAGGCCGTTTGCTGCTGCTGTCGTGTAGTCGCTGTAGTAGAAGTCGGTTCCGCCGACCGCGATGTTGTAGGGTGTTGACGCTGTGCCGCTGACGGACAATCCGTAGTAGCCGTCCTGGTAGCAGCCTTCTGAACCACTGTCACCGCTCGATACCAGGACTGTCTGTCCCTGTGCTGCTGCCTCCTCCCAAATCTGGTTATAAAAGGCATTGCCGCCGGACTGCAGCCCCAGCTCGCAGGCGCCGAAGCTCAGGTTCAGCACCTGCGCGGTGTCGTCGTCCACGGCACGTACAGTCGCCAGATCGAGGCCGCTGCTAAGGGCCGTGCTTTCTCCCACGTACAGGTTGAGCGTCGCGCCCGGCGCAACCGCGCCTGCTTCTTCGACGTCCAGGTAAGCTTCGATCGAGTCACTGTTGACGCCGGGATCGTTACCATCCACGGTCACCTGCAGGGTAGTTGCCGGCAGGCTGAACAGTTTGCGGTAGGCATCGAACAGGGTCGTATCGATGTTCGAATCATTGATGATGCCGATGGTCACGCCGGCACCGGTCGTACCCGCAGAGAGCAGCGGCGCGGTGTCATACTGCACCGCGAGATCGCCAGGAGCGACGTAAAAGAACTCGCCGGTGGTTCCTTCCGGATAGTTCCAGTTGGCCGTTCCCTTGTGGGTCTTCGGAGAATAGGTGCCGGAGCCAAGAACCTGCGCATTGGAATGCAGCTTGAAATTGTTCAGCGCTGCCAGTCCCTTGATCGCCGGCTTGAGCGCACTGGGGATCTGGACGGCGGTGGCATTGGCGTAGTGGGTCTCACCATTCACCACATACTTATGGATTGAGGTGCCAAAGGCAGCCTGGATCTGGGAAGCGGATCCGCCAAATTCGACGACCGAACGGCCGCGATTGATCTTGTTGACAGTCAATCCCTGGGACTGCATCCATGCCGTCACGGCCTGGACGTCGGAGTCTGCCGGACCATACTGCTTGCCGAATTGATCCGGGGTGAGCCACTTGTGATAATTCGGCGAACTTTTGTCGTTGGCGCTCGCGATGAATTTCTGGAGTGCTTCTTCGCGGTCAGGCGGCCGCTGCAGCATCAATTGCACACGGGGTGCCTGAAAGGAGTCCGGCACAGCGCCGCGATCATACTTTGGCTGCGCCAGTGGATGAACGGTGCCGGGAAGAGTGATCTTAGAGGCATTGTCCACCGATGAAACAATCTGGGGGATCGCTGCCGAAACAGGGCTGGAAGTCTGTGCGACGGCGGAGGAGGCAAAGCCGGCGCCGGCAAGACCAAGGACGCCGGCAAGAAGCCTCGAGACACTGCGGGTTGCGCGAGAAGACTGGTTGAACATGGCCACCTTTAAACAGACTGCATTATGCGCGCTCCAGTGCCTGCCAACTCCCAGGGTCCGGGCGCGTCGCCCCTGAGTGAAGAAAGTGTACCTTCGGCAAACCATTTGTGGCTTCCGCATGTCACTTTTTTAACTTTGAAGACAACCCTCGCCTGCAGCCGTTCATCCGGCGAAGGTTGTCGTAGGTGCCAACCCACAACCTGATAACAAAGTTTCGGTGCTGCGCGATAAATGATGCCATTGCATCCCGCCGGGTCATCGGTCGGTTTGACACTGTTCCCCCTCGCCGGTAGTTTCGGGTTAAGTCCGGCGCCGAAACTTGCGCGCCTGGCAGTGGAGCCAGTAATTTGCCAGCCAGCCTTCCTCGCCCTTGCCGTCCCCATGCATCACTGCAATTAAAAGTTGGTTCAACCCTGGCTATGATCATGCTGGGCATCGTCACAGCTACACCGCTCAGCCTGATCGCCCAGACTGCAGCCCCCGATCTTGCCGGGCAGCAGCTGGCCCGCTTTGAAAAGCGGGTCACCACGAAAGTGCTGCCGAATGGCCTGACAATCCTGATCTGCGAACGTCCGGAAGCCCCGGTCTTCTCCTTCTTCACACTCGTGAATGCCGGCGACGCCAACGACCCCGGCGGCCAGTCCGGGCTCGCGCATATGTTCGAGCATCTTGCCTTTAAAGGCACTGAAGATATTGGCACGACGAACTGGCCGGCCGAAAAACTCGCACTGGACAAGGTAGAGGCCGCCTACTCAGCCTACGAGGTGGAGTTCCGCAAGCGGGTCGGCAAGGATCCTGCCAGGACTGCCCAGCTGCACAAGGACTTCGAAGACGCGGTCGCTGCCGCACAGAAGTACGTCGTCCCGAACCAGTTCACGGCCATTGCAGAACAAGCCGGCGCCACCGGCATCAATGCTTCCACCAGTCTCGATTCGACCCAATACTTCTGGAATATGCCGATCAATGCTTTCCAGCTTTGGGCCTATCTTGAAAGTGACCGCATCGCGCACCCGGTACCGCGCGAGTTTTATAAGGAGCGCGACGTCGTGCAGGAAGAGCGGCGCATGCGTGTTGACTCCTCGCCGACCGGACGCATGGTCGAGCAGTTCACAGAGGCCGCCTTTGTAGCCTCGCCCTACCATCGTCCGAACATCGGCTTTGAATCCGAAGTGAGTCAGCTTTCGGCAACCGAAGCCAGCGCCTTCCATGCAAAGTACTACGTGCCGGCCAATATGGTCGTTGCCGTCGTCGGCGATGTAAAACCGGCGGACGCCATGCCTGTACTTGAGAAGTATTTCGGCGCCATTCCGGCGGGTCCCAAGCCGGATTCGGATATTACTGCAGAGCCGCCGCAAATGGCAGAAAAGTCCGTCGTCATCCATGATCCTTCGCAGCCCTTTTATATCGAGGGGTACCACCGCGGCAGCTACCTGGATCCGGATGATTCCGTTTATGACGCCATCAGCGACATCCTCTCGAACGGGCGCACTTCGCGCATGTTCCGCTCCCTGGTGCGGGACCAGCAGATTGCCGCCGAAGCCGCCGGCCTTTCGAATTTTCCCGGTGACAAGTTTCCCGGCCTCTTTGCCTTCTACGCGGTGCCCCTGCCCGAACACACGCCGGAGCAGATGCGCAACGCCATACACAAGGAAATCGACAAGTTGAAGACCCAGGACGTATCCGACGACGAGCTCTCCATGTTCAAGACCCGTGCGCGCGCGGGCCTGCTGCGCGGCCTGGGAGAGAATGAAGGCCTGGCCGAGCAGCTGGCCGTCTACCAGATGCGCTTCGGCGACTGGCGCGAACTTTTCCTCGAACTGGCCAAGATTGACAAGGTCTCGAAAGCCGACATACGCAGGGTCGCCAATCGTGTTTTCGTTGACTCTAATCGCACCTGGGCCAGTATCGAAACCGCCACGCCAGCCGCACCTGCGGGCAAGGGAGAAAGCCAGTGAGTCACCATTCCTCCCGCGTCTTGATCGCGCTTCTGTCAGTTGTAGTACTGGCGACTGGTTCGTTTGCGCAGGATCCGGCAGCTTCAAACCAGGTGCAGCCCTGGAAAGCGATTGCGATTCCGCCGCTTCCCGCATTTCATCCGGAGCCGCCAAAACGCATCATGCTGAAAAACGGCGCCATTATCTTTCTGGAAGAAGATCACGAGCTTCCCTTCATCGACGGCTTTATCGAGATGCGGGGCGGCGGCCGCAACCTGCCCGCTTCGAAAGCCGGCATGATCGATCTCTACGGTCAGACCTGGCGTACCAGCGGGACTGCTGAGCACAGCGGCGATCAACTTGACGATCTGCTGGAAGCGAAGGCGGCCAAAGTGGAAACCTCCGGCGACGTTGATTCGACATCGGTCTCGTGGTCCAGTCTCGCTTCCGACTTCGACCAGGTCTTCGGCATTACAGTTGACCTGCTGCAGCATCCGAAATTTGATAATCAGAAACTGACACTGGCCAAGCAGCAGGAGGCCGCCGGGATCGTTCGTCGTAATGATGATGCGCAGTCGATTGCCGGCCGCGAGGCAGCCAAGCTGGTCTATGGTGCAAACAGTCCGTATGGCCGCCAGGAAGAGCTTGCCACCGTGATGAGTGTCACCACGGCTGATCTCGACAGCTTCCACAAGAAAACAGTGATTCCGAATGGCATGATTATCGGCATCACCGGCGACTTTGACTCTGCCGTCATGGAAAAGAAGCTGCGTACAGCGTTCGAGAATCTGCCGAAAGGCGAGGTTTTGCCCACACCGAAGGAAGACTTTGCCGGTCCCAAGCCGGGCGTCTATTCCGTGGACAAGGCGGACGTGAACCAGAGCAATGTCTGGATCCTCGGCCTGGGCACCAAGCGCGACAATCCTGACTACTACGCACTGTCCGTTATGAACGAAGTCTTCAGCGGTGGCTTCGGTTCGCGGCTGGTGCAGATCGTCCGCACCAAGATGGGCCTGGCCTACTCAGTGAGTGGCGCCTATGGGGCCTCGTACGATCATCCCGGCGTCTTCTATACAGCCGCTTCTACCAAGAGTGCTACGACGGTCGAAGCCGCAGAGGCGCTACTTGACCAGATAAAGTCTCTGAAGACCGATCCCTTTGCCGATGCGGAAGTGCGCAAGGCCAAAGATCAGCTGCTGAACAGCTTCGTCTTCCACTACGACTCGAAGGACAAGCTGCTCGCCGAACAGGCGCGGCTGGAGTTCTATGGCTATCCGGCAGACTTTCTCACGAAGTATCACGATGCGATCGACAAGGTTACGCCGGCAGACATCGAACGCGTCGCGAAGAAGTATGTCGATCCCGCCAGGCTCGCGATCCTGGTAGTTGGAAACAATAGCGCCTTCGGAACACCGCTCACCAAACTGGGCCCGGTGCAGCCCATCGACATTACAATCCCGATGCCGAAAGGCATGGCCGGCCCGGGTGGTCCCGGCGGCCCGGGTCCCCAGTAGAATCTAGAACCAGCGTCTGAGGATTCCTGACATGCAACTGGCAATCGTTATTATGGCAGCGGGTAAAGGCACGCGGCTCCACTCCAGTCGGCCCAAGGTGCTGCACGAAGTAGGAGGCAAGCCTCTGCTGGCGCATGTCATCGCGACAGCCTCGCAGGTGGTGCCGCCATCCGACATCTTCGTGGTCATCGGCCACCAGGCCGAATCAGTGAAAGCAGCGGTGGAAGCTACAGGCGTGCAGTTCATCCTGCAGGCAGAGCAGCGCGGCACCGGTCATGCGATTCAGACCGCACAGGCCAGCGTGAAGGATTACGAAAACATCCTGGTGCTTTCCGGCGACGTTCCGCTCATCCAGCCGGCGACAGTGCTGGCTCTGCGCGACTTCCACCTGCAGCAGCGCGCCGCCATGACCATCCTCAGTGCCGAGCCTGCTGATCCCGTCGGCTATGGCCGCATCGTTCGCGACGATCCACACAAGCCGGAAGTGACCGAGATCGTCGAGCAGAAATCGCTATCCGTTCACCAGATGCAGCTTACCGAGATCAACTCCGGCATTTATGCATTCGCTACCAGGCCGCTTTTCGCGCACCTCGGCCAGCTGCAGTCCGACAATGCGCATGCCGAGCTTTATCTGACTGATGTTGCAGGGCTGCTGGTGGAAGCCGGCGAGCGCGTGGTCGCAATGGTCGCCAGGGATGCAACGGAGGTGCTCGGCGCGAATACCATCCAGGAGATGATGGACCTCGATGCTTCTCTCAGCCTTCGACGAGCACGCGACCTGATGCGGTCCGGGGTGACGATCTTTCGCCCGGACACGACAGTCATCAGCGCCGATGTAAAGGTCGCTGCCGACTCGGTAATTGAGCCCTATGTTCAGTTACTCGGCAATACAGTAATTGGCACAGGCTGCCGCATTCGTTCTTACTCGGTGATCGAAGATTGTTCGATAGGTGACAATGTGACGATTCGAAATGGATCGATCCTGACCCAGTCGAAGATCGGCGACAACGCATTGATCGGCCCTTACGCGCATATTCGACCTGAGTCAGTATTAGACGAAGGTGCGCACGTCGGCAATTTTGTCGAGACCAAGAAGGCGCACTTGGGCGCTGGCGCAAAGGCGAACCATCTTACCTACCTGGGCGATGCCGAAATAGGCGCCGGCACAAATGTCGGGGCGGGCACGATCACCTGTAACTACGATGGCGTTGATAAACATCGGACTGTCATAGGGTCTGGCGCGTTTATCGGCAGCAACAGTGCGCTGGTTGCACCTTTATCAATCGGCGATGGTGCGTATGTCGCGGCTGGCTCGACGATCACGGAGGACGTGCCGGAGAGTGCGCTGGCTCTGGGCCGCGCACACCAGGTCACCAAGCCGGACTGGGCACGGCGAAGACAGAAGTAATGCGGCCGCAACCGCCGGATCAGGCGGCCTGAGCATTCGCGGCTGCCTGGCTGAGGATGGCACGGAGCCGGATGCGCGCCGCAAAGACAGTGCGCTCCACCTGCTGCTTGTTTGATTCCAGCAGCTCGGCGACCTTGTCGGCTGAGTAACCTTCCACATCGCGCAGTAAAAACACCAGCCGTTCATTCGCCGGCAATTCCTTCACAGCCTCTTCAAGATCGGTGCGCTTCACATTGCGTCCGCCCAGGCCTGCTGCGGTGGCAACGGGCGCTTCTGCTTCTTCGTCGATGGGTAAACGTTCCCGCAGTTCGCTGACCATGGCCCGGTCTACCTGCTGACCATTTGGTTCATCCTGTGCCTCGAACGCCCGGACAAAGGTGTCTTCAAGAACGCCCTCCGCTTCCATCTCGTTACCAGTCATATAAAAGGCAACGGCGAAGGTGCGATGGCGATGTGTCTCGTAGACGTCGCGCTGTCGCTGCTCCAGGGTGCGCTCCTGCCCCTGCTGCTCGACCATTCTCGACGTATCGTTTAGCGAAAACTTGCGTTCAAACTCGAACAATTCTTCCTCACAGGGGCCAGGTACAACATTATCTTGCGGGGATGGGACGAGGGAGGAACTTGTGAAGAAACTTTTGCGTAGCTCACTGAGTATAACTGAGGACGAGGGGGATGGCGTCCGACACTCGCCGCCCGAACCGGGGCAATAAGTTGGCGCGACAGCTATTTATTGCTTCAATAACGTGGTTGAGGTTGAACTTACCCCGGAAGAGACATTTTCTTCTTCCAGACAGCGCGGTAGGATGCAAGACGAGCATGATGAACGTAGTCCAAAGGTCCGGAGGCCCAGCATGGTGATGACATCCTCTGCGCGCATCCTTATTGTGGACGACGAGCCCTACATTCGCACCATTGTGACGGCGATGCTGGAGCAGGCGGATTTCGAAGTCACGGCAGTTGCCGATGGCCACGAAGCCATGGAAGTGATCCAGCGTCTGCCCGAGTTTGACCTGATTCTTTCTGACATCATGATGGCCGGCATGGATGGCATGACCCTGCTGGAGCGAACGCGGACATTGCTGCCCAATACACCGGTCGTGATGGTTACCGCGGTGAGCGACGTGGACGTGGCGCTGCTCGCCATGCGCAACGGCGCTTATGACTACCTGCTGAAGCCGTTCCAGCAGGATCAGCTGCTGCCTGCTGTCAATCGCGCTCTCGAATATCGAAAGCTGCTGCTGCAGAATGCGATGTACAAACACAAGCTGGAAGAACTGGTGACGGCGCGGACACAGATGCTGAACCAGGCGATCACGGATCTTGAGCGGTCCTATGACATCACGCTCGAAGCCCTTGGTGATGCGCTCGACCTGAAAGACACAGAGACGGAAGGCCATTCAAAGCGAGTGACGGCCTATACCATTGCGCTCGCGCGCGCGATGGAACTCAATCCGGCAGAGATCCGGACGATTGCGCGCGGCGCATTTCTGCATGATATCGGCAAGATGGCGATCCCGGATGCGATCCTGCTCAAGCCCGGCAAGCTCGACGCCGACGAGCAGGCCACGATGCGGCAGCACTGTGCGCGCGGCTACCAGATGCTGCGCAAGATTCCCTTCCTCGCAGAAGCGGCGGAGATCGTGCACAGCCACCAGGAGCACTTCGACGGCTCCGGCTATCCTCGTGGACTGCGCGGCGAAAATATCCCGCTGGGTGCACGCATTTTCGCGGTTGCGGATGCGCTGGATGCCATCACTTCCGACCGGCCTTACCGGCGAGCACAACCCTTCGCGCAGGCCCGCGCCGAGATCCGGCGCTGTGGTGGCACCCAGTTCGATCCGAAGGTCATCGATGTCTTCATGTCCATGCCGGACCGGCTATGGCAGGACCTGCGCGGCGAGATCGTCGGCGAGACGCAACGCTTCCTGCCGTCCCTCTTCTCATTCGAGCTCTTTAAACGGAAGAACAAGAACAGTGTTGTGCGCCTGCCGGAGAAAGATCTACTGGAGCAGTTGAAAGCACTGCCGCAGTGGCGGCTGCTGGACGGAAAAATAGTGCGGGACGTTCAATTCGGGAGCTTCCCGGAAGCGATCCATTTCGTTGAGCAGATTTCATCCGCAGCAGAGGGTCAAAAGCATCATCCCGACATCGATATCCGCTACGATCGTGTCCGCCTATCGCTGGTGACCCATGACAGCGGTGGCATTACAAACAAGGACATTACCCTGGCCCACACCATCGACGCGTCGGTGAAGCCCGCGCTGGTTGAGTAGGCGCGCCAACCGGACCTATTCATATTCAAAGAATTCCATCTGCTCGGAAGTCACATCGGCCTCGGTGGCTGCTGCGGTGCGCATTTGTTCAAGCGTCCGCCGGTTCCACAAGGCGACTGCGATGCCACCTAGGGCTGCAGAGGAGAGCAGCAGGAATGCCGTGTTCCACTTCTCACGGTGTGGCAGGCGCTTAACTCTCTCATTCCACACGGCCGCAGCCTTCTTACGAGTGAACATGCCTGTTGAGATGCGGTGGTCTACCAAGCGTTTTCCGAAAATAATTCAACTCCGACGCAACATATCGCAGCCATCTGCGTCTATTGAAATATAGAGATTGCATGATCATGATCTATGGGTTACCGTAGAACAAGATCAAGCAAGGCAAGCCAGTCGGTTGCCGATCTAGACATTTTAAGTTGCGTCACTGGCCTCCCGGCATGAACAAAGTACCGTTCATGCCGCCTTTTTTTTGCCTGATGCGAATTGGTCGGAAAGCCTTGCCGCTCTACTTCACGATTGCACTAAACTAAGGCCTATGAAGCAGCTTCTTACAGTTTTCGGGATAGCCCTGCTGGCTGTTGGCGCGTCGGCGCAGTGGTCCAATCCCAGTGACGACATCCCGGCCTATCATGCCGCGGCACCTTTATCCATGGCGGATCTGCCGAAGATCCTGACCCCGGAACAATTGAGGGCGCAGCACTACAACCTGGATTGGGAGAGCAAAGTCTACGCAGACGCGGCCAAAGTGCCGGGTGTGCTGTACCAGCTTCCCTGTTTCTGTCGCTGCGATAAGGCAATGGGCCATGCCAGCCTGCGCAGCTGCTTTGAAGATACGCATGGAGCTGTGTGCTCGACCTGCGCCAAGGAAGGCTATTACGCCTACATGATGACGAAGCAGGGTAAAAGCGTGAAGCAGATTCGCGAAGGCATTCTGCACAAGGAATACGAAAGCATCGACTTGATGACCATCAGCTAGGCATGCTTACAGGATATTGATCGCTCGCGCCGCCAGCACGATCACGGTTGCAAGGGCGATTGATGCCTGCAACATCATCAGCAGCTTGGCCCATCGCGAGAGCACAGGCACGTCTGTCGGCGAGAAGGCGGTGCTGGTATTGAACGCCAGGAATAAATAATCTACGAAGCCCGGACGCCAGCCTCGCTCAGACGAGGCCAGCCGTTCGGGCGGCAGTGTCATCTGCGGAAACAGGAAGGCGCCCTCCACGTGGGTGTCTTTGAGGTCTCGAACGTTGGGACCGCCGCCGTCGAGGCGCCAGTACCAGGATGCAAATACCAGGATGTTGCTCACCCACAGGATGGACGCGGAGAGCAGCAGCTGCATGGGCCGCTCCCGATGTGACGGCAGCCCGGAGAGCAGCGCGAAGAGCGACCAGACTTCATCGAGCGTGACCAGCCCCAGGGTCACGTAGCCGAGCCACTGGTTCAACTCTGAACGGCCCAGCCGACGCGCAAGCACCAGCGACGCAGTTAACAGGGCGAGCAGCACCAGCAGGAGCCAGTCCGGTCCGGCCGTCATCGATTCAGGAAGTGCAAGGTGCAATCCGCCCAGCGCCAGCAGCGCGGTCACTGCAGGCCAACGAGGTTCTCCGGAGCGCGTCCGGGAACGCGGATGAGCTTGAGACATACAGGCATCTTAAATGCGAAGCCGGCCCTGGTTGCCGGTGCAGTTCTTAGGGAGAGTGAATCATGCCAGTAGAAAATTACGGTGTTTTGAAGGGAAAGCCTCTGGCAGGGCAGGTTGAAGCGGGTAAGAGCCCGCATTACCGCATCAGTGTGAATGCCGGAACAGAGATGTTTACAGTTGCCGTCAATATCCAGTCGACCGATGGCTCAGAGGTCCTGTACTGCATTGAATCTGCGTTTACACCGCCGGGTGCGGCTGCTCTCCTGGCACTGAACCCCGGGATTACAGCGCTCACGAGCACCGCCGGTGGTCTGGCCCTTGATTACGTGCGGGAACAGGTACAGGGCAGGCCCATGGTGCAGCGTTCGCAGATGTCGCTGCTGCCGGAGCCGCCGCAGCCTGGAAGCAGCCAATTGAACGATGCAATCATCGCCCTGGTGCAGCAGGCAATTGCGGGCGACGCGGAGCTTTATGCCTTCGGCAGTGCCTACGCCGACGGCGGCGTCACCGACGGCATTCACAACATTCACATGAACCAGGGCAATCCGGCCGGGGGCTTTGCAAAGGACAACGGCAGTTGGCAGGACGGCGGCCTCTTTTTGTATATGCCAGCCACGCAGACGTGGTCTGCGGTCTTCCTGGCATTCCAGACTGAGTCGTGGACGACGGATGAAGCCGGTAACCCGCTTCCGCAATAAAGCATCAGTCGGACCGGCGGCGCGAAGACGGGATCGCATCCGGACGCGCTGCCGGGCCGGTTGAATTGCGAACAATCAGGACGGTCGGAATGGGAAACTCGCGCTGCCGAGTCTCCTCGGAGGTGGAGGCAACCGCGGACTCCAGTGCACCAAAGGCACCATGCGCAAGATCCCTGCGCGACATTTGGATCGTGGTCAGCGCGGGATAAACAAACTCCGCCAGGTGAATATTGTCGAAGCCAATGATCGAGATGTCTTCCGGGACCCGGACGCCGTGTTTTGCCAGGGTTCGCAGCGCGCCGATGGCTGTCATATCGTTCGAGCACATGACTGCCGTCGGCCGCGGCTTCAGATGCAGCAACTTTTCCATCGCAGCCATGCCGCCTTCCAGTGTATGGTCGCCCTCCACCAGCCAGCTACTCTCTTCCACCAGCTTTGCTGCGGCCAGAGCATGGTGGAATGCTTCTTTTCGCAGGGCAGCGGACCGCTGCCGCAGCGGTCCGCTGACAAAGCCAATCTCTGTATGGCCCTGGGCACGCAGATGCTCAACGCCTTCCCCGATCCCAGTCTGATAATCGACGACGAGCGTCGAACTGAGCGGGCTGTTCAGCGTCATGTCCACAAAAACCAATGGAATCGCGCGATCCGCCAGCCGGTCAAGCAGCGGCGCCTCGATACCAAAGGTCATGACTGCGACGCCTTCCACTTTTCGCTCCAGCAGCCTGCGGATGCATACTTCCATCCGGACCGGGTCGTTACTGGTGGAGCTGATCAGAACGTCATAGCCGTTCCGCACCGCGATGTCTTCGAAGTTCTGAATCAGCTCCGGGAAAAACGGATTGGTGATCTCGGAAATCAAAAGACCCATCAGCTTGCTCTTCCCCGATACCAGCGCGCGTGCCTGTGTATTGGGGTAGTACTTTAGTTGTTCGACAGCCTTCCAGACACGCGCTGCCAGAACCTTGTCAACAGTCGGAACACCGTTGATGGTGCGAGAGACGGTGGCGATGGAGACGCGTGCCCGCTTGGCAACATCCCGGATATCGAATCGGCGCGAAGGATCTGGTGAATTGCGGGCTGGCAAGCCTGGCTTGGATGGCATCCGTCTCTCTTGACCTCGTCAATATAAAGCAGATAAGGTCACAGCTGCACGCAGAAAACGTTTCCAGCGGCGCCGTTTACTGTTTGACGTATGCTGTTCCAGCCCCTGCAGTTTGCAGCCAAGAAGGTCGTTCCTGATGATGCTCGAAGCCCTGAGGACATCTGTTCTCGAAGCCAATCTCGAACTGGTGCGCCGCGGCCTGGTCCTTTATACCTTTGGCAATGCGAGCGGCATTGATCGGGAGTCCGGCATGGTTGCGATCAAACCCAGCGGCATTCCCTACGAAGACCTCAAGCCCGAACAGATGGTCATTACCGACCTCGACGGAAAGGTCATTGAGAGCGAGTTGCGGCCATCCTCCGACCTGGCGACCCATCTGCACCTTTACCGCAGCTTCCCCGGCATCGGCGCAGTCGTTCATACACACTCTGAATACGCAACTGCCTGGGCGCAGGCAGGAAAATCCATTCCGCCACTCGGCACGACCCATGCCGATTATTTCCATGGACCCGTTCCTGTGACAGATGAGCTCACTGATGAAGAGATTCGCGGCGACTACGTCCTGAACACCGGCATCGCCATCACGCGGCGCTTTGACGGCCTCGACCCGCTGGCAGTGCCGGCAGTACTGGTCGCCGGCCATGCACCGTTCTGCTGGGGCGTCACACCGCACGATGCTGCACATAATGCTGTTGTGCTTGAAGCCGTGGCGCGTATGGCATTCACAACCACCATGCTGAACGGGACCGTACAAGGCGTCTCGCAGGCATTGCTCGACCGGCACTACCACCGCAAACACGGCGCGAACGCCACCTATGGGCAGGCCAGGTGAATAGCGCCAGTTACCACTGCCCTGCTTCGTCATCAGGCACACTACACCCGTACAGCTATAGAATGCGTTTGCTTGGAATCCATGCTGTGACCATGAGGCTCATCTGTTCATGCTGCTGACCGCTCTTACAAATGGTGCCATGCAGGCACTGCCATCGCTACTGCTGGATGCGGCCCCGCGTTCACTCGCTCACCTGGACGGCGTCGACATCCTGGTGATTGGCATTTATTTCGCCATCGTCATCTTCATCGGCTTCTATCTCAAGGGCTCAAGCAATACCAGCGAAGACTTCTTCATGGCCGGCCGCGAGATGACTGCCTGGATCGCCGGCCTCAGCTTCGTCTCCGCCAATCTCGGCTCGCTCGAGCTGATGGGTTGGGCCGGCTCTGCGTATCAATACGGCATCCTCGCGACGCACTGGTACTGGATCGGTGCGATCCCGGCCATGCTCTTCCTCGGCATCGTGATGATGCCCTTCTACTACATCTCGAAGGTCAACTCTGTCCCCGGCTATCTGCACCTTCGCTTCGGCGATGGAGCTCGTGCCGTCTCTGCCGTCAGCTTTGCTTTCATGACCATCCTGATGAGCGGCGTCAATATGTACTCGATGGCGCTGGTGATGAAGGTCGTCCTCGGCTGGAATCTGAACTTCAGTATCTGGGTATCGTCCATCACGGTAGCGGCTTACGTCGCCCTGGGCGGCCTGAAGTCCGCGATCTATAACGAAGTACTGCAGTTCGTGCTCATCTGGGTTGGTGCAGCACTGGTACCCATTCTCGGCCTTGTGGAAGTCGGGGGCTGGCGCAACCTGGAAGCACAGATCACGACCAACCTGCATCGGTCGGACTATGTGCACATGTGGTCCACGCTCGGCCACTTCAAAGACAATCCCATGGGTGTGCACTGGAGCGGCATCGTCTTCGGTCTCGGCTTCGTTATCAGCTTCGGCTACTGGACCACAGACTTTCTCGTCGTCCAGCGCGTGCTCGCAGCCGACAGCATCCGCTCTGCACGCATGGCCCCGATCATCGGTGCGGCGTTCAAAATGATGACGCCCTTCATCGTCATCCTGCCCGGCCTGCTCGCCTTGTCGGTTCTGCCGTTCCACCTGGTTGGCGAGAGCGTTGCCGTCGCTACGCATCAGCACAGCTACAACGAAGTACTGCCACTGATGCTGGTGCGCTACTGCGGGCCAGGCCTGCTGGGTATGGGCGTGACTGCACTGATCGCCGGCTTCATGTCCGGAATGGCTGGCAATGTCAGCGCCTTCTCCACAGTCTGGACCTATGACATCTATGGCGCCTTCCTGAATAAGAAAGCTACCGATCGCCACTATGTCGCGATGGGCCGGTGGTGCACACTGGTTGGTGTACTGATCTCGGTCGGCACCGCGTACCTCGTGCAGCATGCTGCCAGCATCATGGATTACGTGCAGGCGCTCTTCTCCTTTTTCATTGCGCCGCTTTTCGGTACGGTGATCCTCGGCATGCTATGGAAGCGCGCTACCAAGGCCGGCGGTTTCTGGGGCCTGCTTGCCGGCACAGCAACATCAATCAGCCTGTGGGCCTGGGTGCAGAAGGATCCATCCGCGCTGCGCTATGTAACTTTCTCGCCTGACGCGCAAGGCATGGCCGAGAACATTTATCGCGCGCTGTGGGCATGGACGGTATGCGTGATTGTCACGGTCGTCGTGAGCTACATGACCAAGCCGAAGCCCCTGGTCGAACTCGAGGGGCTTGTCTATGGTGTTACCCCGCTGCCTGAAGAGCATGACGATCACTGGTGGCAGAAGCCGATCATCTGGGCGTCTATCGTCGGCGTCGTCTTCATCGCACTCAACATCATGTTCTGGTAGGAGCCGCCGCTATGTCATCGGGACGCGCAACAATGTCGATCTGGTTCTTCTGCGGCGTAATGCTGCTGGCCTACGGCCTCATCATTTTCGTCACCGGGATCTACGAACTATCCCATCCACTGTCACATCCGCCAGCTCTCACTCATCTGCATGCGCCGGTCTGGTGGGGAGCGATCCTGGGTGTCGCCGGTCTTGCGTACACGATCAAGTTTTTTCCGAAACGCCAGTCTCACCTGTAGTTCCTGTAACCCATTTCAAAGGATCAATGAATCATGGCAAGTAAATTGACTTTCGGTGTCATCGTCGGCAATCGCGGATTCTTCCCCGACCACCTCGCCCGTGAAGGCCGCGAAGAAATCCTGCGCGTACTCGATGCCGCCGGCATCAAGGCCATCATCCTCACACCCGAGGAATCAAAATTCGGCGCGGTAGAAACGCCTGATGAAGCGCGACGCTGCGCGGACCTTTTCCGCAAGCATCGCGACGAGATCGACGGCATCATCGTGACCCTTCCAAATTTCGGTGAAGAGCGCGGCATCGTCGATGCAATCCGCTACTCCACTCTGAAAGTCCCGGTGCTGGTACAAGCCACGCCCGACCGCCGCGATGACATGAAGATTTCGGATCGCCGCGACAGCTTCTGCGGCAAGATGTCAGCCTGCAATAACCTGATGCAGTACGGCATCCCTTACTCCATTACGGCGCAGCACACGGTTTCGCCCAGCTCTGACGCTTTCAAGAAAGATCTCGCGTGGTTCTCGGCGATCTGTCGCGTCGTCCGCGGCTTCACCAATCTCCGCATCGGCTCGATCGGCGCGCGGCCGGCTGCGTTTAACACCGTCCGCTACAGCGAAAAACTTTTGGAACGTGCCGGCATCTCGGTTGAACCGATTGACCTTTCGGAGATACTCGGTCGCATCGACCGCCTCAAAGACACCGACGATGCCGTCCAGGCCAAGCTCAGCGCGATCAAGAAATACGTCACGACCAGTGGTATACCCGAGCCCGCACTGATCAAGATGTCCAAGCTCGGCGCCGTGATTGAAACCTGGATGGCGCAAACCTATTGCACTGTCTCTGCTGTGCAATGCTGGACTGCGATGGAAGAATACTTCGGCGTCGTGCCCTGCACCGTTATGAGCATGATGAGCGAAAACCTGTTGCCGAGTGCGTGCGAAGTTGACGTCGCTGGCACACTCAGCATGCACGCACTTGCTCTTGCCTCCGAAACGCCCAGCGCCCTGCTCGACTGGAATAACAATTACGGCGACGATCCGGATAAGTGCGTCTGCTTCCACTGCTCCAATCTGCCCAAGCATTTCTTCAATGATGTCGTCATGGATTTCCAGGCGATCATCGCCGGCACTGTCGGAAAGGAAAACACCTTCGGCACCTGCGTCGGCCGCGTGAAAGCCGGCGCCATGAGCTACCTCCGCTTCTCTACCGACGACTACACAGGCACCATTCGCGGTTATGTCGGCGAGGGCGAGTTTACCAACGATCCACTCGAGACATTCGGCGGTGCCGGCGTCGCACGTATTCCAAAGCTGCAGAAGCTGCTGCGCATGATCTGCGAAAAAGGCTTTGAACATCACGTCGCCGCCAACTTCTCGCAAGTCGCAAGCCCCGTTTACGAAGCCGCCACCCGCTACCTCGGCTGGCACATGCATTATCACGAGAACCCTGCAGATAATTAGCATCGCCTTACCTCCGGTGGGCCCTGCGCGGGCAACGATACTTGCCGTATGGGCCTAGATTTAAAAAAGAGGGAAGTAGTACCTCCCTCTTTTTAAAATGTGCCCGTGTGGCAAACACCTCCCGCCGAGCAGGCGCCGCCGGAGGCATCGCGGGGTAAGCATCTGGGAGATTTATGGCGATAGTGGCTGGTGTTGATTTTGGAACGTTGAGCGTCCGGGTCACGTTGATGGACAGTGAGCGCGGGCGTCTCGGCACGGCGTCTGCGGAGTACCCGTTGAAGCGCAAACGGGAAGATCCGGACTTCGCCACACAGTCTCACCAGGACCAGATGGACGCGCTGGTACGAGCCACGCGCAAAGTTCTTACGGACACGCAAGTCGACGGACAATCTGTTGTTGCGCTTGCGTTGGACACAACCGGATCAAGCGTGGTGCCGGTAGACAGCAGCATGCAGCCGATCAACGACTACTACCTCTGGTGCGACCACCGCGCGAAAAAGGAAGCACAGCAGATTACAGCGCTGGCCCACAAGGAGAAGCTTGAAGCCGTCGAGTGGTGCGGTGGTGTGTACTCGCATGAATGGGGCTTCGCCAAACTGCTCCACTTTCTGCGCAACAATCCTGGCAAGCGTGAGCAGTTCGCCAGCGCCTTCGAACACTGCGACATGGTCGCGGCCACGCTCTGCGGCATCACTGATCCGCAAAAAGTGAAGCGCAGCGTCTGTGCCATGGGACACAAGTGGCTCTGGAACGAAAGTCTCGGCGGCCTTCCCCCTCAGACATTTCTATCGATGCTCGATCCACTCTTCGACGGCGTGCGCGAAAAGCTCAGTGGCGAGTATCTGACATCGGACTCACTTGCCGGTCATCTTTCCGCGCAGTGGGCAGACGCACTGGGCCTCAAAGCCGGCATCCCCATTCCTGTCGGCGCCTTCGACGCGCACTGGGATGCGATCGGCGCAGGCTGTAAGGAAGGCGATGTCGTCAACGTCGTAGGCACCTCCACCTGCATCATCGCCATGCAGCGCGACAACCGCCTGGTTCCCGGCGTCTGCGGCGTCGTGCCTGGCAGTGTGCATCCTGACTACACAGGTGTTGAAGCCGGCCTCTCCGCAACCGGTGACATCTTCGAAGCCATCGCGAAACGCGCCAGCACAAATGTGGCGGAACTCAGCAGAGGGCTCGAAGCCTATCGCGCCGGCCAGACCGGACTACTGCGCCTGAGCTGGGACAATGGCGACCGGACCGTCCTCGTTAATGCCGAACTCGGCGGCGTCACGCTTGGCTGGAATCTGCTGCACACTGCACAGGATGAACTCTTCGCAGCCATCGAAGGTACAGCGTTTCATACGCGGATCATCCTCGATCGCATGGCCGAGAATGGCGTTCCGGTCGACCGCGTCATTAATGGAGGCGGCATTCCGCAAAACAATCAGACGCTCAACCAGGTCTACGCAAATGTTCTCGGCAAGCCGGTACTGGTGCCCAGCGGAACGCCAACCAGTCTGGGCTCCGCCATCTTTGCGTTCGTGGCTGCTGGCGTCTTTCCTACGATTGAGGACGCACAGGCGAAGCTCTGTTTGTCCCACGTCACCTACGAGCCGGAGCCGCATGCTGTCGCAGTGTACGAGCGTCTCTACAAGCACTATCGCGACATCTATTTCGCACTTGGCACGCGAAACGCGGCTGCACTACCACTCGGCAGCGTACTGCCCGAGCTGCGCGTGATCGCCGCCGAGGTCCATCAGTCTAATCCTGAGACAACGCCAGCGACACAAGGACAGGCATGAAGCTACTAGGCATTGACGTCGGTACCGGCGGCACACGCGCACTCTTGATCGATGAGCGTGGCGCCGTCATCGCCTCCGCGATTCATGAACACGTCCCTTTCGCATCGCCCAAGCCGGGCTGGGCCGAACAGGATCCCGCGGACTGGTGGCAGGCTGCGCAGCACGCTATCCGCGCCGTACTCGCAAAGAGCAACACCAGTCCCGATGAAATTAAAGGCATTGGACTTGCCGGCCAGATGCACGGTGCCGTACTTCTCGACGAGAACGATCAGGTGCTCCGACCCTCGCTCATCTGGTGCGACCAGCGTACTGCACCCGAATGCGAGTGGCTCAATCAGACTATCGGGCCTGATCGTATCGTTGCGCTGACGTCCAATCCTGCGCTTACAAACTTCACGCTCACCAAGTTGTTGTGGGTGCGAACCAACGAACCCGCACTCTGGAAGCGCTTCCGTAAGCTACTGCTACCGAAAGACTACGTTCGCTTCTGCATGACCGGTGTACATGCCATCGATGTTGCCGAGGCCTCTGGCACACTGCTGCTGGACGTCGTGAATCGTCGGTGGTCGGAAGAGATGCTAGCCGCCACAGGCATTCCCGCCAGTTGTCTCCCGCCCGTGCATGAATCACAGGAGATCGTCGGACACATCACCGAAGAGGCTGCCCGCTTGACTGGACTGCGCGCGGGAACTCCTGTCGTTGCGGGCGCAGGTGACCAGGCCGCAGGTGCACTCGGGATGGGCATCGTCCGGCCGGGCGACGTCAGCGCCACGATCGGCACCTCCGGCGTCGTCTTCGCTGCCACTGACAAGCCCTTCCTTGAGCCGCATGGCCGGCTGCACACTTTCTGCCACGCCATTCCCGGCCGCTGGCATGTAATGGGTGTCACGCAGGCTGCGGGCCTGTCGCTGCGCTGGTTTCGCGACACTTTCGGCGTAACCAGCGATGCACTTCCGGGCAAAGACGCGTACGGCCTGCTTGCCGCAGAAGCCGCGACGATCGCTCCCGGCTCGGAAGGTGTTCTGTGGACGCCTTACCTGATGGGCGAGCGCGCTCCGCATCTCGATCCGGAAGCCCGCGCAACCCTTACCGGCCTGCAGGCACATCACCGTCGCGGTCACATTATCAGGGCCATCCTCGAAGGCGTAGCTTTCAGCCTCAAAGACACCTTGACCATGTTCGCCGAGCTAGGTGTACCCGTGCAGAACATCCGATTGGGTGGGGGTGGCGCACGCTCGAAATTGTGGCGACAGGTGCAAGCCGATGTATATGGCAAGCCAGTCGAGATTGTTGAAGCAGAAGAAGGCGCAGCGTACGGCGCCGCCCTGCTCGCCGGCATCGGTTCGGGCCATTGGTCATCCGTCGATGACGCCTGCCGCGCGGTCATCCGGATTCGCGAGACGATTCAACCAGATCCATCTGCCGTCACCGTGCTGGCCTCCCAGTATCTCCGCTATCGCAGGATTTATCCGGCACTCAAAAATCTGTTTCACGAATAGATCAGGACCATCATGAAGGAAACACAGCAGCAGGAGATCGCAACCAAGACGGACCGCATCCTTGCGTGGCTTCGAGAAACACAGCTCGACGCCGTACTCATCCGTCGTAATGAAAACCTTGCCTGGATTACGGCAGGTGTGCTCGACCGGCGAGTACTGCTGCCTTCCGACACCAATGTCTGTTCGGTCCTCTTCACCAGCAACGGCGACAGGTTCTATCTTTCAACCAGCAACGAAGCAGCGCGGCTTGCGGACGAAGATTTCCCCGGACTTGGCTTTACGGCAGTTATCTGGCCCTGGCACGAAGACGGTCAGGCTGCTGCTCTCGACCGCCTGGTGCCGTCTGCAAAGCTGGCGACCGACCAGGCATTCGGCGGCGCGTCTGTCCACGATTTGACGTCCCTGCGCACGCCGCTGCTGCCATCCGAGCTGGAGCGCTACCGCAAGGCTGGTAAACAGGTTGCCGCTATCGTCACACAGGTTCTGCAGCAACTCGAACCGGGCATGACTGAGTTCGCCATGAACGCGCTCGCCGCCGGGCAGCTGTGGTCTGCCGGCATTGAACCAAGTGTCCTGCTGATGGCTGTGGACGATCGCATTCTGAAGTACAAACATGCCGTCGCGCATGGCATTCGTCTACATAAATTCGGCATGGTGAATCTCTGCGCGCGCAGCCACGGACTTTGCCTGTCCATTACACGCTTCGCGCATTTCGGGCCGCCACCGCAGCAGCTGGCGGATGCCTTTGCCGTTGCCGCCGAGGTAAATGCCGCGCTCTTGTCAGCTTCCCGGGAGGGTGCTGTAAGTGCCGACCTGTATGCGGCAGCGAGCCAGGCCTACGCTCAAGCCGGCTTTCCTGGGGAAGAAGCGCAGCACCACCAGGGCGGTCCCTGCGGGTATATGGAACGTGACTGGGTTGCCACGCCGTCCGGCCGCCAGGCGCTGCTCAACGGCCAGGCACTCGCATGGAATCCTTCCATCCGCGGCGGCAAGGTGGAGGACACCGTGCTGTTGATCGAAGGACGGCTTGAGCTCATCACTGGAACGCCTGCGTTGCCCACAGTTGACACCACGCGCAACAATGCGAGCTTCGTATCGGCGGGGATGCTCATTCGCTAGAGTTGGGGCGCGGGCTCGACCCGCGCGAGGGCTTGTTACACTGGGCTTCGCATGGCTAGTGTTTCTACTCAGGCTCCAACACGGCGGAACTCGTCTGCTCTCCCGCTTCTCGCACTCTGCGTCATCATCGGCATCCTCTTTGTCCTGCAGCTGCGGCACTTCTCTCCGTTCATCACGGACGATGCGTACATCTCACTGCGTTATAGTCAGCGGCTTCTGGAAGGCCATGGACTGACCTGGAACGATACCCGGCCGGTTGAAGGCTATACCAACCTGCTTTGGGTATTGGTCTGCGCGGGCATGGGCGCCCTGCACATTCCCCTGCCTCTCGCTGCGCACATCCTCGGCATCACCACCACGCTGCTGATCCTGGTAGCAGTCGTTGCGTATATCTATCGTTTGCTCCCGGCTCAACTTCGCTTCTTCAGCGCACTCGTCACCTGTGCTGCCCTGGTGCTCAGCAGCCCATTCTCAATGTGGGCCCTCGGTGGCCTGGAGCAGCCGCTGCTTGCCTGCATGCTGGTATGGGCAGCCTATCTGCTGCTGCCATGGCTGCAGGAAGCTCAACCGCGCACCAGCACTGCCATGCTCATCGGCCTGCTGCTGGGCCTCGCTGTCCTTTCTCGTGCGGACGCCGCGCTGTTCACCGCGGCTTTCTTCGCGGCAGCCGTCCTGTGTGATGGCATCACTTTGAAAAGCATCCTGTCGCGGGCCAGGATTCTCCCAATTCCTATCCTTTTCTTCCTTGGTCAGCTGGCCTTTCGCCGCGCCTATTACCATGACTGGCTGCCCAATACCGCGTACGTTAAAGTGGCTTTCACCCTGCACCGTGTCCGCACCGGCGCCAGCTACCTTTACCATGCCCTGCGTATGAACTGTGTCCTGGTACTGCTGGTCCTCATCGCCAGCTATGCCTTCTGGCGGACGGGCCGCAGCCTCTATCGCAAGCCGGTTGTCTTTATCTGGACCACCGCACTGATCTGGACAGCGTACCTGGTGGTAATTGGCGGCGACATTTTCCCGGCTGTTCGTCACTTCGAGCCGCTGGTTGCGCTCTTCGGCTTCCTGCTGCCCGGCCTGGGACTACTGGTGCTGGACGCACGCGGGCACATCCGCAGAACTCTGGCATTCGCCGTGCTGGCTGCAACTGCCCTGGTTGCTACTTCCGATGCGATGACCGACCAGGAGCACTGGGAGCTCCAGGGACAATCTCTGGGGTTGTTCATCCACCAGGCCTTCGGCAGCCAGCAGCCACTGCTGTCCTCTGATGCAGCCGGCGTGGTTCCCTTCTTCGCCCATGTTCCGGCGCTTGATCCGCTCGGCCTCAACGACTACCACATCGCGCACGAAGCTTCGCATGTGCGCGGCTATGGTTGGGTCGGGCATGAGCTTGGCGACGGACCCTACATCCTCGATCAAAAGCCGGATCTTCTGCTGTTCAGCAGCTTCGATGGCCAGAGTGACCTCTTCCCTGCGGACCAGCAGATCGTCGATGATCCCCGCTTCCCCGGAAATTATCAGGCCGTGCTTTTCGACACACCTCAGCCGAATAGTATCCGTGCCTTCATGTACCTGCGTCGCCGTGACGGAAGGATCGGCATGCAAACGACCGCGCAGGGCCTGCTTGTGCCCGGCTATCTCGCTGTCATCAACCGGCTGAATTCCGTCCGGCTCGTAGATGGCCGCGCGACCCTGCTGATACCCGCGCACGGTGCTGCAACCTTCGAACATCTGCCGCTGGCCGCCGGCACATGGAAGCTTGAGGTCGATCCCGCTTCCAGTCTTTCAATCGGCTCGCTGCAGCAGGCTGCACGGATCCCGGGCTGCGCAACGTGCCTCCGGACTGCCGCAGCAGGCGAGATCACATTAACCCTCGAAAATGCCGGCACGGAGACGCAGACACTCCGCAGCTTCCTGATCCAGCCCGATCCTGCAGCCTTACTCAAACGCTAGAACCCCTTTTTTTTCGACGCTACTTCGCAGCACTTTCAACAACCGGCGGAGCAGGCGCCTTCGCGGCCTTGTGCGGCATCATGGATGCTTTCGTTCTTCGCGCCCAGGCTGCAGCTCCTGCACTCGTTGGCAGTTTTGAGAGAAGGCCTTTCAACAAGGAGGGCTTGGCCGCCAGTCCCGTCTTCACTACACTTCCCTCCGAACCCTTCACAGGCGGGGCAGGCTCTGTCGCTGCGGTCTCGCCTGCTCTGGCGTTCGAACCTGCAGCCGCTGACCCTGAGGCAGGACTGCGGCTGACAGATCCGCCTGCGGCCCTGGCCGGGCCGGACCCGGCGACGCCTCCGGCAACGCTCTGGCTGGCTGGCTTTCCTGCGCCTTGATTCGCCAGGGCAATAGCAGATTTGCTTCCTGGACCCAGCTGGTTAAAGCCGGCATAGTGCACGATGACACTGATCCTGCGATTCGATGGGTCAAGCGGGCTGGCGGGCAGCCGCAGTTGCTGATCAGCAAAGCCGCGTACCTGCGCGAGCTGGTTCAGCTGCAGACCAGTTGCCTGCATCAGCCGACGGGCGGCATTGGCCCGGTCGGTCGATAACTCCCAGTTGTCATAGCGACTCTCGCCACCGTAGGGTTGCGCATCGGTGTGTCCTTCAATCGAAACGCGATTTGGAGCAGTACTCAGCTCCTTGGCCAGCAGTGAGAGCATAGACTTGCCGAGTGGGTTGAGCGTCGAGCTTCCAGTCTGAAAGAAGGTGCCGTCCTTGGACTCCATCAGCTCCACCCGCATCCCCTCCGGCGTGATGATGATGTCGACCTGGTTGTGCAGCTTCGAAAGCTCGGGCCGGCTGGCGATCTGCCGCTCCATCTTTTCCTTCAACTCATTGATGCCCTTCTTGTCGAGCGGAATACTATCCCCGGTTCCATCCTTGCCTGTGCCCAGCTCTTTCATAGTTCCGGCCGGATCGTTGAAGTAGCTGGCGATACTCTTCTTCACCTTTTCACCGGAACTGGTGAGCCACAGCACGATGAACAGGGCCATCATGGCAGTGACAAAGTCTGCGTACGCTACCTTCCAGGCGCCCCCGTGATGGCCGGCATGACTGATTTTCTTCTTGATGATGATGATCGGTCGCTTGTCACTCATCAAGCCGCCGCGCTGGCTTCGGCAGCAGCAGTTCCACCACCGCGGCACGCTGCTTCAAGCTCCGCAAAGGAGGGCCGGACATGGGCAGGAATGGCGCGGCGTGCTACCTCCACTGCCAGAATCGGAGGATTGCCCTTGATATAAGCAATGATCAGCACCCGAAGGGCATGGAGAAAACAACGCTCTTCGTCCACGGCCTTGGTCATCTTCGCGCCGATTGGTCCTACCAGCCCGTAGCAGAGCAGAATACCGAGAAACGTTCCCACCAGTGCCGCCGCTACATGCTTGCCGATCTCCTCCGGCGGCCCACCCAGTGAGCCCATGGTGATCACCACGCCCAACACCGCCGCTACGATTCCCAGTCCCGGCAACGCGTCGGCTACCGTGTTCAGAGCACCAATCGGCAGCGACACCTCGTGATGATGGACCTCCATATCCAGCTCCATCATCTGGTCGATGTCGAACGCCTCGACGCCACCGGCTATCACCATCCGCAATGTGTCACAGACAAAGTCACGAATGTGATGATCCTTCAAAAAATCCGGGTACTCCTTGAAGATCACACTCTCTTCCGGCTTCTCGATATCTCCTTCAATAGCAAGGTCGCCTTCCTTCCGCGCCTTTCCAAGTACCTGGTACATCATCTTCAGCGCATTCAGGTAGCGTGTCTTGCCAAACTTGGAAGCGCCGAAGGCTGCGCCGATCCCGCCCACCAGCTGCTTGATGATGTGCATCGGATTGGCAATAAACAAAGTGCCGAGCGCGGCTCCGCCGATAATCACCAGTTCCGCCGGCTGCACCAGGACGGCCAGGTTCCCCTTTTCCATGAGGTACCCGCCGACCACTGCCCCAAACACTACGAGAATCCCGATAATTGCGAACATGGAAGCGAGGTCCTCCACCGGCAGGCACTTCTACAACGCCGGACAGAGACTTTATCGGCAACATCCCCGGATTATTCAGCACCACGCGGGGCACTACCTGCAAGGCCAGCCGGAATCCTCGTCTGCCCCACAAAGCCGGACCCGATCAAATCTTTGGGACGACGGGACGAAGACACGCTGGACGGGTCTGTGCTGTTGTCAGGCTTTCGCCTCGGACTGCCACTGTGTTGGCAGTCTTACAAAGAAGACCGTTTTGCCAGGGACGGAGTCGAACTTGATCGTGCCACCCAGCTTCATGGCAAGGATGCGATGCACAATATCCAGTCCCAGCCCGCTACCCACTCCCGCAGCCTTCGTCGTGAAGAACGGCTCGAAAACCCGGCCCGCATTCTCAGGACTGATGCCGGCCCCATGATCCTCTATCGCCACCTCGATCGCATCGCCGTCCGCACGGGTTGTGATCCGTATAACATTGCCCTGCGATGACGCATCAATCGCGTTATCCAGCAGGTTCGTCCATACCTGGTTCAACCCGCCGGCGCGAAGATGCACTGCCGGCAGATCAGGCGCGAAATGCTTCTCCACGGTCAGTTCTTTCTGGCGCAGCTTGTGTCCGAGGATCACCAGCGTACTCTGCAGACTGGCATGCACATCCACCGTCTGCTGGCTTGCTTCGTCTTCATACGAGTAGTGTTTGACTGCCATGATCAGGTCATGAACCCGGCCTAAGCTCTCTTCAATCGTTCCCACCAGCTGCATACTCGACATCAGTGCTTCCAGCCAGTTCAGCGAATCCGACAACTCCTGTCCGGAAAAGACGGCACTCGCACAAGCCAGTTCTTCAAGCGTCATGCCCATCGCAACCAGGGTCGGTGCCAGCCTCCAGCCATTCTCGACCCCGGCCGCTTCCAGCTGCTGTTCCAGTGCTTCCTCTGCATCGGACTGCTCGAGCGAACCCATTGCCCGGCAGCAGACCGCACCCAGGGCCCGCTCCTGCAGTGTGCCTAAACACTCGATCTGCTCCTGGCTCGGCCGTGTACGACTGAGCTTCAGGCTTAATTTCTGCACACGGCTCAAATTTTCCCGCATCTGCGACGCCGCGCGGATCGCAGCCGTCCCGGGATTCTTCAACTCGTGCATCAACCCGGCAGCCATCGTGCCGAGGGACGTCAGCTTTTCCCGCTGCATCTCCTGCGACTGGTAGGATTCAAGCCGGCGGGCCATGTCTCCGAGTACATGCTCACGCACCGATGGGCAGGCGAACATCAACTTCCAGAACTGCTCCTCCGGAAATCGCACCAGCGTCGAATCCTCAATCGCTGTGCAGGCATAAGCAACTCGCTTATTCGCGAGGATCGGAATCTCCCCGAAAGTGTCTCCGCCTTTGAAACAGACCGGAACCATCGCCGCGTCGGTGGTCTTTTGAATTTTCACCTGGCCGGAAACGACGGCGAAAAAAGCACGGTGGTCGCTATCCTGGACTACTTTCTCACCCGCCTGCATGTGGAGGAGTTCGAGAGAGCCCATTTGACCGAATGCGGTCGGATCAGCGCCGGCAAAGACCCGCAGACCGGACAGATGGGAAACCAGGCTCGACGCATCCACCGTCTCTACTTGAAATTCGGACATGGCGTTGATCATCGGCTGCTTCTTCGCTCCACTTCAATACCTCGCAAGATACTGGTGCATGAACTGCACCGCGATCGAACCTTCACCCACGGCTGACGCCGCGCGCTTGACGGATCCATGCCGGATATCGCCAGCCACGAACACACCTGGCACACTGCTTTCGAGCAGGTATGGATCCCTGTGCTCCTTCCAGACCGCCGGGAGCTTGCCATCGATGCGCAGATCCTGTCCCGAGAGAACGAAACCCTTGTCATCTCTCAGGATCTCCTGTGGCAACCACTTGGTTCCCGGCGCGGCACCGATAAAAATGAACAACCCGGTTGCTCGCTCCATCCGCTCTCCATCAGGCGTAAGCAACCTGACACTTTCGAGATGGTCATTGCCGCAGGCTTCCATTACCTGTGCGTTCACCAGCACCTCGATATTGGATGTGGCTGCGATCTGATCGATCAAGTATTTCGACATACTCTTCTCCAGAGACGGACCTCTTACCACCATCGTCACCTTACCTGCATACTTTGAGAAGTACATCGCTGCCTGACCCGCCGAGTTAGCGCCGCCTATCACGAATACATCCTCGTCCTTGCAAGATTTCGCCTCTGTGGCCGCCGCGCCATAGTAGACGCCGGCACCGGCAAGACGGTCTGCACCCGGAATCTCAAGCCGCCGGTAATCCACCCCCATGCTCATCAGGCAGACGAGTGAAGAGAGTTCGCGGCCATCCTCCAGCTTCAAAAAATGATAGCCATTCTCGCTGCGGAGGTTCACTACGCGCTGCGACAGGAACTCGGCACCAAAACGGGAAGCCTGCGTAAACGCCCTCTGCGCCAGCTCTGAACCGCTGATGCCGGCCGGGAACCCCAGGTAATTCTCAATGCGGGAGCTGCTGCCCGCCTGTCCACCTGGTGCCTCTGGTTCGATCACGAGTGTGCACAGCCCCTCGGAAGCGCCATAGACGGCTGCTGCCAGCCCTGCAGGACCGGCTCCCACGATCATCAGGTCATAGAACTGGCTCTTCGCCTCGATGCTCATCCCGATCCGGCCCGCCAGTTGCGTGCGCGACGGTTTAGCCAGGGCCGTCCCATCCGCAAACATCACCACCGGGAGATCAGACGCCGCCATGCCCCGCGATTTCAATAGTGTCTCGGCTTCTCCGGAACTGCCGGGATCCATCCACTGGTAGGGGACGTTGTTCTTCGTCAGAAAATCCCGGATCTCATGGTCGCGGGGCGCAAACCGGGTACCGATGACGCGAATCCCCTCGTACCCGGGTTTGCTTCTCCCGGTCCAGAAGGCCAGTAGATCATCAAGCACCGGGTACAGCTTCTCCTCTGGCGGATCCCATGGTTTGGTCAGGTAGTAGTGAATCTTGGCCGTATTGATTGCCCGGATTGCTGCCTCGGTATCGGCGTACGCTGTCAGCAGGGCGCGCATGGCCTCCGGGAACCGATTCATGGTCGCGGCCAGGAACTCCACTCCGGACATACCCGGCATCCGCTGATCTGACAGGAACAGCGCTACCTTCTCGCTGCGAGTCTCAAGTTGTTGACACAGATCGAGCGCGGCCTGCCCGGAAGAGGCACGCAGCACGCGATAACGGTCACCATAGTGGCGACGTAAGTCCTGTACTACGGCTTCGAGCACACTGAAGTCGTCATCGACGGCGAGGATTACTGGCTTACTCATGCAACTCCAGTGTAGTGGACTCTCCCACCAATTGATTGGGCCGCGTAAACTGCTGAAAACAATGGTCTTCTAACGGCCGATCGCTTGGCACCCGTGACACTTTCGTGGAGTTGTTTTCCCTGCCATACGGGCTAATCTTGGTTACACAAGAACAAGGCATCCGGCATTGCAGGGTATCGAACGAGCGGCAGATTTCCTGAATATGTGCAGGGCAAGCAGAAGTTTTTTGCGAGCGTGCCGATATTTGAAACGCAGTCTGTTCCTTTAGTCGCGCTGTTCGGGGCCCCGGGAAAACCGAGTCTCTCATCAGCAACGGGAGAATGAACAACTGCTTGCAGTTCGAGCCTGAGGGCAACTTGGAGCGTAGGCGACCATAATGAACAAAATCATTTTAGGTGACAACCAGGCGATATTTCGTGCAGGCATCGCAAAAGTTCTGGCAAGTGAGGAAGACTTCCGCGTGGCTGCGCAGTGTGGGGACCTTGCGAGGCTCGTCCTTGCGGTCGACACATACCGATCGTCCATCGCTGTATTTGCCTCTGCGCTCAAGCCCGATATGAACGAATTGATGGCTCGTGTTAAGACCGCGGGCAGCCGCGCCATAGTCATCGCAGAAAATAACGAACCTTCCAGCGCCTACACCAGTCTCGGCGTGCGTGGCGTGGTCTACCGGAATACCACCGGCGCCGCGCTCGTTGACTGTGTCCAGAAAGTGATCCAGGGACTTACCTGCGTACAGCGCCCGGCCGAACTTGCACAGAGCGAAGAAGAAGACTTCGTAGGCGCACGCGTCCGCGACCGGCTCACTCCGAAAGAGATGAAGATCGTGGCACTCATCGTTCAAGGCTGCAAGAACAAGGAGATTGCCCAGCGGCTCGGCACCACGGAACAGGTGATCAAGAATTACCTGCGCAGTGTGTATGACAAGACCGGTGTCTCCGATCGGCTGGAGCTCGCCCTTTTCACTATCCATCACCGCATCCTTGCTGCTGCCGCCGCGGAAGCCGTCACCAACCTGCAGGTCCGCAGCGCGTAGACCTGAACCCCACATGAAAAGGCCCGTGCCCTCTCCGGACACGAGCCTTTTCTGCTTTTCAGTACCGAGGCGCCTGGCTTCTAAAGCCGCTCCGCCACGGACTTACCCTGCGTAAACAGCAGCAGGTAATCCGGGCCGCCTGCCTTCGAATCCGTCCCCGACATATTGAATCCGCCGAATGGATGCGCTCCCACCATCGCGCCCGTGCATTTCCGGTTGAAATATAGGTTGCCCACGTGGAAACTGCGGCGAGCCTCATCCAGTTTCTGCCGATCGCGCGTGTAGACGGCTCCTGTCAATCCGTACTCGGTGTCATTGGCAATCGCCAGGGCGTGACTGTAGTTGTCCGCCTTGATGATCGCAAGCACCGGCCCGAAAATCTCTTCCTGCGCGATCTTCGCGTCCGGCGCAACATCCGCAAACACGGTCGGCTCAACGTAATAGCCGCCTTCTCTATCGATTGCGTTTCCGCCGGCAATCAGTCGACCTTCGCTCTTTCCGGTCTCGATGTAGCCAAGCACACGCTTCCACGCTGTCTCGCTGATCACCGGGCCCATCGAAGCATTCTTCACGGGGTCTCCTACCTGGATCGCCGACACCTTCTCACGGATCGCTTCCACGAAAACGTCATAGATCGACGCTTCCACGATGGCGCGTGAGCAGGCCGAACACTTCTGCCCATTGAACCCGAAGGCAGAGGCTACCACTGCGTCCACGGCCGCGTCGAAGTCAGCATCCGCGCTGACAACGATCGCATCCTTCCCACCCATCTCAAGCACCGTCCGCTTGATCCACTTCTGACCCGGCTGCGTTTTTGCAGCCCGCTCATTGATCAGCAGGCCCACACGCTTCGAACCCGTGAAGGCTACGAATCGTGTCTGCGGATGCTCGACCACTGCGTTGCCGAACGTCTCACCCAGCCCGTGGCAGAAGTTCACCACTCCCGGCGGTATCCCAGCTTCTTCAAGCACACTTACGAAGCGCGCCGCGATGGTCGGCGCATCGGAAGAGGGCTTGAGAATCACGGTATTCCCGCTCACGATTGCAGCGGCAGTCATGCCGGCGGCGATAGCCAGCGGAAAATTCCACGGCGGTATAACCGCGCCAACTCCCAGGGGAATATAGTGCAGCTCGTTCTTCTCTCCCGGATACTGGATCGGCGTCGTCGCCTGGGCCAGCCGGAGAGCTTCCCGTGCATAGAAGTCGAGGAAGTCAATCGTCTCTGCGACATCGGCATCCGCCTCGGCCCAGTTCTTGCCGACCTCGTACGTCAGCCACGCACAAAACTCAAACTTACGCTCCCGGATGATCTCGGCAGCCCGCAGCAAAAGCGAAGCTCGCTGCTCAACAGCTACGTGGCGCCAGGTAGCGAAAGCCTCCTCAGCCGCTTTCATCGCCAGCTCAACATGCTCGGTATCCGCCTGTTGATGCACGCCAATCACCTGGGAAGGCCGCGCCGGATTAACAGATGAGGTCTTTCCGGGAGTACGCAGACGGTCGCCGCCGATTACGATCTCGTATTCACGGCCCAGTTGGTCCTCTACCTCTTCCAGGGCTGCACGCATCGCACGCGCGTTTTCTGAATCGCGAAAGTCTGTAAATGGCTCGTTGCGAAACACGCCCACGGGGCTCATGGGCAAAATGACAGTACTGAGGGTGGCAGTAGACATAGCTCTTCAAGTGTAGAACAGCCGCACCATCGCTCGCTGAAAGCCCCTTCGTCGTCCAAAATCCCTACTGACCAGCAGCAATCTTCTCGGTCTCGGCTGACATTTTGGCTGTGCGCTCCAGCTTGTCCCAGTTGAACGGCCGTCCATCAATCGCACGCTTCACCGTCTTGAACAACACCACTGAAAAGACCTGCCGGTAGGCGAAACGCTGGAGCCAGATATGGAAGAGCAGCCACTTGTCGCCCTTCTTTGCCGGATGGCTCCGCTCCAGTGAGAAGGCCAGCGCCGAGGTCACAAAATCGATGATCAGAAAGGTCAGAAAATAGAGCAGCAGCTTGTCAAAACTGGCTGAGCTCGCGGCCTCTGGATGGTAATGCCGGTCAAGCAGGTAATGGATCACGCCTGCGACAAACATCAGGTCGATAAACGGCGAAACCAGTGGCAGCACAATCTGGAAAATTAGAATATTCGGCAGCGCGAACAAACCCATGGCTCGGTTATTGACGAACGCACGCTTGTGCTTAAAAACTGCCTGCAGTGTGCCGAAGGACCAGCGGAAGCGCTGCCGCATCAGTCCGTTCGCGTTGATCGGCGCCTCCGTAAAAGCCAGCGACTGATCCTCGTAGACGACTTTGTATCCCTGCTCCAGCAGGTTCATCGTCAGGTCAGCATCTTCCGCGACAGTATTCGCCGGGTAGCCGCCACCTTTGCGTACAGCCTCTGTCCGCCACGCGCCGATAGCACCCGGTACAACTGTGACCACGTCGAATAAATCGAGCGCACGCCGTTCAAAGTTCTGACTGGTGATGTACTCCAGCGCCTGCCAGCGCGTCCACAGGTTCACCTTGTTGCCTACGCGCGCGTTGCCGGCCACTGCGCCGACGCGCGGATCTGTGAAGTGCAGCATCAACTTTGAGACCGCGTCAGAGGCAATGACTGTATCGGCATCGATGCCGACATAGAAATCCTCAGTCAGCTTAGCAACCGCGAAATTCAAAGCCTCCGCCTTGCCGGCATTCGGCTTGGTCAGCACCTGCAGCATCCCGGTCGCAATTTCTTCGCGGTACGCAGCTGTCGCCACTTCTGCGGTTCGATCAGTCGAGCCATCGTCGATCACGATCACCCGCACATTTGGATAATCCGAATTCAGCACGGAACGAATCGTCCGCACGATCACCGTCTCTTCGTTGTACGCCGGCACCAGGATTGCCACGCGTGGCGCGAAGCCTGGAATGATCGGTACTTTGCGCGTGCGCAGTCGATCGATCAGCGCGAAGACGCCAATCAGCACCAGCCGGGCCGACATCAATACGTCACCAACAAAGAAGACCGACACCACGAAGTGGCTGAAAAACGCGAAGAAGAAGAAAGCGATGGAATCGATGCGTGCCTGCAGGCGGTCTCCGGGAGCAATCGGCGGCATCACCTCCGCGACGGTCTTGCCCATCAACTCCGGAACCGTCACGATCTTGTAGCCATGTGCCCGCAGCGCATCGATCAGCACCGGCAGCGCGGCCACGGTGGACGAGCGGTCGCCGCCGCCATCATGCATCAGGATCACGCTGCCTCGGAAATCGGGCCGCCGCTTCATCTCATCCAGCTGCGCGAACACCCGCTGCGTAATTTCCTGCGGAGACTTGCGCGGATGTTCATCCCAGTCATCGGTATCGATCTTGTCGCCGATAATGGTGTAACCCATCTGCTGTATCTGGTAAGCCGGCGCGGCCTGGTCGTTGGTATCCGGCTCCTGGTCGATGGAGTAGGGCGGCCGAAAGAAGAGTGGCCTCAGCCCGAGCTTCGCTGCGAACAAACGCTCCGTCCAGTTGATTTCGACTTCCAGCTGCCGCGAAGAGATTTCGCTGATATCCGGATGGGTCAGCGTGTGATTGCCGACGATATGCCCCTGCTTGATGTACTCGCGCAACATACCGACGTTGTTCTCAGCCTGCTCGCCGATCACGAAGAACGTGCCCTGCACACCCTTGTCTTTCAGGATTTTCAGGATACGCGGGGTCCATGCCGGATCAGGTCCGTCATCGAACGTAATCGCTACTTCATTCGGGTGATAGCCGAAATACTGGATCGAGAAAGCTTTCGGGTACGTCACCATGTGCTCGTCGGTGACAGTCTGCTGCTCGGCATCCATGTTTACCGTGCGTGTGCCCGCACTCGGTGTCTCGGTGATGCGCAGGATGTCGCCTTCACCATCTGTATTTACCGATTGGCCCGGCGGCACATTCTCGAGCGACTGCGGCGCGGTCTTCCCGTTTGGATGGTCCCAGATTGACCACAGGGATGGGTCTTCCTTGCCCAGTACCCACAACGAAAATGTCTGGATACCCATCGCCCGCGCCGCACGTAGTTCGTTCAGCGCCGTCACTGCATCCAGCAGCCAGACCTGGTGCCGCACGTGCGCGTCTTCATCGTCGAAGGCAAAATGCGCATTCAGCTCATCGCCCTCGAGATGGACATCCGCACCGGCATCGGCAGCCTCCTGCCATGCATCCTGCGCAGACAAATCCTGCACATCCAGCACCTTCGGCTCGGCGGCACGGCTTCTGCTTCCCTTCACCGGCAGCGCGGTCGTCCAGTCGTAGCCATAGTTGCCAATGGCGCAGATGATCTTCTGCTTCGGCACAATCTTGAGCGTGCGCTGCAGGTTATTCTCAAACCAGTCCTGCGCCGCGATCGGCCCCGGGCCTGATGTGTTCTCATGCTGGTCGTAATTCATCAGCAGGATGCCGTCTGTATTCGCCGCCAAAAACCGCAGTTCATCATCTTCGGTGGCTGTTGCCGTATTCACATACAGGCGCAGGTTCTTGGCGCGGAAGTCCTGGTACAGCTCGCTGATAAATGTCTGGTACGCCGCATGGGCCTCATCCGGCAATTCTTCAAAATCGAGCGACAGGCCGCGATAAGTGGGATTCGCCGCGAAGAACCTGTCCAGCTGCGTCCGCAGGTTCAGCCGCGCCTGCGGGTTCAGCAGCATCTGCCCGATCACCGGCTGCCAGTCTCCGCGCACTGCGTCATAGTTGCTGATCAACGGAAAGATTTCCGTATCTTCCTTGCTTGCCGCGATCAGGTCGCGCACCTTGTTCTGCGGATCAACCCCGTGCACCACGCCCTTGTCATCCACTACCCGGTAATTACTGACCGGAAACAGCGAAGTCGAGGCCATGAGGTTTCCCTCGGTGTCAAAAGAATGCAGCCACACCGGGAACAGGATGTCGAGTTGATGGATGTGCGCCTTCAGCGAAGCAAAGCCAGCTGGCTCATCGTCCGTGTAGAAAGCCGCACGCAGCCCTTCGCCGGTGTTTAACGGTATGTCGGATGGCTTCCGGTTCGATTTTCTGCGTGCCGGACGGCCCGGCTTCGGCTTCAAATTCTTGTCACTGACGCGACGTTCCTGCAGCGCTTTATAATTGCGCTTCTGCACCGGAAACAACAACTCCGGCAGCTGTTCTTTGCGCAGCACGTTCAGGAAGAAGACCACCAGCACGATCGTCGACACAATCGCCGTCAAATCAAACAGGCGGCGCAGTCGTTTCCAGCGCTTACGCTGCGGATCGGAAAATATCTGGCGGTTCATGCTGCCCAAAGCTTACAGGATTCGCCATGCCCAATGGCATCCCTGTGCGATCGTTCTGGGAACGCTCTGTATGATGCAGAGACCGTGGCAAGGTACCGGCCAGCACCCATTACGTTTGTCCTGCTCGCTCTGCTGTTTGGAGCAGCGCTGCGCCTCTATTTCTTTGCCCACTGGCCCCAGGTCAATGGTGATGGCCTCATCTATGGTGACATTGCCAAAAACCTGCTGCAGCACGGCATCTACGGCCGAACTGTCGACGGCGCAGCCCATCCGACGCTGATCCGTCTACCTGGCTACCCGCTTTTCGTCGCACTGGTTTTCCTGGTTTTTGGTGTGGAGCACTACAACGCCATCCTCTTCCTGCAAATCGCCATCGATCTTGCGACCTGCCTGCTCATCGCCCTCTTCGTACGCCGCCTCTGTTCCACACGCGCCGCCTGGATCGCCCTCTATCTCGCCGCACTCTGCCCCTTCACCGCCAATTACACCGTAGCGCCGCTCACGGAAACGCTCAGCCTCTTCTTCATTGCCGTCGCGATGCTGGCCCTTGTCCGCATGCTCACCAAAGGTGATGCAGCCTCCGTGTTTCTCTCGGCCCTCTCCTGGAGCAGCCTCACACTCCTGCGTCCGGATGGCGCATTACTGCCCATCGCCTTCTTCCCGGCGATCCTCTGGTATGCGTGCAAACCTGTCCTTGGTTTCCCTGCGATCGGGCTGCGGCGAGCCATCAGACTGGCGTGCATCAGCGGCATGCTTTCCGTACTGCCCTTCCTCGCATGGACTTATCGGAACTGGCACACCTTCCACCTCATCCAGCCGCTCGCCCCGCGTTACGCCAATGATCCCGGAGAAGATACCGACCCTGGCATGCAGCGGTGGACGAAGACCTGGGCAGCCGAGTTTGCTTCCACCTCCGAGGTCTACTGGAATGTCAACTCGGACGTCATCCCCTTCAACGCACTCCCTGACCGGGCCTTCGATTCACTCTCGCAAAAAGAGCGGACCGCAGCACTGATCGCGGCCTACAACAAAACCACAACTCTGAGCCCGGAACTCGATGATGCCTTCGGACAACTTGCCGCTGAACGCATCCACGCCCACCCTCTGCGCTACTACGTTTGGCTGCCCGCACTTCGCGTCACCAATATGTGGCTGCGTCCCCGGACCGAGATTCTGAATGTGGAATTGCGCTGGTGGCAATATAGCCAGCATCACGTTGAAACCGTCTTCGCCACAGTCTATGCCGGCCTTAATCTCTTCTACATGGTCGCGGCGGCGATCGGCTTGCTGCGTTGGCGACAACGAGGCGAAGTCCGCTTCATTGCCGCCATGCTCGGATATCTGCTGCTGCGTAACCTGCTGCTGGCCACCATCGAAGCACCTGAAGCGCGCTATACGCTCGAAGGTTTTCCGATGGTGATTGCCTGGGCCTCCGCTGCATTCAGCCGCTGCCGCATAGCTACTTTCGCGTCACCTGCACACCCGGTTTCGTCTTGACCTTGAATACGTTCGGGTCAACATGTGCGTTGTACTTGATATGTGTAAACAGGTCCGTGCGATTGTCGCCGGATGGCGCATTGAACACCTGCTTCAGGCTCAGCGCGCGGGTCGGATCGACCCAGATCACCACGCTCGAGAAAGTGTTGCGCACACTCTCCTGCTTCGCCACCAGGTTCAGCTTGGCAGTCGACACGCCATCGATCGTCTCGTTGCCGACACACGTGACATTCCAGTTCTTTTGCAGGTCCTGGCCGCTGCCGCCGAAGCCCAGGGTCAGAAACGTCTCGGCCTGTTCCTTGTTGCTGCCGGCTGCAATAACCGTTTCCTGGTTGATGTCCGGCGTGTAAAAGTCGACTTCGCTGCCATCGAACGTCACATATTTCGCCGCCGGTTTGCGGATATCCGCGGCCATGCTCGTCGTACTGCCCTTCCGCGCAAAATAGATAGTGCCGGCCTGCGTGTCGTGCTCCTGCACCACGGCCTGGTACTGGTCCCATGTAAAGTCTGCCTGGGCGCTCTGGAACTTCGCGGAAGCCATATCCATCTGTGCCAGCGTCTTCGTCAGGTCACAGGTTTGACTCCTCATTGTCAGCGGTAACGCACTCAAGCCGGCGACGACCAGGCCTGTCCATACCAACTTGTATTTCCCACAACGCAGCATGCCCATTCCTTACTGAACCCCGGAAGTCGACGTACGATGCGCGAAGACCCTGTATGCCGCAATCGATCCATTCGGGTCTTTTAAAATCTCGTAGCGATCCAGCTGCAGCGCTCCGGCAATCGGCTCGATACTGGCGATCAATGCCTGCTTCAACTCTGCCTGTTCACCAGCGACTGACCGCACCTGCGCAGCGCTTACCTGGTACACAAACATGCCGCCGCCACTGGATTCCACCAGCACATCATGCCCCGTCACCTGCGGTTCCGGCTTCGGCCGATCACCGAAGTTGATCACGTGTGGCGACACAAAGATGAACAACAGGATCAGTGTCACCATCACGTCATAGTGAAAGCTGCCGCGTTCATACGTCCAAAAAACATAGCGCTTCCACAGCGGCCCGGTCGTCGGTTCAATTGCCGTTTTCATTTCTTCCTATTCCCCGGACCATCTTCCGGTGCGGTGATCACTGCCGTCCCGCCCATATAGGGCAGCAACACATCTGGGATGCGGACACTGCCATCCGCCTGCTGATAATTCTCGAGAATGGCAAGCCACGTCCGGCCCACTGCCAGCCCGCTGCCATTCAACGTATGCAGAAATTCGGCCTTCGTCTTACCCGCAGGCCGGTAGCGGATATTCGCGCGCCGCGCCTGGAACGCGCCAAAATTCGAGCACGACGAGATCTCGCGATACAGCCCCTGCCCGGGCAGCCACACTTCCAGGTCGTACGTCTTCGCCGCACTGAAGCCCATGTCGCCCGTGCATAACAACATCTTTCTATAGGGCAGGCCCAATAGCTGCAGAATCGATTCGGCATGTCCCGTCAGCCGCTCGTGCTCTGCTTCCGAATCCTCGGGCCGCGCAAATTTCACCAGCTCGACCTTCTGAAACTGGTGCACCCGGATAATGCCCCGCACATCGCGTCCATACGATCCAGCCTCTGCGCGAAAGCACGGTGTATAGGCAGCCAGCGAGATTGGCAACTGCGCCTCATCCAGGATCTCGTCGCGATAAAGATTCGTCACCGGCACTTCCGCCGTGGGGATCAGCCAGTGATCGTTGTCGCGGAGCGCTCCCGGCGTATATCCCTCTTCGTCGATGCAATGGAAGAGGTCCTCCGCAAACTTGGGCAGCTGTCCCGTGCCGTAGAGCGACCGGCTATTCACCATTGCCGGCGGCAGCACCTCTCCATAGCCATGCTGCGACGTATGCGTATCGAGCATGAAGTTGGCCAGCGCCCGCTCCAGTCGGGCTCCGCCATGCCAGTACACCGGAAACCGCGCGCCACTGATCTTCGCGCCGCGCTGCATATCGAGAATGCCGAGAGACTCGCCCAGCTCCCAGTGTGGCTTCGGCTCAAAGGCAAACGACGGCTTCTCGCCCCAGGCCAAAACCTGCACATTGTCCTGCTCGGATCGACCCTCAGGCACATCGTCAGCGGGCAGATTCGGCAGGCTTTCGAGAATCGAACGCAGGGCATTGTCTGCCTCTGCCGCCTCGGATTCAAGGCTTTCTGTCTTCTCACGCAGCGCCTTTGTCTGCTCCATCACTGCAGACGCGTCGCCGCCCGCGCGCTTCAGCTTGCCCACTTCAGCACTCAGCGCGTTCCGCTGCGCCTTTAGTTGCTCGGCTTCCGTGATCCGCTCGCGGCGCCGCGCATCCAGTGCATGGAAATCAACCAGCACCGCGGCCGGATCCATCCCGCGCGCACGCAGCTTCTCTTCCACCAGGGCCAGGTTCGCCCGCACGAATCCAAGATCAAGCATCCCTACTACATTAATAGAAATTCACGTCCCCATCCGGACTGCGAGAGGCCGGGGAGAAATACTCTCCAAAAAGCTCTGCCCTCAGCGCCTTCTCAGCACCAGCGCGGCCACCAGCAACGTCCTGTACCCTAACAGGCATGCATGAAGGCAAACGGACGCTGCCTCTCACCTCCCTGCGTTTCTTTGCCGCTGCTGCCGTCGTCTTCCATCATTTCTTCGGATTCTCTTTCCCCCATGCCGCACACGGCCGCTTCCTCGGTCCGCTCATCGAATACAGCGCCATCTCCGTCTTCTTTTTCTTCATCCTCTCCGGCTACATCCTGGCCTACGTCTATCTCCACAGCCGCAGCTCATTCAAACAGCGCGCCTTCTACTGGTCCCGATTCGCTCGCGTCTACCCGCTGTACATTGTCACGATTCTGGTCAGCATTCCCGGCCTCTACCTCGCGCGGCTACCAAGATGGGGCCTGCATAAAGCCTTTGCCGGAACCGTCGCCACCTTTGTCTCGCATGCGCTCCTGTTGCAGCACTGGCTTCCCCAGCTCGGCGCCCTGAACTATCCCAGCTGGTCGATCTCGTCCGAGGCCTTCTTCTATCTCGTCTTTCCCGTCCTTGGCGCTTGTCTCTGGAACCGCTCCACACGGCAATCCATCCTCCTCGGCAGCTGCTGGTTTCTCGTCACCTGGGGCCTCCGGGTCCTGACACTTCACCGGCTGCACCGCGATCCCTTCGCGCACATCCTGCCCGTCTTCGAGCTCAACCTCTTCGTCATCGGCATCGTGCTCGCAAAACTGCATGTCGCCCTGCTGGCCAATCGCCGCACCGAACGATGGCTCGAACGTTACGGTGCCGCCCTCGCGGTCCTCACCTTTACCGTCTTTCTCGCACTCACGGAAACACCGCGTATCCTTCAGACGACCTACCTGCACGACGCTCTTTCGTCACTCCTCTTCCTCGTCCTCATCCTCGCGTTCGCCAGCGGCAATCGCATCATCCAGGCCCTCTTCACTCCCGCCTGGCTGGTCCTCCTCGGCGAGGCCAGCTTCGGTCTCTACCTGCTCCACATGCCCGTCTACCAGCTATTCGTCACCCTGCACCTCCCGCTTGCCGGCAGCTTCTTCTTTCTCTATCTCGCCGCAACCATCGCACTCAGCATCGTCAGCTTTCTCTACTTCGAAACACCCGTTCGGAAAGCCATCCTGCGCCGCACTGCCGTCCATACACGGGAGTCGCAGCCCAATGCTTCGATCGCCCAATAATTCGCCGGCCCGCGACCATACGGCTCCGGCGCTGTCAGTCCGCCTCCTGCGATAATGGTGCTGCCTATGTTGATCGTGAAGCGTGCCCTCTCGCTCCTCCTCATCCTGCAGCTCACGCTCGCGGCAGTGCCTCCTGCGCGAGCAAGCGCCTACGACGGCCATCCTAAGTTAGTCGTCATCCTGGTCATCGATCAGTTCCGCGAAGACTATCTCGAGCGCTATCACGACCAGCTCAAAGCCCGGGGCTTTAAACTCTTCCTCGAAAAAGGCGCCTACTTCCCGGACTGCTACTACAACTACGCCAATACCAAGACGGCTCCCGGCCACTCCTCTATCGGCACCGGCGCGTATACCGATGGCCACGGCATCAACTCCAACGAGTGGTGGGACCTTAGCCGCAACAAGCAGCGCCCCGTCACCTCGGTCGAAGACGAGCGCTACCACCTGCTCGGCCTCATCAACGCCAGCAGCACCGAACCCGGCGCTTCGCCGCGCAATCTGCGCGCCTCCACCGTCGGCGACGAGCTTCGGCTCGCTACCCAGGGCCGCTCCCAGGTCTGGGGCATTTCGCTGAAAGACCGTGCGGCCATCCTGCCCGCCGGCGCAGCGGCCAATGGCGCCTTCTGGATCGACGGCGCCACGGGCAGCTTTATCACCTCCACGTACTACATGAACGAGCTTCCGAAGTGGGCCACTGCCTTCAATGGCAGCGAGCGCGCTGCAGAAGCCGCGCAGGAAGCCGGCGTTGAAAAGTCCGGCGAGTTCTATGAACAGGTCGGGAAAACTCCCGCAGCCAATACCTACGAGATCGATTTCGCCAAAGCCCTCATCACCGGCGAGCAGCTCGGTAAACATGGCACCACCGACATGCTTACCCTCAGCCTCTCTGCTCCCGACCTGGTCGGCCACACCTACGGTCCCGATTCACCGCAGGAGCAGCAGATGGTGCTGGCTCTCGATAGCCAGCTCGACAGCTTCTTCACCTGGCTGGAAGCCCACATCGACGGCGGCCTTAACAACGTCTGGATCACGCTCTCCGCTGACCATGGTGTTGCCCCTGTGCCGGGCCAGGCTGCGACGCTCGGCATGCCTTCAGCTACCATCGACATGACAAAGTTCATCGCCGACCTCAACGAAGCGATGAACGCCAAGTTCTCGCCCGGCGAGAAGGTCGTCTACATCCTGCCGAAACAAGGTCTGCCGTACCTCTCCCTCAACCGTCCCAGCTTTGAAGTGGCCGGCATTAACGAACTGGAAGCCGAGCAGGCCGTTCAGGCCGCAATCGATCCCGCCCTCGCTGCCGTCTCCCCACTGCCCACGGCAATGGTTACACCTACGCCGTATGTCACCCTGCCAGCGCCTGAAGTCATCGCCCCTAAATCTGTCGCCAAGCCGAAAGGCCTGGTCAAACGGCCCGTGACAAAACCGGCAGCCAAGACCCGCGGCGCCAAGGCTCCCGTCGTCGCAGAAGCAGCGCCGCCGCCGGCGCCGGTCACACCCCCGGCCCGGTTCGCACCCCGGCCCTTCGCCATGCACGTCTACACCCGGCTTGACCTCCTGAACGGACCGCAGCCGCCCAGCGAGTTCGGCGCACTCCTCGCTCACAGCTATAGTCCCAACGGCGGCTGGTACGTCATGGTCATCCCGGAAGCCTTTCAGATGGAGCAGTCCGGCAACCCCCTCGGCACCAACCATTTCTCGGCCTACTCCTATGACCGACACGTCCCCCTCGCTTTCTACGGAACACCCTTCACTCCCGGCATCTACCATGGCCGCGTTGAGCCGGTAGACCTCGCCGCCACCCTCGCGTCACTGCTCACCATCAACCAGCCATCGGCCGCAGTCGGTCACATCCTGACCCAGGCCATCCGTCCCATCGTGGTCGCCACGCCATCCAAAAACAAGCGTCGCGGCGCCAGCGTCGATGCGTCAGCCGATACCGACACAGGAGAGACCACCCCTCCGTGAAGCCAGACATGCGCGTACAGTTCTGCGGCATCCCCCTGCGCAACCCCATCATCGCGGCCAGCGGCACCTTCGGCTATGGCATCGAGTTCGACGACATCATCGACCTAGACCGCATCGGCGGCTTCGTTACCAAGGGCCTCTCCCGTGAACCCATGGCCGGCAATGCCGCGCCGCGCATCATCGAAACTTCGGCCGGCATGATGAACGCCATCGGCCTGCAGAACGTCGGTGTCCAAGCTTTCCTCAAGGACAAACTGCCGCGCCTCGCCCGCTACAACGCGACCGCCTGCATTGTGAACGTCTTCGGCTTCAATCTCGAAGACTACCTCGCCGTCATTGATGCTCTGAATGCTGCCCCCGGCATCGCTGCCTACGAACTCAATGCCTCCTGCCCCAATACACGCCACGGCGGACAGGTCTTTGGCACCGATCCTGCACTCCTGCGCGACCTGGTCGAAAATGCGAAGCACGTCGCCAAACGCCCCGTAATCGTCAAGCTTTCGCCCAATGTCACTTCCATCTCCGCCATGGCGCGCATCTGCGCAGAAGCAGGCGCCGATGCCCTTTCGCTCGTCAACACCTTCCTTTCGCTCTCCATCGACATCAAGACCCGCAAGCCGCACATCGCGAACATCACCGGCGGCCTCTCCGGCCCGGCCATCCGCCCCATCGCCGTCCGCATGGTCTATGAAGCAGCACGCGCCGTCTCCCTGCCCATCCTCGGCATGGGCGGCATTATGAACGCAGAAGATGCCGTGGAGTTCCTCCTGGCCGGCGCCACCGCTGTCCAGATCGGCACCGCCAGCTACGCCGATCCGCGCGCAACCGAACGCATCGCCAAAGGTCTCGAACACTGGTGCGCCAACCAGCACGTCGCCGCCGTCCACACCCTTACCGGCGCCCTGCAAACCGAGCAGTAGCCAGCCGAGTTGAGTGGGTGCCTCTGGCGGCGCCTGTCGACGGGAGGTGTCTGGCCACACTGGCCCGCCCTAGGCAGACACTCAGCCCAGCTCGCCGCCGGCTTCGTCCGCAAGTGTGTCCAGGAAGGCCTGCATCGCAGCGATCCGTGGCTGTGCCAGTTGCCGGGTCGTCTCCAGCCGGATCATGGGTGGCAGGTCCTTCAACGCCTTCGCGAGCGAGCGAGCGGCATCGGTAAATGTAACGAAGCGTGTATCACTTCCGACCTTGGACACGGTCCGCATCACGCCAACGGCACCCAGCTGTTCCAGGATGTCTGCATCGCGCACAATCACGCCTTCCAGCGTCGTCGGATCATCCTTCGGCTGGTGGGTCCGGATGACTTCCAGAACTGCTTCGATCTTCGTTTCCGGAAATCCCATTGATTGGAGCAGCGCAGGCGTCCTGGCCGTCGTATAGGCCACATGATCCCAACTGCCCAGCAGCAACGGATCTTCCGGACGATGTCCTACAAACACGCCAAGATCATGCAGAAACGTTGCCGCAAAGACCACATCGTCGTCGTACTGCATACCCGCCCCGATCTGCCGGGTCAATGCATACAGTCGCGGCTGGTGCCCGTACTTGTGCCGAGGCACAGCGTTCTGTGCGATGTATTGCTCAAGCGCCGTACGGTTTGACGAGTCGGAAAGGGAAAAGCTGGCTGTCATCTGGCTAGGGTAAAGCGTGCCACGCGGACTTGTCGTGTCTCGACAAGGTCTCCACATGTCTTCAGGAGTTCCGGCTTAATCCCTTCCTTATGCCCCATTTCCTAAAGTAGAGACATGAGGTTTGGTGAACACGCATGCTCGTTTCTTCAGCTGCTCGCCAGTCGCATTCTCGCGCATCAGCAGTAAGGAGATCGGTCATGGGTAGCAAACCAGTGGTCAGCACGCCAAGCCTCTTTTTGCATGGATGCAAGCATCACGAATCTGTATCGATCGACGCATACAATTCCGAACTCAAAGACTCAGATGGATTCATTGGCGACCGCGCCAGCAAGGGCGCCTTCTACTCAATCCTCGAAAAGAGGCGGCAACAAGTGAGGCAGGTGGGCGAAGACCCGCTTGGGGATGCCCCAACCGACGATATCAAGAAAAAAGATCTCGAAAAGCTGCTGACCGACGGAGACCTGGAAGCTGCGGGTCTTGTCCATGGAGCGATTGAAGAGTTTGCCCAGGAACTATCCCTGGTCGCCAATCGGCTGTTGAAGCTCAAGGGATGGAAAAATACCGAGCGCATCGTCGTTGGAGGCGGCTTCAGTTCCGGCCGTGCCGGCGAGCTTGCCATTCAGAGAGCCTCGGTGCTGCTGCAGTCAGAGCATGGCCACAAGGTTGCGCTTTCTCCTATCCGCCACCATCCGGATGAGGCAGGCCTGCTTGGCAACATTCATGTTGTACCCGCACGGATGCTCGTCCATTACGATAGCCTCCTCGCTGTCGATATCGGCGGCTCCAATATCAGGGTTGGCGTCGTTACCCTCAACCAGGACAAATCCAGGGATCTTAAAGAGGCGTTTATCTCCTCGACCGAGCTATGGCGCCACGCCGATCATTCGCTCGATCGTGATGCATGTATCGAGCGACTAGCCAACATGCTCGAGACACAGATCAAGCAGGCCAGCAAAGACGATTACACTCTAGCGCCGATGATCGGTATCGCTTGTCCCGGCTTCATCAAAAAGGATGGTTCTATCGAGAAGGGTGCGCAGAATCTTCCCGGAAACTGGGAGAGTTCCCGCTTTAATCTGCCCCAAACCATTCAAACGCTCATTCCCCGGATCGGCGAGAACGAGACAATCGTGACCATGCACAACGACGCCGTGGTGCAGGGCTTGAGCGAAACTCCCTGGATGCAGGACATTACCCACTGGGGCGTCCTCACCATCGGGACCGGCTTGGGCAACGCGCGTTTCACCAATCGCTTTCAAAGCACATCGAAACCTCGCAAACCGGGAGCCGGGTCAAAACCAACAGCGTGAGCACTCTGCTGAATTGATCTCAAAAGGTTACCGCGACGCCGCCAGAGCTGCAGGGCATCAAGGCCGCTTGCATTCGAAGAGATCTTCATTCCGGAACTGCTCCATACCTGACCCTGTGCGCTGCCTGATTCCGCCAGGAGGCATTAACGCACACTGGCAAACGGTCCACAATGGAAGGAACCCTATGAAAATCATCGCTCTCGAAGAACACTTTCTGCTTCCTGAAATCTCTGCAGCCTGGCATGCGGCGGATCCGCAATGGCAGGACCTCGTTCTGCATTTCTCCGCGGATACGGAACGCGGCCGGCGCCTGCTCGACTTCGGCCCGGAACGCATCGCTGCCATGGATGACGCAGGGATCGATGTGCAGGTACTCTCGCTCACCACGCCCGGCGTACAGACTCTGGATGCAGGCGAAGCAGTCGCCTTCGCAAAGCTCTCCAATGACCGGGTCGCCGCAGCGATTGCGACAGCGCCCGACCGCTTCCAGGGGTTCGCAACCCTGCCGACACCGGATCCCTCGGCAGCCGCGCAAGAACTCGAACGAGCCGTCCGCACGCTGCACCTTCAGGGCGCAATGGTCTTCGGCCGCACCCGCGATCGCAACTTCGACCATGCGGATTTCTGGCCCATCTTCGAAACCGCTTCTGCTCTCCAGGCGCCCCTCTACATGCATCCGCAAGCGCCGCAAAAGGGTGTGCGCGATGCCTACTACTCCGGCTTCAGCGAAGTAGTTGACGCACTCTTTGCCCGTCCCGGCCTCGGCTGGCACTACGAAGCCGGTATGCAGATTCTGCGCATGGCCGTTGCTGGCGTCTTCGAACGTTTTCCCGGCCTGCGAATCATCACCGGACATCTCGGCGAAGTTATCCTCTTCTATCTCGAACGCATTGACATGTTGAGCCAGGCCGCCAAGCTGCCGCGTAAACTCTCCGAATACATCCAGCAGCATGTCTATGTCACGCCCAGCGGCCTCTACAGCCAGCGCTACCTTCGCTGGGCTATCGAGGTTCTAGGCGCCGACCACATCCTCATGTCCACCGACTACCCCTACCAGATGGGTCCTTCCGGCAGTGCCCGCACTTTCCTCCAGCAGGCCGGTCTCACCGAGGAAGCACAGAACAGCATCGCATCCAAAAACTGGGAGCGCCTGGTCGCCGGCATCCAGCGCTGACGCACTCTGCCTGCTGCACATCGCACTGACTGCAGCAGGCCTCCGCTACGATGGCAAACATGCCGCCTCACCTGACGTTCTTCCGTGCCTGCTGCTGCTTGGTCGCCGGCCTTCTCGGCTGTAACCCGGCAGCCACATCGCAGCTTTGGACAAGGTCTGCTCCCGCCCGGGTCCGGCAGCTGGGCAAAACGTTCGTCTCGTCCGGCAAAGCCGATGCTCTCTCTGTCGCCATTGTGCGCGCCGACAGAGTGGAGACGTACCACTTCGGAGAGACACCGCGCGGCGGCCAGGCCCCGCCGACCGACAAAAGCGTTTACGAGATCGGGTCAATCACCAAGCTCTTCACCTCTCTCCTGCTGGCCCATGCCGTCCGGGAGAGAGAAATCAATCTGTCCGACGACATCCGGCGTTATCTGCCCGGCGACTATCCCAACCTGGCTTTTGAAGGTTCGCCGATCCGCATCGCCGACCTCGCAAACACCACCTCGGCCCTGCCCGACAATCTGCCCGACTTCCAGCAGCTCACCGCTACTACGCCCGAAGACCGGAAGCCATTCGTCGTCGCAAGCACCCTCGCTCAATACAGCCCCGCAGACATGCTTCGCGATCTCCATTCCGTCGCGCTGCTGGGCAGGCCCGGGATGCAGCCGCGCCACTCCAATCTCGCCGCCGAGCTGCTCGGCTACCTCCTCTCCCGCAACGCCGGCCAGTCGTATCAATCGCTGCTGCAATCCAGGATTCAGCGGCCATTCGGCATGGCTAATGGCGTAGCTGCGGATGATCCAGCTTTGCTCGTGCAGGGTTACGATGCGCATTACCACGCCATGCCCGCGGCCGATCAGCCAGCCATGCTCGCAGCTGGCGGCCTGCGCTTCAGCATCCGGGATATGGCCGGCTTCCTGCAGGCAGAACTGGCGGCAACAAATCCCGCCGTCCGGCTGACGCAGCAGCCCGCATTTGGCAACGTGGACGCGGGCGCCGTCGGTTTGGGCTGGCAGATCAGCCGGAATGTGGAAGGCGCATTTAAGCTCAATGCATCCGGCGGCACGTATGGCAGTGCCAGCTTTGTCGCCCTCTACCCCGAGCTGAGGATGGGAATAATTCTCCTGGCCAATCGCTCGGGCGAAACCGAGGGCCTGCTCTACGATCTGGCCGACAAGTTGTTTGCCGCCACCGAAGGCACCCCGGCGTTCGATGCGCTCACAGCCGCGCTCGGACAGACCCACTACCAGAGGATCGATCAAACAGTGGCACGTATCCGGCAGAAATACTCCCGCCTGAATCTGTCCGAAAGCTATGTCAATAACTGGGCTGGCCGGCTGCTTGGCACCAATCCTCGCGCCGCGCTAGCCCTCTTCGCATATAACGTGCGCCGCTGGCCGCGTAGCTCCAATGCCTGGGCCAGCCTCGGCGAGGCTTACTCTAGAAACAGCGATAAGGTCAACGCCATCCGAGCCTATCGGCGCGCTCTTATTCTCGACCCGGCTAACCACGAGGCTGCAGACTCACTGGCCGCGCTCATCACTCCGGAAGCCCGGTAACACAATACCCACCGAGCTGTCCGAAGGTTCACCCCGGGCGCCGGGCGACCGCGGACACGAAAAAGCCCTGCCGAAGCAGAGGCTTTTCAAAGTCGAAAACAAGATGAGTCTATGCGGCCTTGCCGGGTCGCTTGGCCTGCCCGTCCTGAAAGCCGCGAGCCTGCGACATGGCCATACCCGTGAGGTAGACAGGAGCCGGCGTCGCAATCGCTACCAGTATCCATGCCATCAGGGAAACTACCAGGCCTGCGACCGCAGCTGCCTGCAGCGTCAAAACGACCGGCCGCTGCCAGAGATGCAGGCTGACAATATCCCAGTTTTGCAGCAGCTCAACGTGGTGGATGATCGCCAGCGCCAAAAGAAATGCTGCGATCGAGACCGTGCTAAGTCCGATTAAGGCGACGTCAACGAAACGGTGGATGCGCTGCCGCGAATGACAGTGCTGGCATGAAGCCAGATGGTCTTCATAGTCCACACGCATTTGTGACGAAATTCCGGAAATGTCATAACGCCAGCTGGAAAGGATGGCTCCGACCACTGGATCTGTGCAGCTTCTGGTTTTTATCATCGTTTGGCAGTCACCCAATCGCGTAATCCCATAGTAACAATCAGATGCGGTTTCTGCTGCAGGGATTCAGCTTCCGGCAAGGCGGCCGTTCCCTACGGCATCGAAAATGCCTTCCGTAAGTATAATCATCCCAGCAGGATAGGGTCTATTGGCCTACTTTGTTCCGCGAGGACCAATTTGTTCGCCAGCAGACTCATACGGTCCCACAAAGCCCTCTGGGCGGTCAGGCGAGCCAGTTCGGGAAGATTGTTGCTCTCGGACAGATGTGCCAGGACTACGTACGCAGCCGTACCATCGTAGGTCTTCTCCAGGAACTCGGCTGCCGCATCATTCGAGAGGTGCCCCACCCGCGACATGACCCGTTGCTTCACGGACCAGGGATACGGGCCGTCCCGCAGCATCTCCAGGTCATGATTCGACTCGAGCATCAATACATCACATCCACGGAGCGCCAGCTTTGCATTGGGAGGCATATAGCCTAAGTCCGTAGCGATGCCAATCCGGATACCACCGGACACGAAGACAAAGCCCACCGGGTCCGCCGCGTCGTGCGGAATGGTGAATGGCGTCACATCAATGTCCCCGATTGAAAATCCTTCGCCTGCCCTGAAGAACTCGAGAGCCGGCAGCCTGGCCGGATCACGATCCGCCGCATCCCGTTCGACGATCGGCGACTTGCTGTCGGGTTCGTCACAGGAACTCTCCTGCTCGCCACCCAATCCGTCTTGTGCTATCGCCGCAAGATCAATCACGTCACCCGCAGACGAAGCCTCTGCCTCGCGCTTGCGCTCTTCCAGCCAGTCTGCGTAGGTCAATCGCTTCTCCGGCCGCATGCCCCGCAGCCAGGCCCTGTGCGTGCCTTCAGTGAAAAACACCGGAATCCCCAGCTTGCGGGCCAGTACTGCTACTCCCTGAACATGGTCCTGATGCTCGTGCGTCACCAGAATTGCATCGAGGCATTCCGGATCCTCGCCGGCAGTCTTCATCCGCTTTAAAAGCTCACGGCAGGACAGACCCGCATCCACCAGGATCCGCGTCCGGTTACTCGCGACAAGCGTGCTGTTTCCCCTGGAACCTGACGCCAGCACCGTCATCCGCATCATTCTTCCAGCATAACGCTCCTTACTGTGGAAGAAGCGTCATGAACACCTTGCCATCATGCACCCGTCTCCACTTCGGCATCCCTGCTCTGCCACATTTCCGAAAATGAAACACCAGCAAATATTGCGTTGGTTCACGTGGCTGCCGACTCTCGCAAGGGTGACCCCGACCTCTGCTGGAGCCAGTCAGCCTGAGCGCATTCGCCGGTCCATCCAGGATTGAAGCCGTTCAGCCGCCGCGCTCTGCCGGTCTGCAAAGCGTGTCGCCGCTATCTGCATGAATACCACTGCCTCCAGCTCGCGCGCCTGCACATATGGCAGCAGGACGTCCCAGCCGGGTGCCTCCGGATACAGGCGCAATACTGCGTCTTCGCCTTCCGGGCCGGTCTGTTCTGCCTCATGGGACAGGAAGGTAGCGATATCCCACGCGACCGGGCCCACACACGTATCTTCAAAGTCCGTCCACAATGGTCCATCCGGCGTCTGTAGCAGGTTCCGCCGATGTGCATCGCCATGCAGCACCTGTACCGGCATTCGCGCCGCGAGATGGGTTGGCATCAGCCTGGATGCCAGTTCCCAATGCACTTCGCGCAGTGCGATCAGCTCAAACGCACCCAGCCGGCGCCGTACCTCCAGCCATTTCAGCCAGTGCGGAATCTCGTCCAGCACCGTCCCCATGTATGGCATCTGCCCCGGAAAATCCCGCAGAGCCCGGTGCATGGCATGCAGACCCTCAACTGCTGCTTCGAGCGGAGTCGCACGCGCTCGATCGTGCACAACATACTTCCAGAACGTCAGCGCAAGCGGCGCTTCGTCGACAGCCGACTCATCCATCCAGGTATGCGGACCGGGCGGGATCTCCGTGGCTGGAGGCACGACCGGAAAGCCGGCCTGGTGGAGGAATGTTGCCACCTCGAGATCGCGCTGCAGCCACGTCTGTGCCGGCCGCCGCACCCAGCCCGTCGTTGTCGCCACCCTTGCCACCAGTGGATGTGGCGCAAGGTGCACCAGCGCGTTGCTGCCATCCCGCAGCAACACCGGCTCAATTGCCTTGAGACTGAATCGTTCAGCAGTCGCGACAGCAGCTGCAATCGCACGCGTACTCAGGGCATCCATACCCGAAAATACCGCACCTCGGCGCCGGAAACTCAATAGTTCGTCCGGAAGGTCCTCAGTACTTGTAGAAACCGCGACCCGACTTGCGTCCCAGCCACCCCGCATCCACCATCCGGATCAGCAGCGGGCACGGCCGGTATTTCGGATCGCCCATCCCCTCTTCCAGTACCCGCATGATGTCGAGACACACATCCAGGCCGATAAAATCAGCCAGCGTCAGAGGTCCCATCGGATGCGCCATGCCCAGCTTGAAAATTTCATCCACTGCCTCCGGCTTCGCGACACCCTCAAGGACAGCGAACATCGCCTCGTTCAGTAGTGGCATCAGCACACGGTTCGAGACAAAACCGGCTGCGTCGTTGACCTCGACCGGCGTCTTGCCCAGCTCGCGCGAAAGCTGGTCCACCATATCGAACGTAGCCTGTGATGTCTGCAGCCCGCGCACTACTTCCACCAGCCCCATAACCGGCACCGGATTGAAGAAGTGCATGCCGATCACGCGATCAGCGCGCCTGGTCTGCGCTGCCAGCCTAGTAATTGAGATCGACGAAGTGTTGCTCGCCAGGATGCTCTCCGCCGGCAGCCGCTCATCCAGCTCACGAAAGATGGCCTGCTTCACCTCGAAGCGTTCAGTCGCTGCTTCCACCACCAGCCGGCACTCGCGCAGTGCATCGCGTCCGACCACACCGCGAATCCGATTGAACGCCTCGCTTCGCTGCTCGGCTGTCAGCTTGCCCTTCTTCACCTCGCGATCCAGATTGCTGCCGATCACGGCCAGCCCGCGCGCCAGCGGCTCCTCCGCCACTTCGCATAACAGCACCGGAAAGCCACTCTTCGCAAAAACATGCGCGATACCATTCCCCATGGTCCCGGCCCCGATGATGCCGATCAGCTGCTTCTCTTCGACGGCTGCCGTCATAGTCCTCTTGTCTCTTTCAACCATCGTCTTGGCGATGATGGGCTCTACTTCAACTGGACGATGCGCATCACCACGCACGTAATGTTGTCACGGCCGCCAGCCGCATTCGCACCGTGCACCAGTGCTTCGGCTGCTTCCTGTTCCGTGGCTGCCTCGCGCAGCACGGTCGCGATGGTTTCTTCACTCAGCTCACGCGTCAAGCCATCCGATGCCAGCACGTAAACGTCTCCCGCATGCACCTCGACAGTCCGAACATCCGGAACCGCCTCCGCGGTCGTCCCGATCGCCCTCGTAATAACATGCTGAAACGGGGAGCGCTCAGCCTGCGACCGCGTCAGCTGTCCCAGCCGCACCTGCTCTTCCACGAGCGAATGATCGATCGTCAGCCGATCCAGGTTGCCTTCCCGCCATACGTAACAGCGGCTGTCTCCTACGTGCGCAACCCACGCCTGTTTGCCATGCAGCACGATCGCCACCAGGGTCGTCCCCATACCCTCAAGTGTCTTGTCACTCCCGGCCTTGCGGAAGACTGCCTGGTTGGCGGCGGAGACGGCCTGCACCACCCGCGCCTCGGATAATTCACCGCCCGTCAGTGCCGCAGCCACTTCCCTGGCTGCCAGGTGGCTGGCAATTTCTCCGGCCGCAGCTCCACCCATGCCGTCGCAAACGACAAATACTCCCGCCGCTGTGTCATAGAAAAACGCATCTTCATTGCTCTGGCGAACCCGCCCCTGGTGGGTCAGGCCAAAGGCTCTGGTCGAGCCTGGAGTTGTCTGCGTCAAACCTTCATCCTTCATCATTCAGGCTTCCTGCCAACTGGCCACGCTTCCTTGCATCGCTGCAGCGTCATCCAGCCAGAGGCGAGAATACCGCATGCGAATGTCGGGGCGCACGCACTCTCGTGTCGAAGAGGGTTCTGCTCGTAACCGGCTCGTGACATCCCCGCAACAGGCCATGAAAAACACATTGCATTGGGCGAATTTTTGTCAGGATGTGACCCGGCCTGTAGTCACTGCCTCAGCCTGCACAACACCACTGTCACCTAAACCGCCAGCTGCCGCCCTCGCGATCATCGTCGCCACATACGCGGCGCCGAAACCATTATCGATATTGACCACTGTGACATTCGGCGAACAGGAGTTCAACATCCCCAGCAGCGCAGCCACGCCTCCAAACGCCGCTCCATAGCCCACACTGGTCGGCACTGCGATCACGGGCACGCCCACCAGGCCGCCCACCACGCTCGGCAGTGCGCCTTCCATGCCCGCGCAAACTACCACTGCGGACGCCTTCCGGATCGTTCCCTGCTGGCTGAGGACCCGGTGCAATCCGGCGACGCCCACGTCATGGATGCGATCCACCGGAACCCCCATGCACGCGGCAGTCTCTGCCGCCTCTTCGGCGACCGGCAGGTCACTGGTTCCAGCACACACCACAGCAATCCGTCCAGCAGCCGGCAGCGGCTCGCGGCCAGCCAGTGCGATGGTTCTGGCCACCTCGGAGTAGCGTGCTTCCGGCGACACCCGCTGGACAGCATCCCAATGCTCAGCGTTCGCCCGCGTTGCCAGCACGTGCTCTCCGGCACGCACCATGCGCAGAAAGATCTCGGCCACCTGCTCCGGTGTCTTGCCGGCTGCGTAGATCACCTCCGGCATGCCCAGCCGCAGAGACCGGTGATGATCGATCTTCGCAAATCCAGCATCTTCATACGGCACCTGTGACAGCTCTTCCGCCGCCTCGCCAATTGAAGTCTGTCCCGCCTGCACCTGCTGCAGCAGCCGCAGCAGCGTCTCTTTTCTCATCGCGCTGCTCCTTCCACGACGTTCACCATCGCCGGATGGCTCTGAAGATGCCACGCTGCGTGCGCTGCCTGCATCACGTCCTTCAATGCCACCCCGTGCCGTCCCGCACTCTCGCGGCAGTCTTCAAATTCGGGCGCGGCATTCATCACCCGGCCCTCGCGTATTCCCAGCTTCATGCGGATGGCTCCGAACTCGGTCTCGACCGAGACACTCTTCCGCTCCAGGATCGATCGCTGCTCGTCCCGCCGGCGCACACCCAGCGTCGTCGTCTCGCGAAACAGCAGCTCCTCAAACATGGCAGCCGCGTCGCTCGCACACAACACCGTCAGCAGTGTGCCGTGCCGGCCTTTCTTCATCATCACTGCCTGCTGCATTACGTCGAGTGCCCCATGCGCCAGCAGCATCTGCGTGGCATGCGCCAAGACCTCCGGCGTCGCATCATCGATGGCACACTCTAATACCGTCACCTGGTCTGTAGTCGCTTCGGCGCTTGAATTCTGTGTTGCAAATTTCGTACGCCGCGGTCCTGCTGCAACAGTCTCGCCAATCCGCAACCGCAGCACATTTGGAAATCCTTCGGGATTCCGCGTGCCCGCGCCATAGCCGGTCGCTGTAGTCTTCAACACCGGTAGGGCATCGAAGCAGCAACCCAGCGCCAGCAGCAATGCTGCGCCCGTCGGCGTCGTCATCTCCTTCGCCGGACCCTCTGCATACACAGGAATTCCCGCCAGCAATTCCACCGTCGCCGGTGCCGGGACGGGAAATCTGCCGTGTGCGCAATTCACAAATCCCGAACCAGTGTTCACTGCCGACGCATACCACTGCTCAACGCCCAGCGACGTTGCACCCACAGCCCCGCACACGATATCGACGATGGCATCCACAGCTCCGACCTCGTGGAAGTGAATCGTCTCCACCGGAACACCATGAATCTTTGCCTCCGCCCGACCCAGCTGCCCGAACGCCGCCAAGGCAACACGACGCGCCTCATCCGAGATGACGCTTTTGCCCGCAGCTCCTTCAATCAGTGTGCGGATCTCCGGCAGACTCCGCCCATGACTATGCGCGTGCCCATCGTCATGCGTGTGCGTATGTTCATGCGATTCGGCCGATGCATGCGTATGCGCATGACTGTGCACTGTTCCATCCGGATGTGTATGCGTATGTGCATGCGCACCAACTTCTGCATGAGTATGGGTATGAGCATGACTATGTGCCACTACGCTGCCATCCGGCTGGGTGTGCGTATGCGCGTGCGACGCTGAACTTACACTGCTTTCTTCCGGCAGCCCGCCATCTGCATCTTTACCGCCCACCAGCACTCGCACCTTGGTTGACTGGATCCCGCTGCGATCGACCCGGGAAAATTCCAGCGTTACACCCAGGCCCAGTCCTTCAGCCGCCTTCTGCAACAACTGCTGATCCACACCAGCGTCGCAAAGCGCACCCAGGAACATATCGCCCGCAATGCCGGCAAAGCACTCCAGATACCCGATCCTCATCCCACTCTCCTGTTCGTCGAAGCCGCGAGCAGTACCTCAAACGGGAGCACCTCGTTCATGGCACCCGACCGGTAGCCATCGCAGTCGAGGGCAACATACTGGAACCCCTGCGCCTTCACCTGCTGGCTGATCGCCTTCATCAATGACGTCGAAACCTCGGCGCCCATCTCGTCGGCCGACAACTCGACCCGCGCGATCGTCCCGTGATGGCGCACCCGGAACTGCCGCAGGCCCAGGCCGCGCAACGCTTCTTCCGCCGCATCGATCTGCTGCAGGGCTTCCGGCGTCACCTTGCGTCCATACTCGATGCGCGATGACAGGCAGGCAGAGGCCGGCTTGTCCCACACTCGCAAACCAGCCTCTGCTGAAAACGCCCGCACATCTGCCTTGGTCAATTCCGCTTCGGCGAGCGGCGCGCGCACACTATGCTTCGCAGCTGCTCCATGTCCCGGACGGTAGTCGCTGGTGTCATCAGCATTGAGCCCGTACACCACGTGAGCAAATCCACGCGCCAGCCGCTCCCGTTCCATCACAACAAACAATTCGTCTTTGCAGTGAAAGCAGCGTTGCGCATCATTGCGCGTATACGCCTCCTGCTCCATCTCGTTAGTGTTTACGACTAGCAGCGGAATCCTCTCTTCTTCTGCAAAGCGCACCGCATCCGTCTTCTGGCTGCGCGCCAGGCTGGGTGAATCCGCCAGCACCGCAATCATCTTTTCCGGCCCCAGCACCGAATGGGCTGCCCACGCCAGGTAAGCTGAATCGACGCCCCCCGAATAGGCCACCATTACGCTGCCCAGCTCCGCAATCTTCTCTTCCAGTTGCTGCTTCTTCGTCATCGATTCCGCCACTTCTGCCAACATCCGCCGGCCTGTAGTTGCCGTCCGGCACAACAGTGGGATGCCGGTTTGTCAGCTCCCGGCTCGCCGTTGGCGCCATTGCTTTCGACAGCAGTACCGCGTGACTTCCACGTTACGCTGCCACCTCTGTATATCTCAACGAAACCGCCGCCTCGAACCGCACAGCGGTTTTCGTCGCACGCAGATCGCGTTACCCTTGAAGTGGTGATCCAGTGACACCAGGGAGTAGCGGCGAAGTCTTCTCATGCTGAAATCAACGTCTCGTTCGCAGCTCAGCCCCCTGGAGCGCCATCAGGTGCGGACCCTGATCGCCCAGGACACCATCGCGCTGGCTTCTGTCTTCCTCATCACCGCGGTGCTGGCTGTCGCGACCTACTTCCTCTTCCAGTCCTACACCACACATCGCCGTGAACTGGCCGATCGCTGGTTCTCCCGCGGGCAGAAAGCTCTCAACCTGAACCAGCCTCTGGTCGCTATCCAGGCCCTTCATTCCGCACTGCTCTACGCGCCCGGCCAGCGCCAGATCGAGATCACACTGGCCTCAGCACTGGCCTCTGCCGGCCGCATTGCCGAGGCAACCGCCTACTTCAACACCCTGCGTGAAACCGAGCCTGGCAACGGTCTCATCAACCTGCAGCTGGCCCGACTCGCTGCCCGCAGTGGGAATGAAGAGACAGCAAAGTACCACTACCACGCCGCCATCTACGGCAACTGGGAAGGGGACGGCTACATGCGGAGACGCGACACACGACTGGAGCTGGCCCGCTATCTCATCTCGAAAAGCCATTACGAACAGGCCCGTTCCGAACTACTCGTCGCTGCCGGCAATGCCCCTTCGAGCGACCTCGAAGTGCAATCCCTCATCGCCGGCCTGCTGGTGGAAGCCCATGCTCCAGCCGACGCCCTCAACATCTACCAGCAGCTGCTGGTTCAGTCGCCCAGCAATCTCGCCGCCCTGCGCGGCGCCGCTTCTACCGCCTACAGCCTTGGCATCTACCAGCTGGCTCACCAGAACCTGGTCAAGGCCGTGGCCGTGGCGGAGAATGCCGATCATGTCGTCGAGGCAGCAGCCAACCAGCCCGCCAATCCTCGGGAAGAAGCGGCAAAAAAACTCGCCAGCCAGGACCTTCTGCGCAAGGTCAACCGCATCATCATTCTGGATCCGTCTTCGGATCTTGCGCCTGCGGCTCTTGCAACGCGCCTGATCAACGACCGGGATATCGCCCGCCGTCGCTTTGAAGCCTGTGCCGCCACCCAGGACCCCGCCCAGACCCTGCCGCCCGCTGCCGAAACTGGCTCCGCGACGCCCGCCGTGCCGGCACCCTCCCATGGCCTATCTACCCTGCTCCATCCCTTCAGGAAATCGGCGGATGATGCGGAGCCCGCCACCACAACCAATGCTGGCGCGGCGGAACCAGCAGGCTCACCGATGGAGCAACTCAGCCACACCTGGGCCGCGGAACCTCCGCATCTGACCGCGAAGCAGCTTATGGACAACTTCGCACTGGAGCAACAGGAGATCAAACTGATCCAGCAGACGGAACTGCTCACCCAGGCCGCCTGCGGCGAGCCAACCGGCGATGACGCCATCCTGCTCCGGCTGGCCCAGGTTCCCAGTACCCATGGACTGGAACAGACGCATGAATGATCCCAGTCGCGGCACAGCAGATCAGCTCACCGGCTCGACCCCTCTAGTCGAAAACGGCAGCCATGAGGGCGACGGGGCTGCCAGCCACTCCGGCGAACCTTCGCCGCCTCCCCAGGAAAATCGGATCCCTGAAAGCGAGCTGCGCGAACCGATCCAGCCTCTTCGCGATCCGATCGATATCCAGAAACTCGCCCCATCGCGCGACGAACGCCTCTTCCTGGTCCTCTCGATCTTCATCGGCGTCATCTCCGGCCTGCTGGTTGTGTCGTTCCGCATCGCCATTTCCTGGGTGCAGATCCTGACCCTCGGTTCCTCTCCACACGCCGGGCAGCTTCGCCTCATCATTGTTCCCGTCACCATGGGCCTGGTCGTCGCCGCACTGGTGCAGCTCGCCTTTCCGGCAGCACGCGGCTCCGGCGTCAACCAGACCAAGGCCGCCCTCTACATCTACAACGGCTTCATCTCGTTCAAAACCGTCATCGGCAAATTCCTCACAGCCGCGCTCGCAATCGGCGGCGGCTTCTCCCTTGGTCCTGAAGATCCATCGCTCCAGATCGGTGCCGGCGTCGCCTCCATCGTCAGCCGCAAGCTTCGGCTCTCCCGCCAGCGCCTGCGCGTCTTCGCTCCCATCGGCGCCGCAGCCGGCCTGGCCGCTGCTTTTAACGCACCCATCTCCGCCATCCTCTTTGTCATTGAAGAAGTCATCGGCCAATGGAGCGCGGCTGTACTCGGCTCCATCGTCCTCTCCGCCATCTCCGCGGTCGTCGTCGCCCGAACCTTCTGGGGTTCGGAACCGATGTTCCGCATCCCGTCCGTCACCCTCAACGACCCGCGCGAACTCGCAGCCTACGCCCTGCTCGGCATCATCGGCGGCCTCTCGGCGTCTGCCTTTTCGACTGCACTGATGTACCTGCGGCCGCGACTGCGCAACCTGCCCAACTGGACCTTCTATCTGCAGCCCGCCGGCGCCGGACTCCTCGTCGGCCTCATCGGCTACTTCGGCTTTCCCCAGGTCATGGGACCCGGCTACGAAGTCATGGACCAGGCCATCCACGGCCAGTTC
>CAZZYN010000019.1:0-58373 GCA_964658265.1 uncultured Acetobacteraceae bacterium | reverse complement strand
GAGGTGGTCAGCTGCTGCTGCAGAGTCTGGATCTGCTGCTGCATGTCTTCCCGTAGCGACTGGATCTGCTGCTGAACTGTAGGCGGGCGCGGCTTGACGGGGCGGCGGGCCTTACGGGTCCTGGCTGTAGCCTTGTGAGCAGTGGTCCTGGTTGGGGTGGTGGAAGCAGCGCTGCTGGCCTGAGCATGCAAACTCTGTGTAGGTGTAAGCAGAGCCGCTCCTAGGATGGCGGTTGCGATGGCATAAAGTGTGGGCTTCATTTGACTTTAAGGTTCGCAGACCACTGTAAATATTTGCCGCGCCCCATGTTAAGAAATGATGAATATGCGCTTTCTGCAGCTACGAATTGCGGGATCGTCAACAGCGTTTATGGCTGAACTTGACGATCCCTGCCGCAGCTGATCAGGTTGGCGAGAATGCGGTAAGCCCCTGGCACGGCCTCGGGTGTCTGCCGGTACAGAGCGTAGGCGGCATAGATATAGGTGCCTGCGCCGTAGCGTGTGAAGAGCAGGCCGCCGCGCTGGGGATCTTCGCCCGGATCGTGGGTTTCCGTGAGTGCGACGTATTTCGGGCTCCAGGTGCCCATGAAGGAGTGTCCGCGCTCTTCCACCCAGTGGTCAAAGTCGGCACTGGTGAGATGGTTGGGAAAATTCAAAAGTGGATGCTGCGGATCTTCGAGGGTGACGGGAGCATTCTCGTCCACCACACGTTCGGGCGAGTTCCCGAGGGTGTAGGGGTAGGGTCCGTAGTCGTGATCGAACTCAGATCCCTGGTACTGGACAACCAGGTTGCCGCCATCGTGCACAAAGGCGAGCAGGCGGGACTTTGCCGTTGCCAGCTCGGGACGGCTGGAGTAAGCACGGATGCCGACCAAGATGGTGTCGTAGGCGTGCAGATCGCTGGTCAGGAGGTCAGCGGCGGTGAGGATGCGGGGTGTTGCGCCGAGGGAAGCGAGAGCCGCGGGGATGTCGTCACCCGTGCCCATCACGTAGCCGATGCGTAGATTAGGGGCGATGCGGACGTCAACGCCGGTCACACGGAAGGTCGCGGGCTGGTAGAGGTTGTAAGGCCGCAGACCCGGGTAGCCGACGGATGTGTAACCGCTTCGGTACTCGGCGTTGCCACTGATGGCCGTTGCCTGCAAAACGTAGGTTTGGCTGGTGAGGGACGCGGGATGAACGCGGAAGTCATAGCTGCGGGTCTCACCCTGGGACAAGTGGAAGTCGACTTTCGGAGGTTCGGCAGTCCAGCCGTCCGGCAGCTTCAGCTGCAGGGTGCCGGTAGAGTTGCCGGTTTCGTTGCTGCGCAGGTTAACGGCCAGGGGAAAGTCGCTGCGGGTGGCCGCTGCGGACGGTATGGGCACAATACCGGAGTGGCCGGCCATGGTGAGGGAGAGGCCGGGGGCGATCAGCAGAGGCTCGGTGACGGTGCCGAGTCCGTCGACCATCTGGCTGGTGGAGACGACGCTTTCGAGGTGGATCGGAACGTCTTCGTAGGAAAAGTCTGCTGTGCCGGTGAGCGGGTAGGGAGCGAAGGGCCGGTTGAGCCAGCGGATGTCCTCGATGCCGTAGTAAGCCTGCTCGATGGATGGCCGGGAGAAGTAGGGGGCGGTCGGCTGGGCATCGAGGGGAAGGCTGACGCGGAAGATGGCGTCACCGCTGGTGCTGGCGGGATCATCGAGGCCGGGTGCGCCGAGCCGGGTGATCTGCCAGGGCTTGCTGCCCGGGGCTACGCCGGGTGTCCGGAGAGCAGTCTGGGTGAGGCGGACGCCGCTGGTCGAGGCGACATGCACGCGGACGCCGATCTCGCTGCCGGGGATAGCGATGCGCGGGGCGGATTCCGGCGTCAGGGGGAGTGCCCTGGTGGGCGATTTTGGGTCGAGTGCGGAGGGGTCGGGCGGGAGGAGGTAGGCAGAGACAGAGAGGCCGAGGGAGTCAATGAGCGCGTCGTTGAACTGTTTCAGCTTCAGGCCCAGTTCGAACTCGAGGTTGTACTTGTCCTGTTCGGCCAGCGAACTTGCCTTGACTTCGGCGATGAGCTTCGCGGTCAACTGGTAGCCGTCATGCAGGAGGGGCGCGAGCTTTTCCGGATGGGCCGGAATGTAATTCAGTGCAGCTTCGGCCACTTTGGACTGCAGGGTCAGCAGGGCCGGCTTGAGAAAGGGCGCGTCCGTATTTGCGAGAGCGGCCATGCCGGCGAGCGATGTGTCGACGCCGGCGAAAAAGTCGGACTGGTTCGCGTCCGGGCTGGCATTGGCCGTGGCATCGCCCGGAACAACCGAGCCGAAGCGGTGGTAGGCGACCGTGGCTTCGCCGGCGAGAGGGATGCTGGGCCCTTCATGTTGCGAACGCTGCTGGCCCAGACCATTGCGCGCAATCTGCGCATAGCTTTCGCCGAGTACGGGATCGAAGGTACCTTCGGGGATCTTGACGTCGGCACTTAGGGCGCCGTGAGTGTCCGTGCCATCGATGTAGTTATGGAAGAGGACGGGCGACCATTTGCCTGTCGCGTAATCGAACATGCCTTTCGAGGTGATGGAGAAGAAGGGCGTGCGGGCAAAGACTTTCAGCGGACGCCATGGTCGGAGTCCCTGGGCGATCTGGTCCGGAAAGACGCTGGGATCGCCGGCAGCCTTGAAGACCTCCTGCGCGAGCAGTCCGGCAACCTGGTGATGGCCATGGCCGTCGGTGATGCCGCCGACGAAGGTGGAGGTGACGACCAGTGGCCGATTCATGCGGACGACCCGGACGGCATCGTAGAGCACGCGATCGTGGCCCCACTGCGCCAGTGCCTCGTCCATGGTTTTCGAGAAGCCGTAATCGGCGACGCGACCGAAATACTGGGTGATGCCGTTGCCGGCGTAATAAGCGTCGGCATCAAGCAGCTCGTTGGTCCGGATCAGCGCGAGTGCGTCGAAAGTGGCGCTGGACATGGCATTCTGGCCGCCGTCTCCGCGAGTGAGCGTGAGGATGCCGGTGCGCACACCGAGGCCGCGGGATTCGTAGGCGAGCATGCCGCCGTCTTCATCATCAGGATGGGCGACGATGGTGAGCACGCTGCCCCAGGTGCGCAGCTGCTTCAGGGTCTGCCAGAGTGCGGCGCTGCCCCGGTTTTGAGGAATTTGCTGGCCTGTAAAGGGGAGCGTTCCGAGCGCGAGGACGTTTGGCACAGGGGCCGGCGCTTCCTGCGCCGGAGCGGCTGCCAACAGCGAGGATGACAGGAACGCGACGAGTGCGTGTCTGCAGGTGTGGAATGGGGCTCGCAAGTCTAAAGTGTACAATCCAGCGACACCGGGGACCTACGCTGCTGCTGCCAATCGAGGACCAAATTTCGTGACGGACCGCGCTGCGGATCCTGTGCCGGCGCGCACGCTTGATCTGAAAAGCTCCATCGCGATCAACATGCTGGAGATGGTCGGCGTTGGCCCGTTCATCACGCTGCCGCTGATTGTCTCGGCCATGGGCGGTCCGCAGGCCATCCTAGGCTGGGTGCTGGGCGCAATCGTTGCCATGTGCGATGGACTGGTGTGGGCCGAGCTGGGAGCGGCGATGCCGCAGGCGGGCGGCTCCTACGTGTACCTGCGCGAGATTTTTGGAGAGAAGTCGGCGGGTCGCTGGATTTCGTTCTTGTATGTCTGGCAATTTACGCTGAGCGGTCCGCTGGTGTTTGCATCAGGTGCGATCGGGCTGGCGCAGTATGCGTCGTTCCTGGTGCCGGCACTGCGCAAGTCGGTGCTGCCTTCGATTCCATACATCGCTGAAGTGCACTACACGAACCTGCTGGCGATTGCTGCGTGCCTGCTGGTGGCACTGCTGCTATATCGCGATCTGAAGGCGATTCAGAAGATGGCCGCGGTGTTGTGGATCGGGATCATGGTGACTTTGGCGGCGGTCATCTTCGCGGGCGTAACGCATTTCAACGCGGCGCAGGCTTTTTCGTTTCCACCCGGAGCGTTTCATTTTTCAGGAAGCTTCGTGGCCGGGCTGGCTGCGGCGATGCTGATCGCGAATTATGACTACTGGGGCTACTACAGCATCTGCTTTGTCGGCGGCGAGGTGAAGGACGCGGGCCGGACCATTCCGCGGTCGATCCTGATCTCGATCGCATGCGTGGCACTGATCTATATCGTGATGAACATCAGTGTGCTCGGGGTCATCCCGTGGCAGGAACTGATGCAGGACACAAACGGGGACACGCGCTTTGCAGTGGTAGCCGTGGTGATGCAGCGGACGTACGGCCTGTTTGCGGCGCGCATCATTGCAGCACTGGTGATGTGGACGGCCTTTGGCTCGCTCTTTGCCTTGTTGCTGGCGGCATCGCGTGTGCCGTACGCGGCAGCGGTCGATGGCAACTACTTCCGGAAACTGGGTCACCTGCATCCCAGAGGCGCTTTTCCGGATCGCTCACTGTTGACCCTGACGGCGGTCGCCTGCGTGTGCTGCCTGTTTCACCTGTCGACTGTGATTGAAGCACTGGTGGCCATCCGCATCGTGCTGACGTTTGGATTGCAGCAGGTGGGCGTGATGGTGTTGCGCTTCCGCAAGCCGGACTTGTTTCGCCCATTCCGGATGTGGGTGTATCCGCTGCCGGCCCTGCTGGCACTTGCCGGATCGGTCTTTGTGCTGACAGCGCGGGTGAAAGCCGAGCGCCAGATCTGGGTGGCGCTCGCCGTGTTTGTCACTGGAACCCTGGTCTACGGGATTCGGGCCCGCAGGGCTGGCCAATGGCCGTTTGCTTCCGGAGTTGATGCTCAGGCTTCGAAGTAGGCGCGTACATCGCCGAAGTGATTGAAGTGGACGTGGAGGGAGGAGCCGGCGTCGGCGAGTGTTTTACCCATCCAGCTGCCGGTGGTGATCCACTGGCCTTTTCGCAGACCGCCGGTGCGCGACTGCGCGTGGTTTGCGAGCCATTCGACCAGGCTGAGGATGTCAGTGCCGACTCCGTTGGCGCCCTGGCTGGTGCGGATGACGCCATCGACAGAGACTGTTACGTTTTCCTTTGCGAAGTCGAAGCTTCGCCAGTCTGCACAGGCCGGACCATAGATGAAGCCGCCGTGCATCTGCAGGTCGCCGATCATCGACCATCGGTCGACCTTGTCCGGATCGACAAACGCGGACTCCAGTAATTCGATCGCCGGATGGGCACTGGCAATGGCGGCAACCACCTCTTCCCGCGAATACGCAGTGCTGCGGGCTGGAAGATCCTTGCCGAGCAGGTAGGCGATCTCTGCCTCCACACCGCGCATACGGCGCATGTTGGTGGCGATCATCGAATCGCTTGGCGCGATACCGAAGTCGAACATCGGTGCAAACATTGGCGTGGTGTCAGGCGAAGGGGTGCCGACCTTCCAGCCTGCGATCGCTCCCAGCTCTTCAATGACGACATCCTGCAGGAAGTACGCCTCGGCAACGTTCCTGGGACGCAGACCCTCTGGAAGAGCTTCGATTGGTTGCGTCGTTCGCCGTGCTTCGAGGAGCAGTTCGCTGGCCTGTCGCAAACGGTCGCGATCCATGGGTGTGAGCTCGGCGGAACTGAAGTTCTGTTCCTGCGGAACCGGGTTACTGGTAATTGACATCTGCTTCTCCTTGAACCGGGACTGCCAAGTGGGATGCGGGGGATGACGAGCGTGGAGTGCCGGTGCCGCGTTGCTTATTGTGCCGGGGTGAGCACCAGGTCTGTGATGTCCGATCCGGAGACGACGACCTGTGAGCTGACGTTTTTATAGGCGACACGGGATTCCGGATCGAAGGCGCCACCGACTGACACCGAGTATTTTCCATCTGGCACAGCCGCGAAGGTGAAGCTGCCATCGGCTGCGGTGATGGCGGATAGTTGCGAGCCGGCATTGTCTGCGAGTGCGAGCGAAACACTGGCGTTGGGCAGGGGGTGACTGCCCGGGGTGGCCAGCACGCCGCGGACATGGTGCAGATCGGTGATGTTCATCAGCAGTTCCAGCCCGGAGCGTTCTTCGCCTGCTCTGAGCGAGAGCAGCGTTGCTTTGCCGCGGTCGATGGTGTTGCCGAGGAAGACGGGGAAGAGGCCGCCACTGCGCGGCACGGCCTGGATGGTATAGGTGCCGTCTGCCAGCCCGGCCAGGTGGAAGCGGCCGCGATCGTCTGTCTGCGCATTGCTGCCGATCGAACGAAGGTTGGCGTTGACGGCATTGGCAGAGCTGTCCGCACTGGATCCGGCCGGCGAAAGAGCGATCAGCGCAGAGACGGTGATGCCGGCAGCAGGGGTGCCGTCGTCATAATTTACGATGCCCAGCAGGTCGGCGCCGCGATAGGCGGTAACGGTTGCGTTGGCCACCTGCCCGGCCTGGATGGTGACGCGCGTGATCATGCTGAGGAAGGTTCGCCGCAGTGCTGGCGCGCTGTCCGCATAAATGTTCAGCTGGCGTACGGGCTGGATGTAGCCGGGGAGCTGTACCTGGACGTCGTAGACGCCGGCCTGAATGTCCTTGATGAGGAAGGTGCCATCGGCGGCAGTCGAGCTGGTTCCGGAGCCGAAGCCGCGACGATTCTGGCTGGCTGCCGTGTCTGCGTCGGTCACGTCCGGCACGAGCGAAACGGTAGCAAAGCGCGCAGGCTTTTGGGTGTCGGAACAGAAGACCTGGCCGCTGAGGCTGCCGGTCCCGGACTGTGCCAGGGAGGTTGCAGCGAGCAGGATGAAGGCCAGGGCAGCCAGGCAGCTGCGAGCCGTGATGAGCAGAGATGGACGCATGGTGTGCCCGGCAACTCCCTCCAACAGCTTAGACGCAGCTTGCGAGAGAACGCCGGGCAAACGAAGACGTCGCTGCCGGATCAATCCTCTTCAATGTTGTCGAACATGCTTTTTTCGCTGCGGGCGAGTTCGGGATGGCGTGCGGCAGCCAGCAGGTAATTCTCTTCGTGGCCATGCTTTTCAAAGGCTCCGGCAGCGCGGTTCATGACGCCCTGGGTGTTGTGCACCTCAAGTGCCTGCTGCTTCACCTGCTTCAGTTCGCCAAGCTGAAGCGTGAGCGATGCTGGAGTTTTGGGTGCGACTGCAGCTTCTTCAGTGAACTTTGAAACGTTGAAGCTGGTGGAGGCGTAGTAGAGCTTTTGTGGGGCGTAGAGGGCGAGGTCACCTTCGGGATGCAGCTGCTCCGGTGCAAAAAAACTTCGCCCGGCCCAATGGAAAGCTGCTGTCGCCATGAGACCGACCATGGTGTGGTCGCGATGCATGTTGGGGCCGCCATCGCCGCCGAAGGTGAGCACGACGTGCGGCCGGTAACGGCGAATCTGTTCGACCAGCATGGTTGCCATGACGTGGAAGTTCAGGTTGAAGAGCTCGCCGTCCGGGTAATCCATGACTTCGCTGCTGGTGACTTTAAGCAGCTGGCAGGCGTGGGCAAACTCGCCTCGACGCAACTCGGCCAGTTCCTCATCGGAGGTGGCTTCACCGCGATTGGAAGCCGCGCGGCCCTCGGTCAGGCAGATCACCCGCGTGTCGACGCCAGCGTCATGGGCTTGCAGTAAGGCGCCGGCAAAGCCGCCGCTCTCATCGTCAGGATGTGCTGTTATGCAAAGCAGCCGCAAGGCCAAACTGGTTCTCCTCGGTAAGAAATTGCGATGCGCAGTCGGCCGCGAGTTCTGCATGGGCTGAGTCAGCAAAGCTGATGGGCAGATCCCAGGGCAGCGAGCGCTGGGCTACCGGACGGAAGGTAAAGCGGTGCAGCGGGGTTGGTCCGTGCAGGGTCAAGGCACGCTTGTGCTCAGGCGTCGAATAGCCTTTGTGCGAGGCCAGTCCATACTGCGGATACTGCTCGTGATATTCGCACATGCGGCGGTCACGGTAGACCTTGGCGATGACCGAGGCGGCGGCGATCGAAAGACTGAGACTGTCACCGTAGATGATGGCGGTCTGCGCACAGGGGTGATCGAGCCGCAGCGCATCGATCAGCAGGTGATCCGGGGCAGGCGCGAGCTTGCGGACGGCAAGGGTCATGGCGAGGCGGGAAGCCTGGTAGATGTTAATGCGGTCGATGGTCTCGGCATCTACTTCCTCGATTGCACAGCCGATGGCCTTTTGTTCGACGATCTTCGCGAGGCGCTCGCGATCCTCGACTTCGAGCTGCTTGGAGTCGCGCAGACCGCGGATACGGCAATCCAGCGGAAGGATAACGGCTGCGGCAACGACCGGGCCGAAGAGTGCGCCGCGGCCTACTTCATCGACGCCCGCTATGACAGTTGCGCCGGCGGAGCGGGCCGCGCGTTCGTACTTGTTACCACAGACGAGGGTGCGCAGCATCTGCAGTTTGCGGGTGGCGGCGGAGAGCGGACGAGACTTGCTGTTTGCATCAAGCTGCGGGGCTTCCAGATCGAGCTCTGCCAGTTCTTCTTCCCGTATCAGCCTGCTGCCTGCCATCTCTCGATTTTAAGACGGAACTGGATGCGCGCGTGGCTTCACAGAAAAGCCCCGCACTTTGCAGAAATGTTCTGCGGAGCGCGGGGCCAGATTTTCAGGAGCGCAGGTGGTTTACAGGCCGCCGCCGGCGGCGAGCAGTTCACCTGTCACCCAGGCCGCGTCATCGGATGCGAGAAAGACTGCGACCGAGGCGATGTCGGCAGGCTGCCCGATGCGGCCAAGCGGCGTCTGCGGAATGAGTGCCTTTTCAAAGTCAGACCCGATGACGCCGGCAGTGTGGGTGCCCTCGGTTTCAACGATGCCGGGGTTGATGGAATTGACCCGGATCTTGCGCGCGCCGAGTTCCTTGGCGAAGACGGACGTGATCGTATCCACGGCACCCTTGGTTGCCGTGTAGACAGCAGTGCCGGCAGGCTTGGTGCGGCTGATGACCGAACCGATGTTGATGATGCTGCCGCCTTCGCCGAGATGCTTGACGGCGGCCTGCGTGACCAGCAGCGGTCCAAGGACGTTGACATTGAAATGACGGTGAAATGAGTCTTCGGTAATGGCTTCGATGGGGGCGAACTCATAGACACCCGAATTGTTTACAACGATATCGAGACGTCCGTAGTTCTTAATGGCGGCGTCGATGATGCCCTGTGCACCAGCTGTCTTGGACACGTCGCCCGCAACGGCTACTGCCTTGCCGCCTGCCTGGGTGATGGCTGCAACGACCTTGTCCGCGCCTGACTTGCTGGAAGCGTAATTGACTACGACGGAGGCGCCTTCTGCTGCGAAGGACTGGGCGATAGCTGCGCCAATACCCTTGGAGGCGCCGGTGACGACTGCGACTTTACCTGTAAGCCTGCTCATGTGTGTTGCCTTTCGGAGGTGCTTCTCGCGGATACCGGCCGTGGACCTGATCCGTTGCTGCTGTAGAGATGGCAGCGCGCCCGTGAAGATTCATTAGTTCGGAAATACAGAACTATGAAACAATGGAATTCAGCATGCGGCCACTGGTTCATCCATCCATCGAAGATGTCACGGTAGAGGCGATTCTGTATGCACTGGCAGACCCGGTGCGCATGGCTATCTACGCGGACATTGCTGGCGCGACCTGCACGCAGACTTGTTCTGATTTCCTGAAGGTGAGTAGTACGCCGGTGCCGAAGTCGACGCTGTCGCAGCATTTCCGGGCGCTGCGCGAGGCGGGACTCATCCGAGGCGAGCGGCGTGGCGTCGAGATGCACAACACGTCACGATGTGAGGAACTGGAGCAACGCTTTCCGGGACTGGTGCGCTCGATCCTCGATGCCTATCGACTGCAGCTGGAGCGAGAGCGGAAGGGCAAAGTCAGGGCAGCGCGGACGCGCAGCATCGGCCGATGATTGCGCTGGTTCAACCTGCCCATGAATTGTTTTTCTGCGAGTAGATGGGCCGGACGGACGATCCGGATGCAGGCTGGATCGTCCCGGGGGTTGATTCCTCGCGAACACTCGAAGGCGGGTGCTGCCTAGGAGGAGCGCTCGACTTCCTTGAGACGCGCCGCCTTGCCGCGCAGACCGCGGAGGTAGAACAGCTTGGCGCGACGAACCTGGAACGAACGAACCTTCTCGACCTTGTCGACAACCTTGGAGTTGAACGGGAAAATACGTTCGACGCCCTGGCCGAAGCTCATCTTGCGGACGGTGAAGCTGCCCTGCGGTCCGCGCTTGTAGGCGATGACCATGCCTTCAAAAGCCTGGGTGCGTTCCTTGTCGCCTTCTTTGATCTTGACCTGTACGCGAACGGTATCGCCTGGTGCGAATGCTGGAAGATCAGTGCGCGCGAGCTTATCGGCAAGGCGCTGCATTACTGGATGAATAGACATAGTTGTTCCTGACAGTTGGATACGAACCTCTAGTTTACACAAGATTCGGCTGGAACAGTTGATCGGTGCAAGGTGCTGTAGGAATCAACGCTTCTGCCAGACGGCTGCTATTCCCCTGCCTGTCGAAGGCGCTCGAGGAAAGCGCGGTCTTCCTTCGATAGCTCGGCTTGTTGCAGCAGGTCGGGCCGGTTGCGGAACGTTTTCTCGAGGGCTTTCTGTCTGCGCCACTTGCGGATCTGGTCATGATTCCCGCCTGCCAGCACTTCCGGCACGGCGAGGCCCTGAAACTCGGAGGGACGGGTGTAGTGCGGATAATCGAGCAGGCCGCCGGAGCCGTGGACTGAACTTGGCAGAGGCCGGGTTTCTCCGGGCACTGGATCGCTCTGACGGAGGGTGGCGTCGGTGGCGCCAAAACTTTCGTAGGCAGAGGACGCCTCGTTGCCAAGCACGCCGGGCAGCAGGCGCATGGTGGCATCGATGATGACGGCGGCGCCGAGCTCGCCCCCGGAGAGAACGTAGTCGCCGATGGAGAGTTCGCGGTCGCAGAAGAGTTCGTTAACGCGCTCGTCGACGCCCTCGTAGCGACCACAGATGAGGATGACGCGGTCAAGCCGGGCAAGCTGGTGCGCCGTGGCCTGGCGGAAGGGTGCACCCTGGGCGGACAGGAGGATGACTGATTCACGCGCGGCTGGCCGGGCGCGTTCTGCTTTGGGCTGTACGGACAGGGAAGTCAGCGCCTCGGCAATCGGGTCAGGCTTCAGGACCATGCCCTCGCCACCGCCGAAGGGCCGGTCATCGACGGTGCGATGCCGGTCATGCGTGAAGGAGCGCAGGTCATGTGCGGCGATGGTGACGAGGCTATTGGCCTGGGCGCGCTTGACCACGCCGTAGTCGAAGATAGTGGCGAAAAAGTCAGGGAAGATGGTGAGGATATCGAAGCGCATGGTTCAGGCTTCGTCCGGCGTTGGATCCTGCTGCTCACCCGGCCCCAAAGCGTTGAGAGCAAGCAGCCCGGGCGGCAGGCGCATGTCGACTCGTTTCGAAGAGATGTCGACCCGGGAAAGATACTTCCTGGCGAAGGGTACGAGGACTTCGGGTGCCTTCCGCGCACGTTTCCCGCGCCGGGCGACTTTGCCGGCGGGCGGCGGCTCAGGTTCAGGAGGAGGTGCAGCCGGCGTTCGGACTACGAGCAGATCCGGCGCGCCAAGCAGACCGCGTTCGACATCGATGATCTCGCCGACGGTTACCTCTGCAGCCGTGCCATCTTCGCCGAGGTCGATGAGCTGGCAGCCGATGAGGTCGCCGATGTAGACGGCATCGTCTTCGAGAGGCGCGCGTTCACTGGCCGGGATGACGACTTCGAGGCCGCGCAGGGGATCGGCATCGTTGATCGAATCGATGCCTTTGAATTTGAAGACGATGCGACCCTGGTGCAGCCAGTGGCGTTCGATAAGGGCCTCGCGGGGGGCGAGAGTCTGGCGCGCAGGCGAACCTTCTGCGGCTGCCAGGAAGACACGCGAGCGAGCGGCAAATTTCTCGGGGAAATCGGTGAAGATGTCCGCGATGATCTCGCCTTTGCGGCCTTGCGGACGGACCAGGCGGGCGAGCAGGACCCATTCGTTTTCAGACATGGAAAATCCGCAACACAGAGGAGCGATTCGGGGTCAGGGCGACAGCAGGCAACACAGCGCTAATGAGCTGGCGTAGCCGCCTGTGGCTGATGCCCGTCACTGTCCGACTTTTCGCCATTCTCTTCCAGGATATCCAGGGTGTAGCGATGATGGTGTTTCATGCTGACGGCTCCGAGTATGGTGCGCATGGAGCGAGCCGTACGGCCCTGCTTGCCGATGACCTTGCCAACATCTGCCGGGGCCACGCGGAGACGCAGGATGGTATTCTCATCCCGCTCGACAGCGTCTACGAACACTGCGGCCGGCTCATCCACCAGCGCGCGCGCGATCTCCATTACCAGCTCCTGCATGTCATCCTGCTTTTCAACACCCGCCATGAACATCTCCGTCGGTCGTGCCAGGAACGATGCGACCTGCGAAGGAGAACATCGCTCGTATAAACAACCATAGTCAAGGCAAAAACGGAAACCTGCATGCCTAGAGTGCTTTGACCTGGCTGTGACGGTATTGCAGTGTGTGGCTAGGCGGCTGCGGGGGTGGCCGGTACGTACTTGTCGACCAGCTTCTTAACGCGGTCGGAGAGCTGTGCGCCCTTGCCTGTCCAATAGCTGATGCGGTCCTGCTTGAGGCTGACGGTTGCTGGGTTGGTACGCGGATTGTAGGTTCCAACAATTTCGATCGAGCGGCCATTGCGGGCGCGATCTTTTTCGATGACAACTACGCGATAGTGCGGCTGCTTACGCGCACCAAAGCGCGCCAGACGGATCATTAACACAGGCAGAACCTCTCAAAATTGGGTCGGATCTCAATGCAGATCCTCAATAACTGGTGGGTGCGCACGCACCGGCTCAGCCGGGAACGCATTCCAGCATTCAAGTATCGCCGATATGTGCCGGAATCGCAAGAAACGCCAGCCGCGGCCTCGATGATGACGGCCGCGCTGGGCTAGACGAGCTTCATCTCTTTCGGATTCCAGTGCACGATCGAATCCTTCTCCAGGCTCTGGTTACTCAGAAGGGCTGCGCCAGCGGCACGGAAGCCGAAGATCGGATCTTCGACGATTGCGTTGCGCGTCCGGACAGCATTGAAGAAGTTGTGAAAGTGGTCGTAGCTGTCGCTGTAGCCCTGGGGTACGGAGTAGCGTTCGACACTGGTCTGGCCGAGCTCCTCGCGCGAGCTTTCCGGATACTTCTGGTGGTAGGCATCGATGGTGCTTTTCTGGATGGCTTCGGTGAAGGTGCCCACGGTATAGCCGGGCTCCTTCTCGCGCGGCGTACGGCTGACGATCACACTGCGGCCGGCAATTTCGAGCGTGCCTTCAGAGCCGGTAAAGACCAAGCCTTCGCTCTCTTCGCCGCCATCGACGAAGTTCACCCGCAGGCTCAGGTTGAAGCCTTCCGGATAGTCGAAGAGCGCGAGCATCACGTCGGGAGCATCGCGGCCATCTTTCCAGAAGCGAATCCCGCCGGTCGCCATGGCCCGGGTCGGGCCGATGGTGTTGGTGACGAAATGGGTGCCGCTGAAGAGGTGCACAAACAAGTCGCCGGCGACGCCAGAGCCGTAGGCCTTCCATTTACGCCACTGAAAGAAGTGTTCGGCATTCCATGGAATCTTGGGGGCTGTGCCCTGGAAGCGCGGCCAGTCGCAGGTTTCCGGGCTGGCGTCTGTGGGAACGCTATAGTTCCAGGCGCCTATGGACGAATTGCGGTCCCAGCGTGCTGTGACCATGTTGAGCTGACCGATGGCACCGGCTGCGATCAGCTCCTTGGCTTTGGCATAGACAGCCGAGCTGACCCGCTGGCTGCCTACCTGCATGATGCGTTTCGTCGAGCGCCAGGTTTCGATGATCTCCGGCCCGTCGGAATAAAGGTGGATCATCGGCTTTTCGCAATAGACATCCTTGCCGGCTTTCATCGCATCGATGGCAGCCTGTTTGTGCCAGTGATCCGGGGTCGCGATGATGACGGCGTCGATGTCTTTGCGGGCGAGGATTTCGCGATAGTCCTTCGTGGTGAAGACATCGTTGCCCCAGAGCTCTTTGCTGTGGTCGAGCCGGCCCTGGTAGCAGTCCGCAACCGCGACCAGCTTGGTACCTGGTACGCGCAGGGCGACCTTGGTATCTCCCTGACCCTGGATACCGGCGCCGATGAGGGCAATCTGCAGATGATCGTTGCTGGCGACTGGTTTGGCGTCCTGGTCAGGCTGCTGGGCGTGCAGCAGGTGCAGGCGAGGCGCAATCAGGGAATCACCGGCAAGCAGACCGGCGGCTTTCAAAAATCCTCTACGTGTCGGAATGGGCATTGATCCTCAGGTATGTCTTGTCATTAGTGCGCGTGGCTGGCGACGGCACTGCGGAAGTCGCTGACACATGCCGCGCCAGCCTTCTTCTTCGAGTCGTCACTCTTGGTGGTGTAGAACGGCGAGGTGCCGTCTTTAAGATAAGCCTTCATGTGGACAGAGGAGCCAAAGGACATGCTGTAGCTGTAGGACGGCGTGTTGTCTTTGGGGTCGGTAGATTGCGTATCGCGCCCACTGTGCTCCTTGGCTTTGTCGAAGCGGAGCGTCAAGTCGGCATTGTCCGGATCGTCGACTACAGTGAAGCGGCCCCAGGCCTTCAGTGCGTCGGCAGCCCCCTGCGCCACGCCTGGCTGGTGCGTGTCATCAATGATGGCGACGGTGTGAGCTGCGGCGACGGCGCGCGGAAAGGAATCGCCGTCTATCTGCGCATGCAGCGGCGTCATCGTCATGCCGAGTGTCAGCAGGATTGAGAAGATAGCGGCCTTCAGCATTCCGACCTCACATACCAGAAATTTTCGGGCAGCAACTGTGCCCGTGCCATGACCTGCGGTTTCCAGGTGATGGTCCTTAATGACCGGGCCATGATAACGCGAAACGTCACCGCCGGTGTATGGCGCCGAGCCTTCAGCGAAGAGTCAACCCTGCTGCGGGAAGAGAAAGCGCAGCATCGGGGCGACACGCTGCGCCCAGGCTTCTTCACTGTGCGTGCCGCCGGCGGAGACTTCGTAGCGGATATCCACGCCATCCTGCCAGCCCTGGTGCAGCAACTGACGATAGAGGGTGCTGGTGTCTTCCAGTGTGCGAGCGCCTTCGGCATCGCCGCAGTCCAGCCACAGCCGCGGCTTCGAGTCGACCCTGGTGGTGCGGAGCAGGTTGAGGATGCTGCGGTGATTCCACCAGACGGACGGCGAGTGGATGGCGATGCGTCCGAAAATGGAGGGATGCTCGAGCCCCAGGAAAAGGGAGACAAGTCCGCCCAGCGACGAGCCGCCAATGCCTGTGTGCTCCCGCCCGTGCAGCACGCGGTAGCGTTTGTGGATGTAGGGCATCAGTTCGTCGACGATCAGCCTGCCGTAAGCCGGCGCTTCACCGCCGCCCATCTTCCAGTCGCGTGTCGGCGTGTACTCCGCAATGCGGCGCGGCCCGGTGTTGTAGATGCCCACGATGATCAGCGGTGCGACCTGGCCGTCGGCGATAGTGCGGTCCGCGGCTTCGAGCACCTGCCAGGTGCGACCGGGGACATAGGACGTCTGCCCATCGAAGAGGTTCTGGCCGTCATGCAGGTAAAGCACTGGAAATGAGCGGTCCGGCTCATCGGCATACGCAGGCGGAACGTAGACGATCAGGTTGCGCGGGTCGGGAAGAAAGTCGCTGCGGAAATGCTGGTGCAGATGCAGACGTTCATGCGGCGTTGCGCAGTCGCCAGGCTCAGGCAGCAGGGCAGGTGATTCCACGGATCGGTGGGAAGCCGTTTCGTCCGGTATGAGTTCTGGATCCACGCGCTACCGATCTCCGTATGCTTGTTCTGTGTGCCCTGTGCGCCTGCATCGGCGTGGCCAGCGATCATCGCTCCGGTGAACCCGCAAGGCACTGATTTCTCCTGTTACAGTAGCAACAATTCTGGCGGCGGCTCACCTCAAGACTGTTCGTCGAGGATACAAAAGTTTGGCAATCGGTCCTATTTCGATCCAGCAGGAGACACATGCAGCGCGAGTACCACAAGTGGTTTTCCCCGAGTCTCGGCCGGGATATGGAGTTGCTGATCTTTGGCCATACGGGGCTGCCGATCATCGTGTTTCCATCGTCGCAGGGGCGGTTTTATGAGTTCGAAGAGCGCGGTATGGCGGACTGCATCAGCGGCAAGATCGATGCCGGCGAAGTGCAGCTGTATTGCGTTGACTCGGTAGACAGCGAGAGCTGGTATAACCGCAACGTTCCCGCGCGCTGGAAGATCGCGCGCCAGCTGCAATACCAGGATTACGTGATGAACGAAGTGGCGCCGCTGGTCCGGCAGAAGAACTGGAACCCGCTGCTGGTGACACTGGGCTGCAGCTTTGGCGGCTACCACGCTGTGAACCTGGCATTGAAATATCCGGACCGGATCCATGGCTGTCTCTCAATGAGCGGAGCATTCGACATCTCATTCTTTTTGCACGGGTATCACGATCAAGACGTCTACTTCAACATGCCACCGCAGTACATCGCCAACCTGGGTGAAGGCTGGCAGATAGATCGCTACCGGCAGAACAAATACGTGTTCGGAACGGGCTGGGACGACCAGTGCCTGCAGCAGAATCGCCACCTGGCAGGCATTATGCAGGCGAAGGGGATCCCGGTACAGCTGGAAATCTGGAATGACTGGAACAGCCATGACTGGCCGACCTGGCAGAGGATGATGCAGCAGTTTTTGTAGGTAACCGCCTGACAGAGCTGAGCTTCGCGCAACGACGTACTTGGGTGGGATGCGGCCGTCTGATCCGGACTCGAACCGGAGCGACGATCAGTTTTCGTCGTAGCGTTCCAGCCGTGAGAACAGCCAGTCTAAATCCAGATAGATGCCGCGCCCTTCCACCTCGAAGCGCCTAACTTCTTTCCAGACAGGACCTTCACAAACGCGGCCTGTTTTCGTTTCAGGATCGATCAACCAGATATTCGGGACGCCCATCAGCTGATGATCGGCAGCCAGCTTCTGGGTCGCCGTGTAGGAGTCGTTCGGAGAGAGAATCTCGATCACGACCAGGGGAGGCGCCGTCAAGACCGGCGGCCACTTGCAGGCGCGATCGATAACTACATCCGGCAATCGAACCCTGGTTGACGCGACGCGGGTCCGGACTTCGACGCCCGCCCGCACGTTCCATTCCTCTTCATGGGAATAGAACCATCCGCTGAGCAAGGACAGGATCAATCCATGTGCCGAAAAGACCATGGCCCGCTCCTTCAGCTCACCGTCGAGATACTCTACATCCGGGTTAAAGCTGGTATTACCGAGGTATTCATCGATAGAGATCAGGGTCGTCGTCGCCACGGCGTCACCTCTGCAGTATATTCACCTCGCTATTTTCCGATGAAGATCCCTTTCGGACAGATCGCATGCACGCCGACTTTCCCATCCACCAGCTGGGTAATGTCGAGATCCACGGCGACGCTCGTCAGCTGGTATGCCTGGTCGCGGGTGAGATGTTTTTCGGTCACCAGAAAATTGATCATGTTGCGCGTCGCCATCTCGGTTGCCTTTACCAGGTCTTCACTGAAACCCATGCTGATGTAGCTGGCAGGGGTTTCGGCGCGCGGCCACAGCAGCGGGGCGTCGCCGGCCTTAGCCTTGTGCACGATGAACTCGAAGGTTCCAGTCAGCATGGTCTCCAGCGCGGTGATGTCGACCTCGCCGTTACCCTGGCCAGCGTGGCCGTCTCCTACTTCAAACAGCGCGCCGGGCGCATGCACGGGCAGGTATAGCGTGGTTCCCGCGACGAGGTCCTTGTTGTCCATGTTGCCGCCATGCATCCAGGGCGGCGCGCTGTTGTAGCGGCCTGCAGACTCGGGAGGTGCGTCGCCCATCGAACCGAAGAAAGGATGCAGCGGGATTTCAACGCCAGGCGCGAACTTTGCGATCATCCGGCTCCGATCGAGCGGAATGATCGACATCTTGCCATACGGATAATCATCCGGAAGAAAGCCGCGCCCGGCACCGAATCCGTTGCAGGCCCACGGGACATCGATGTCGATCTTCCGGATACTTACTTCGAGCACATCGCCTGGCTGTGCTTCTGCGATAGCGATCGGACCAGTCAGGATGTGGCCACCCGGACCCTTGTCGATGTCCTTCGCCGCGTAGAGGTCGGTCACATCCTGCGGGATGTCGGCGGTTGCGACACCGCCTTCTTTCAACCGCTCGGGCGGTCCGCAGGTGGATAGCGTATGCACCTTTACCGTCTCGCCGCTATGTACTGTGAGTGCAGGTTTCGCCTTGGCTGAGTAGTAGCCCCACGCCACAGTCGCAGGTGTAACGTCGAGCGTTTGCTGTGCAGGCGTGGCTGCCGGAAAGGCGAACAGCGTTGAGGAACACAGCAGGGAAGAGAGCACTGCGAGACGAGGGCGCATGACGTGGATAGTACAGCAAGGACCCATGGCCTTTGCCTGCCGATTGCGCTGCTCGCGGTCGTAGGCTATGTTGACTCTTGTAAGTCGCGGCGCTGGATCCCGAAGCGTGCGGCAGCATCGATAGATCCGGATGCTTTGCATCAGAATCGCGATGGCGAAACGAGTTGTTGGAGGAAATGGCGTGAAGATTATCGGCGTGCTGTACGGCATGGAGAACTCATTTCCGGGAGCACTGGTAGAACGCATCCGGGCCATGAACGTGGACGGCGTTACGGCTGAGTCGGTGCACGTAGGCGGGGTTCACCTGGATAAGCCGGCCCCTTATGCCGTGATCGTCGACCGCATCTCGCATGACATTCCGTTTTACCGCGCCTACCTCAAGCATGCGGCGATCAACGGAACAGCAATCATCAACAATCCCTTCTGGTGGTCGGCTGATGACAAGTTCTTCAACTGCGCGCTTGCAGAAAAGGTCGGCGTCGCGGTGCCCCGGACAGTGATTCTGCCGCACAAGCATTTTCCGCCGGGAACGACGGAACGTTCCATGCGCAACCTGCAGTTTCCGCTGGACTGGCATGCCATTTTTGAGTACATCGGCTTTCCGGCATTTCTGAAACCAGTGGATGGCGGGGGCTGGCGAGACGTCCACCATGTACACAATCCGGATGAATTCTTCCGCGCCTACGATCACAGCCGCGATCTCTGCATGATGTACCAGCGCGCAGTGAACTTCGACGAATATTTTCGCTGTTACGTCGTCGGTCAGCAGAAGGTCCACATCATGCCGTACGATCCACGGCGGCCGCATCACGAGCGGTATCACACGCAGGGTCGCGTCTTCGACAAGAAGCTGCTGGAGCGTGTGGAGAGCGATGCGCTGGCACTTTGCCAGGCTCTTGGGTATGACCTGAACACGGTCGAGTTCGCAGTCGAAGATGGCGTGCCGTACGCCATCGACTTTATGAATCCGGCTCCGGACGCGGATCGCGAGTCGGTTGGCGAAGCGAACTTTGAGTGGATCGTGAATGCCGTGGCAGAGCTCGCAGTAGCGCGTGCACAGGAGACGCCAAAGCCCGCAGAGTTTCACTGGGGCGATTTTCTACAGGGAACCAAGAAGCCGGAAAAGATTCGCAGAAAACTTGCCAGGAAAGCTGAAGCGTCGGCTCCCGCGAAAGCCCCTAAAGCAGCTGCTAAAAAGCCTTCAGGAAAGAAAAAGAAGACTGACTAAAAGAGCCGTCGTGGATAGACGCTCTCCTTGTAAGTGTCCGATCAACCCTCAATATCAGGAGCGCCATGAAGCAGCCTTCCTTCACTATCGGCATTGAAGAGGAATATCAGACAGTCGATCCGGTCACACGCGACCTGCGCTCGCATATCCACACGGAAATGCTGGACAAGGGCAAGCTGCGGCTGGAAGAGCGTGTGAAGGCGGAGATGCATCAGTCCGTCATTGAAGTAGGTACGCGCATCTGCAAGACAGTGAAAGAGGCGCGTCTGGATCTCTTTGATCTGCGACGTGAGATGATCCGGCTCGCTGGTGAAAATGACCTGATGCTGGTGGCCGGGGGCACGCATCCCTTCGCAGACTGGCGCGCACAGGAAATCTATCCGGATGACCGCTATGCCCGCGTGGTCGAAGATCTGCAGCAGGTGGCTCGCGCCAACTTGATTTTCGGGCTGCATGTTCATGTCGGGATAGAGGACCGCGAAGCCTCGATTCGACTGATGAACTCGATGCGCTATTTTCTGCCGCACATCCTGGCGCTGTCGACCAACTCGCCTTTCTGGCGAGGCATGAAGAGCGGCCTCAAGAGCTATCGAGCAAAAGTCTTCGACAAGTTTCCCCGCACCAATATGCCGGACGCCTTTTCAAGCTGCGCAGAATTCGATGCGTACGTAAACCTGCTCATCAAGACGAACTGTCTCGACAACGCGAAGAAGATCTGGTGGGATATCCGGCCGCATCCCTTTTTCGCAACAGTGGAAGTGCGAATCTGCGATATACCGATGCGAGCGGAAGAGACGCTTTCGATTGCTGCCTTGATCCAGGCAACAGCAGCAACGCTGTACCGGCTGCATGCGCGGAATCAGGATTTCCGCCAGTACTCGCGAGCCTTGCTGATGGAAAACAAGTGGCGCGCAGTGCGGTACGGCATTGACGGCAAGCTGATCGACTTCGGCAAGGAAACCGAAGTGGATGAACGCGACCTGATTCGCGAATACCTGGAGTTTGTGAGCGAGGCTGTCGACGAACTGGACTGCCGGCACGAGATTGAAAACATCCACTGGATACTCGACAAGGGGACGGGTGCGGACCGCCAGCTGCGCAAGTTTGAAGAGACAGAAGATCTGAAGGCTGTCGTCGACTACATGGCTGAAGAGACCAAGCACGGACTTTACGACTAGGCTGTCAGCTGTCTTTGCGGTAAAGCAGATTCTTCATCGCCTGTCGCCGAGCCTCGTTGGCCTCTGCCAGGCTCTTCCGTTCGTCGGCATCCATGCGACATTTTTCACTTGTCGTCTCAGCAGCGTCCTCGACACTGCATTCAGGACAGCGGTTCGCAAATCCAGGCTTGTCGGGACGTAGCTCAAACTCCTCTGAGCAGACAGCACATACTTTAATGGGCAGCGGCATAGCTACGACAGTTTACGACGCTGCTACAGCGGAATGAAAATCCGCCGCTGCGCCCGGTGGAGGCCAGCCGTCGATCTTCGCGCCAAGGTGCGGACGCTAGACTATAAGCAGTACCCCGAAACCAAGGATCACCCGAACGACCATGCGTAAACCCCTGTTGGCTCTTGCTGTCTCTGCCTTCGCTATCGGCACCACAGAGTTTGTCATCATGGGCCTGCTGCCGGACCTCGCACGCAGCTTCGCAGTCAGCATTCCGAAGGCAGGTATGCTGGTCACCGCGTATGCGTTGTCGGTCACTTTCGGATCACCGATGCTGGCGCTTGCATTGTCACGCGTGGATCGCAAGCGTGCACTGCTGATCCTGATGGGTGTGTTCCTGCTGGGCAACCTGGCATGCGCCGTCGCGCCGACCTACCTGCTGCTGCTGCTTGCACGCATTCTCACTGCTCTGTGTCACGGCGCCTTCTTTGGAATTGGGAGTGTGGTGGCTGCTGAGATTGTGCCGAAGTCGGAGCGCGCACAGGCGATTGCGCTTATGTTCAGCGGGTTGACGCTTGCCAATGTACTCGGTGTGCCGGCGGGGACGGCGCTGGGCCAGGCATTCGGCTGGCGGTCCACTTTCTTTGTGCTGGTGCCAATCGGCCTGGTAGCTATCTTCGGTTTGGTTCGCGCAGTCCCGCCCCTCCCCTCGATTCACGTACACATGCGGCATGAGTTTCGAGCGGTGATGCAGAGCCACGTGTTGCTGGTTCTGGCTATGAGCACGCTGCTGTCCGCATCCATGTTCTGCGTCTTCACCTATGTTGTGCCTATCCTCGAAACAGTCACACACCTTTCGCCGCACGCTGTCACCTGGATCCTGGTGATCTTCGGAGTCGGCATCACCTTTGGCAACCTGGCGGGCGGCCGACTCGGGGACTGGAAACAGGTGCCGGTCGTGCTGGGTGGGGTTATGTTGCTGATTGCGATTCACGCGACCATGTATTTCGTGGAAGCCCGAACGGTGCCGGTTGTCATCGCTGTCTTTACGTGGGGCTTTGTGCAGTTTGCCGCGGGTGCTCCACTGCAACTGCGTATTGTGGAGCAGGCCAGCGGCGCGCCCAATCTCGCGTCCACACTGAACCAGGGAGCCTTCAACCTTGGCAACGCCAGTGGCGCGGCGCTGGGAGGGCTGCTACTGACCATGGGCTTCACGTATCCACAACTTTCCCTGGGCAGCGTAGCGGTGGCGTTGGCGGCCCTCGCCGCAGCGGTGATTGCTCTGCGGCTGCAAACGCACGCAGGGCCCAGCGTGGCTGAAGATCTCCTGTTACCAGAACGAACGGAGCTGCGGAGTTGAGACAAAAAGGCCGTCCTGAGTGGACGGCCTTTTTGGGAGCAAGAGGATCAGGATTACCAGCGATAAATGGTCAGTTTGTCGATGTACTCTTTCATCTGTGCGCTGCCTGAAGAGGCGCCGTCCAGCTGAAAATTGAGCAGCAGGTCGCCATGTGCCCAGCCCAGCGACAGAGCAGCAGCCCCGTGGGCTCCGACGAAGTATTCGGTCTTGCCATCGAGGCTTACCCAGTCGTAGGTCACATCGCCGTATGAGTCACGATGTGAAGCGATCTGGACATGGTGCCACGCGTTTGCTGACCAGCTCTTCGGGTTGCAGCCAAGATTAGACGGGTGCCAGTGTGGAGCATTGCCGCTGACGGTGACAAACTCCCAGGTTCCCGAATAGCTAGAGCACTGTACACCGAAAATGACAGTCTTCCCATTGGACATCACCTGGTTCATGTCCATTTCTATGTTCGCTGTCTCGGCTGGCCAGACGGAATCGATATAGGTGTCGTAGATGAAGTGAGTTGAGCTGGCATCGTTGGCGAAAGACATGTGATAAATCTCACCGCCTTTTTTCGCATAAGAGACGGAGAATTCGCGCGCCGCACCATCCAGTGAGGGTTTAGAGACGGCATAGGAGGAATAGCCAGTAGCGCTCCCGGGGGTACCGGCATCATGGTTCCAGGCCCAGCGGCTTGAGCCGGTGAGATTTCCGGATGAGATCGCATTGCTTGGAATGAGGCCGGAAACCTGCGCGGTGGCGCCACTGACCTTGAGACCGTTCACGGCAGTGAAGCTGGCCCCGCCGCACTTGTCCCACTCTTCGACGACGGTGTTGTGAGTTCCCGCTGCGATCGGCAGACTCCAATTAATGGCGTCGCCTGCAACGGTATAGGACAGCTTGTTATCAACATAAATGCCCATGGACGCCACACCCTTATTGCAGGATGTAGTAGAAGAAGCCACGAATTTTGCGGGTGAGGTTACGGATTGACCAGCGTAGGGGGCCGTGACTGTGACCCCCGCGAATGCAGGAAGTGCGAATAGGAAAAATGTAAGTAAGCCGGGAAAAATATTCTTCATTCATCTGCCTTGTATAAGTCCAATTTGGTGTTGCCGTCGTACCTTCCACCGAAACTGCGCTGGAAGTTCGTTCCCTGCGATTGTGTTCACTGGGTGGATCTGAGCTGAAGTCGACGCGTGCCGCGCGACAGTGTCATCCACCTCTCCGGTATATCGGGCAAAAAAGTCATGACCTTAGCTGGCGGCTCGAGAAAAGCAAATTTATTTTCCAAGCAATCACTCGCTACTAGATCGATCCTGATCCTTGCCCACATCAGGCAGAAAAATCTAAGTCGTTTCTAGGCGGATAATACACAAACTATGCAGGGAAAAAAGCCTTGAATGCCCACAAAATCACAAAAGTTGTAGATGGCAGGCAACCATTTTTGAGCTTTGTGCAATTAGTTCTGACATCGAGAAAAATCCCGCTAGCAGTTCGCGTCGAAATTACGCGAAGTCCCACAGGATTAGTTATTTGCGAGCCGCGGTCCAGGACAGACCAGGCGAGTTGAGCCCATCAGATCGTTCATGATTGATGAAGTAAATCTCGAGGAGTTGTTCGCGCAGCGTCGGATTTTTGCGCGAAAATGGCAGGCAAGTCCCGCCCCTGTACTTAGTAAGGCAACTACTTAATTACCTAGTTTGAGTTAGAGGCAGGAGGAATTTACCTGATCGTACAAATGGTGAAATGTGTTCCGACAATGCTTTAAAAAGGGTGTTCGATCAGGCCTGGATGAGAGCGCCCTGTAGCGCTCGATCATCCGGTCCGGACATGTAGTTCTTACGCTCGTCCGGAGAATTCGCGCGTTTCCGTGTGGACCTTGACTTTCTCACCTTCCTTGATAAAGAAGGGGACGCGAATTTCCAGCCCGGTCTCCAGGCGCGCCGGCTTGGTGACCGCACCGCTGGCGGTATCTCCCCGAACGCCGGGTTCGGTGTAAGCCACTTCAAGCTCTACCTGCGCAGGGAGCTGCAGACCGATGGGATTGCCGTTGTAGCGATCGATCTGGAGCATCGCACCTTCGATCAGTAGATCCAGTGCGTCGCCAACCATGGCCTTGCTGAGGGCAATGGTCTCAAAGCTCACCTGGTCAAGGAAGTATGAGCCATCTCCGTCGCTGTAGAGATACGAAGCCGGGATGGTTTCGAGGTCAGGCTCTTTGAACTTATCGCTGGCTTTGAAAGTCTTGTCGAAAACGGCCCGCGTCAACATGTTGCGCATACGCAGGCGCACAAGGGTCTGGCCGCCGCGTGCTGTTGGCGTCGAGATTTCGGACTCGAGACAATAGAACGGCACATTCTCGTATTCGAAAGTCATTTTGCGTTTTACATCAATGGCATCTATCAGTGCGGCCATGGTTCCTCGGCGATCAGCTTGAAAAATCGTTCGACGGGCGCGGGCTGCTGCGGTGCAGGCTCATCGATGTGTACAGGTTAGCAGGCAATATCATGCTGTGAAGGTGCTGTACTTCAACGCCCGTCCGCAGGGAGAAAACTGTTGCGACGTCCCCCGTCCAGTGGCATCTCACCGGAACAGGCAATCGACTTCCTGCAACACGGGAGTTGTGCCAACATAGACCTGCCGGAACTTCTTTTCAGCATTTCAGATCATCTACTGCGAGCCCGCATCCATGAGCCAGGTCACCACAACCACGCAGACCCTGCTGCACGCGAACTTTCCGCCGGCGTTTACCGAGGGGGCACAGAGTGCGGTGAAGACCTGCCTTCGCATTCAGCCCGAGGAGAAGGTGACGCTGATCACCGATGAGGTCACGCTACCGATTGCTGCATCTCTTGCGACCGAGCTTGAAGAAGCAGGCGCAAAATGGAATGCCTATTGCCTGGAAGATCTCGCATCTCGCCCCCTTACTGCCATGCCCGCCGAGATTCTTTCGGATATGGAAACCAGCCATGTGAGCATCTTCGCGGTGCAGGTGCAGCAGAATGAATTGCGTTCGCGGATGCAGATGACCGAAGTTGTGAACCGGCGCCGGATGCGGCATGCGCACATGGTGAACATCACTCCACAGATTATGTGCGAGGGCATGCGTGCCGACTTCGGCATGGTCGATCGGTTGAGCCAGAAGTTGATTGAGAAGGTGAGGGTCGCGTCCTCAATCCGCGCAACCACCAAGGCAGGAACGGATATCCTGGCCGTGCTGAATCCGGAATACAGGTGGCTGAAGACAAGCGGCATCATCAGCCGCGACAAGTGGGGCAATCTGCCAGGTGGCGAGATCTTTACGACCCCGGGCGAAGTCAGCGGGAGATTCGTTGTCGACGGCGTCGTGGGCGACTTCCTGTGCGCACGCTACGGCCTTTTGCAGTCAACGCCGTTGACGATCTTTATCGAGAGGAACCGGATTGTTTCCTGCGAGTCGACCAACAAGCAACTCGAGCAGGACTTCTGGCAGTACACGCATACGGATGAGAATTCGGACCGCGTCGGAGAATTCGCAATCGGTACAAACATCGGTATTGAACGGGTGATCGGCAACATCCTGCAGGACGAAAAATTTCCAGGAATTCATATTGCTTTTGGCAATCCCTACGGAGAGCACACCGGGGCGGACTGGTTCTCTTCAACCCACATTGACGTGGTGGGACTTGGCTTTGACATAACCCTGAACTACAAAGCAGGTGGAGCCGGGCGACCAGAAAGCGATGAATTGATCATGAAGGACGGGAGCTTTCTGGTTCATCCCTAAGCTGCCCGGCGTAAGCTCGCGGCCGGGATCAACCCACCTGCATCCGGTGGTCTCTGCATCCAACGAGGAAATGGAGTGACTATGGCAACAACATCTTTGAATTCGGAAGCCGCATCCGGCTTTGCAACACGACAACTTGGCAACAGCGATATGCACCTGACAGCCATCGGTTTTGGCGCATGGGCAATTGGCGGAGGTGACTGGCAGTTTGCCTGGGGTCACCAGGAAGACGATGATTCAGTGGCCGCGATTCAACGCGCGCTCGAGCTCGGCATCAACTGGATCGATACGGCTGCGATTTATGGACTCGGTCATTCGGAAGAGGTAGTAGCGCGCGCTCTGCAGGGTGTCGCCGCGAAGCCTTACGTGTTTACCAAGTGCTCGATGCGCTGGAATGACAAACGCGAAATCTATCGCAGCCTTACTGCAGCCTCTGTTCAGGAAGAAGTGGAGAACTCGCTGACCCGGCTCAAACTCGACGCGATCGATTTGTACCAGGTCCACTGGCCACAACCCGACGCAGAGATAGAAGAGGGCTGGGAAGCGCTGGCGAAATTGCAGCAACAGGGAAAGATCCGCTGGCTTGGGGTCTCGAATTTTAATGTCGAGCAGATGAAGCGCGCACAGAAGATTGCGCCGATCACTTCATTGCAGCCACCTTATTCACTCCTGAATCGCAAGATCGAAGATGAGATTTTGCCGTTCTGCCAGCAGAACAATATCGGGGTCATTAACTACTCACCGATGTCATCCGGGCTGCTTACCGGAAAGATGACGGCGGAGCGCATTCAAAATATGCCGCAGGACGACTGGCGCCGAAAGAGTCCGAACTTCCTCGAGCCCAAGTTGTCGAAGAACCTGGAACTTGTCGAGCTGCTGCGAACGATTGCGGCCAGCCATGACGTGGAACCTGGGGTCGTCGCGATAGCGTGGACTTTACGCAATCCTACGGTCACTGCTGCGATTGTGGGTGCGCGGAATGCACGGCAGGTAGAGGGAACATTGCCGGCGATGGACTTCCGGCTGAGCGCAGAAGAAGTCAATCGGATCGATGCTTTTGTTAAAGAAAAGCTGGCCTGACCGTCTGCCGGTGATTTGGAGATCACAAAAAGAAAGAGGGTTCCCTCAGGCACCCTCTTTCTGCGTCAGGCTGAGACTTACATAGCGTCGAGGTATCGCGGGAAGAGCATGGCGGAATGCTCCTGAAACAGCTCGGTCATTCGCACCAGCATCTCGCTGTACATGTTGGCCGCGCGGTGGGCGTTAACAGATGCGCCGACAGTAGAACGAGAGAACGCATACTTTGCGAGAGCGGTCAGCACGCTCATGCGGATCTGGAAAGCATCAGCGCGTAAAGACTCGAGCAGGGCTTCATCCTTACTGTCGCCGTGCTCGGAGGCGTAATCTGCCAGCTTCAACAGCAGAGCAGCGTTACGGTACATCGCCCAGAGCCCGTTTGCGCCATCGATCTTCGGCCAGATGTCGGAAGTGGTCGCGTGGATACCACTCTTATATAGATATCGTTCGGAGATCTGCTCGAAACCCCAGTCACTGGTACGCAGCTGGCTGACGATTTCGTCCCAGGTATCGACGCGACGCTGCTTTTTCTGGGAGTGTGCCCAGAAGAGCAGTGTGGCAAAAAGTCCTGCAGTTACTGCAATTTGTAGAAGTAACATCATCATTTATGCCCCAGACTACGCGTGAGTCCTAAACGGCTTCGTCTTGCTGTCTGAGACATTGTTACCAGAAAGCGCTGCATTTGGGGAGTAAATTCTTTACGAGGCGCATCTTTTTGCACGAAAGACCATATCCAAAAGGCTAGAGCAGCAATAAAAGATGTAATTTCTACACGGCTGAGCATTTGAAAGTCGGAAATATATGCATTCGGGTCGGTACGATTAAGGTGCGATATGGTCAATTGCACCACGACTGAAACTGCGCTGTAGAAGGCTAGGCCTCCTGCCAAGCGAATGACAAGATTTTTCCAAGTGATGCCCAGCATCTGCGAAAAGCCCGCGATCAACGCAAAGGCAGCCAGTCTAAGGTACGCAAACAAGAAATTTACTCTTAGGAGGCGTGAGCCGATGATGCTGAACGACTCGAGTGAACTTTTACTCAACGCCCACAAAGCCACGACACCGAAGCAGACTATCCCGACGCTTGAAAAATACCCTAAAACTTTGACCGACATTCCCTTCCGATTGGGATAGAGGACGGCACGAGCAATTTCGAGCAGGACACCTAATTGTAGTGTGTAGTCGAGGATAGAGCTGATGATGTACGCACGCTGATAGGTCAGCTCGCTTCCAGAATGCGCAATCCAATAGAGTGGCGCATCTGAAACGGAACTGACGACAAGCCAGGCGAGGAAGATCGGAAAAGCCCTGTATTGCCGTCTGAATAGTATGGTCGCAACAAGAAGGGTCTCGCCAGCAATGGAGGCAATCCAGAACGCCTGCGCAGTTGCTGAAATATCCATCTAGCTGGACCCTCGGACGTAGGATACACGAGGGTCCAGCCTGTAAACCGACATTCGTTGACGATGATCGCCTGTCGAAACGATGAGTTTCAGTGCCGACCCACTATTTCTTGATGAGGATCGGATTGGGTGGCGGTGCGCCCGGGCCAAGGGTGATCTTCTTGATAAGGATCGGATTTGGCGGCGGTGCGCCAGGGCCAAGGGTGACCTTCTTAATAAGGATCGGGTTTGGTGGCGGTGCGCCAGGGCCGAGTAGTGCGGCGAAGCTGATGCAAGGCGAGGCAAAAACTGATACAACGGTCAAGGCGCGCAAAGTGGATTTCAACATTGGGTCGGACTCCCGTGGGTTATCTGGTATCGACTGCATCCACACAGTACCTTGGGAATTCTCCAGCACCTACCACTATTGTGTTATTTAGAATGAAAACATCCCTTGATTACCAAGGTAATGCTTTTGTAGTAGCCTCAAGCCCCTTCGGATTCGACGGTATGTTGTTCATTTCAAGCGCTTCAAGCGTTTCTGAGGCGACCAGCAGGCTTGCAAATCAATGATTACTGAGCAACGTCTGAAGTTTAATCATCAGTACACAGACACAGCCTACGAGCAGTTGCTCCGCGAACTCGATCGTCGCGCAGGCACCCACGTTGAGTTTCGCGTGGCGGAAACACCGGTCTTTCTTCCAGTCCCCCTGGTAGAGCAGCTTGCGAGGACCGGCGCCGAGCTGACGGCGCAATTAATGAGTGCTCCTGAATATCTTCGCAGCTCCCTGGCGATGATCCCGCCGCAGTTCCGTATCGAGTCAGACTCGCCACATCCCCACTTTATGACGGCAGATTTTGGTTTTATCCGGGAGAGCGATGGCCAACTGTCGCCGCGGCTGGTTGAGATGCAGGCATTTCCTTCGGTGTATGCCTTTCAGAATCTTTTAGGCGACACCTATCGGCAGAGCTACCAGATGGACGAGGATCTGACCTTCTTTCTCAACGGGCACACGAGAGAGAGCTTCTGGACGTTGTTTCGCCAAGTGGTGGCTGGCAACCACGATGCAGAGGAAGTGGTGCTTGCGGAGGTCCATCCGGAGCAGCAGAAGACGCTGCCGGACTTCCTGCTTACCTCGCGGCAGCTGGGCATACCGGTGGTGGACGTCACCGAGCTGGAGGCAGACAGAAGCAGCGGGCGCACCCGGCTTTTCTACCGCGCCGCGGATGGAAGCAGACGGCTGATTCGCCGCATCTACAATCGCGCGATCGTGGACGAACTGATCCAGAAGCAGGTCACCCTGCCCTTCAGGTATGGCGAGGATCTTGACGTGGAGTGGGCGGGTCATCCGAACTGGTATTTCCGTATCAGTAAGTACTCCATCCCCTTTCTCCGGCACACGGCTGTTCCGGAGGCTGTTTTCCTTAACGAGTGGCTGGAGGGAGCAGGGAGCGAGACCTTACATAAGGACCGAGCCAATATTTTGCTGAAGCCGCTCTTCTCCTTCGCGGGCACGGGAATCCTCTTTGAACCCACGGATCAACAGATTGCCGCCATCCCTAAGGAGCGGCAAGCGGAGTACATGGTCCAAGAGCGAGTGCACTTTGCTCCGACGATAGAAACTCCGTATGGACCTACCCAGGCCGAAATCAGGATCCTCTACCTGTGGCCGGACGGGAACCCTTCTGCCGCGCTGACTGAGATGCAGCCGGTTTTATCGCTCGCCCGCCTCGGTCGCGGCAAGATGATGGGTGTGGATCATAATCGGGGTCAGCGGTGGGTGGGCGCATCGACGGTCTTTGTCCCGACCGGTAAGTAACGACCGGGTGTGTAAAAATGCACCAACGGAACCCACTTTTACCGACTGCGTCGATTGAGTCATTGCTCCCTGCAAAAGAAGCGGTTACTCTTGGGCACATGGTAGGTAGTGTCGAGGGGCAAGAGTGGGGTACCCAACAGTCGCAGGGTGGCACGGCAGAGCTCAGGAGTGCTGTCCGCTTTCCGCTGCAGATTCCGGTGACGGTGTTTGCCGGTGACCAGACGTTGGAGGCTACCACGGTTGACATCTCGGCAAACGGCGTTTTGTTTGTGACAACTACGGTTTTACCGCTCCAGATGCAGGTGCAATTCACCTTGAAGATGCCTGCAGAGGCGATGGGAACGACCGTGGATGTGATAGTGCACTGTGGTGGTCGTGTGGTACGCTGCACCTCTAGCGGAGACTTAACGCGGATCGCCGCAATGATCGACGAATACTATTTCAGTCAGTGATCTCAAGTGAACCCTATGATGTCCGCTAAGCCGGAAGTTCCGAAAGACGCTGTTACCGAGAATGACGCTGCTGGTAACGAACAGGCGGGTGAGTCCAGCCTGATTCGCATCATCCTCGCCGATTCTCAGGCCATTTATCGTGTCGGCATGCGCAAGATTTTCGCGCTGGAGGATGACATTCGTGTCGTCGGCCAGGTGGACACCCTTAGTAACCTGGACGCCGCGATTCAGCGTTTTCCGACTGACCTCGTAATCCTTGAGGGCAGCCTGATCAATGGTACGACCGACGCGATTCCCGCCCTGGTACGCAAAGCGCCCCAGGTCAAGATCATTATCCAGGCTGTGGCCTCCGACGAGTCGAATACTGTCGAGCTCTACCGGCGCGGCGTGCGCGGCATCATTCCACGCTCGATATCGCCGGACCTGCTGGTCAAGTGTGTGCGCAAGATCGCAGAAGGCGAAACCTGGATCGACAACCAGTCAGTGAACTGGGTCATCGAGGCGTACCGCTCCCAGGCAACTGCGCTCACCAGTCCCCGGACCCAGCCCCGGTTGTCTCCCAAGGAACTGGCCATCATTACTTGCATTACGCAAGGCAAGCGCAACAAGGAAATCGCCTACCAGCTCGGCACCACAGAGCAGGTGATCAAGAATTACCTGCGCAAGGTGTACGACAAGCTGGGTGTTTCGGACCGGCTTGAACTGGCCTTGTACTGCCTGCATAACCAAGTCCATAAAAACTATGGGGAAGCGGGCGACAGCGCCGCCGCCGCAGAGGCTGCCAGGAACAATCATTCCCTCCCAATCGCCAGCAGCGCCAAGAATTAGGCTCGTTCAGAAAGTCTTCGTCGCCTTTGACCCGCATGATGGTGTATTCAGGCGACGTGATCTTTACTGAGAAGGCCTTCACAGTCCCTGGGTTCCAGGTGCCGCTCACGGCTTTCATCGCCGCCCCATGAATCGGCTGGCATACGTGCTTCTTCCAGAAGATTGATGAGTGCGTGCAACTGGCCTGGCTGCATATGGGCCATCTGCTTCTCCACCTGCTCGTCCATCCTGGGTGCGAGGTCTTTAAGGAGCGTAAGGCCCTGGCAGGTAATGACAGTGAGTACGACGCGCCGGTCCCGTTCACTGCGCTGTCTGCGTACCAGCCCCTGCCGCGCCATTCGATCCAGTAATCGCGTGATATCCGGATCACCCGTGACCAATCGGTCGCCAAGTTCGGAACAAGTGAGTCCATCCGGTATGGCGCCACGCAGAATTCGCAGGGCGTTGTACTGGGTTGCAGTGATGCCGTAGGGTTTCAGCGCCTGCTGCAAGCCGCGGCGCATCCGGTCAGCCGTGCGCTCAAGGTTCAGCAGAGCCTCTTCTGCAAGGCTGGAAAAGGGCTTCTGCTGTTTAATCTCAGCTTTTAACCGGTTGCCCATGCGTCGCTCCTCGCAAGCCTCTGCCCAGTTGAGATGCAGCGATGCCGTCACGTGCGGTTTTACAACCAGGCAGAGGGATCCCGCTGCCTGGCGAAATGCAAAGAGCTACTGCTTCACAATCTCGACATCCAGTTCCACCTTGACGTCATCGCCCAGCATCATGTCGCCGGATGAAAGCGGCTTGTTCCATACCAGCCCGAAATCCTGACGGTGGATGCTTGTTGTCGCCGTGAAGCCGCGGTGGATGGATTTGCCATCCATGCCGGTCTGCTCCTTGCCTGGCTTGTCCATGGTGAGTTCCACGCTCTTGGTCACACCGTGGAGCGTCAGGTCACCCACCAGGTGGTAGTCGTCGCCGGAGGCAGTAATCTTCTTGCCGACGAAGGTCATGGTCGGAAACTTGGCGGTGTCGAAGAAGTCCGGGCTCTTCAGGTGAGTGTCGCGCATGGCTACCCCTGTATCGACGGTAGTCACGTCGACGGTCGCATTTACGGTCGACTTGGTGAAGTCTTTCTCATCGAGCGCGACCATCCCGTTCACGTTGCCGAAGTGGCCATGCACATTGGAAAAGCCCATGTGTTTGATCGAAAAATTGGCAGCCGAGTGGGCAGAATCGATCTTCCAATTGCTGGTCTGGGCGTGTAGTAGCACCGAGGCCGCGACAAACATCAAGGCTGAGACGGAAAATTTCCGTAGCATAGCTTCTCTCCTGCGTGCAAAGTGGAGAGCTCTGCTCTCGCGCACAACAGGAGTATGCGCCGGAATAGTCGTTGCAACAAGTGTTTTCGTCCGATGGCGTACAGAAAAAAGGGGCTGCGCTGAGCGCAACCCCTTTGTATCAGTCTGGCGATACTACCTGTGGTGCTCACCGCCATGGGATTCGCCGCCACCTGGGCGAGATTGCGGTGCGGGACGACCGCCACCTTCATGCTGCGCCCGTGGAGCCGGCCTGCTCGCTGCTCCGCTGTTACCGACAGGACGGCCGCCAGCGCCGCCGGGATTTCCTGCAGGCCTGCTGTAGTTACCCTGTCCGGCTACCGGAGCGGGCCTGCTATAGGCACCCCCCTGCTGACCCGGACGTGCGTAGGACGGAGACGCTCCAGGCCGGTTCATTCCACTGCCCAGAGCGGGACGGCCGATGGCGTTGGATTGTGCCGGACGGTTGAGGCCTGGGGCTAGCTGCCCTGGGCGTCCCACGTTTCCCGGCTGGCCCGGGCGGCCGAAGTTCCCTGCCGGCGGTCGATTGGCATTGCTCATTGGCCGGCCATTGTAGAGAGGTGCGCTCCGGTTGAAGCTGGCTCGCGAGAAGTTCTGCGGTCCGCCCCGCCCGAATCCCTGGTTATAGGCGCCATATCCGCCTCGATTGATCACCGTAGTGCTGTGCGAAATATAGGTGTTGTGGTTCACGATGATGGTGTTCGACCGCCAGTTCGGCGCCCATGCATGGTAGCCCCAGCCGAAGTGCGAGAAGATGCCGATTCCGATGCCGACAGCGAAGCCTATGCCGAGACCGATGACCAGTCCCGGAGGCGGCGCGGGCCGGTAGAAGCCGTAGTAGGGCGTAATGGGTGCGCCATAGACCACCCACGGGTTGTAGTAGGGAACGTAAACAACTTCCGGGTTTGCCGGCTGAATGATGATTTCCGGACCCTGTTCGACGACTACCTGCTGAGGTGTGTCCTGCAGTTTGCCGGCCTCGCGAGCACGGTAGCGCATGGACTGGACAGCAGCCATCACGTCTGCGGGCTGGTTGTAGTAGGCATTGCCCAGGGCTATCGTCCACTGGCTGCTGCGAGCCAGTTGCTGCAGCACAGTCGGGAACTGGGTCAGCGCCTTGACACTTGGATCCCACGGCAGCTGGTTCACGGATTGCGCCAGCTGCTCGGGAGGCTGTCCGCCGTATTGCTGCATCCAGCGATCAGCTTCGGTGACCTGCTGCGGATAGGTTGATGCGGCCAGCACCTGGGCAACGAGCGAGTCGGGATAGAGCGCAATGGGAGCTACCAGTTGCTCCAGCTGCTGCGGACCCTGCGGGGTGTAGGTCGGGCCGTAGCTCGTTCCACCCTGCTGACCGTAGGCTCCCTCCGGCTGTCCGTAGCCGGGAGGCGGGCCCGCGGGGCCGTTGCCGTCCGCGGGCTGACCCTGCTCGCCATATGAAGGGGGCTGCTGCTGCTGCGGGTATTGTCCCTGTGGAGCGGGTTGTTCCGCCGGATCCTGGTAAGGGTATTGGGTCTGCTGTGGCGCCTGCTGTGCCAGAAGATCCAGCTGCGTGAAGGGTAAAAGTGTGGTGCACAAGCCCAGAGCGACACCGCGGCGCAATGCCTGCGTAAAGAATCCCTGCTTATTCCATCCTGATTGATCTGCCATATTTCACCTGCGCCGCACCGAATCAATCGATCGGCATTCCTGAATGGATGAGAGTGGCAGCCGAAAGGTACAGTCCGCCAGAACTCATTCCTACGCTGGTTTCTCAACAGCGCTACATACCCCAAGAGAACACGAAACGCGAGACCAAGTTTCGGGGAGCAGGCGTTTTCACGGCAATGCCTCGAAGGCGTGACGTCCGGCTCGCATGTGTTGGCGGCGGAGCGAGGCTGAATAGAAAGGGCAACAGTTGACCTGCTGCCCCTCGTTCCTAGCTTTTAGCTGGTTCGGGTTTACTGTGCGGCACGGTAAAGAAGAACGTACTGCCTTTGCCGAAAGTGCTCTCTGCCCAGATGCGACCACCATGCTGCTGCACAATAGCGCGACAGATGGCGAGGCCAAGACCGGTGCCGCCCATCAGGCGCGAGTCGGAAGCATCCACCTGCTGGAAGCGTTCGAAGATCGCCTGCAGCTTGTCCTCGGGAATGCCGCGGCCATGATCTTCGACCTCGAACATCACCTGGTCGCCACCTGCGGACGTGGACCCGGGAACACCAGCAGTCTGAGCCGGCAACAATCTTGCACCCAGACGAATCTCGCTACCCGGTGGTGAGAACTTGATGGCATTACTGATCAGGTTCGTGATGGTCTGCTGAATCCGGTCCGCATCCACCCAGACCTGCAGTGGCTGCGCATCGATCCGGAACTGAATGCCCTGGCGGTTTGCAGTGGACTGCTGCAGATCAGCTGCCTTGCGCAACAGGTCGATGGCATCGAACCGGTCACGATAGAGCGGGAGACGGCTGGAGCCAATGCGCTCGAAATCCAGAATGTCATTGACCAGACGCACCAGGCGATCACAGTTACCGACAGCTACCTGCATCATCTGTGTGCGTTTTTCAGGCCGCGTCTCCAGCACACCGCCGGCGATGAGGTTCAATGCCGCGCTGAGCGAGGTGAGCGGCGTTCGCAGTTCGTGGCTGACGGTCGAGATGAACTCATCCTTCATGCGGTCAAGCCGGCGACGTTCCGTGATGTCTTCGAAAGCGACGACTATGCCGGTGATGCGGCCGTCATGCAACAGCGGATGCGAGACGTATTCGACAGGGAACGAGGTACCGTCTTTGCGCCAGAAGACTTCTTCGTTCACGCGGACCGGCTCGTTGTTGCGCAGGCAGTTGTAGATCGGGCATTCGTCGGCCGGGTAGGGCGTACCGTCGGCCCGGGTGTGGTGCACCAGTGCATGCATGTCGCGGCCGATCATCTCGTCTGTGTCATAGCCGAACATGGTGGCGCCGATCCGATTACAGAAGATCAGCTTGCCATCCATGTCGAGGCCCCAGATGCCTTCGCCGACCGACTCGAGGATCGATTCCCGCTGACGCGTGAGGTCATGCAGCTTCTCTTCGGCATCGGTCTGCTCGGTGATATCGATTCCGTGGCTGAGGACGAATGGCTCGGTGCCCGGCAGCTGCAGCAGCTTGTTGCGATAAGCCACGACGGCCAGCCGTCCATTGCGCCGCTTCAGGTAGAAGAGCCCCTGGTGCTCATGATGCTCATTCAGCGCGGCGACATAGTCTTCGTAGTCGCGCTTGTGTTCGGGATCGATGTAGTTGAATAACGGTGTGCCGACGATCTGCTCCGGCGTGTAGCCAAGGATCCCGGCCGCATGGGCATTGATGGACAACACGATGCCATCGAGATCATGCGTGCAGATGATGCCGAGCGAGCCTTCGACCAGCTGGCGGTAGCGGGCTTCACTGGTTCGCAGGCGCTCTTCCGCAGTGCGCTGTTCGGTAACGTCGACGCCGGTGGTGATGACGAAGTTGACCTCGCCCTGCGTGTCGGTCAGCGACGTTGCCGTCCAGGCGATTTTGCGCAGACCGCTGTCCTTGGTACGCCAGCTCATCTCGTAGCCGCCATCCAGCTGTCCGGCGCGTGCCTGCTCAAACATGCGCACGGCATGGTCGCGCTCTTCGGCAGGGAAGAGTTCTTCCGGAAAGGAGCGGCCGACCAGTTCTGCAAAGCTGTAGCCGGAGATGGTTTCGCAGGCGCGATTGAAGCGCACGATGCGGCCCGCCGTGTCGAGAACAAGGACGAGCGCGCTGATGGTGTCGAGCACAGCAGTGACGAAGTTGCGCTCGACGGTGAGCGCTCGCTCAATCCTCTGCCGCGAACGGATGACCCGCTCCTGCTGGTTCTGCTTCGAATACAGCTCAAGCCTGGTGACAATCTGCCGAGCCAGGACTTCGAGCGTCCGCGCATGATCGCGTGTAAATACGTGCGGCTCCGGTGAGCAGACCGTGAGCGTTCCGAGCACCGCGCCCGCAGGCGAGATGAGGGGAGCACCGATATACGAACGGCAATGGGTTGTGGCCGCCAGCGGAATGCCGGAGGGCGCGAATCGGTAGTCCTCAAGCGCATCGTCAATCTGCAATGCGTGGGGTTCAAGGATCGCGTACTGGCAGGCCGAGATCGCTTTCGGCTGCTGACGGCTGAGAAAGCCGATACGCGATTTGAACCAGACACGGTTCGCATCGATGAAAGAGATGTACGCATACGGAGCGCGACAGAAGGACGCCGCAAGACGGGTGATCTCGTCCAGGGCGGGGTCGGGCAAGGTATCAAGAATCTCGTACTGCGAGAGAGACTTGAGCCTGTCGGCTTCGTCTTTTTGCATCATCGTCGGGATGGCTGCTTGCATGAGGGGAAGGGAGAATCGCCTAATCAGTATTGTGGCAAACGGAAGGTGGGGAGCAAGTGCAACCTTCAGGTGATCACACACCATTAGGAGCATCGATTAGTTACTAGTGAGATTCAAGCCGTGCTCAGCGGCTTTATCCACACAGGACGCGGGTTATCCACGTGCGTTGCTGCGGTGCCTAGGGCAGCTTACAGCAATCCAGTGCAGGACCCTCATTTGACGCATCCAGAACCACTTTCCAGGTACCGTCCGGCTGTCTCTTCCACATCGTGATGTATCGCCCACTGGTAACAACGTCACCACCTGCGGCGTCTTTTGCGTGGCCGGAGTAATGTCCCCAGGTGTACCCCAGATCTCCGGCGGCTCCCATCAATCCACCGTCTGGAGTCCATGTAAGTTGATAGGCGGAAGCGGCCCAGGTTGCCTGCGCCGCGATCGCGTCATGACCCTGAACCGGCGGTTTGCCATTTGCCAGTGAGACCGCATCCGAGGCAAACCAGGTGGCGAATGCTTTTCCTCCACCAACTGCCGTGTCTTTCGCGAACTTCGCCTCAAGGTCATACAGAAAATGGAGACCGGGTGAGGCGGTCGGATCTGAGAGCAATTCTGTTGCATTCGACGACGGCTGCGTTCCGAGACCGAGGCCTGCCTGCGCATGGACTGTTGGTAGTCCCAAGCAGAGCGGGCCGACGCACAGCAGCGAACGAAGATGGTGTTTACAGAGCAGAGGCATCCCCAAGATTATCCACGAAGCCGGCGGCAGCGATTGAAAATAGCTTTCCAAGGTGGGAAGGTTCGGCGTTGCTGTCAGAAGGTGCGGCCGATTGACCAAGTAAACGTTCGATTCAAGTGCAGGCGCAACCATGGGCGGCTCGCCGGGTCCATCCAGATGACGCAGCTTTCATCTTGCATCGATGGTACGAATGAATCAGTAAATGGAGTGAGCATTGGCGCAGGAAGTGTGTCGCGCAATTGATATACTAGCCGGGCTGGACCGCCGCGCAGAAAGCGCTTTCGGGTTCGCTTCCACTTTCGGAGAGAGCCTGACCACGGTGATCATCCGGGCTACGAGCAGCTGGTTTAAAGATTGTTCAGTGTTCGGGGCATCGTCAAATTCTGGAAAGCGATAACAGGTCGCACGCATGGGTTCCATACTCGACACAATTCACAGCCCGGCAGATATCAAGCATCTGACCATCCCGCAGCTGGAAACACTGGCTGGCGAGATCCGCGTCAAGCTGATCCAGACTCTTTCTAAAACGGGTGGCCACCTCGGACCGAATCTTGGTGTCGTCGAGCTGACGCTGGCCATGCATTATGTGTTCGACACCCCGGAAGATAAGTTCGTTTTCGATGTGAGTCATCAAAGCTACATCCATAAGCTGCTGACTGGCCGGCGTGAGAAGTTCGATACCATTCGCCAGCCCGGCGGCCTGAATGGATTCATGCTGCGTACAGAATGCGAGCATGACTCCTATGGAGCGGGCCACGCCGGAACGTCCTTGTCGGCCGCGCTGGGCATGGCAGTTGCAAGAGACCTGGCCGGCACGAATGAAAACGTGATTGCCTTCGCAGGAGATGCGGCATTCACCAATGGCATTATCTTCGAAGCGCTTAACAATGTGGCCGAGCAGACCAAACGCCTGATTGTTGTACTCAATGATAATGAGTGGTCGATTGATCGCAACGTAGGCGCGATTGCGAAGCATCTCCATAAGATTGTTACGAACGACAAGTACACGCACCTGCATGATTCGGCGTCACGGCTGATCGAACGATTTGCCGGCAAGACGGCCAAAAATATGGCCAAGAAAGCCGAGGAAGCCGCCAAGGGGCTGCTCTGGCCATCGCTGCTGTTTGAGGAGTTCGGCCTGACCTATTACGGTCCGCTGGACGGCCACAATCTTGGACTGCTGATCGACAGCTTCAAGTTTCTCAAGAAGCAGGACACGCCAGTACTGCTGCACGCTATTACGCAAAAAGGCCGCGGTTTCCAGCCAGCACTCGACAAGCAGAAGAAGTTTCACGGGCTAGGTCCGTACGATCCTGAGACGGGGGACACGAAGCCGAGCGGCCGCACCTACTCGGAAGTCTTCGCAGAGAGCCTGGTGAAGCTTGCCGACGAGAATGACAAGGTCGTTGCGATCACGGCCGCAATGCCGAACGGCACAGCTCTCGACCTCTTCCGTCCGCATCATCCAAAGCGATACTTTGACGTAGGTATTGCCGAAGAGCATGCCGTGATCTTCGCCGCTGGTATGGCGACACAGGGGTACAAGCCGTTCTGCGCGATCTACTCGACCTTCCTGCAGCGTGCCTTTGATCCCATCGTGCATGATGTGTGCCTGCAGAACCTGCCGGTAGTCTTCTGCATGGATCGCGGCGGTCTGTCCGGCGACGATGGCGCGACCCATCACGGCCTGTTCGATATCAGCTACCTGCGCGGCATTCCGAATATCATCCACATGGTTCCAAAGGATGAGGACGAACTTGCGGACATGCTGTACACCTCGATGCTTCACCCTGGTCCGAGCGCGATTCGCTATCCGCGCGGCACCGGTCCGGGGACTACAGTTAAGGCGCGTCCGACTCAGCTGCAAATCGGCAAGGCAGAACTGATTGCCGATGGAAAAGATGTCGTCATCCTCGGCCTGGGTGCGCTGCTACCAATGGCGGTGGAGCTGGCGGGCGAGCTGAAACAGCAGGGTCTCTCCGCAGCTGTCATCAACCCGCGATTCGTCAAGCCACTGGATCGCGAGCTGCTTGCGGACTATGGCAAACGGGCTGGCGTCGTCGTCACCTTTGAGGACCATGTGTTGATGGGCGGTTTCGGAAGTGCCGTAATGGAGGCACTCAGCGAAATGGAGATCGAGGTGCCGGTCGTCCGTATTGGCTGGCCTGACCGCTTTATCGAGCACGGCAAGGTTGAGGCGCTGCGGGCAAAATACGGCATCAGTGTGGAAGCGGCGCTCGAAAAGCTGGCGCCGTATCTGAAGAAAATGCCTCGTAAGCGGCTCGTGGCGCGGTAGACGGCGCCTAGATTCTCCAGCTGCTTACGTTGGCACCACCAAAATAATCCCGGCGCCCCCTGCCATTCCTGCGCGTACAGCAGTACATTGGAGCGCAGTACTCCCAGGGAGCGAGTTCCTCATGCAGAGAAGAGATTTCCTACGTAAGGGTGCCGCCAGTGTCGGCGCCGCCGTGCTGCCCAGCCGCCTAACGCTCGCAGAGACGACCCCGCTGACACGCAAGTACAAGGCCCAGGATGAAGTGGTGCTCGGTAAGACCGGCATCCGCACCAGCAGGCTCGCCATGGGGACTGGCACGATCGGCGGCGGCAAGCATTCCAACCAGACGCGGCTCGGCACGGATCCTTTTGTAAAGCTGCTGGCAGACGGCTACCACGACAACGGGCTGCGCTTTTACGACGCGGCTGATTCTTATGGCAGCCATCCTTACGTTGCAGCGGCTATCAAGACTATGCCGCGCGACAAAGTGACGGTTCTCACCAAGTCGGATTCGCGCGATCCGAAAGATCTGCGCGATGATCTGGATCGCTTCCGCAAAGAACTCGGCATCGATTACATCGACATTGTCCTGATCCACTGCGTCACCGAGGACGACTGGACGACCCGCTACCGCGGCGCGATGGACGTCCTGTCCGAGGCCAAGGAAAAAGGCATGATTCGAGCGCATGGCGTGTCCTGCCACAGTATCGAAGCATTGCGGGCCGCAGCGAAATCGCCCTGGGTCGACATCGACCTGGTCCGTCTGAATCCGGTTGGCGCGCACATGGATGCCCATCCGGATACCGTGGTGAGCGTCATCAAGGAGATGCGCAGCCAGGGGAAGGGAATCGTCGGTATGAAGATTCTCGGCCAGGGTGCCATGCGCGACAAACCGTCGCAGGCCCTGCAATACGCGCTGGGTACGGGTGTGCTGGATGCCTTTACGATTGGCGCGGAAAGCCAGCTGGAGCAGAACGACCTAATCTCCCGTATTGCTGCTGCTTAACGTATTCGTGACAATGCCTTTTTAGCCGGATGGGGCGCGCGGCTCGGACTAGATGTAGTGCTTGAGCTCCAGCCATCCGGTCAGGAGAGATGTCTTCCTTCCCCGGCACAGATAGATATTCCGGTGTTCATAAGGCATCGAGTAGGGATGATCCATGCTGCCGGCAATCTCGACGGACGCGTAACTCTCTTCCATTTGTTGCAGCGTATTGCCACTGATAACGATCATCAATTCGCCTGTTTCCCCATGCGGTCCCCACAGGAAAAAGTTGTTGTGCCCGCTGATCGCGACAGGCAGGCCGCGTCCCGCGCCAAGGAAATTGATGGCACTGGCTTCTCCGTAGTTCGAACAAAGGATGCCGACACTGCTTCGCTCTTCCAGCGGCAGGGTCGTATAGATTCTGGTCACAGTGTCGGTCAGTTCCTGCCAGCCGAAGCGGTCGGCGAAGAACTGCGGAAACGGTCCTTCGCCCTCGTTCTCGGTGTGGCTGGACTTGTCGCGCAGGTGGAGGCGGTCCGCGTAGACAATCCACGACTGAGGCTGCATTACCGGGATCGCCATCGGCAGGATCAGGATACCGGTGATCGTCAGGACAGCCGCATAGGCCGGCACCAGCCAGCTGGTCCTGGCGGAGCGCAGCAGGACCTGCCAAGCGGCTCCACCGGCCGCGAAGAGGATGGGATAGATCGGCGCCAGGTAGTAGTCTTTGGCATCGCGCGTCGCCATCATCGCAAGCACGAACAGGAGGTAGGTAAATGCCAGAAAACGGAAGCGCTGCGCCTGCCTGCTGGTCAGCAGCCAGATCAAACCGGCGAGCCAAAGCGGCAGGCTAACTGGACTGAGCATCATCTCCTGCGCATGTAGAAACGCGAGAGGCGACAGTACGACATTCTTGTGCTCGACCTTGCCATTGTGAAGAAACTCGAGCAGTGGAAAATGATTGTGGACCTGCCAGAGAAAGTTTGGCAGCGCCAGGATTACTGCAAGAACGATGCCGGCTGGCATGCTCTTCGTGAACAGTATGCGGCGCTGTTGCGTAAGCAAAAGGCCGATGCAGAGAGCTGCCAGGTACACCAGCATGGATGGCTTGTTCTCAAGACCAATGCCGGCGGCGATGCCAAAGACTATCCACCACCGCGGGCTGCCGTCATCGATCAGACGCAGCAGGCAAAAGGCGGCGCTCGTCCAGAAGACCGGCTCAAAGGAATTCATCGAAAGAAAGCTGTCGATTCCAAGGAAATGGGGCGCCAGGAGGACTCCCCCCAACGCCAATGTCTGGCCGACTCGCTTTGCGCCCATTTGCCACGCCAGCATGCCGGTGAGGAAGACCTTGGCCGCGCCCGCCAGGGAGGAGAGCATCCGTATGCCCGCCAAAGATTTCCCGAAGAGCAATTGTGCCAGCCATGCCTGGACTGCGACGACCGGCCCATGATCGACATAACCCCAAGCCAGGTGCTGGCCGCAGAGGATGTAGTACAGCTCATCGCGGAAGTAGCCCCAGCCAAGATGCGCCTGCCAAAGATTCGCGCTGACATGGAGAGACAGCTTCAGCACTGCAAACAAAAGCGACAGCCAGAGGGCATCCCGCAGACTTCCAGGGTCGGTCGCCAGGGAGAAGTGCCTTTCGTCCTGCCCAAGCCGTTGATCATCAGTAGTGATTTCAGCCATGGGTAAACGTACTCTGCCGGGCCAAAATTCCGAAGCAAAAGCTTTTGAAACGAAATTGTTGGATCGATCTAGGTGGCGGCTATCTCTGCCGGGAGCAACTCGAGCAGGCGCTGCTGCCGATAGGCAAACGTGCTCTGCATCTGTTTTTTCACGCCAAGCAGGTAGGCTAGATCACCAAGCAATCCGAATGGCAGGGCGAAGGTCACATCATCCTCAATTCGAGAGCCCGGAATGCCGTTCTGTGTCTCCGCTTGTACGGTGTGACAGTGATGCCAGTAGGCAAGCGGTCCTGTCTTCTGCGTGTCGCAGAAGTGGTCGTTCCAGGCAAATTCATCGATCACCGCAACCCACTGCAGGCGCAGCGGCACAAACGGCAGGGCACGGAATGTGATGGTCAGTACTGTTCCCTGGCCGGCAAACCGCTTACCCGTAGAGGCACCCGGCTCCGGCGGCGGCGCAGCGTAGAAGGCATGGTCGATGCGCGCCTGTTGCCAGCGCGGCATGAGGCGTGGCAGATTCGCAGGGTCTGCGAAGAAAGCGAACACTGGCGCTGGCGCATACGGTACCCACTGGGAAGCATGGAAGACGTGTCGCATAGATCCCAGCATAGCGTCCGGCGGGACAGACGCGCCCTTAATGGAATTTGAATGTCAGTGGCAACAAAAAATAGGGCAGAACACGGTTGTGTGTTCTGCCCTGGGGTTAGTGTTACTGGTGAAACATCATTTGGGGGAGGGGCTGAGGACTGCTGTCCCTGTCCCTCACTGGGCTGCACACGGTATAGCCGGAGGGCGCCGTGTGCGACCAGGTTGGGAAAGCTGCTGCGGATTAGTTAGGCAGTAGAACCGCGTCCACAACGTGGATCACGCCATTCGACTGATATACGTTGGCAATGGTCACGGTGGATGTGCCGCCCTTTTCATCGGTCAGGACAATCTTGCCGTCCTTCTTCATCGCGGTCAGTGTGCCGCCTGCAACGGTCGTCAAGCTGGCCTTGCCGCCACCGGCCTTAATGGCCTTTTCGATATCCTTGGCGGACATCTTTCCGGAAACCACGTGATAGGTCAGGACCTTCTTGAGCTGGTCCTTGTTCTCAGGCTTCAGCAGCGTGTCCACCGTACCGGCGGGCAGCTTGTCGAAGGCTTCGTTCGTCGGAGCGAACACTGTGAAAGGGCCAGTGCCCTCGAGTGTATCGACCAGGCCGGCTGCCTTGACTGCGGCAACCAGGGTGGTGTGATCCTTCGAGTTGACTGCGTTCTCAACAATGTTCTTCGTCGGATACATCGCTGCGCCACCGACCATCGGGTCCTTCTGCGCCATACCCGTCATGCTCGTAAAGCCAAGTGCGAGTGCCAGTGAAGCTGTCAGTAATGATTTCTTCATAATTGATCTTTCCTTTCGACCGTTCGTTAGTCCGGTTACACATTCAATACGCGGGCCTGCTGCAAACGGATTTAAAACTCCTTGTTTCTATCTGCATGCTCTCTTTCGAAAGCGTTCCGTGGCGCAGCCAGGCCAGCCACGAGGATGGCCGGACATTCGAATGGTGGCACATAGGGACGCCCGACATTTGTTTTCTTTCAGTTACATTCAATAGTGAGTCGGTTTTTGAAGTGGTGCTGCCATCCTGACTCCCTTCGGCGCCGAAAAGCGTCAGCCGCAATGGCAAGGCTGCCGTCGGAGCCTGGATGCTTTCCAGACACCGGGTGCGCTTCGCCTACCGGCGGCCCGACTTTCGCGCGCTCTCCGGCTACCCATCCTCCACGACACCTCTTCACCGGTTACCATCAGAAGTAGAGGCCTGGTTCACTATCCTGCCAGGCGTGGAGGATTAATTCAGCAGCCGCCTGTAGACACGATGAGCACACCTGTATTGCCGACCAAAGCGATCGAGAACCGCCATCGCTGGCTGCTGCTGATCGGCTTCTTCAAATTTGCGAAGGGTATCTTTTTCATCCTGATCGGTTTTGGCGTGCTTCGCCTGGTCCATCGGGATCTGGCAGACCTGCTGGTGCGGGTCGCTCTTTCGCTGCGCATCGATCCGGAAAGTCACCTGGTAAACCTGCTGCTCGACAAAGTGCAGACGCTCACGCCCCACCGTCTCCGCTGGATCGGGACTGCTGTCTTTCTGGATGCCGGTCTCGACTTTATCGAGGGTACCGGACTGATCTTGCGCAAGACATGGGCCGAGTACTTCACCCTGATCCTGACCGCCTCGTTCCTTCCCTGGGAATTGTTCGAGATTATCCGGCACGTCACGACGATCCGCGTGGTGCTGACGATCCTCAACCTGCTGGTCGTGATCTACCTCGCCTACATCCTGAAGCAGCGACAGGCGACGATCGAAAAGCAATAGCTCTTTCGCGTCAGAAGGCGAACAAAAAGCGTATACCCTACGCCACGCGATCTGGCAAGGACCTGCACAGGGGTAGAACCCGGATCGCAAACACTACAGGGTGGGTAAAAATCCGAGCGTAACCACTACCGGTTGCGTTTTCCACAGTCCCACTTTGCTTCCTGCGCCGCTGACCGCGATTTTCCTTTGACACCATTTCCAGGTAGGATACTCTGTGGTCGGAAGTGGTCAAAAGTGGTCCAAACCGAGCAACTCAGACACGCTTTCCACGATTGTAGAAACAGCCATGGCAATGGACAACAAAATTGCCACAAGGCTGGTGCAGTAAGCGATTCACCCCTCTCTCCAGGCCGCAGACCTCAACCAAATACACACTGTGCCGTTGCAGTGAAGGATGTACCGACAGGATGTTCCGGGGCAACCACCCAACACGCGTTGACGAAAAGGGAAGGCTCAAGCTTCCTGCAGAAATCAAGCGTGTGCTCGAAGGCAAATACGGGCCGGTCGAGGAGAGTAGCCCGGCAGAATTTTTTATCACCAGCACGGACGGCAAAGTGGCCCAGATCTACCCGATGAAGGAATGGGAAAAGATCGAAGAGAAGCTGGCGGGGATTCCCGATATGAATCCCGCCAAGAAGAAATACATGAATGCCGTGAACTATTACGGCGGAGTAGCAGAGATGGATGGGCAGGGGCGGATTTTGATACCCCAGCTTTTACGTGAAGCAGCAAAGACGATTGGAGACGTGGTTGTGTTCGGCATGCAGACGTACCTGCAGGTAGCCAACCACGATGACTTCAAGGCCAGCATGGAGGCAGCACCGCTCTCCGAAGCTGACGAAGCAGCACTGGCAAGTTTTGGTTTGTAGGGCAGTACAGGTTTTAAACCCCCAAGGGGGAGCACATGGACGGTAGTACGGGGCGAAGCAACAGGGACGCCGAACGACATGTGCCGGTTCTTTTAGAAGTTGCGATCCGAAATTTGAATGTGCGCGCTGGCGGCATATATATAGACGCCACGCTCGGCATGGCTGGCCACTCGCTCGAAATTGCAAAGCGGCTGGGACCGGAGGGAACGCTGATCGGGTTTGATCGCGATCCGGCGGCTATGGAAATCGCGACGCGACGCCTGGAGGCGCTTCGCGGCGAACTGGCCGGGCAGATGCCAAAGGTTGTGCTGCATGGCGAAGAGTTCTCGCTGGCAGCAGGCCATGTAGCCCCGGCATCGATCGACGGCATACTGGCCGACTTCGGTGTCAGCAGTCTGCAGCTGGGAGAGGCGCACAGAGGATTTAGTTTTCAGGCGGAAGGGCCCCTGGATATGCGCATGAATACGCGCCAGGGCATCACCGCCGAACAAGTGGTAAATCAATTCGACGAAAACGATCTCGCCGATTTGATTTACGAATTCGGAGAGGAAAGGAGGTCGCGGAGAATCGCCAGAGCCATTGTCAGGGCGCGGCCGCTAACGACTACGGCACAACTGGCCAAGGTCATAGCAGCTGCCGCCCCGTCAATGAAAGGCGAAAAGATTCATCCGGCGACCAGGACTTTCCAGGCAATCCGAATTCGCGTCAACGAGGAGTTGAAGGAAATTCAGACGCTGTTGCAGATAGCCCCGGCGTTATTGAAGGCGGGCGGCAGACTGGCAGTGATCAGCTTTCACTCACTCGAAGACAGGCTTGTGAAGGATGCATTAAGAGAAGGAGCCCGGCAGGGCATTTGGCAGCTAAACAGTCGCAAGCCGGAAGTTGCCGACGAAGCAGAAACGGATCGCAATCCACGGTCACGCAGCGCGAAGATGCGCGCGGCCGAAAGAACCGAATTGAGTTTGGAAGCAGCAAGTTTGGAAGAAGCGAAACGGCGGCAGGCGGATGCGTATCAGCTAGGCCTGCGACAGCCAAGACGCTAACGAATTTCTAAAAGGATCGGGCCAGAATCGTCCCACCGTACTACCAGGCGAAAGACAAAGACGATTCAAAATCTGCATTACATCTCCCTCCTCTTCCAGCGATTCTGGCCCGGTCGCAAGGAATGGGGGAACAGGAAGACGAATATGGCGACTCAGACAATCACGGCAGCACTCGGAGCGCAGGGCTGGTTTGACCAGGCAGCCTCTGCCACCAGTCATGCGCAGGCAACCGCCGAGCACAACTCGCGACTCTTTCACGCGCAGCAGCGTGCTCGCCGCGGGCCGACTCCGGAAGTCTTCTTCGTCAAACATCTGGATAACACGCGCCTGGTGAAGGCAGACGATCCTGTGCGCAAGCGCGAGATGCGCCGCTTCGCGATTGCGATGTCGATTCTCTTCATCATGTCAATGGTCTATGGCTGGCAGCACTTCAGCGCGATTGAATATGGGTATAAGGTTGAGGCCAAGAAGCAGCAACTGGAACAGCTTCGTGAGACCAACCGCCAGCTCAGCCTGCAGGAAGCACAGATGTGCGACCTGGGACGGCTGGACAAGGAAGCACGCAGGCTTGGCATGGAAGCGCCCAAGCCTGGACAGGTAATTCGTCCCGATCTATCTCCTGATAGCAACGCAGGCGCAGTAGTGGCCGAGGCCCATATCCCGACTCTTTAAAGCAGCCTTGACTCAGCTCTTCAACAAGGATGGCATCGACAGCAACCACAGTCACCCAGCGAAATCGGTCCAGTCTTGAAGAACTTCCGTTTCACACCCAAAGCGCAGTCGAAGCGTGGCGTTGTCGGAGCCCCGCGAAGATTGCGCTTTGCGCTGCTCGCGTTGATCTTTATTGTCTGGGCCATCGTGATCGTAGTGCGCCTCGCATGGTTGCAACTGTGGGATCATCACCGGTTTGTCGAGATTGCGGCGCAGCAACAGCAGCACGGCTTTGAAATCGCGCCGCGGCGAGGCGTGCTTTTTGATCGCAACCTGCACGCACTGGCGATGACGGTGGCCGTGCAGTCGGTGTATGCCGACCCGCGTGAGATCACGGACAAGGCGGCTACGGCAAAGGCGCTCGCGAAAGTTGTGCATTCGGATCCGACCGAAGACTTCACGACCGCCGCGCAGATCAACGCGCGCCTGATCACAGGGCATGGATTTGCCTGGGTAGCTCGTAAACTCGATCCGCCGACAGCGGCCAAGGTGAAAGCCCTTAACCTGAAAGGGATCTACTTCGCTCGGGAGTTCAAGCGCTTCTATCCGAATGATGATCTGGCCGCTCAGGTGCTTGGCTATGTGGGCACGGACGACAGCGGCCTCGGCGGCATTGAGCGCAGATTCGACGACGATCTGCACGGCACCCCCGGACACATGATGGCGGCACTCGATGCGAAGCGGCAGGTGCTTGGCAGTGAGGAACAGGAGCCGCTGCCGGGCGAAGACCTGCAGCTGACCATCGATGAAAATATTCAGTTCATGGCTGAGCATGCGCTCGATCACGCGATGGCCAAGCATCATGCCCTGAACGGCACAGTCGTAGTGCAGGACACGCATACAGGACAGATCCTCGCGCTCGCAATCCGGCCAACTTTCAATCCGAATGATTTTCGGCACGCCACCAACGGACTGCTGCGCAACCATGCCGTGAGCGATATCTATGAGCCTGGCTCGACCTTCAAGCTGGTGACCTATGCGGCTGCGCTGCAGGAAAGAATTACCACGCCGGAATCGATGATCGACTGCCAGGGCGGCTCGATCACCATCTATGGGCGAACGATTCACGATGCACCGGGAGAACATTTCGGCCGCATCCCGGTAGAGGAAGCCTTATGGCACTCAAGCGACGTGGCGGCGGTGAAACTGGCGATGGCGATGGGTCGTGAGAACTTTTACAAATACATCCGCGCATTCGGATTTGGCCAGCGCAGCGGCATTGAGCTGCCTTCCGAGACGCGCGGCATTCTGCGGCCGACGCATCGCTGGGGCGCAACCAGTATCGGCTCGCTTGCCATCGGCCAGGAGGTCGGCGTTACGCCGGTGCAGCTGGTCAGCATGGTTTCGACGATCGGCAATGGCGGGACGTATCTGCCTCCACACATGTTGTTGACAGCCTCGGATGCCAGCTCCGCAAAGCTGCAGGGCCAGCCATTCCGCCCTGTTGCTGAGCTGCCCGCTACTCTGCCGGAGGGTGCGCATCGCGTGATCTCGCCGCTGGTTTCGGCACAGATGCGCAAGATGATGGAAGGCATCGTTCTGCATGGAACCGGCAAGGACGCTGCACTGAATGGCTACTCCGCTGCAGGCAAGACCGGCACCGCGCAGAAGATTGATGTCGCTACGCATACCTACTCGAAGACCAAGCTGGTCGCGTCCTTTGCTGGCTTTGCACCGGTCAACAATCCGGCAATCAGCGTAGCAGTGATTATCGATTCGCCCGAGGGCCAGCACATGGGTGGCCAGGTATCGGCGCCGGTGTTCGCCGAGGTTGCGCAGCAGGTGCTCGAATACCTGGGTGTGCCGCATGATGAGCCGCTGAAGCCACAGAAGGAGCTGGATGAAGCGCGGAAGTCGATCGGCGGGGAAGACTCGGCTGATGAGCAGATCGATCCGGAACAGCTCAACGCGATGTTCGCGGAAGTGAATGATCTGCCAGCTGACGACCCGTTGCGAGCACCACAAAATGCGCAGATGCCCGCGGCACCTGCGAAGGACGGCGGTCTGCATGGTGTCTCGTTGAAGCCCTCAACGCTCGCAACTGCGGCGCCGCCGGTGGAGGCGAAGCGCCTGACCGTGGATCAGGAAATTGCTCGCCTTCACCAACCAGCATCGCCGCTCTCCGTCGAGCACACCAGCCAAGCTGGTTCGGCCTCGGAAGAAGCCGCGTCGAACACTGTGGCACCTCCCACTTCAGGCAACACCGGTGCCGGAAATAACGCGACCATCATCACGGACGGGAAGCGGCGCGTCTCGGTACCGACCCTGGTGGGTGAGCCACTGCGGCAGGTGATCGAATCGGCCAGCTCAGCAGGCCTCATTATCCAGGCACTCGGCACCGGTATCGCCAGGGAACAGGTGCCGGCTGCAGGCACTATGGTTCCTCTTGGTACACAAGTCATCGTTCGCTTTCAGCGGTAGGCAGTTAGCAATTACTCTGGGACTGCTCGCATGATGACCTTCTCACAGCTCGCTGCCACCACCACAACACGGCACCTATTTGCGGACGGTGCCGAGAGCAGTACCGCCATCCAGGCTCTGGAGTATGACTCGCGCAAGGTTGGTGCCGGCGCAGTCTTTGTTGCCATGCGCGGCAGCGCTGCAGACGGCAACAGCTTTATCGAACGCGCTATCGACGCCGGAGCATCTGCAATCATCACGGATTCAGATGCCTATTACGCGCAGGTGCGGGCGTCTCATCCATCGTTATCTGTAGCGCAGGTTGAGCACGGACGGCGTGCTCTTGCGGAGCTTGGCCGAGCCTTTTATGACTATCCGGACACGCGGCTCGGTCTGACCGGCATCACGGGAACCAACGGCAAGACGACCACGGCCTACCTGCTGGAGCAGGTGCTTCGTGCGCATGCACGGAAAACGATCCTCATCGGAACGATCGAATATCGCATAGGCGACCAGGTCCTGCCCTCTCCGCATACGACGCCCGAATCACGAGATCTACTGGAAATTCTTTCGGCAGGCCTCAAGCAGGGTGTAACGGAAGCTGTGATGGAAGTGTCCTCGCATGCGCTCGACCAGGGCCGTGTCTGGCAGCTTGCTTTCGATACTGCTGTCTTCACCAATCTCACGCAGGATCATCTCGACTATCACGGCACCCTCGAAGAGTACCTGCGGGCGAAGGCGCGGCTCTTCGACGGCACCTGCTCCCAAGTCCCGAAAACCGCTGTGATCAATGCTGACGATGATGCCGGTGCGGGCCTCATCGGTATTGCCAAGCAGGCAGGTGCGCAGGTCCTCTCCTATGGGATTCATGAGGGTGACTTTCGAGCGGCAGGCGTGCGCATCTCTGCCTCAGGGACACACTTCTCCATGCAGACACCCTTCGGCACCACGCCCATAACCAGCCGGCTGGTCGGGCGTATTAATGTCTACAACCTGCTCGCCGCAAGTGCCGCAGCATGTGCACGGGGCCTTTCGCTGGAAGACGTCGCGGCGGCAACAGAAAATCTGCAGGCCCCTCCTGGCAGATTCCAGACCATCGAGGCTGCGCAGGATTTTACGGTGATTATCGACTACGCGCACACTGGCGATGCGCTGCGCAACGTAACGGCTCTTGCGCGCGAGCTGGTGCATGAACATCGTGGCCGCGTCATCACGGTATTCGGTTGTGGCGGCGACCGCGATCGGGCCAAGCGTCCGCTCATGGGCACGGCAGCAGGCGAGGGTAGCGACGTGGTGATCGTGACTTCGGATAATCCGCGCAGTGAGGATCCACGCGCGATTATCGAAGACATCCTGCCGGGGCTTTCAAAGACAATCGCCACCGTGCTCGTGGAACCAGACCGTGCACAGGCTATTCAGCGAGCCATTGCAGAGGCGCGTTCAAATGACCTGGTTCTGATCGCTGGGAAAGGCCATGAGAAAACCCAGACTGTGGGGCAGAAGGTAATCGAGTTTGATGACGCAGAGCAGGCACGCCAGGCGCTGGCCGGCCTGGTGCCGCGAGGTGTTTCGTGAACCTTGAACTGGAGCAATGCGCGTCGTGGATGGATGCCGAGATGAAAGCCGGCCATGCTGAGACTGCTGCCGGACCAGCAACCGGCTACTCCATCGACACGCGTACACTCAAGCCGGGCGACCTGTTCTTTGCTATCCGCGGCGAGCGCTTTGACGCGCATGATTTTGTGTCTGCTGCTTTCACGCAGGGTGCCCGCGCGGCCGTCGTAGCTCGTGCTCACGTGGGTCGGGTGCAGCAGGATGCACATCAGCATACCCTGCTCATCGTTGATGATCCGCTGTCAGCGATGCAGGCGCTTGCTTCTGCTGTTCGCCGCGCGTGGGGCAGGCGCCTGATCGGTATCACCGGCAGCGCGGGCAAGACCACTACCAAAGAAGCTGTCGCCACTGTGCTCGGCACCAGGCACCGCGTGCTGAAATCTATAGGCAACCTCAACAATCATTTTGGGCTGCCGCTGCAACTACTGCGGCTCCAGCCGGAAGATGAGATCGCTGTCATCGAAATGGGGATGTCCAGCAGCGGCGAGATCGCAGCGCTCTGCCGGATCGCGTTACCTGACTGGGGTGTTGTCACGAATGTAGGCAACGCGCATGCCGAATTTTTCAGCGACGGGATAGCCGGGATTGCGCGCGCCAAATATGAACTGATTGAAGGCCTGCACGGCATGCATCGCACCGCATTTCTCAATGCCGATGATCGGTATGTCGCGCAGTTCAGTCGCGGCTTCACGGGCCGGGTACTCTGCTTCGGCACAGGCCCTACTGCCTATGTTCGTGCGGAAAAAATCGAAGAGCGCGGCAGCGAAGGCATTCGCTTTGAAGTCAACGTGCTTGAACAGAAAGCAATCGTTGAGTTATCGCTGCTTGGTCGCCACAACATCACCAATGCGCTTGCCGCTATCGCATGTGGCCTGGAAAGCGGCATGTCGCTTGAGGAAAGTGCCGCGGCTTTGCGACTGATGCGCCCGGACGCGCGCCGGGGCGAAGTCATCCAGTGGCGTGGTGCCGCCATTATCAACGATAGCTACAACTCCAATCCGGAAGCTCTCCGGTCGATGATCGCGACGCTTGCATCGATGCCCGCAAGCAGGCGCATCCTGGTAGCTGGCGAGATGCTTGAGCTCGGGCCGGAATCAGCAGCATTACATCGTGCCTGCGGTGAAGCCGCGGGCGCAGCTGGCATCGATATCGTCATCGGCGTTCGAGGGGCTGCGCGATCCATCGTCGACGGCGCGTCTGCAGGCGGGGTAAAGCAAACGCAATTTGTGGCCGACTCTCCTGCCGCGGGGCACTGGCTGCTCGAGCATGTACGCGAGGGTGACGTCGTCCTACTGAAGGCCTCGCGCGGCGTGCAGCTTGAGCAGGCACTTGCCGTTCTCGAATCAGGCGGCAGGTAAATCGCAAGACAGTAGCGGGCCCAGGACATAAGATTAACGGCAGATCGATAATCGATCGCTGCGACGCGGAGGAAGTTTGCTTTACTGGCTGCTGTACCAAAAGCTGTTTCCGTATTTCCGGCCCTTCCGCATCTTCCGCTATCTCACCTTCCGCACGGCCTTTGCAACGCTTACGGCCATGCTCATCGGGCTGGTTGTTGGTCCCTATGTGATCGAAAAGCTGCGCGAATTTCAGATCAGTCAATACATCCGCCAGGAGGGCCCAGCTGCACATCAGAAAAAGGCCGGGACGCCCACTATGGGCGGAGTGCTCATCTGCATCTCCATCCTGCTGCCGACCTTGCTGTGGAGCGATCTCTCCAATCCATTCGTATGGATGGTCATGCTTTCAACACTTGCTTTCGGCGGCATTGGTTTTGCAGACGATTACATCAAGGTCGTCAATCGCCGCAACCTGGGACTCACCTCGCGTGCCAAGATGGGTTTGCAGATCCTGGTGAGCGTGGCCATTGCCGTCACATTGGTCCTGCTTGAGCAGCAGGGCAGCTACTCAACCCGGCTGGTTGTGCCGTTCCTCAAACGCTTTCGCCCGGACCTTGCCATAGGCGCTCTGCAACACGTGCCGCATATGGCACTGCTGGCTTTTTTACCCTTCGTCGTTTTCGTCGTGCTGGTGATTGTCGCATCGAGCAATGCCGTCAATCTCACGGATGGCCTGGATGGCCTGGCGATCGGATGTACGATCATTGCCGCGGCTGCGCTCACCGTTCTCACCTATGTCAGCGGCCACGCCGTATTCGCGGACTACCTGGAAATTCAGCGCATGCCGATGGTTGGCGAGGTGGCGGTTTTCTGCGGCTCCATGGTCGGCGCCAGTATCGGCTTCCTCTGGTACAACGCGCATCCGGCGGAAGTCTTTATGGGCGACGTCGGCTCGCTTGCACTGGGCGGCGCTATCGGCACCGTCGCTGTGGTCATCAAGCAGGAGCTGTTGCTGCCATTCATCGGCGGCATCTTCGTACTCGAAACTCTGTCGGTCATCCTGCAGGTAGGTAGCTACAAACTGCGCAAGGGTAAACGCATTTTTAAAATGGCCCCCCTGCACCATCACTTTGAATTGAGCGGCTGGTCCGAATCGAAAGTGATTGCGCGGTTCTGGATTCTTGCACTCGTGTTTGCACTCTTTGCACTTACTACGCTAAAACTGCGGTGAGGCGATCCTTCTGCATGGGACAATCGCCTGTCAGGTCCGGCTGTCGCGTGGTCAAGGCCTCTCCATGATCCTGTCATCTCGACCGAAGCGGAGCGAAATGGAAGGGTCTTCATTTCCTCAACTCACCAGGTATTCAGCAGTAATCAGGTCGAAGCAGCATGGATTTCAAAAATAAAAAGGTATTGGTCGTCGGCCTCGGTAAATCCGGGCGTTCAGCTGCGCTGTTTCTGCGGCGTCAGGGTGCACAGGTGACCGTATCGGATATGCGCAGTGCCGAAGCACTTGCGAAGGAAATTCCCGCGCTGCTGGAAGAAGGTATCGCTGTCGAAACTGGTGGCCATGGACTGCTTACCTTCCGCCGCCAGAACCTGATCGTCGTGAGTCCGGGCGTGCCGCTGACCACTCCCGAATTACAGCAGGTGCGCAAACTCGGCCTGCCGATCACCGGCGAAGTAGAGCTGGCGGCACAGTTCCTCAAGACCAAGATTCTTGCCATTACCGGGTCAAATGGAAAGACCACCACGACCACGCTCTGCGGCGAAATCCTGAAGGCTTCCGGAGTGGTTACACAGGTTGGCGGCAACATCGGCATCCCTGTGATTGAGCTGGTGGAGTCCCCGGAAAACCAATCCGACGCGGCTGCCGATGCGTGGTCGGTACTCGAGATCTCAAGCTTTCAGCTTGAAACCACGCAGCACTTCCGGCCGAAAATCGCTGTCATTCTCAATATCACGCCCGATCATCTAGACCGGCACGGCACCTTTGAGGACTATGCGGCCGCGAAGGAAAAGATCTTTGCCTCGCAGACGCGTGAGGACTTCCTGGTTCTAAATGCCGATGATGCCCGAGTGCAGCAGGCTGCCGGCCGCGCAAAAGCGCGCGTCTACTGGTTCAGCCGCACCAAGCTGGTCCGTCAGGGAGCCGCGGTCTTCAACGGCGCCATCGCATTTCGCGCCGACGAGCAATCGACCTTCGAGCCGGTCATGCCCGTGAGCGACGTTCCCCTGAAGGGCGAACACAATCTTGAAAACGTCTTGGCCGCGGTCTGCGCAGCCCGCCTCGCCGGGGTGGAAAACGATGTCATCGCCGCGGCCGTCCACGCCTTCCACGCTGTTGAACATCGCCTGGAGTTTGTTGCGGAAATTGCCAATGTGCAGTACTTCAACGATTCGAAAGCGACTAATGTCGACGCAACCATGAAGGCGCTGGCGTCCTTCCCCGGCGGCATTCATCTCATCCTTGGCGGTAAGGATAAGAACTCCGATTACACGCAGCTTCGCCCGCTGCTGCAGCAGCGCGTGAAATGTGTCTACACGATCGGCGCGGCAGCTGAAAAGATTGAGCGCGAGATCGCGGGCGCCACCCGCATCGTCTCTTCGCAGACCCTTGACGCGGCAGTCGAAGGCGCTGCCAGGGATGCTGCATCCGGCGACGTGGTGCTGCTCGCGCCAGCCTGCTCCAGCTTTGACCAGTTTGAAAACTACGAGCAGCGCGGACGCGCCTTCAAGGAACAGGTCTTCGCAAAACAGTTCGCCGCAGCCGCAGAAGGGAAGTGAAGGATGGCAAAACGTGTCGGCGTGGATAAATGGCTCTACTGCGTAGTGCTGCTGCTGGTATTGATCGGACTGGCTACCGTCTTCAGCGCCTCTGCCATCATGGCGAAAGCCCGCTTCGGTTCGCCTTACAACTTCGTCAGCAAGCAGGCGGCGTGGGCGGCGTTGGGTCTCGTCACGATGACCATCCTGATGCGCGTCGACTACCGCAAATTCAACCGTCCGAATGTTGTCTTTCCCGCCGTTGCCGTCACCATGGTCATGCTGATGGTCTCATTCGCAATGCATGGCTCCCACAACACGCAGCGCTGGATCAAGTTCGGCAGCTTCTCTTTCCAGCCCTCCGAACTGGCCAAGCCAACCATCGTGCTTTTCCTTGCCTGGTTCCTGCAAAACCGGATGCAATCCATTGAGGACTTTCGAAATACTCTGCTGCCGGCAGCTTTGCCGAGCCTGCTGTTTATCCTGCTGATTTTGAAGGAACCGGATCTCGGCACGGCGATGGTTTGTGCTGCTGTGACATTCATGATGCTCTACCTGGCCGGCGCGCAGATGAAGATTTTCGGCTACGCCAGTCTGCTCGCCGCCCCGATTCTTTATTACATGCTCTTTCATGTGGCGTGGCGTCGCGAGCGGATGCTGGCGTTCCTTGATCCCTGGAAAGATCCGAAAAAGACCGGCTTCCATACCATTCAGTCACTCATCGCGGTTGGTACCGGCGGCTTCCACGGCCTCGGCTTCATGGAAGGCCGGCAAAAACTGTTCTACCTGCCTGAAGCGCATACAGATTTCATCTTTGCCAACATCGCGGAAGAACTCGGCCTGATCGGCGGCCTGGTCATCATCGGCCTCTTTATTCTGCTGGGTTACCGCGGTATGCGCGCCGCCAGCCTCTCCCAGGATCCTTTCGCGCGCTTCCTCGCCTTCGGCATCACTGCAACCGTACTCATTCAGGCTTTTTTTAATATCAGCGTGGTGCTCGCCCTGGTGCCGACGAAGGGGATCACCCTGCCGTTCATCTCCTATGGTGGCACCTCCGTGTTCTTTACTCTCGCCAGCATCGGTGTTCTATTGAACCTGACGCGAGAGATCGAATAAACGTGGCACCTGGATCAACGGCAGGGAACGAGTTGCGCATCCTCATTGCCGGTGGCGGCACCGGTGGTCACATCATCCCGGCACTTGCCATTGCCAACGAGCTACGCGACCGGCACCACGCTCAGGTCCGCTTCATCGGAACGCCGCGTGGCCTCGAGTCGCGACTCGTTCCCCAGGCTGGATTTCCGCTGGACATGATCGACGTCGGTCAGCTCAAGAACGTCAGCCTGCGCACCCGTCTTTCGACTACTACAGCCTTGCCGCGCGCCATCCTGCACTGCCGCCGGCTGCTGGGTGAATGGAAGCCGGCCGTGGCGATCGGCGTAGGTGGCTATGCCTCCGGACCTGCCATGATGGCCGCGATCATCAGCGGCATACCAACGCTGGCCTTTGAACCCAACGCGGCCCCTGGTCTGGCCAATCGCATCATCGGAAAACGTGTCAGTGCAGCCGCCGTCAACTTTCCACCGGCTGCTGCTTTTTTCCGCCACGCCCAGGTCACTGGTATCCCGGTGCGCCCGGAATTCTTTACACTGCCGCCCCGGCCGCCGGGCGCTCCTTTGCATCTGCTTGTTTTTGGTGGCAGCCAGGGTGCCCGTGCGTTGAACGATGCGATGCCTCCGATCGTCCCGCGCCTTCTCGATGCCATCACCGGACTGACGATCCTGCACCAGGCCGGTGCCAGGCACTCCGAATCGGTCCAGCAAGCCTATGCTGCTACGGGTGCCGATCCGCAACGGTGGACGGTAAGTGCCTTCCTGGATGATATGGCTGCGCGCTTCGCGGCTTCGGACCTTATCCTCGGCCGTAGCGGTGCCGGTACTGTAGCTGAGCTGGCGGCTTCCGGGAAGCCCTCACTGCTGATTCCTTTTCCAGAAGCAGCGGATGACCATCAGACCCGTAATGCCGAGGTACTTGGTGCCGTCCAGGCTGCTGTCGTTCTGCCCCAGCGGTACCTGACGGCGGATAGTCTCTTTGGCGCGATTCTCGGTTTGCTGAGTAATCGTGAGCAGCTCGCGACTATGGGAAACAATGCACGCGCTCTGGCCCATCCGGATGCGGTGCAGCGAATCGTTTCAATAGTGCTGGAGCTTGCGGGGCAAAACAAAACCGGCTGACAGGGGTCGCCTGTGAGCCGGTCGTCGATGTTACCAAATGCTTCAGCCGAGTTGCGGTTTAGCGATGTCCGCCGCCACCGTGAAAGCCACCGCCGCCGCCTCCACCATGGAAGCCGCCACCACCGCCGTGAAAGC
>CAZZYN010000018.1:50978-58555 GCA_964658265.1 uncultured Acetobacteraceae bacterium | reverse complement strand
AATGTGACTTGTGACAGACGGTGAATGTGACAGATCCACGGCGCGCCTGAACCATGCTTGAACCAGGTAGACCTGGGCCACAGATTCAGGCGCGAACCAGCAAGTCAACATGCGGCTGATGGGCATCAGCGGCAGGACCGCCGACGCTCATATGGTCAGCAGCTACTTTTGCTGGGCGGTGGTGAAGCGTTTATCGATCTCCAGCCAGTTGACGACATTCCACCAGGCTTCCAGGTAGTCGGGCCGCTTGTTCTGGTACTTCAGGTAGTAGGCATGTTCCCAGACATCGTTGCCAAGAATAGGGAAGTGGCCCTGTGTGATCGGGTTGTCCTGGTTTGGCGTCGTGACGATGTCCAGCTTCGAACCATTCCAGACCAGCCAGCCCCAGCCTGAACCGAACTGCGCAGCCGTCTTTTCGTTGAACGTCTTCTTGAAATCGGCAAAGCTGCCGAAGTCCTTCTTGATCTGCTCGCCAATTTTGCCGGAGGGTTCGCCGCCGCCCGCAGGCTTCATGATCTGCCAGAACATGGTGTGATTCACGTGACCGCCGCCATGATTGCGAATGACATTGCGAACATCCTCAGGCAGGCTCTGCAGGTTCTTCAGCAGATCCTCCGCGGAATGCTTTTCGAGATCCGGATGCTTGGCGATCGCCTCGTTCAACTTGGTGATGTACGCCTGGTGATGCTTGTCATGGTGAAGCTTCATGGTCGCTTCATCGATGTGCGGCTCCAGGGCGTTGTAGTCGTAGGGCAACGGTGGTAATTCAAATGCCATTCGCGATTCTCCTTCTCAAACCTCATCAACTTGATTGCATGTTCAGGACCTGCGGCCGCTGTGCATCAGCCGTGATCCGCATCCCGAGTATCGATCGGAGCCGGACGTCAGCGGTCGTTGCCGACGTTCGTCACTCTCCTTCGCTATTCTCTTCCATGGATGCATTTCCTGCATCAATCGGTGCAATTGCACCAGCTTCGGCACGGATCGTCCGGCTGGTGAGAAGTTGAAGACGATCTTGAGAAGTTGAAACCAAGAGCCCGGCAGGAGAGTCTCATCGGGTAGATTGGTTGAAGGCACATTGTTTAAATGTACGAGGCGTCCCGGCGTTACCTTGCCGTGGCGCTCAACAGATCTGGAATCCTGAGGAACTGACCCACTCGCTTGGCCCGCCCCCGCATAACTCGCAGACAGCTGCTGAAGGAAGCCGGCGTATCGAGTGCGCTCGCCATTGGCGCACCAGCGATCGCAGCAGCGGGTGGCTTCCAGAATCAGACGGTTCAGCCTCCGACCAAGGGCAACGGACCGCAGCCGCAAAGCGAAACAGCCGAGAATTTTGCGCATCCGCCCGGCGTCTTCATCAACCGGCCGCTCACCCAGGTCTCCAAGGTGGCAGATGCACTGCTGGACGACATGGAAGGCCGCAACTGCGATTTCTTCTACAACGAAGCCAGTCCCAAAACTGGGCTGGTCCGGGACCGCGCGCCTTCACAAGGACGCTCGCTGAGCCGTGTCGCTTCCATCGCCGCAACCGGCTTCGGTCTGAGTGCCATGTGTATTGCCGCGAAACGCAACTACCTGCGACCCAGTGACTGCGAAGCCAGGGTGGAAAAGACGCTCGCCTTCCTGCTGGAGCAGTGCCCGCATGAGCATGGCTTCCTGTATCACTTCATCGATATCGAAAGCGGTCAGCGCATGTTCGGCAGCGAGTTGTCGTCGATCGACACGTCTCTGCTGATGTGCGGCATCCTGCACTGCCGGACTTTTTTTGAAGGCAACTCCCGCATCGCGGCACTGGCAACCACTCTCTATCGGCGCGTGGACTGGGAGTGGATGCTGAACAGTGGCAACACGCTTTCCATGGGTTGGCTGCCCGACCAGGGCTTTCTAAAGCATCGCTGGGATATTTACGCAGAATTAACAACCATGTATCTGATGGCGATCGGGTCGCCGACCCATCCCATTCCGGCTGCCACCTGGGACGCCCTGCAGCGGCCAATTATTGCCTTCGGTGGCATCGACTACATCAGCGGTGTTGCACCGCTGTTCATTCACCAGTACCCGCAGGCCTGGGTCGATTACCGGGACAAGCGCGACAAATATGCGAACTACTTCACCAACTCCATCGCAGCCACCCGCGCCCACCAGTTGTGGTGCCTGGTCCTCGGGCAGAAGTTCAACTGGATCGATCAAAGCCTGTGGGGCATCTCCGCATCCGACTCGCGCCAGGGCTATCGCGTCTGGGGCGGGCCGCCGGATATGGGCCCGCTCGATGGAACGATCGTCCCCTGTGCCACTGCCGGGTCGCTGGTCTTTCTGCCGGCGGAGTGTTCTTCGGTCCTGCTCGAGATCAAGCAGCGTTTCGGCGACCGGGGCTACCAGCGCTACGGCTTCGTGGACGCGATCCAGCCCAAGGCCAACTGGTTTGCTGAGGACGTCATCGGCATCGATGTCGGGATCGGCCTGCTGATGGCCGAAAACCTGCGCACTGGCATGGTGTGGGAGTCGTTTATGAAAAACAGGGAAATTCAACATGCCATGCGGGAAGTCGCCTTTCACCCTGATCCGGATTCAAACACGCAGGTTCTGTAGGATATCGAATCGGCATTCAGCCAGGCCGCTGTCTGCCATTCCTGAATAGGAACAGCAACCGGCAAGTCCTCGTTGTATCCGGCGTCCGGCGGCGTACTCTCGAAAAGGAATAAGCCGGCAGATTGCGGGCGACAAGGAGTGTCCGGGGAATGACGCAACCTCTTCTCGATTATCGCTGGGTGCAGGGCCAGGGTGCGGCCTTCGGTTCGCCGGGCATTGAGCCGCGTTGGACTTCCAGCGAAAAGAACACTGTGTGCACAGCCTATTCAACGTCGAGCCGCATATGGTTCACGACGTCGCACGGCATCCTCAACGAGATCTTCTATCCAACCATCGATCGGCCCCAGATCCGGGACCTGGGCCTGATGATCACAGATGGCGCGACGTTCATGCATGAAGAGAAGCGCGACCTGAAAAGCGAGTTCGGCTACATGTTTCCCGAGTCGCCGGCGCCGATGGTGACCAATACCGATCCGCAGGGGCGCTACACCCTTACGAAGGAATTCATCTCTGATCCGCATGCTCCTGTCGTGCTGATGCGTGTACGGCTGGCCGGAGACTCTGCCGTGCTGGCCAAACTCAAAATTTTTGTCTTGCTGGCACCCCATCTTGAAGTGGGAGGAGCCGGCAACTCGGCGCGGACCCTGGACATTGCCGGCCGGCGGGTCTTTCTGGTGTGGAAAGGCGCGACGTCGCTGGCGATGACTGCCGACTGCGGCTTCACCCGGACCAGTTGCGGCTATGCAGGCACGAGCGACGGATTTCAGGATCTGAAGCGCCACTTTCACATGGAATGGGAGTTCGATTCGGCCCTCGACGGCAACCTCGGCTTAACAGGTGAGCTGGCTCTGAACGGGCGTACCGAATTCACACTGGCGCTGGGCTTCGGCGAAGGGCACCATGCGGCTCTCACCAGCCTCGTGGGATCGCTGAACCGCGGCTTCGATGAACATCGGGCGCGCTTCCAGGCACAATGGGCGCGTGTGAATGGCGTCCACGAACTGGATGCGACTTCCGGCGATGGAGGCATGCTGCTGCGCACCAGCCACAATATGTTGCTGGTGCACGAGGACAAGACCTTCCCCGGGGCCTTTATCGCCTCCGCATCTATTCCGTGGGGACAGGCAGCCGGGGATGACGACCTCGGCGGCTATCACCTGGTGTGGACGCGCGACATGGTGCAATCCGCCAGTGCGCTGCTGGCGGCCAACCGCGCCGAGACTGCGTTGCGTGCCTTGACCTACCTGGCCTGTACACAGAAGCCGGACGGCGGCTTTGCGCAAAATTTCTGGGTCAACGGCCAGCCGTACTGGACCGGCATGCAGCTGGATGAAGTTGCCTTTCCGATCATGCTGGCCTGGCGTTTGTGGAAGCGGAACGCGCTGGGCCAGGCCGCGATCGTGTCCTTTGTCGAGCGCGCCGCTGGCTACCTGGTGCGGCATGCGCCAGTTACCCAGCAGGAGCGCTGGGAAGAAAATGCGGGCTACTCGCCATCGACGCTGGCAGCAGTCATCAGCGGGCTCATCTGTGCGGCGGATATTCTTCGCGGCGACGGCCAGGCAGAGCAGGCTGTTTTCCTCGAGGATTATGCCGACTGGATCGAAGACCACCTGGACGACTGGACGACTACGCGCGATGGCGTGCTGCACCCGGATGTGAAATACCACTATGTCCGCATCACTCCTCCCGGGCCCGGCGAACCCTACGCCAGGGATGACGCAAGTGCAGGCGTGCTCCAGATCAACAACCGCGAACCTGACGAGCAGATCCACTTTCAAGCCCGCGAGATCATCGATGGAGGCTTCCTGGAACTGGTGCGCTACGGTGTGCGGGCGGTGGATGATCCGCTGATCGTCGATTCCCTGAAAGTCGTCGACCACGTCCTCAAAGTGGAGACGGCAACCGGGCCATGCTGGCGTCGCTATAACCATGATGGCTACGGCCAGCGTAAGGACGGATCGCCCTTCAAGGGCTGGGGACAGGGCCGCGCCTGGCCGCTGCTGACCGGTGAGCGTGCGCACTACGAGTTTGCCGCCGGCCACGACGTGAAGCCGCTGATCCTTGCCCTGGAAAGCTTCGCGTCTCCCGGTGGCATGCTGCCGGAGCAGCTCTGGGACGCTCCCGACCTGCCGGCGAAGGGGATGCTTTTCGGACGGCCATCCGGCTCGGCCATGCCGCTGGTCTGGGCCCACGCGGAGTACCTGAAGCTGCTTCGCTCAGTGCACGACGGCCAGGTCTTCGATCGCATCGCGGCGGTGGAAGACCGCTACCTGGGTGCAAAGCGCGTCAGTGCCAACGTGGAAGTGTGGTCTTTCCTTCGTAAGGCCCCATCCGTGCGGGCCGGCCGCCGGCTGCGCATTCTCGGCGAGCAGTCCTTCGAATTAACCTGGACTGCAGACAGCTGGACCTCGACTCACGTCACCATGAGCCAGGCAGCCGCTTCGGCTGGATATTACGTTGATCTTGAGACCGCACCTTCGCAGGCAGGTACGCTGGAATTCACGTTTTTCTGGCCCATCGACCATCATTGGGAAGGCACCAACTTCCGCGTGGAACTGGAATCGGCGGAAACGATGTGACAAGATTGATCTGACTGACATCCTAGAGGAACAGAGTGGATGTCACGCATATCCGACCGGAAACAGGCGCAATGTAGTCCGGTTAGATAGACGCGTAATAGTCCTTTTTCCGTGGTGCGGTTACCAGGCGCCATCGATCAGCAAGCAGGCACGACTGGGCCGCGCGCGAGCCGCAGGCAGCCCCGGTCCTAGTTGAAAGGAAGAGACAGACTTATGAGCGAACTGGATCAGTTATCCATCAACACCCTCCGTTTTCTGGCGGTCGATGCCGTGGACAAGGCAAAGAGCGGGCATCCCGGTGCGCCCCTGGGGGATGCGCCGATGGCCTACGTTCTGTGGCACAAGTTCATGCGACATAATCCGCTGAATTCGCATTGGGCCAATCGGGACCGCTTCGTCCTGTCAAATGGACACGCTTCCGCTATGCTGTACGCCCTGTTGCATCTCTCCGGCTACAAGCTCTCGCTTGAGGATGTGAAGCAGTTCCGCCAGTGGGGTTCGAAGACTCCCGGCCATCCTGAATATCACCACACGGACGGCGTGGAGGTGACGACCGGTCCGCTGGGCCAGGGTTTCGCAAACGGCGTCGGCATGGCCGCGGCTGAAAAGCATCTTGCAGCGGTCTATAACAAGCCCGGCTTTGACATCGTGGACCACTACACCTACGTGATCTGCGGCGATGGCGACCTGATGGAAGGCGTCTCGCACGAAGCGGCCTCGCTCGCAGGCACTCTGCAGCTTGGAAAGATGATTTACCTGTACGACGACAACCTGATCTCACTCGACGGTCCAACTGACCTGTCGTTCACGGAAGATGTGATCGAGCGCTTCGAGGGCTATCATTGGCACACACAGTTCGTCGACGACGGCAATGATCTTGATGCCATCAGCCGCGCTATTGAGAATGCCAAGGCTGTTACGGACAAGCCGTCGTTGATTGCAGTCCGCACCATCATCGGATACGGCAGCCCGCTTGCCGGCACCAACAAGGCGCACGGCGAACCGCTGGGCCTGGAGCACACCAAGGAAACCAAGAAGAAGCTCGGATGGGATCACGAAGAGACCTTCTACATTCCGGACGAAGCAGCGAAGAACTGGCACCAGATCATCGATAACGGCAAGAAGTACGAGGCGGAGTGGAACGAGCTTTTCGCAAAATACAAAGCCGAGTATCCCGAACTGGCTGCGCAATTTGAACGCACCTATGAAGGCCGTCTGCCCGAGGGGTGGGAAAAGAGCCTGCCTGTCTTCCCGGCAGACAGCAAGCCAGTCGCCACCCGGACAGCCGGCAACACCATCATGAACAGCTTTGCCAAGGTGCTGCCGGAGGTATTCGGCGGCGCGGCAGATCTTACGGCTTCGACCAAGACGATTCTCAAGGATGGCGGCAACTTCCACGTGGAGCCGGCCGGCCGCAACGTCTTCTTCGGTGTTCGCGAATTCGCCATGTGTGCCATGGTCAACGGCATGGCCGTCCATGGCGGCGTCATTCCTTACGGATCGACCTTCTTCGTATTCTCGGACTACTGCAAGCCGGCGATTCGTCTGGCCTCGTTGATGAAGTCGCACTCGATCTTCGTCTTCACCCATGACTCAATCGCACTCGGCGAAGACGGCCCGACTCACCAGCCCATCGAGCACTTGATGGCGCTGCGCGCCGTGCCCGAGCTGATCGACCTGCGGCCGGCTGATGCCAATGAGGCTTCCGCAGCATGGGGCGTAGCCCTCTCCTCCCACGCACCGTCGTTCTTCGCGCTGTCCCGCCAGGATCTGCCGATCCTGGACAGCGACAAGTACAAGGTGTTCGAAGGCGTAAAGAAGGGTGCCTACATTCTTGAACAGGGCGGCGATAAGCCCGACCTCCTCATCGTTGGCACCGGAGCGGAAGTCTGGACCGCCCTCAACGGCGCCAAGGCTCTTAAGGAGCAGGGAATCAATGCACGGGTCGTCTCCATGCCCAGCTGGCGTCTCTTCGAACAGCAGTCCGATGCTTACAAGGATGAGATCTTTCCGGCACACCTCCCCAAGCTGGCGATTGAAGCCGGCGCGACCCTGGGCTGGTGGAAGTGGGTTGGCCGCCATGGCGAAGTGATCGGTCTTGATCGTTTTGGCGCATCGGCTCCGGGGACCAAGTCCCTGGAAGAGCTGGGCTTCAGCACTGAGAACGTGGTGAAGCAGGCGAAAGTGATCCTTGAACGGGCAAAGAACTCCAGTCCGGACCGTGCCGAAGTGGTGACGGCGGGCGCACGATGAAGCTGGTCATTGCAGCAGATCACGCGGGCTTTCCTCTAAAAGAGGAAGTCCGCGGCTATCTCGAAAAGCTCGGCCATGCCGTCTCCGACCTCGGTGCCTACAACACTGAGCCGTCGGATTATCCGGATTTTGCAGAAGCAGTCGGCAAGGCCCTCA
>CAZZYN010000018.1:0-50968 GCA_964658265.1 uncultured Acetobacteraceae bacterium | reverse complement strand
ATAGCTAAATGGCTTGATGCCGAAAATCTTAAAGACTTTGGCACTTATTCCCCTGATTCGGTTGATTACCCTGATTTTGCGCACCCTGTTGCCTCTGCAGTTGAAAATGGCGAATTTGATTTTGGCATCCTGATCTGCGGCAGCGGCGTGGGTGTGTGCATCGCGGCCAACAAGATGCCGGGCATCCGCGCATGCATGTGTCACGATCACTATTCGGCGCACCAAGGTGTGGAGCACGATGATATGAACGTGCTCGTGCTGGGCGCACGCATCATTGGACCCAACATGGCCTACGACCTCATCGATTCCTACCTCGGTGCAACATTTCAAAGTCAAGAGCCGCGCTTTGTACGGCGGCTGAACAAAACAAAAGCGATCGAAGCACGCAACTGTCCCGGAGCTGTCACGGCCTGAAGCCGGCGTCCCGTATGGCTTGGAAGCGGCCGCCCACTGACCAGCAGCTCCACTCCACATCTCAAAAAGTGCGCCGTCGACATGGCCCGCAACATCCACACGTCATGCACTGGATTCGCCCATAGCGCTTCCAGTAAACAAGTTAGGAGACACGATGTCCGCTACAGCGACGGTTGCTCCCGAAGTTTCGCAGGTACCGAAGAGTCCCGAGCGTACCCCCGAGCCCACAGTAGTCGTCATCTTTGGTGCTTCCGGCGATCTGACCAAGCGCAAACTGCTTCCAGCGTTGTTTCACCTGGAGCAGGCCGGCCTGCTGCCTGAAAAGTTTGCCGTAGTCGGCGTGGCCCGCCGGCCGCTGCAGGATGAGTTTACGAAGGACATGCAGGAAGGCATCACCAAGTATGGCGGTGTCGATACCAGTGACGAGAAGCTCGCACCCTTCATGAAGAAGGTGCGCTATCACGCCATGAACTTCGACGATCACGAAGGGTATGCGAAGCTGCAGCAGCTGCTGGAATCGATCGACAAGGAAATGGGGACCGGCGGCAACCGGCTTTTCTATCTCTCCACCGCGCCTGAATACTTTGCGGATATCATCCACCAGCTCGGCGACCACAAGATGGCGAAGCCGGAGAAGGGGAAAGTGCACGTCATCATTGAGAAGCCGTTCGGGCACGACCTGGCTTCTGCGAAAGAACTGAATGACGATGTGAACCGGGTCTTCGATGAAGGCCAGATCTTCCGGATCGATCACTACCTCGGCAAGGAGACGGTTCAGAACATCCTGGTCTTCCGTTTCGGCAACGGGATTTTCGAGCCGCTCTGGAACCGTAACTATATCGACCATGTACAGATCACGGCTGCTGAAGAAATTGGCATCGAGGGCCGTGGCCCGTTCTACGAAAAAGCCGGAGCCCTGCGCGACGTCCTGCAAAACCACGTAATGGAATTGCTCTCCTTCGTCTGCATGGAGCCGCCTATTTCCTTCGAGGCAGAGGCGCTGCGACGCGAAAAGCTGAAGGTCTGGAAGGCGATCGAGCCCATCCGCGAAGAAGACACCGTGCGCGGTCAATATGGTCCTGGCAAAGTCGGCGGACAGGATGTGAAGGGCTATCGGCAGGAGGATCGCGTCGATCCAAACTCCAGTACCGAGACCTTTGCCGCGATGAAGCTGCAGATCGAAAACTGGCGCTGGGCCGGCGTTCCTTTTTATATCCGGGCAGGCAAACGGCTGGCCAAGCGGACAACCGAAATCTCCATTCAGTTCAAGCTTCCGCCGCAATTGCTCTTCAAGGATATGAGCAAGGGCCGCTGCAGCGAACTACAGCCCAACGTCATCACCATGCGCATCCAGCCGGATGAAGGCATCTCGCTCCGTTTCAGCTCCAAGGTGCCAAGTCCCAACATGGAAGTGTGTCCCGTGATCATGGACTTCAATTATGCCGACGCCTTCGGCAAGTCATCCGCCAACGGCTACGAGCGGCTGCTGCTGGATGCGATGCTGGGCGACGGCACCCTCTTTGCCCACCGCGACGGCGTGGAGGCGACCTGGTCCCTGCTAACGCCAGTCCTGGAAGCATGGGCGCACAACAAGCCGGCCGACTTCCCCAATTATCCGAGCGGGACCTGGGGCCCCAAGGCAGCGGACGACCTGCTGGCGCATTCAGGTCATAGCTGGAGAAAGCTCTAGACCGGGCATTCGTCATCTAGATAAGACGAGAGTCCGAGGAAACGCATGCCTGACCAGAAGAAAACCATTGTTGAGTATTTTGTCTATGAGGATGCAGCCGCATTCGCCGACCATGCGGCCCAGGATTTCGCCAGCCAGATCAAAGCTGCTGTCTCTGCGCGCGGCTTGGCGCGCATCGCCCTCTCGGGCGGAAACACGCCGAAGCCGGTCTTTCGCCTGCTTACAGAAGGCACGCTGAAGCACGAAGTGCCCTGGGAGAAGGTTCAACTCTTCTGGGTAGATGAGCGTTGTGTTCCTCCGACAGACAAGGACAGCAACTACGGCATGACCAAGGCAGCACTACTCGATGCCGTGCCGCTGAAGCCTGAAAACATCTTTCGCATGGAAGGCGAACTCGAGCCGGAAGAAGCAGCGGCACGGTACGAATCTACGATCCGCAACTCTATGCGGCTCGAAGGAGCAGAGTTGCCAACGTTTGACCTGGTCGCCTTAGGCATGGGCGACGACGGCCATACCGCCTCTCTCTTTCCGCACACCGAGGGGCTCCATGAGCTCGGCCGCATAGTGATTGCGAACCATGTGCCACAGAAAGATACCTGGCGGATTACGCTGACTTCCCCGGTCATCAACCAGGCGCGCCACGTCATGTTCCTGATCCAGGGCGCGGACAAAGCCGATGTTTTGCAGAAGGTGTTCATGGGCAGCTATGAGCCGGAAACCTATCCTTCGCAGCTGGTGAGACCGGCAAGCGGCAGCATCACGCTTGTACTGGACAAGGCAGCCGCTGCTAAACTGCCTGCACCTGCGGGAACCATCGGCAGGCTCGAGGTTGTTCGATGATTCTTGCGGGAGATGTCGGGGGCACCAAGGTCGACCTCGCCCTTTATGGTTTTGTGCAGGGTGCTCTGCGGCCGGTCACGGAAAAGAAGTTTGCCGCCAGGGATTATCCATCGCTCGAGAGCGTAGTGAAAGAATTTCTTGGGGACGCCAGGCCCGGCGAACCCATCACTTCGGCATGTTTCGGAGTGCCGGGCCCGGTGCGCGACGGCCGTCTGAAGCTGACGAATCTTCCGTGGGTCCTCGACAGTCGCGCGCTCTCCCGCGATCTCGATATCGATCATCTCTTCCTGATCAACGACCTTGAAGCCAACGGCTATGGGATTCCCGAACTTACTGCGGACAAAATTTTTACGCTCAGCAAGGGCGATCCCAGTGTCGCGGGGAATCGAGGCCTGATCGCAGCAGGAACCGGATTGGGCGAAGCAGTATTGGTGTGGAATGGTAAGAGCCACATGCCGATGGCATCCGAGGGCGGCCACACGGATTTCGCACCACGCAACGAAGAAGAGATTGACCTGCTCCGCTATCTGCAGAAGAAGTTGCAGGGCCGCGTCAGCTATGAGCGGGTGGTTTCGGGCATCGGTATCGCGAACCTCTATGCCTTCCTGCGCGATGAGAAAAAGATGCCCGAGCCGGCATGGTTGAAAGAGCGCATGGCTACCGAAGATCCGAATGCCGTGATCGGGGAACTGGCAGAGTCGGGCGAGAGCGAACTGTGCGTGCACACCATCCGAATGTTCATCTCCTCTTATGGTGCAGAAGCCGGGAACTTGGCATTGAAGGTCCTGTCCGTGGGCGGCATCTTCATTGGCGGCGGCGTGGCGCCCAAGATTCTCAACCAGATGCGCGATGGAGCGTTCATGCGGGCGTTCACTGACAAAGGCCGTTTGAGCGGCTTGCTCGAACACATTCCCGTCCACATTATTCTTGAGAGTCGAGCAGCCCTGATCGGCGCAGCGAGCTATGCAGAAGCACGTGCCACCGAGCTTGGCGGCCATTCCGCGCGTGCCGCTTCGGTCGCGTTTCCAGTCACTGCAGAATGATGAGGCTCCCGATGCAAAGCAGAATCTACAAGCAGTGGTCGAGGTTTTCTACAGCAGCCCTGCTGTCTTTGTGTGTACTGGCTACTGCGCCGCGCGCCCTGGCTCATGCCGTACTGCAGAAGTCGAGTCCTGCTGCCAAGAGTGCCATCTCCAGCAAAGAAGCAGCAGCTCTGCCGATCGTGCTCACATTCAACTCCCGAATCGACGCTGCGCATTCCATGTTGTCGCTGGTGCAGACAGCAGGAGCGAAGCCAATCACTCTCACGGTGGATACGAAAGCAGAGCCTAATATCCTGCGCAGCACGGCGACGGGACTCAAACCCGGGCACTACCAGTTGCAATGGCAGGTGGTAGCGAGCGATGGACATATGTCACGCGGCGTTATTCCTTTTGATGTGCACTAGCTGCATCCAGCCGAAGTCTGCCATGGTCGGGCATGGAACATCCTCTTGATCTGGTTGCTGCGCGACTTTGATCTGGTCGCCATCCTCCTGCGCTGCGTCACGCTCTCGCTTGAAGCCGTCAGTGTCGGGGGTGTCTTCTTCCTGCTTTGTTGCAAGCCAGGCGGGACAGCCGTCCCTGCTTGCCGCCGCCTGCTGATCACTGGCAGCATCGGGCTGGCCATTGCGGAATTGGTAAGCATGGCTGTTGCCGCCGCTATGCTCTTCGGTGAAGGGTCCGGCAGCCCGGCCAATCTCTTCTCCGCCTCTTTCCTCCGCGCCGAGCTGCTCTCAATAATGCTGGCTCTCACCCTGGCCTGGCTGGCCAGGCGCCGCACATCTGCAGCCTGGATGATGCTACCCGCACTGCCGTTGGTAGCATCCACGGTCTGGCTCAGCCATGCCGTCGCGCGCATGGACGATCGTTGGCTGCTGGCAGGATTGACCGCACTGCATCACCTCGGCACTGCGGCCTGGTTGGGTGCCATGCCCTACCTGCTGCTTACGCTGCGCTCTTATTCACGCGCGGAGATGGCTACTTCGGCACAACAGTCTGAACTGGTAGTGCGTCGATTTTCCCGCGTTGCCTTGATCAGTGTTGCCGTGCTGGTTCTCGCCGGGATTGGCATGTCCTGGTTTTACGTGGGTTCGATCAGCGGCCTCTACGGCACGACCTATGGAGTACTCCTGCTGGTCAAGATCTACCTGCTGCTGTTGATGTTGAGCCTCGGCGGCGCCAACTGGTACCTGCTGCGGCGGGCTTCGGCACTGCCGTCGCCACTGCTACTGCGTCTGCGACGATTCTCCGAGGCGGAAATCGGCATTGGATTCACAGTGCTGCTGGCCGCTGCTTCGTTGAGCGCGCAGCCTCCAGCCATCGATGTCACTCAGGATCGAGCCACAAAGGCCGATTACGTGCAGCGGCTTCGTCCGGAATGGCCGCGGCTGGAGAGCCCCCCGCTGAGCACACTCACCGCGCCTTCGCCGATCGATGTGGCCATTCAGCAGCAGCAGTTCCAGGGCCTTTCACCGTCGGACGCGAATGACATGGCATGGTCCGAATACAACCATCACTGGGCCGGGCTGGCAGTCTTTGCTGCAGGTCTCTTTGCCCTGCTGAGTCGCATACCGCGCATGCGCTGGGCGCGTTACTGGCCGCTGGCCTTTCTCGGACTCGCGGTCTTCATCGTTCTGCGCGCCGATCCCGAGGCGTGGCCCCTGGGCCCAAGACCTTTTTGGGCGTCCTTCTCCGCGCCCGATACGCTGGAACACCGTTTTTATGCTCTGCTCATTACCCTTTTTGCAGCCTTTGAGTGCGCAGTGCAGAGCGGCAGGCTGCGGGCAAAATGGGCTGTGCTCATACTGCCCGGCACCTTCGCTCTGGGCGGCGCACTGCTGCTGACGCATGGGCATGGCTCCGAGGCTTCGATGAAGGAAGAAGTACTCGCCAACGTTAGTCACACGCTCATCGCGCTACTGGGCATCACTGCCGGCTGGTCGCGCTGGCTGGAAGTGCGTCTCCAGGCGGGCCGCGCGAGGCGGGTAGCTGGCGCGCTATGGCCTGCAGCGATTATGCTTGCTGGTATGGTGCTGGTCAGCTACCGCGAAATGTAACGCGCTGGTGCCGGACCGGGAACAAGCTGGTTTGTGATTACGTATTCAAAGCATCACCTTTACTGCCGGCGTTTGTCTGCACCACCCGCGCACTGCGCGTCTAAATCACCCAAGGAAGCTGAATGACCAGGCCAAGTACAATCCTCCCGCGCTGCGCTGTCGCGTGCGCGTCTCTTTTGTTTGCCATGATGCCGGCGCTCCACGCACAAAGACTGCCGGAAGGCGTACGGCCTGAGCACTACACCCTGCAGTTGACGCCTGATCTGAAGGCCGCAACCTTCACGGGTGCAGAATCGATCGAAGTCGTCCTGGCTCAGCCCTCAAGCACGATTACTCTGAATGCCGCAGAAATTGCCTTCAAGACCGTCACTGCCACTGCCGCAGGAAAAGAAAGTACTGCGCGGGTTTCGCTGGATCAGGCAAAACAGCAGGCCACATTTACGTTTGCGTCGCCGCTTCCAGCTGGTCCGGTCACGCTGAAGATCTCCTACACTGGCATACTCAACGGCCAACTCCGAGGTTTCTATCTCTCGAAAACAGAGCGCCGCAATTATGCCGTCACCCAGTTTGAGCCCACGGATGCACGCCGCGCTTTCCCGTCCTTCGATGAGCCGGCGATGAAGGCGACCTTCGACATCACGTTGACTGTCGACAAGGGTGACACTGCCATCTCAAACACCAACACGGTAAGTGACACGCCTGCGGCCGACGGCAGGCACACTATCCATTTCGCGGTTACGCCGAAGATGTCGACCTACCTGGTAGCCTTCCTCGTTGGAGATTTCGAATGCGTTTCCGGTAGCGCCGACGGCGTTCCCATCCGTTCCTGCGCCACGCCGGACAAGGTCGCGCTCGGCAAATATGCAGTGAGTGCTGCGGAATTTGTGCTGCACTACTACGACACATATTTCGGTATCAAGTACCCCATGCCGAAGCTCGATATGATCGCGCTGCCCGACTTTGAAGCAGGCGCAATGGAAAATTTTGGAGCCATCACCTACCGTGAAACCGACTTGTTGATTGACGAGAAAACTGCCTCGGAAAACGACAAGAAGAATGTGGCCCAGGTGGTTGCGCACGAGATGGCACACCAGTGGTTTGGCGACATGGTGACCATGCAGTGGTGGAATAATCTGTGGCTCAACGAAGGCTTTGCGACGTGGATGGAGAACAAGCCGGTCGCGGCCTGGAAGCCCGAATGGAAGATCCCCGAAGACGTTGCCGAAAATTTGAACAGCACCTTGAATCTGGACGCACAGAAGGTGACGCGTACGATCCGTGCTGAGGCCAACACGCCCGACGAGATCAACGAGATGTTTGATGGAATCACCTACGGCAAGGCTGGCGCCGTGCTCGGCATGGTGGAAAATTATCTCGGAGAAGAACCATTCCGGCAGGGCGTGCATAACTATCTTGCAGCGCACATCTATGGCAATGCCACAGCTGAAGATTTCTGGGGTGCGCAGACCGCGAACAGCCACAAGCCGGTCGATAAGATCATGTCGAGCCTGGTATCGCAGCCGGGTGAGCCACTGCTCACATTCGATCGAGCCAATAATGGCAAGGTAACGGTCAGCCAGGAAAGATTTTTCCTCAATGCCAAAGACGCATCCGGCGAAGGACAGACCTGGACGATGCCTGTGTGTTTCAAAGGCACCGGTACATCGACAGCAAATTGCGAAGTGCTTGACCAGACGCAGCAGCAGTTGACCATCCCAGCTTCGTCGTTTTTCTACGGCAATGCGCGCGGTGCTGGCTACTATCGAACCGCTTATGCAAAAGAGGACTACAAGAAGATTCTTTCGTCGGTTGAATCAGGACTGCAGCCTGCCGAACGCATAACTTTTCTCGGCAACCAGTTTGCCCTCACCCGCGCAGGCCAGTCGAGTATCGGAGACTTCCTCAATCTGGCGCAGGCTGTGAAGGCCGATACCAGTCCCGATGCACTCGGTGTTGTAGCCTCGGCGCTGAATACAACAAATGAGCAGATCGCATCGAGCGGCCAGGAGCGCGACGCTTTGGACAGCTGGATTCGCCAGACCTTCGAAACAGAGTATGCGAAGATCGGTGCACCCTCCAGCACAGACACTCCTGAAAAACGTGAGCTTCGTGCGACGCTCTTCGGCATCCTTGGTATCGCAAAAGATCCGAAGGTGATCGCCGATGCGAAGTCCATCACGCAGAAATACCTCGCGGATGCCGGGTCTGTGGAGCCGGCGCTTGCCACCTACGCGCAATACATCGCGGCAGAGAATGGAGACGCAGCGCTATTCGACCAGTTCCAGAAGGTCTATGAGACTTCCAAAAATCCAGCACAGCAGGACGGTGCATTGCGCGCGCTCGCTTACTTTCGGGATCCCGCTCTGCAGAAGCGGTCGCTCGATTACGCCGTGTCCGGCAAAGTACGCAACCAGGATGCTGTATTCCAGCTCGCCATCCCCATGCGGGATACCGCAACACGAGACATTGCCTGGAAATATATTCAGGATAACTGGGACAAGGTCCAGGCGCAGATGACAACCATGATCGGCGGCGCACTGGTTGGTTCAACAGGGAGCTTCTGCAGTGAGGATAAGTCGCACGAGGTGACAGCCTTCTTCTCCACGCACAAAGTTCCTGCCGCCGAACGTGCACTTACAAGGGCACAGAACAGCATTCAGTCCTGCATTGATCTGCGCAACGACCAAGGGCCAAAGCTCAAAGCCTGGCTGGCAACCCAGGGTTCGCATGGCAGTGCTGCGGGCAACTAGCCCGCCTGCAAAAACAAAGGGCCGAAGCATCTAGCTACGGCCCTTGTTGTATTCGGAATGCCAGCGATCAGGACTTTTGATCCTGCTTCGCGTCCCCATCTTTTTCCTTCTTTTCACCCTTGCCGGATTCCTTGGAGTCATCAGTCTCGCGAGTCTTCCAGAAGCCGTTCTGCATCTGCGCCCTGCTGGCACCTTCGAGCTCCATCATCCGTTGATGCACCTCGTGGGGCGCAAGCTCCTCGACGCGGGTTACCTCCACCTGTTTCACCTGGTGCCACGGATACGCGATGTTGCCACGCAGCAGGAACCCTGACGAAGCCCAGTCTTCCAGCAGCTTGTTGACATCGCTCTTCACATCGTTCTCGTGCCGGATGGGCAGCAGATCGATGGATCCGCCGTCAACGAGATGCGCTTTCAGATAAGCAATCAGGATTACCTGCGGCTGCTTGTTCTTTTGTTCCTTTTTTTCGTCGTCCTTCTCGTCTGCCACTCGGGTCTCTCCTTATTATTTCCAGGCGGTAAGATGAGCCTTGTCGGCAGGAAGGTGCTTGCATCCGGTGCCGGGATGAACGCGTGCAGCCGGAACGGCGTCCGCATGCAATGGCGAGGCGCCGATGGTTCCGTGACTCGCTGCTCCACAAACGGCACAGCGCTCACTCTTGCTGGTAATCGCCGCGCCACAGCATGTGCAGAATGCAGCCATAAAGTTGTCCTCCTGGGTGTGTGTCTCTTCGATGCCCGGCCCGGCACAAAGATTCGTCCCTGCGTCGACACTGCTCAGATCCTGCGGACACATCCGCTTTCCGACCTGTCATGTCGGCGTCATGCAGAATTCATCTGGAGCGGCTTTTTCGTTGATCCTGTTTAGAAGTCGTTGAATTTCGTGAACTTATGTAGCTTGCCGCAGACCGCGCGCATCACAAAATCTACATGCGGGATCGGTTCAAGTGGAGGCGGACGTCCTCGATTACAAGCGGAATTTTAATGGTCGCGCTGGCCGGGAGTGTTCACGCCCAGCAGCCCCTGTCCCTGCAGGAAGCCATAAGGACAGGGCTCAATCAGAATCCGGCAGCCCGCAGTAGCACTGATCGACTTGAAATGCAGCGCGCACAGCTTACGCAGGCGCGCCTCCGCCCAAATCCCCGCCTCTATCTGCAGTCAGAAGACCTGCGTCCGTGGGATTCGAACTTTTCCTTCGCAGACAATACGGAAGATTACGGTTATGTGCAGCAAAGCTTCGAGACTTTCGGCAAAAGGCGCAAGCGTATTGATTACGCCCAGAGCACGATACGTCGCGGCGAGGCGACGCACGCGCTCGAGCTGCGGCAGATTGCTGGCGGCATCGCTGCTGCCTACTGGCAACTGGCCGCTGCCCGTGCGGAAGTCGCGGAGTGGCAGCGCCAGCTCGGAAATTTCGATCGCATTGTGCAATATCAGAACGATCGTCTGCAGGCCGGGGCTGCTGCAGGAATTGATCTGCTGCGAACCAGGGTCGAGCGGGATCGCATCGCGCTGTCAGCCGCGCAGGCTGACAGGGCAGCAGAGAACGCAGCCTTGAACCTGGCACGGCAGATCGGCCTGGCGGATGCCACAACTTTACGTCTGAGCGATTCTCTCGAGCAGGAATATCCTGTGCAGGAAATCTCAATCGCAACAGCCGTTGAAAACCGTCCGGACGTGCAGGCATCCCGCGAAGCAGTGAGCGAGGCGAACACTGATCTTCGCCTGCAGCATGCGAATGGCCTTCCAAATTTCGATTTGCTCGCCGGCTATAAGCGCAACAGCGGCGCAGATACTCTCTACGGTGCCATGCAGTTCGATCTGCCAATCTTCAACCGCAATCAGGGTGGCATCGCTACTGCAAAGGCTGGTCTGCTGCTGGCACAGGACGACCTGGGCTACGCGCGCCTGGTGGCCGCTTCTGAAATCCGTGTCGCACAAAGCGACTACAAGCGAGACCAGGAGCTGGTGCGTTCAATCGTACCCGGCATGGATGATCGTGCGCGGCAGAACGAAACAATCGTGGCTGAAGCCTATCGCGCCGGCGGCGAAGACCTGCTGCGCTACCTGGACGCAGAACGAATCCTCATCGAGACCCGTGTCCTGGCGATCCAGACCTGGGCCGAGTACCAGCGCGCTGCCACTGCATTGAAATTAGCTTACGGGGAAGAACCATGAAGCAGCATATTCACCGTCTTTCCTCTGCGCTGCTTGCCCTGTGCCTGCTGGCAGGCGGCTGCTCCAGTGGAGATTCGAGCGGCTCGAAGCCATCCGGCTCAAGCAAGGGCGGCGACTCCAAAGGCAGCGACACGAAAAGTGGCGGCAGTTCAGGCGGCGCTGCATCCGGCCAGGGCTCGCAGGACAGTGCAGATACGCAGAAAACGATCAACGTCACCACGGATCAGCAACAGGTTGCAGGCATACGTGTAGAGATGGTTGAGCCGCGATCTGTGCCTCGCCTGCTTACTGTACCCGGCCAGATCATGATGGATGAGCAGCATACAGCGCACATCGCCTCGTATGCTGACGGCAGGGTCGTCGAGATACTGAAGCAGCCCGGCGACGTTGTCAGGCGTGGCGAAACACTGGCCCGCCTGCATAGCCACAGTGTCCATGAGACAGTTGGCGCGCTGGCGCAGGCGTTCGCGAATGTTGAGCGGCAGAAAGCAGCAGTGGTGTACGCGCAGCAGAAGCGCGATCGTTATAACCACCTCTACTCGATCCAGGCTGCATCACTCGAACAGAAGCAAGGCAGCGAGCAGGAGCTCGTGCAGGCACAGACCGACCTGAACAATGTGCAGGCCTCGGTCACCATGGAGCGCGAACATCTCGGCGACCTGTTGAACGAGGAGCCGAACAGCATCACACCGGCGAACCTTTACCGGCATGATGAAGTGCCGATCGTCTCTCCGATTGCCGGGACTGTGATCACTCGGTCTGTCACGCCGGGCGTAGTACTCGAGCCCGGTGTGGAAGCATTTACCGTCTCGAATCTCACATCGGTCTGGATGGTCGCAGCAGTCAGTGAAGTGGAACTGCCGCACCTGCGCGTTGGCGAGCATGTTGAAGTTCGTTCCGATGCATGGCCGGGCCGTAGCTTCTCAGGCACTGTCACACTCATCGGCAGCACCCTTGACCCGGCAACCCGCACGCTCCAGGTGCGTGCGTCTCTGGCGAATCCGCTGACTGCATTGAAGCCCCAGATGTTCGTAACTGCTACGATTACTGAATCGAAGCGGCGTCCCGGTACAGCATCCGAGAGCGTAAATGCTCAGGACGATCTACGAAAGGCGATCTTCATTCCGGAAGAGTCGCTCCAGGAAGTTAATGGCGTTCAAGTGGTGTTTGTGACCAACGATGGCACGCACTTTACCTCCCGGGCTCTGCAGATCCAGCCGCCAGTCAATGGGCAGGTTGAGGTGACCAGCGGGCTGCATGCCGGTGAGCGCATCGCTGTAGCCGGCGCCTTCATGTTGAAGTCCGAATTGTTGAAGGGCACGTTGGGAGAGGAATAAAGCAGTGACCCGCATCTTTGATTTCTTCCTCTCGAATCGCTGGCTCGTGCTGATCGGCATGGTGCTGCTCGCTGTTGGCGCGACTCTGGTCATGCTGCGGCTGCCGGTTGAAGCCTTTCCCGATCTGACCAACAACCAGGTGGTCGTCACTGCAAACGCTGCCGGCATGTCTCCTGTAGAAGTGGAACAACTGGTGACATTCCCGATCGAGACAGCCATGCTGGGGCTGCCGCATCTGCAGATCGTGCGTTCCACATCGAAGCTTGAAATCTCGATGGTGACCATCATTTTCGATGATTCGGTCGATCAATATCGAGCACGTCAGCTGGTTGCAGAGCGGCTCAACCAGGTCAAAGCGAATCTGCCGGGTAATATCGATCCACTGCTTGGACCAATGTCCACCCCCTTTGGCGAGGTCTACCAATACACCGTCCAGTCGCCTCAGCTGTCGTTAATGGATCTGAAGACCCTGAATGACTGGACCATTCGCTACGACCTGATGACCATCCCGGAAGTGAGTGAAATCAATTCCTGGGGAGGCTTCACCAAGGAGTATTCGGTTGTCGTGGATCCGCAGAATCTGCGGCGCTACAACCTTACGCTCCATGATGTGATCACTGCCATTACGAACAACAATGCCAACTTTGGCGGCAGCTACATCGAGCACGCCGGGCAGATGTACACGGTACGCGGCATCGGCCGGCTGCAGAACCTGGGCGAGCTTGGCAACATCGTGGTCGCATCGCGCAATGGCACGCCGATCCTGGTCAATCAAATAGCCAGTCTTCAGCTGCTCCCGATGATCCGTCACGGCGCTGTGCTGCATGACAGCAATGGCGAGACCGTGTCCGGGATGGTGATCATCCTGCGCGGGGCAAACGGCAACAAGATCATCGAGGAAGTGAAGGCAAAGATCCAGTCGCTCAAGCTGCCCGGCGGCGCGAAGATCATCCCGTTCTATGACCAGTCGGATGTTATCAACGCCACCCTGCACACGGTGAAGAAGAATCTCGCAGAAGCCGCGGCGCTTGTACTGGTCATCCTGCTTCTCTTCCTGCGCGACTGGCGGGCTGCATTGATTGTCGCTGCGACGATCCCGGTCTCGCTCCTCTTCGCATTTCTTGGCATGTCGGCATTCGGCATCTCTGCCAACCTGATGAGCCTCGGCGCCATCGACTTCGGCACTATCGTCGATGGTTCGGTCGTCATGGTCGAGAACTGTATGCACCGTATCGAAGGCCAGCGCAAAAAAGAGCAGGACGGCGAAGACGAGAGCGGCGGCCCCGATCGCGCGGAAGAAAGCGATGACGATCAGCAAGATCGCCGTCGGCCGAATTTCCTTGATCTCATCCGCAGCGCCGGCCGCGAAGTCGTCAAGCCGATCACCTTTGGCGTACTCATCATTCTCGCCGTTTACATCCCTGTGCTGACGCTGCAGGGTATTGCCGGCCGCATGTTCCGCCCGATGGCCGTGACAGTCATTTCCGCGTTGACCGGCTCTCTGCTGATGGCATTGTTTGTAGTGCCGGCCGTCTGCTCGGTCACGCTTGCTCGGAAGAAACAGCAGGCCGCCGATCGAAGCGCGAGCAAGCCGCGGTCCGCGCGATGGCTCACACTCTTTCAGGGTGGAACTGAGGGAGACGCGGAACGTCCCCATTGGTTCGATCGTCTGCGCAGCCGCTACACTGGCTCACTCGCAAGAGCGGAAAAACATCGCAAACCCCTGTTAATCGCGGCTGCGGTGATGGTGCTAGTTGCCTTGGGTTCACTGAAATTCATCGGCACAGAATTCATGCCGACCCTGGACGAAGGTTCGCTCGTCATCACTTCGAAAAAGCTTCCCGGTATTTCGCTCACTGAATCCATTGCCATTCAGAATCAGATCGATCGTACGATTCGCAGTTTTCCCGAGGTCTCTACCGTGGTAGCCAAGATGGGCCGTCCGGACCTCGCTACCGAGGCCATGGGCGTCTATGAGACCGACGCCTATGTGAACTTTGTGCCGAAGGATCAATGGAAATGCTGCAAGACCAAAGAGGAGCTGGGCAACAAGCTGGAAGAAGCTCTAAACAAGATCCCGGGTGTGAATTATGAATTCACACAGCCCATGCAGATGCGCATGGACGAAACCATCACCGGCACGCGCGGCGATGCTGCGCTGAAGATCTTCGGTCCTGACCTTTCGACATTGGAAACTCTCGGCCAGCGAGCCCTGGGCATCATCTCGTCCATCAAGGGCGCTTCGCAGCCGCAGCTCGAGCGCATCGGGGGAGCCGCCAACGTTGAGATCGAAGTCGACCGACAGGCCGCCGCACGCTACGGCATGAATGTCGCTGACATCCAGGAAGTCATCGAATCACTCGTCGGCAGCAAGCAGATTTCCGAGATGGTCCAGGGCGAACAGCGCTTTCCCATCGCCGTCCGTCTTCCATCTGATATTCGTAATAATATCGATGACTTATACGGCCTCCAGCTAAAGACCCCCGCGGGCGAATTGATCCGGCTCGATCAGGTGAGCACGATCCGGCGCGTGTCGGGGCCAATCTTGATCAATCGCGAAAACGCTCGCAGGCGCATCGTCGTCAGCACCAACGTGGAAGGTCAGGACCTCGGCTCCTACGTCAAAGAGGCGACAGCCAAAATCGCCAGTCAGCTCGATCTGCCGCCAGGCTACTCAGTTGAGTGGGGCGGCCAGTATCAAAATGAACAGGAGGCTCAGCAGCGTCTCATCATCGTGCTGCCGCTTTCACTGCTGGTCATCGGCGGCCTGCTTTACGCGACCTTTCAGAATCTTCCCCAGACCGTGCTCATCCTGCTGATCGTTCCTCTCGCGCTGGTCGGCGGCATCGCTGCTCTGTGGCTGCGCGGTATCAACCTGAATCTTTCCGCAAGCATTGGTTTTATCGCGTTATTCGGTGTGGCTGTGCTCAACGGCGTCGTCATGGTGTCGCACATCAACCAGCTGCGCGGCGAAGGTCTTGAGATGGAAGACGCTGTCCGGCAGGGTGCAACAGATCGTCTCCGGCCAGTATTGATCACCGCAACTGTGGCAAGTCTCGGCTTTATTCCGATGGCGCTGGCAACATCACGCGGTGCTGAAGTGCAGCGGCCTCTGGCTACCGTTGTGATCGGGGGACTGATTACGGCCACGCTGCTGACCCTGTACATATTGCCGATCCTCTATCCCGCCTTCAGTAAGAAAGTTCACCCTGCGCGTAAGAAAGACATGGAGATGACCCACGCGTAATCAAATTGAAAGATTCGCACATGAATCTTTCTTCACATGTTCATTTGTGTACTGCTTACCTTGGACGAGCAGCCTACGATGAGCCTCTCAGGCCGAGAGACTTAGTCGCTGGTAGTTGTTGCCGTCTACTTCCATGGGCCTGATGTGAAGGTGAGCCATGCACTCCTCTATTCTTCGAACCACGGCACTAAAACTTTTCGCCGCCGTCCTGCCGGCACTCTTCATCGCGCCCTCATCACTCGCACAAACTGCTCCGCCAGTCGTCTTTCTCATCGTGCTTGAGAATCACAACTGGCTCGGCACCGGCGGTATCTCGGGAAGCCCCCAGGCACCGTACATCAACCAGACGCTTGTACCCATCTCGAGCGTCGCCAATAACTATTTCAATCCTCCCGGAAACCATCCCAGTCTGCCGAACTATCTATGGCTGGAAGCCGGACAAAACTTCGGGGTCCATAGTGATGGCGAGCCGTCGCAGTTCCAGCAGTCCACTCACGCTCATCTGAGCGAACTGTTGCAGAATGCTGGAGTCCGCTGGCGCGCGTATGCGGAATCGATCTCAGGTAGCACTTGCCCGCTGTTGCCGGAGGGTCCCGTCGACAGCACCGGCGGTCAGGTATACCAGCCGCGGCATGTCTCTCAGCTGTACTTCGACGACATGACCAGCGGCGGCAGCCGGACCTCTGCTTATTGCATCGCGCATATCCGGCCGCTGGCCGAGCTTGGCAGCGATCTCAAGAGCGGCGCTATCGGTCGATACAACGTCATCACTCCGAACATGTGCGACGACGGTCACGATACCTGTGGCGGTAATGCCATCGCGCACATAGACAACTGGCTGAAGACAACGCTGCCGACGATTCTCAACTCATCGCAATATAAGGCCGGGCAGGTCACTGTTTTCATCACTGCGGATGAAGCTGCAAATGGCGATGGCCCCATTCCTTTTCTCGCCGTGGGCAGGGGAGTGAAGCACGGCTACAAAAACGAGGTGCGCTATACCCACAGCTCACTCCTGCGCACACTGGAGGAGATGTTCAAGGTCGGTCCTTTGCTCGGAGCTGCAGCCCATGCCCCGGATCTGAAGGATCTCTTCACCACACTTCCTTAAACGTCCGCATAGCAAACAACAGAAAAGCCGCCTTGCTGGGCGGCTTTTCTGGTTTGCGTTGCGTTTGGAGACTACGGTGCAGACTGGATGTACCAGGTCTGGTTGCCGCTGTCGATGATCGGCTTCTGCGGGTAGCAGATGACCGCCGTGCCCTGTGCCGTATTCTGGCCATTGTCGTCGAGCACACCGCCAGACTGCGCGTTCACGATTTCGTAGCCGCCTTCGTTGGCATACAGCGTCCACAACTGGGTGCCGTCCGGAGCAGCGACAGTGCCGATCATGCTGCTCTGCGTCACCTGTACCACACCGGTGTTGCCGCCCGGATCGGTGATGAAGAGGCCGTTTGCTGCGTTCGTGATCGTGAAGTAGCCGTTGTTCTGGTAATTGAAGATCCACTTCTGATCGCTGGCTCCGTCTGCATTCATCTGTACCAGCCCGGTGCCTGAAGCAGTAGCCGCCGAAGGATCAGTGATCAACATGCCGGTATGGACGCTGGTCATCGAGTAGGATCCGTTGGCGAACGACTGTCCCGTGTTTACAACAACAGAGACCGCCGTGTTATGTGTCAGGGTTGTGTTCGTGGTTGACGTTCCTGTGATCACCACGGTGTAGGTTCCAGGGTTGACCGTGTTGGTGGCCAGGCCATTGGTGTAGCCCGGTGTCAGACTGCCGCCGCCACCATTGCCGCCCTGGGTGCCCGCTGTGCCTGCATTCGTCTGCCCGGTTGCCAGGCGATTCGTGCCGCAGCCAGTGATCGAACCAGTAATCACTACAGCGCAGACGAAGAAGCTCATCAGGCCCTGCCACGTTCTTCTGCGAGCAGGAATGCCAAGCAGGAAGATGCAGGCCAGTGTGGAACCGCCACCAATCAGCCACCAGTGCTGTGCGGGTGCCGGCATCTGCAGTGCGCCTGTTCCACCAGTCGGCCGTCCGTAAATTTGCAGCGGCACAACCACCGATCCTGTCGCATCGAGCGTTGCGGATCCCTGCAGGGTGCAGCCGAGATTACTGCTGGCCGGCACAGAGCAGGTAAGAGTGATCGGCGTATTGAGGCCGGCCATGTTCTGGATCGCAGACAACTGCACCTGGAAGTACGCATTGTTTGAAGACGATGTAATCGTCTGGCTGCGCGTGTCCGTCGTGATGGCAAAGTCGCCGCTGGTGCGATTGTCAGTTACTGTGACGGTAGTACTTGCGGACGACGGCGAGAGTGCCGTGTTGAGCGGGGTAAAGACGGTGCTGAGTGTGACTGTGCCACTCGGCAGCGGCAGGTAACCGTTGGTCAGGGGAACCGTCCAGGGTGTTGCTGTGCCGGAGCTGATTGCAAAGCTGCCGATCGAGACTCCATTGGCGAACACCTGCACTGTACCGGTTGGCGTGCCAGTCGACTGGGTTGCTGTCGCCGTCACGATCAGGGATCCGTTGGCATTGACCGTGGTGTTGTTAAGGGAGATCGATACGCCGCTCGTTCCCGTGTAGTTGGCGCTGTTCGCGGTAATGCTTCCTGTCGTGCTCGAAGCCGCGTAGTTGGCGTCGCCCGAGTACACAGCCGTGTAGCCGAGGTTGACCAGGGTCAGTGCCTCCACCGAGATGTTGCTGTTGTTCGGCAATGTGATGCTGGCCACTGTCTTGCTGCTGTTGATTGAGAAGTTGTAGGCGTAGATGTTAAAGGGTGTGTTCTGCTGGCCGCCGAGAATGGTGTCACGATACGGCATGTTCTTGGCAACTGTTTCACCCGTGTAGCCCTGCGACGCGACCCAGTCGCTCATGCTCTGCGTGAACAGCTGTGTCGAGCCGTCGGTGTACTTTACGGTAAAAGTCTGTCCAGTCTGGTTGCCATTGACGGCCGTACCCAGGAATTCAAGGTTGGTGTAGTTGCCGTTCGGGAGATTGATCGTCGGCCCGTTCGTCCCGGACACTGCATCGTTCTGGTTTGCATTTCCAAAGTTGTACTTAACGCCCGCAGAGGTGATCGTTGTCCCGAGCTGGTTGGCTGAGTAGGCATAGCCGTTGCCGTCCAGGCCGTTGTTTAAAGTCAGTAAGCTGCCATCGTTGTAGTACGCCGTGACATTTGCTGCCGATCTCAGCGAAACCTGTGTCTGCGTCTGCGTGATCGATACAGGCAGCGTCGCTGTGGAGATCGCCTTGCCATTCGCATCAAAACCAGTGTTCACGTTCACCACGGTCTGGGTGCCGGCTCCGTTAGTAAAGGTGACTGTACCGGTTGGCGGCACGCCTGTGGACGTTGATGCCGGCGTAGTATTAAGTGCCGGGGAAGAGACAAGTGCTGTTAGGCCGACTGGGGAATTGCCCGAGAGCGTTCCGCTGTTGGCCAATGTGATGTTGGTCGGCGCTTTCGTAACCGTGATGGTATACGGTGTGGCAGAAGTATTACTTAGCAGATAGCTGGGATCGCCTGAGTAGTTGAAGGTGATCTGGTAGGTGTTGCCGGCCGTCAGCAGGTTGGTGTTATAGGTCGCAGTGCCTTCCGAATTCAGGGACATCACGGTCACTGGATCCAATCCGCCATTGAAGACAGACAGCGTGCCGGTCGGTGTGGACACATTATTGTTGTTCAGGCTGAACGGCTCAGCCGTCACATTGTTTGTCGTTCCGTAGGTGACCGTGCTCCCGCTCGGATACGTGCTGGAGTAGATAAAGGTTCGTGAAGGTTCGGGCGTCACTGTGATCGGCGTCGTGCCGACACTGGGCAGGAATGTGCCGTCACCCGCATAGCGAGCCGACACCGTGTAGCTTCCGCCCGGCAGAAAGTAGTTATACGGTGAGTACGCCGAGCCGCCCGACAGCGTGGATGCACTGATACCGCCATAGCTGGGCAGTGTCGAATTGGTTGTGAAGGCCACGTCGCCAGTCGGCACGCCTCCTGTGCCGGTAACCTTCGCCGTAAGGCTCAGGATCGTACCGTGTACCACTGAAGTTGCTGCCGCCTGCGTGGTGGCATTCACGATGGAAAGGCTGGTCGTCGTGGTCTTGGTCGCCGGTACAGCCCATGCGTTGATCAGGTTCAGCGCGTCAACGCTGCCCAGGCCAGTCGCCAGGTCGTATCCCGTGCCAGCCAGGTATGAGTTTGTGGCCCCGGTCTTGATTGTGCCGCCACTGCAATTTGGGCTCGCAGCCGCGCAGGAGACAGAGTTGTTACCGGTCTTCACATCGTGATACACACCGGTCTTGTTGGTTCCGCTATAGATCGAGCCCGACAATCCGTAAAGGATCGGATTGACGTTGCCCTGCATGCCGTTCTTGGCAACCACATCTGCCATGATGCCTGCGAAGACTGCTGCCGCGCCCGCCGTCCCGCCTGTAACTGTTGCATTGGTCGGTGCGAATGGCGAAGCGCAGTCTGCAGGAGAGGCGCAGATGACGTACTCGCTCGAGTTGTAGTTGTTGCCGGCGAAGAAGGATACATCCGGGATGGCGCGAACGACCGGTGACGCGATGCCAGCTACCTTCTGTGCATTTACCTGCCAGGACGGGACCAGGTAGGCAGACTGCGTACCATTATCAAGGTCCACCTTGCCGAGAAGGCTGAGACCGCCGCCGCCTGCATTCAGGATCGGATTTGTCTTGGTGACATCCGTCGTCTGGATACTGTCATTCCACGCCTGCTCGGGAATCGGCAGATTCGCCTTTGTCACGCTTCCGCCCGTCGTGGCGCTCCAGTAATGCGTGGCTGGCAGGGCTGCTGTGTAGTAGAAGTCTGTACCGCCGACAGCTACGTTATAGGGTGAGGACGCGTAGCCGTTGACCCCCAGGCCGCTGGAGGCCGACACTCCGGTTCCCGGCAGATCGCAGCCGGCAGATCCGGTATCGCCTGCAGCCACCACCACCGTCATACCCTGGGCCGCAGCCTGCATCCATGAGTTGTTCACCAGCGCATTGTTCACAACGCCAAGACTGCCTTCGCAGGTCTGGAAGCCGAGCGATAATACCTGCGCCGCGTTGTCATCCACAGCGCGAATGATGGCGAAGTTCAGGCCAGTGTCATAATCCGTATCGGCCGAAACGTAATAGTTAATGTTGGCGTACGGAGCAGCTGCACCGATCAGTTCAATCTGCTGGTACGCAATGGTCGCGTCCGGGGTCGTCGCAGTCACGCCCAGGATGCCTGGATCGTTGCCATCGACAATCTCGGTCGGCGTCGTCTTGCCGGCGCCGGTAAGGTTCTGGTAGCGCGCGATCAGGTCGAGGTTGATTTGCGAATCGCCGATCACGCCGACTGTCACGCCGGTACCGCCTGCACCCGGACTGGTGGTCAGCACCGGTATGTCATAGATCGACTGAATGTCCGCCGGTGCGAGCAGGTAAACCGTCGCACCGCTCAGCGTGGCGGTGTAGGCCGGTGCAATCTTCTTCGTCTCCGGATCGAGCGAGACCGGGATCGATTCCGCAGAGGCAGCGCTCGTGCTGCCGGTCTTGATGTTATTCAACGATGCGAAGCCGCTAACAACCGAGGTCAGCGCCGTCGGGATGCGCGGTTCATTCGCGTTGGCGAAAAACTCCTTGCCCTGGATCGAGTAGCGATGAATCTGTGTATGGAAGGTAGCGCGCAGCTGGCCGGCGGTGCCGGATACTTCAATCGCGCCGCGATTCTTGTAGATCCTTCCGACCGAGAATCCCTTGTCCTGCAGATAACTGGTGACCGTCTGCACATCCGCATCGGCTACGCCAAACTGTTTGCCGAACTGTTCCGCCGTCAGCCACTTATGGAAATTAGGAGAGGCGGCGTTCTGCTGATCGTCGATCAGCTGCTGTAGATTTGCCTGTTGCTCGGGACTCCGTTTCAACACCAGCAACATGCGGCCGACATGAGAATCCTCAACCGGGCCGCGATCAAACTCGGCACGCGCCAGTGGATGCACACTGCCGTGCAGTGTCGTCAACGCAGAGTCACTGATGGGGCCTGATATGCGCGGCACAGCCTGGCCGAACCCGAAAGCAGGCGCGGCAAGAGCAATCATTCCGGCAGCAATCTTCGAGAAGCCTCTCGGTTTTCTCGATGCAATTAACTCAGTCGTAAACATGCAGGTTCCAAATCTGCCGCAAGCGGCGAGTGCTCTCCAGTCGCAACCACAACGTTGCGTCCAGGCAGATCGAAAGAAGAACGGGTCTTCCTTCAACCTCGCGTGTGTCCAATATGGTCCACACGTGAGTCATTATGGGGTCTGCTGCTGTTAACTCGACTGCCACTAAATGTGCAAGGGCTATACCAATTAGGCATGTGTACTGCACTTGCAGGCGCGGTGAAATAGCCCTACAAGGGGACGAAAGTAGAGATGTTCTATTTTCTTTCTCGGGTATTTACTGCAGCGGGCGACACCACTCACACTGCGGATCGGGCGATCCGGTCGAACGAGGACCAGCTGTGACTGCTGGCGCAACGACTCTGGAAGAGCAAGCTCCGCCGGCTGAACCCGGTCGATCCTGGAATTCGGATGAACCGGCGGGGCTCTCAGCTTCCAGTCAGGCCCAGGCTTCCACTTCTACCTTGAGCTCGATCTGCTTGGTAGAGCTTCCATCACTGCCGCGTTCAATCCTCACCGCGGCTGAGATAATGCGTTTCGAGTACTCCACATCATCATCATCAAAGATCAGCGCGAACAGCTCTGTATCTTTCGGCAGACTGCTCGTCAGGTCCGTGAAGTCCTGCAGCGTAATCGTACGAACCGGCAAACGTGCTTCCGGCTCCATCAGGTCGAGTGTCGCACCGGCCTTCTCTTTGATCCAGGACATGGTCAATCCTCGCGTCTTCCGTAGAACGGTACTGGTGCTTGTTAGATGATGATCGAAAAGCAAGCCGAACTGTTTTGCTTCAGCATGCGATAGGCTTCCCCCTGCCGGAATTCGGCAATCGCTGCTGCTGCAAACTTGTTCTTTTCCGATCGCATTCGAAATGCACTAGGAGGTGGTGGGATATATGTAACAGACTGCAGGAAGCAGGAAAAGTAGCAGTGGAGTCATGCCCCTTGGCAATTTCACCAGTGTTCTTCTACGCACGTGTGACAGGCTGGTCGCTCAATCGGATGGTCGCGTCAGCCGCTCCGGCAGCTCTTGCGCGTCTGCGGCCCAGCAGCCATCCCAGGGCAAGGAACAATATTGCCAGGAGCAAAGTAATCACGATGAGTCGGTTGCGCGTCACCTGCCTAGTCTAAGGGAAGGCCGCGCTCTGGCTGCATTTCCAGCTGTTCTAGACGCGTGGCGCCGCAGAAACCTTTTTGAGAGACTTCTTGACCTTTGTCGTCACACCAATTGCCGGGCGAGTAGCATTATGGCCACTGAACTGGTCATGCAGCACAACATTCAGAAGAGATTTATGCACCCGGATGCGGCCGTTATATTCGATGAAGCCGAGTTTGCGAAATCGGTTCATAAAAAAGCTGACCCGGGAGCGCGTCGTCCCGATCATCTCGGCAAGGGCTTCCTGGGTAATGGCGGGGATCAGTGTCTCCGGTTCCCCCACTTTGCCGAATTCAGCCATCAGCAGCAAGGTGCGTGCAAGCCGCTTCTCACTGGAATTAAAGAGCTGATCGACAAGGTCAGCCTGTGTTCTCATGCCGCGTGTAAGAAGGAAACGTACAAAGAAATCAGAGAAGCTGTGTTCACTGTGCAGAACCCGCACCATCTCGTCACGATCAATGCGCAGGGCATTGCAGGCGGTGATGGCCGTTGCTGTCGCCATGCGCTGGCCGCCCCCGCTGGCCAGGGCTTCTTCCCCGATAAAGTCGCCGGGCGTCAGCAGGGTGATCGTCGCTTCCTTGCCGCCCTTCGAAAGTACCGTCAGCTTGGCACGGCCGGACTGCAGGTAGAAAACACAATTCGATTCTGCTCCCTGCGAAAAAAAAGTGGCAAGCGCCTTCAACTGAATTTGCCTGCGCCCCGGTCCATCTTCGCGCAGGTAGACCTCGCAGGCGAATGGCTCATTCGTTGAACTGGTCAATGTCGATCCTTTCCGGCCGCTGCGCTGAGCAATCTTGATCCATACCTTAAGCCTACTTAGCGTACTTACTATCAAGAATGCCCCATAACGCAGCGATTGCAGTGGTCAATATTGACCAGAACGCCCGGTCGGATGCACGTCGCGGACAGTGTCCGTCACTCGTCCCTCGCTCGTATCGCAATGCAACGAGACGACATGCGGGAGTGTAGATGCAAGCTTCGTCAGCAACGGTCTGCTCTTCAGAAAGATCACGGCCTGCGCTGCGTTGATTCCACAAAGGACAGCAGCTGCGACGGCGAAACAATTTCACCCCGCATGATTCCATCGAGGAGTGCTCGCGTGTTCACTGCCTTGAAAGGCACCCCGGATCGGACACTCTGTCTCTGTCCCGGCAGCTTGATGATGTATGCAGGACGGTCATCAAAGCGGCCGCCATTGCTCGCAGCCTGGTCTTCCCTCGTCCAGTCCCATGCGTTCGCCCAGAGTTGTTTCGTCCGCCACGAATGATCCCCCATGACAACAACTGCAGACGAGTCCCACTGGCCGGACGACTCCAGCAGAGCCCGCACATGCGCCAGGTACAGATCAGCCAGTGCGAGATTATCGATGTAACTCGCACCGCGCGTCACAAGCTGCTGCGTAGCCCGGTTGTAAATTCCCCCGGGATGCGGGACTGCCGTGTGAATAAGCAGAAAGCCTATGGATGGATCCTGCAGATACCGGTCGCCCGCCGCCGAAATCTTCTGGTAGTCGGCGATGTGCAGTCGAGCTGTCAGATCCTGCGTCCTGTAGCCATGCGTCATTGCGGATGGAAGATGATTCAGAACGCTTGAGCTAAGCAGGAGCGGGTTGAAAATGTTGCTGATGATAGAAGCCTGTGAGAGCATCCGGTTTGCTGACAGCTCACTGAACGTCCAGTAACACTGATCGAGTACACCGGAGAGAATCCGGCAGTAAGGGTTGTACCAGCCCGCCAGTGCAGGAGTGTAGCCAGCTCGCATCGCATCGCCGAAGACCGTGTTGTGCGGATCGAACCTTTGCCATTGTCCCAGCGCCGGGTTGTGCATCATGAGGCTCGCACCCGTAGCCGATGGCTGAATCCTGTCTACCGGAACGCCGGCGATGAGCGACGGCATGACGACATCCGTCATCACACCTGCCGGCCCGACATCGCTCAGGACAGTGGACTGCCGCGCAAGCTGATCAAACGCGGGCAACTGCAAGCCGCTGAACCTGTGCTCGTAGACCTGCTCATACCCGAGCTCGTCGAGCACAATCCACACAACACGCGGATGCCCGGCCTTCGCGCCACCCGCAGACGTTGGTTCGGCATGCAGCATGCTGGATACTGCGAACCGGCTGGCCTGTAAACCGAACCACGCGGCCTGGACCAGCAGAAGAGCTCCGCCAATCGCCACGACACACAGCAGCTTGGCAGCACGCTCCGTCAGCAGCTGCAGCCTGGCCTGGGAGATGTATCTGTAGCCAAAATTGAAGGCCACAAATGCAGCCGCGCAGATACTAAGCAGGCTAATGCTGCACCACTGGGGCAGGTGCCATTCCATGAACAGGAAGAGGTTTTCGACGGCTGCCAGCGGCAGAATCAGCAGCACGCCGATCCGGAGAACAGCGGCAGCTCGTCGCGTCCCGCGGGCTGCCAGCAGCAGGATAGAAAAGACTAGCCAGGCTGCAAGGAAATCTACCAGTGCAGGAATAAAAATGGTGCTTGCCGGTCCGCTCCAGTGATAGACGGCGTCATGCGAGGGCGACACAAGTGGACCCACAATCCAAAGGCAGCAGATCGTTGTGACCCCAAGCGCAGCAATGACGGATGGCAGCCATGGCTGCTTCATTTCTTCCTGAGGTGCAGCATGATCCTGCCGTTCGCGAGCGTCTGCTCCTGCACCGTGTTGAAGTAGACCGCGAAGGCACCGCGGAAAGAACTCTCCGTGATATGCCGATACAGCTCCTCCCGCCCTCGCAGAACTTCAATAAATTTGCCATCCGTGGGAGGCACCCACTCGATGAAGAGACTGCCGTTGGTAATGCGGCTGCAGAGTGCGGCGATATGGCCGAGAGGTACCTGGCTGCTGATCAGAAGGTGGTGCAGCACGGCAAGCATCAATACCGTGTCGAAATAATTCTCGGAGCGCTGCAGGAAGGAGGCCGTTTCGCGGTTGTCCCATCCTGTTGCCGGGGTGGGATGAGCGAAGTCCACGCACAGCGGAAGTACATGCTGATCTGTTCCTCGAAGCTGATGACAAAGCCGGTCCACAGCGTTGCTGTCCGCATCGATCGAGACGACCTCTGCACCGACTGCAGCTGCAAGCCTGGAGTAGGCGCCTGTATTGCACCCCACATCCAGCACACGCCGTGGCGCATGTTGCTCGAAAGCAGACGCTAGAAACCGTTGCTTCTCGGCATGATCCGCAGCACTGTAATGGCACGCCGTCTCGACATAGCTCGACCACACGGACGATTGTTGCAATGGCATGGACTTACGCATTGCTGTGCGCAGGCCCGCCAGGGTATTGCCGAGAATCTGCCGTGTGAGATCGGCATCTGAAATCTTCTTTACCCCGAGCTTGCCGGAGCCGCTGCGCTTCGTCAGCAGTCGCGGCAAGGTCACGGAGGTCAGGGCTGGCCGGGTCAGTCGCCGCGTCCATGGTAGCGCGGTGTACACCTCCTCCGGCTCGAAACCGTCCCGGCGCGACAGGACCGCGTGGAGCGGCCAGCCAAGCTGCGAATGAGCGAGCATCGGCAGCAGGAAGGTGCGGACAAACTGTGCATAGGCCAGCCAGATGGGTCGACTGAGATCAGCCCGCTGAATAGACAGAACGTCCACAAAAACTGGTCGGGTGCCCTCGAAAAGAATGTTGAGGGGGGTGGCGTCCTTCAGGATCCAGCCGTGCTGCACCAGTTCTGCACACAGCGTAAGGGTCAGCTCCGCAGCGGACAGCCACAGAGCGGGAGACCACTCGGCCGGGTAGGAGACGAAGGTGACTCGTGGATGGCGAAGCAGCAAAACCTCGTCCTCGTCGCGTCCAGGACTAAGGACCTCGCTCGCAACCAGCCGGCCTTCTGCAACGAGGCGCGCAGCAAGCGGACTCAATAGAAATTCGAGAATCTCGGGAGCGTAGGCGGGCGACACTGTCCGATAAGCGCCGTCGGACTTGATCTCCACGCTGCCAGCCGGATCGCGAAAGGTACTATGCGAGGGGCTGGAAATCGGTGCTTCCACCTATTTGGTGTCCGTCAGGGAAGACTTCGTTTCAAGCTTTGAGCGGAAGATCAGGGATTTGAGGCGCCTGCGGAAGTAGAAGAGCCCGCCAGTCAGCATCGCGCTCAGGCTCTGAAACAGGAGAAGTCCGGAACCGGGATCGGCATAGGCGTAAGCGCGCTGTTCCAGGGTCATGCTCAACATGAAGACCATTGCGCAGGTCACAACAAAGTATGTAAGCCTCAATCGATCATCCACCTTGCAGGTTTATCTTGCTCAAGACGGTACAAGGCTTGCAGGGGACGCAATATTAAACAGAATTTCAGGCCAAATTAATGATTCTGCGCTAACCGTCTGCTGCGGTGTCAGAATTACCTAATAGTAATCGCACTTTTCCGCCTGCATCACCAAAAAAAAATCAGCGCGCTTGTAGCGTTGAAACGCCGGGCTGCATGCGGTCAGCGGCATTCCTCCAACCCACGGTGGATGTAAGTTCGAGACACAAAGGCGAAGATGATCTGCTCCCGAAGTCTGGCAGGAACATCTCGCCAACTTGGAGCATCGCCGCGCATGTTGAACCCAATTGATGAACAGCCCGCGACGGAGAGCGCGGTCTACAGAAATACCACTCCGAGAAGTCGGGCGCTGCGATTCAACCTGGGTATCGCCCTCCTGGTCTGGGCCTTGTGGCTGGCCATCGGCGGCCGCGCTGCCCTGCATCATCTGCTCGCAGACTGGCAGGTCGCCCTGACCATGGTCTTCGGTTCGCTTGTGGGTGGCGGTACCAGCGAGGGCGGCGGAGCAATCGCTTTCCCCATCTTTACCAAGCTGCTCCATATTGCGCCGCGCGACGCACGCAATTTCTCGCTTGGCATCCAGAGCATCGGCATGGGCGCGGCTTCTCTCAGCATCCTCTATCTTGGAATCCCTATCGAGCGCCGCACACTCCTGTATGCCGGAATTCCGGGGATCATTGGTGTGCTGCTCGGCGCCGCTTTCGTCGCACCGTTGATCCCGCCTGTCTTCGTGCGCACATCGTTCACTGTGCTCGTCAGCAGCATAGGAGTGGCTCTTCTGCTCATCAACCGGGAAAGGAATGTACTCCGCAACGAACTGCTCTCAGTCTTCGATGGCAGCGTCAAAGTCATCCTCATGGCGGCAGGCCTGGCGGGCGGCGTGGTCAGTGCCCTGGTTGGAACAGGGGAAAATTCCGTCGTCTTCCTCGTCATGGTCCTGCTCTTTCGAGTAAGCGAGAAGATCGTGACTCCAACGACTGTTCTCCTCATGACGATGGTCACCATTCCTGGCTTCCTCTTTCATCTGATGGTCCTGAAAGACGTCACGCCTGCAGTACTGGGTTACTGGCAGGCCGCAACGCCGGTCGCGGTAGTCGGTGCCCCTTTGGGTGCGTTGATCTGCTCGTATATGACACGCCATTCCATCGTGATCCTGCTGCTGGTGTTGATCGGCCTCGAATTTCTGAGCACACTCTTCCTTGTCCCCATGTCGAAGCCGGTGCTCTTCGTCTCTGTTGCCACAATGGTCATAGCCGGGTGCTTTGAATTATGGATGACCCGGGTCGTGCGGTACCGCCCCTGTTCGCCGCAGCTGTAGAGTCGCAGGCCTTTCCCCGACCCGACTTTGGCCATCGCAGCAGGCTCAACCGTATGGTGGATGTCTCAATCCGCCCCGTTTCGTGTATTTTTCCCATGCAGCAGGATTACCCTTTCTCATGTAATAAGGAAACGATTCACTATGGCAGAGAATTACCTCGGCACCGGGCCAGAGCTACACGCCAATGCTGTCGTGATCGGCGGAGGCCTGGCTGGCCAGGCAGCAGCCATCCACCTGGCCCGCAGTGGCATGCGCGTCCTGTGTCTTGAGCCGCGCGAGAGCTTCGATAGCATCGTCGGCGAATCGCTCGACTGGTCTGCTCCTCAGCTGCTGGCTCAGCTCGGCCTGCCGATGGACGAACTGGTGACCTCCGGTGCCGCCACGTACAAACGCCATATCGTTATCACTGCGCCTGATGGAGCGCAGCAGCAATACCTGCCCGGTGCGTGGCTTGCCGGCCGCCCCTGGAATGTGGAAACACGCACCCTGCATCTCGACCGTAAACGCGTGCACGCGCTGCTGAAGCAGTTGGCCAAGACTCACGGCGTCGTCACCCTTCCCGAGCGGGCAGTAGGTTTTGAGAAACAGGACGGGCGCATCCTCTCTGTCAGAACAGCGAAAAACCAAGTCATCCGGGCATCCTGGTTTCTCGATGCGTCCGGTGCCGCAGCCAGCATGCTCGGTCATGAATTCAGCCTCCCGTTTGTTGCATATGGACCGCGCAAAGTCTCTCTCTGGGCGCACTTTCTTACTTCGGACTGGGCGGAAGGCACCACTCTTTACACGTTGGGCCACGATGGCGAATACATGGAGTGGATGTGGGAGATTCCCGTCAGTCCGGGAGTCACCAGCGTCGGCTACGTTGCACCAGGCTCGACCGTCAAAGCAGGTCGCGCCCGCGGACTCAAAAATTACGATCTGCTTGCACGGCAGATGCACAGGTTCCCTCGGCTCCATGCCCTGATCAGCGATAGTCCGCCCGATAAGGTCGCGGCTACATCTTTCCTCTGTCGCACCTACAAGAGCACTTGCGGGCCGAACTGGATGATCATCGGAGAAGCTGCTTCCCAGTCGGACCCCATTACCGGCAATGGAGTGACTGCTGCTCTCCGACATGCCGGAGAAGCAAGCGCCATGGTCAGCAGGTATCGCTCCAGGCAGACCATCCCGCTCCTGGCCCGGACTGCGTATAACCTCCGCGTCAGTGGTGTGGGACGCTACTTCAACAGTCTCATCGAGAAGTTGTATTATCAGTCCTCATTGCGAGGCCGGCTTGGCCTGTTCGGGACAGCACGTGCCTATACCGTACCCGCGTGGCTCACCAACCTCCTGTATTCCCGTACGCGGCCGAGGCAGATCGCAGGAACACTGATTCTCTGCTCAGCACTGGTTGTCGTCCGGGCAGCAGTGTGGACTATTTTTCAGTGCAGCCGCGCTGCCGCTCCACGCGCTCAGAAAGGTCACGCCATGGCCGCAGCTCAAGAAACGCGCCGCGTCCTGCAGGCGTAGCGGTAGATCCAGAGCGCTTTATCTGATGACTCTCAACGGTCTCCCGCTATCTGTAACGATAACTGTGGCGTAAAGGTCGCAGCGTGTTGGAAGCGCGAATGCCGTGCAACTCCTGCGACCCTTGGCAGGATCAGCCGACGTCCCGCTGCTGCGAAACGATTTGAGTAACCAGAGTCTGTGGCTCAATGTCACCGGTGCAGGGGCGGCCTCTCCGAGCGGCCAGGAGCGCGACTTTCTTCCCGCGCGGCATGCAGCAATGGAAGGTCGACGTCTGCATCCTTCCACTGTTGAAGAAAAGCTGAGTACTCTGCGCGAGCTCCCTCGGCATCGCCAGTCAGTCGTCGGCTCCGCGCCAGCCCCAGGTGCGCGAGCGCGAGATAAGGAGAGATCGGGCAGATGGCACGCAGCTGCTCCAGCCGGGCGAACTCCTTCTCTGCTTCTGCACCGCGCCGGGCTGCCAGCAACGCCTGCGCCCGATCATAAATAGACGCAAGCTCCATCGCACGCGATCGATCAAAGGGCTCTACTGGCCGCAGCTGGTCGACCGCGGCCTCTGCGTTTCCACTTACCAGGCTCAGGCGAGCCCGCGTCATGGGCAAGATCATCTTCACAAAGATAGTGTTCTGCGGGGCGGCAGCCTGCACAGTCGCAGCAAGAGCGGCCGCTTGCTTTGCGTCCCCTGTCACCGCCAGGATCGACGCGGCAAAGGCTTTTACATTCAATTCACCCGGGGCCAGGCTAAGCGCGCGCATCACTTCAGCACGCGCCTCCCGGGTTTTGCCAAAGTCTGCTTCAAATTGAGCCAGCTCCAGCCCTTCGTCGGCGGCAGACTCCTTCAAGCCGTTGTTGAGTTCGATATCCTGCGCCTTGTGAAACAAGGTTTGCGCCGCGTGCAGGCGTCCCGCCGCTGCTTCCACCCACCCCTCAAGCGTCAGCAGTTCGCCTTCCCGCGGATTGCCGACAGCCCACTCCGTTTGCTGATGAATCATCGCCTCATCGCCTGTAGCCACGCCGATACGAAACATTGCCATGCGTGAGATGACCGAGTCCCCCAGCTTCCTTGCCGTTGCCTCACGCCACACGCTGCGCGCTTCGTCATAAAGGCCAAGCCGCTGATCGGCCTGCAGCAGCCCCGCAAAAGGAAAGGCGTTGTCAGGGGCGATGCGCCGCGCCTCGAGAGCCATCAAACGGGCCTGTTCCGGCTGCCCCAGTGTTTCGTAGGAGTCAGCCAGGTTGTTCGGAGCAATCAGGTCTTCCGGATACAACTGCCTCCATAGCTTGTAGACCTCCACTGCCCGCTGCGCATCTCCCACCGCCGAGCCGTAATAGTGAGCGGTCAGATACAGCCGCTCGCGTTCCGTCGTGTGCATGCGCAGGTCAAAGGCCTTTTGATACACAGCGCGGGAAAGCTCGGCCTCATTCTCGTTGCCATAGATGGTGCCAAGCCTGGCGTAGGCCAGCGCGAACTCCGGATCGAGGTCGGTGGCCAGCTTGTAGTCAGCAATCGTTTCGTGGTCCTGCCCGCGCGCCCGCTTCTGTTCGCCCGCGGCAAACGCCTGCAATGCCGGGAAGGAAGCAGTCGTCGCCTGCAGGATAGGTGTGCCAAATCGTTGGATGGAACTCTCAGGTTCCCCCAGGGAGCGGCGCAAACGATCAGCCGAGCCGCCCAGGGTAAAAAGCAGGGCGTCTGTCGAAGGCGAGAACGCTTCTTCTTCTGCGAAGGTCGCTCCGCCGCACATCCGGGCTTCGAGTCGCAACCGCAAGCCATCGCGCATGGGCGAGACTGATCCTTGCACAATGGCCGTGGCATGAACGGCCTGGCAAAGCCGTTGTGCATCTTTGGCCTGAATACGATCGTTGCCGGAGATGCCCTGGCGCTCCATCGCCGCCTGTACCGACCTTGCCGAGACCAGGCTGAAGTATGGCGACTCATCCAGCTTGACCCGCAAAGCGCTCATGAGCGTGTCATTGAACACCGCATTTCCCGTCGCATTGTCAAAGTCGGCCAGCAGCACTCGATCGTTGGCGCGCAGCATGGTACGGGTCCGGACGGGCGTGCGAAGGAAGAAGAATCCGCCAGCAAGGAATAGAAGAAGAATCGTGGCAATTGTCCACTGCCATCCCCAGAGCATGGGATGCTTTGGCTCGACTGCCGCGAGCGCAGTAACCTCGGCAGTCGGCTCAGTCCGCGGCGGCAGTTGATGGTCCAGTTGCTCCTCGGGTAACGTCGTCGGCGCTATCTCTGGCTGAGCAAGAACTTCCTGCGTGACTGGAGCAATGAACCGATAACCCCGGCGGGGCACAGTCTCGACGAAGCGGGGGTTTTCCGCGACATCGCCAAGCGCCTGGCGAAGCTTCGCCACGGCGGTGCTGAGTCCCTGGTCAAATTCGACAAAGATGTTTTCCGGCCAAAGCTGCTTTGCAAGAACATCCCGGGTTACGATCTGACCCTCCTGTTCGAGCAAGGTGACCAGCACGCGAAAAGGCAGATCCTGAATCCTGACCCGCTGCCCACGCCGATATAACTCCCCCACTTCGGGCCTAACCTCGAAATGGCCGAAGCGATAAATCAGCTTCGCGGGATGTTTCGTTTCTGTCATGTCGATCGCCGGGAGGGCCCGCACGGACCAATTTGCCAGCGAAGTTTAACATTGCCGCGCCGAAACGCAGTGTATAGAAGCTTCCAAAACCAACATAAGAAGTAACTTACCGGTTCAACTCAGGTTCAGCCACGGTTCAATTGACCCGGGAACAACGGCGGGTGAAGCTGACGGCCATGCGAGTGCTGACACAGCAAACACCAGGGCGGACGAGGAACGATCGAGCCGTCAACACCCTGTCGATCCTTGTATTGGCTGCCGGCTCTCTGCTACTGGCCCGGCCGACCCTGCTGCGTGCTGAAGACAACGCTGCGGCTGTCTTCGAGCACACCCGGACGGTGTACGCAGCGCTCAACAGTTACTCCGACACCGGCAAAGTGCTCAAGGAGTACAGCCCGAGCAGCCGCGACGAAGGCAGCTTTTCCACCTACTTCACACGGTCACCCCGCCACTTCCTCTTTGACTATCGCGGACCCACAAGCGATCGCCTCGTGGTGTGGGGTGATCCGGACGCCTTTCATGTGTGGTGGAAAGCCACCGACCAGCTCACCGACTATCCCAATCCCGGCAATGCCAATGCCATCATTCTCAACGATTACCCCACTCGCAGTGTGGTCACAAAGATCCCGCCGCTGCTTTACTCCAAAGCCGGTCTGCCTGGCGCCCTGCAGCATTTCCAACCTCAGGAGATGACGTCCGCGGAAGATGGCATGGGCCACAAATGCTTTCGGCTGGAAGGGGTCACCAGCGATACATACGGCACGACGGGGCGGCAGGTAAATGTCCACCTGCTGGCTTTGTGGGTCGATGCCAGCAGCTACCTCGTGCGCAAGATCGTTGAGCAGTCGCCAGCGCCGCCCGGTGCTTTGAACCGGGTGACCACAACTTTCGATCCCCAGCCAAATCCCCGGCTCAACGATCAGGTGTTTCAGTTCACCGATCCACGGCCAGGCGCCGCCCCGGGAAGGAGATAGAACGTGCGCATCAACGGCAATGACATCCCGATTGAGCCAGGAGTTCTACTGGGCCAGATGGCAGGTGCGCTGTTCGGGCTGCTGCTCATCCTGCTCGGTGCCGCCATCCTGTACACCATCGCGCAGTGGGCCTGGCGTGGGCGCAGGGTTGAGGGCGAAATTCTGGGCGTTCGCCGTCGCGGCACCCAATTTCACAGTGTCTATCGCTATGCCCTGCAGCAGGGTGGATGGGGTGAAGCTACATCCGTGCAGGGCAGCAGCAGCCTCGCCGGCCGTGGCACAGGCACCCGCAGGCAGATCCGCATCCTGCGTGATCATCCAGAAGAAGCACGCGAGCCGGCGACCCTGGTCATGTGGGCGCTTGCGTCTGGACTGGTGATTGGTGGCGGCTGGCTTACCTGGTCCAGCGCGACCACATGGAAGCGATCAATCTTTACCTGGATTGTTTTCGCGCTGATCGCTGCCGTCGCCGGGCGGCTGATCTGGCCCAGGCTCGCGCGCCTGCTCAAAGCCGTTCAGACCATGGCGGGCCCTCCCCAGCTATGGGACGCACTGCCTGTCGAGAGTGCCGAGACACTCGGATCGCTACCATCGGCAACCACCCGAGTGCAAATGTCGAGCAGCCAACCTGGGCGGGCAGGGATGCTCTTCTGCATCGCAGGTTTCGTGGTGCTTGCCACTGCTCTCATTCCGGCGCGCAGACTGCTGGTGTTGCGATCTGGGACCAGGGCAGAAGGTACTGTGCTGTGGCTGGAAATGAACACCACCAACAACAACCACAACAGCAGATTCCCCGAAGTGCAGTTCACCGCCGCGAATGGGGAAGTGTTGCGCTTTCTCGATCGAGCCGGAGCCAACCCTTCTCCTTACAAGGTTGGCGACCGGGTGACCGTGCTCTATCAACCCGGCAAGCAGGGCACCGCGATGATCGATCACGGCTTGAGCAACTGGGAGCCAGTGGGCGCGCTGCTGGTGCTCGGAACCACACTACTGACTTTAGGACGGATGGCTTTGCGGGGCCATGTAGCCCTGAGACCAGCAGGGTCCGTTTCAACGCCTTTCTCAAGAGAAACAAACGTTCCGTCAGGATCCGGAGAGTAACTTATGGCAAATTGTAACCAATGCGGTGCTATATACAATAGCGGTGCCTTCTGCAATGCCTGCGGCGCTCCGCAGCCGGCAAACCGATCCGATGCTCCTTTGGCGCCAGCGAACCACCGCCTGCGCAACCTGCTGATCGTTACCGGCGCCGCAATCGTCCTCAGCGCGGTGCTCGTGATCTCCAGATCCGTTTCTGCGGTCGGCAAAGCAAATCAGAAAGCGCAGGAAGTTGTGCGCACTGTAGATGCCACGCCAGCGCGGAATGTAGAGACGTCAGTACTTGCCGCCTCTTCTGCCGTGGACGCGGAAGAAGGCGATGCCGTGCATTCCTCGTTTCCTGCATGGCAATCTTCTACCGTGCCGGCAAGCCCTGCGCCTCCGCGGAGCGGCATGTTAGTCGTCACCGCCATTGAAGATCCTGAAGGCGACTACGAGTCGATGAAGCAGATTCATGCCATCGATGCTGACGGAATCACCCTCACTTATCACGGAGCAAAGCCGAAAGAAAATGGCCAGGACATCGCTGACGTCACGCGACTGGTGCTCACGCAGGATCTGGACAAATCCCACGACTACGCACAGCTGTTCGGGATGAGCCAGCCCCGTTCTCTCCCGGGCACCACGGCGATCAGTGCTTCCAAAGAGGTCTTTGCAGAGCTCTCGCAAAAGGGCACCTCTGAATTCAGCTTCCAACCGGACGGCATTAAGGGCGCGATCGGGAACATGGTCAACATGCTCTCTGCGTTTGGTGGCGTCAGTAAGAAGGACATTGGCGGCGACGCCGAGTTGGACAGGCTGGCCAAAGAACGTTGCACCCTGAAGAGAGAAGGCACCGGCCTCTTCGCCTTTCCGGTCCTGTTGGATGACCAGCCCACGACGCTGCCGGCTCTGCGCGCAGGCTGCTCCACTGACGACGGCCCCGCAGAGTTCTACATCCTCAACCAGGCGGAATATCCATTGATGCTGGCCTGGAAGCTCGGTTCCGGTTCGCAGCTCCAGGTCACCAAGATTTCCTATCCTGCTGCACCGGCCAAGTTCGCAACCGCTCCCGCCTCCACGCATATGGAGCAGCAGCTGGAGGAAAACAAGCCAGTCGAGATCTACGGCATTTACTTCGACTTCGGCAGTGACCATCTCAAGCCGGAATCGACGCCGGTGTTGAAAGAAATCGCTGCTGTGCTCACGGCACACCCTGACTGGAAGCTCAACGTCAGTGGTCACACTGACAACATCGGCGGCGACGATTACAACCTCGACCTGTCGAAGCGGCGCTCTGCCGCAGTGAAAGCTGCGCTCATAGCGAACTATCAGGTAGCTCCAGCACGCCTCGAGACGGATGGCTTCGGCGCCTCGAAGCCGGTAGATACGAACGCGACGCTGGCAGGACGCGCACGCAACCGTCGCGTTGAGCTGGTTCGCCAATAATGTCTAGCAACCATTCTTGCTGCAAATACAAGGGAGAGTTTATGACTGCAAATCAACCGAAACAACGCCTCTGCATGCCGCTTGCGGCCATACTCGTCGCCAGCTTCGTGCTGCCGTCACTCGCTCACGCAGACGTGAGCTATCAGGAAACCACGCAGATCACCGGCGGATCGATGGTCGGCATGCTCAAGATGGTCGGCGCCTTCAGCTCACAGGCCAAACAATTAAATGGGCCGATGACGTCTAAAGTGATGATTGATGGCAGCCGCATGGTTCGGGCTGGTGCCCATCTGACGCAGATCATCGATCTGGATCAGCAGACGATCACTTCGATCGATCACGACAAGCATTCCTACTCTGTCGTCACGTTTCAGCAGCTGGAACAGCAGATGGCGAAAATGACCAGCCAGGCCAAGGGCACGACTGCAACGGATTCGTCTGCTTCGCAGATGGCCTTCGATGCGCACGTCACAAGTAGTGGTGCTAAGCGGGACATCAATGGACAAAGCGCCACCGAGTCGCTGCTGAGTGTCACCATGACGGCGAGGCAGGACGAAGCCAGGAAAGCCGGCATGGCCGCTACCAGCGAGATCTGGTCCGTCGCTGACTGTCCGGGTCTCGAAGAACTGCGTGCTTTCAACCAGCGCATGAGTAAGGAGCTTTCCATGCAGGTCGAAGCGTCCGCCATGTCGAACCTATTGTCGTCCCAGCCTGGCGGAGCGCAGGCAGTAGAGGAATTGAAAAAAGAGTCGGCAAAGATGAGCGGCTTCCCGGTGCTGCAGGTCACGCGTGTCGGACTCACGGCGGATGGACAGCCGCTGCCGCCGCCGTCCTCCGCACCACTCGCGCACACCAATGATCAGGGCTCATCCGCGGCTGCTTCTATGACGAAGGAAGTGGCCACCGGCACCGCGGCTCAAACCGCCAGTGATCAGATGGGCCGACTCGGCACCTTTGGACGAGCACTTTCCGGCTCAACCATGGGCTCGCTCATGCACCACACGCAAAAGGCCGCGCCTTCTGCAGCCGGTACACCTGACGCAACCGCGGGTGTGCTCCTCGAAATGCAGACGCAGTCTTCGGGATTCTCGATCGCGCCTGTAGAAGCGGCGGTGTTCGAAGTGCCCACCGGCTACAAAGCCGTCGCTTCACCTATGAGCAAATAAGTCGTCTTGCGGGGAAAATTACGTGTTCAGACGAATGAAAACTGTTGCTGCTTATGCGCCTGTTGCGACACTGCTTCTGTGCTTCGCCGCGTCCGGGTGCCGGTCCAGAACACTTCGGACCGATACACACGGACCGGCGCCTGTGTCTTCGGCGGAGCTTTCAGCAGACTCTTCGGCCGATGCCGGTTACGAGCGGTTTCACAGGCTGCATCCGAAGGCCACCGTATTGCACCCTCTCGATCCGCACACGCTGACCGAGTCTCAGATAAAGTTCGGCATAGCCCCGAAGCGCGATCCCTCGGTCGAGTACCAGCCCAACATCATCCTTATGGAGAACGGCGATAAGGCCATCAAGTCGATCGGTAGCGATGGTCTGACCTGGACCTTTGACGCGAACGCGCCGCAGGTCAGCGACTTCCAGGTCGATAAAATTGTCTTCGCAACCGGACGCGCCGTCGGCCGCGTGCTTGCCCTGAAGCGTCAGGGTGACAATGTACAGGTAGTGCTGGGGCCGGTCGAGCTGACCGACCTGATCCGCAATGGCACCTTCGAAATGGACGCTGCCGTCAACCTCGACAATGCCATCTCCTACGTGGCGCCGGATTACCCAGAACCGTCGGATGAAGATCAGAAAAACATCAGCATGAGTCTTCCCGCTTCGCCTGGCGGCGCAGAAGGCCGCATGGTGAGTGCCGAAATGCCATTTTTTCGACGGCAAGGCCACGCCGTCGTAAATCGCCCACTGTCCAATGACCGCCGGGCGAACTACCTGCATCGACCGGTCCTGCTCAGCGCGGCATTCCAGCAGCCTCCAAACGTGCCGCAATTACCAGGCGTGCCGCAAATTCCTAATGTGCCGAAAGTTCCGAAACCGCCTAAAATGCCTGATTTGCCGAAGGTTCCGGGTCTTCCAACTGGCGTCGGCAACATCCCCGTTCCGCCTGGTAAGAAGATTCCAGACACGGTCGACGTGCCTTATGGACCATCCCTGCACTTGCCGGGAATCCCAGGAGTTGAAGGCATCTCACCGCTCAAAATCGCAGAAGAGCCGTTCAATCCGCCAAAGCTGATGGGCCAGGTGCCTCTCGTTGAACTGGCCGGCGGAAAAGCGATTCCACTCGCGGGCAGCGATACCAGCGTGGGCATGGAGTACGACTACGACAAGGATGGCTTGAAAGTGCAGGCCTCGGGCAAATTGATTCTGGGTGACTCCGGGATCAGGTTCTTTCTGCACATCAATAACGGAGGCGTTGAAGACTGTGGCATGAGCCTCAAGGGCAACATGGCCCTTAAGCTGCGCCTGCATGCCATCGCCGACAAAGACTTCACCAACAACTTCCACAAGACGTTATTCCTGCCAATTGACATCAGTCTGCCCCTTGGCGGTCCCGTGCCGCTTTCCCTCTCGTTCACCTCAAGTTTCGTCCTGCATAGCGCTTTCAGTGCAAAGGGCTCCATCTTGAACGCGAAAGGGGATTACTCATTCGGAGCCGGCCTGGACACCGGCTACTGGGCTAAGGCATGGCGCTTCAACGCGGGTGCCGACGTCAAGGCGGATACCGAGATTGCGGATACCATCGAAGGCATCTCTGTTGGATGGAACTCGGCGATCCTCGGGTTTGGCGAGCGAGCGCTGGTGGGTGTCGGTGCCTTCGGCATGAAGGCAGGTGTATTCGTGGCTGTCCGCTTTACCGGAAGCGCCGCCAAGGCACCGAATATTACATTCCCTTGCCGACAGGGCACGATGGACATCAGCCTGGAAACGGGTGTTGGCTACTCGCTTGCAGAATGGCTCAAGAATGCCATCAATTTCTTTCTGAGACCTTTGACTGACAAAGTAGTCGATCGCGCAGGAACGTTTGTACGAGGGCCCGTGAAACCGCTCTATCACAAGGTGAAACAAGTGCCGGACGGCTGCATAGCAAGAGGCAGTTGATGAAACAGGGTCTTTGCCCGCATGGCCCGTTGACTTGTGTCCGGCGCAAGGTGGATGCAAACGTCGACGACCTGATGAATACGCAGCCACCATTAGAGCGCAGGAATTAATTCGGCAGCTGACTCGACTATCTCGATATGGGGCGGGTTTCCAGTTGTAAGGGCCGGCATCGCCTCGCCCGGCTGAACTCGCGCTGCGGGCGCAGGGCAAGCAGCTCCTCAACTACGTAATCAGCCACCGTTCCATGTGAGAACGTCACCAGGATGCCATCCGCACCGTCTGCGTCTACAGCGATGATTGCGATCGCACGCTCCATGCTCTGAATGTACGGAGACCTGCTTGTAGAAATCTGTCCGAAAGCGAACGGGGATGTGTTTCTGCAAAGCTCTATCTATGGCATGAAGCCTAGAGCAGGGAGAAGACTGGCATCTTTCAGGAAACCGTTGACCTATCCTCTCGCGCTGAGTTTTTCGCCAACAGTCCGCAGCCAATCCAGTGCGCTGTCGGAAGGCTTCTGTGAAATGGCTCTGACTCCCAAATTCAGGCTCCGGCGATAGCACGCTCAGAGTCGTCGCCGTGGTCTGGAGTAAAGTCCGCGCACGTTCGATACGTCGTCCATAACCCATGCTTAAGGAGTTAAAAGCACAACAGCTGAGCTGTTTTACACAGAGCTGGCGTGATCCGTCGCGTAAAAGGGAGTTACAGAATTTTGCGTAATCCATGGTCCCAGGTCTCGCCCTCAGCAGGAGTCCGATCCCATGAAGTCAGCTGCGATATGCCTGAGGTGAATGAGATATCGATGCTGCTTGCTGCGCTGCAGCTCAATTGGCAGACAGAAATGGAAGACGATGCCACCTACAGGGCTCTGTCTCTCAACGAGTCTGACCCCCATCGCCGTAATTTGATGAGAGGGCTTGCCGCTGCGGAGAGACATCACGCTCACCTCTGGGCGGATGAAATCATCGCCTTGGGTGGGCAGCAACCGATTTATGGTGGGGCGGCAGATGGACGTGCTGATGCCCTTTTGAAAGGAGTGGACGGCCTCGACGCCGAGTTGCGTCAACTCAGGATTTACGAACGAAGTGAAATTGAGCGATATGACGGGCAAAAGCTCATCCTCGTAAATGCACGATGCCAGAAAATACTGCTCGAAGTGCTGGCGGATGAGACCGATCACTACAAAACGTTAAGCGCGATGATCCGCGCTCGCCCTCCACTTCCGCCCATGGATGGTTCGCAGGCGAGGACCGCTCTTGCAGCTCTGTTAGCAGCTCGCAGGAAACGGAATCCCGAAGCTGCCGGCTGGCTCAATGATGCCATTTACGCAGCGCATGATGGTCTTGGCTCGATCTTCGGTATCGTCTCAGGAGTCGCCGGGGCCACTCTAGGCAAGGGGCACTATGTGCTGATCGCTGGTCTAGCCGCGATGGTGGGTAGTGCTCTGTCGACGGGCACGGGAGCCTACCTTAGCTCAAGGAGTGAGCGAGAGATCTATGATGCGGGTCTCGTACGAGAACGTAGGGCTGTCGATTACGACCCATCGGAAGCGGGTGAAGTATTAGCGCCCCGCCTCCAGGTCCGCGGCCTTCCAGAGGATGTAGCGGCGAGACTCTCACACTTGTTGGCGCAGGACAAAGACGGTTTTGTAAAAGCCTTGGCTCGCACAAGGGCAAATGTGTCTGAGGAAAATCTGCCGGATCCATGGATTGCGTCGTTGACCGGATTTTTAGCCACGGCAGTTGGCGCATTCGTTCCAATCATCCCTTTCTTCTTCATGTCCGGAGTGCCGGCCATAGCCCTCGCAGCCGCTGTCTCCCTGGTTGCTCATTTCGCAATCGGTGCAATGAGGTCGCTTATGACCGTTCGCGTCTGGTGGCGATCTGGACTGGAACTGACAGGCTTCGGGGCAATTGAGGGCATCTTTACTTTTTCTATCGGCATTCTTTTAGGGCGATTCGTCGGCACGCACTAGGTGCAATTCATGGCGTCCGGCAGGGCCACTTTGCTATAGACCACGTGTTTGGTCGGCTGCATTACCTTTGCTGCGGCGTGGAGATGCTTAACTGGTGCATAGCCAGTCTGCCGCTGATGCCGGCAAATCTCTCAGTATCGTGAAAGCAGTGCCAGGATGTTTAAGCGTCTTTGCTTCAGTGGTCTTGCCCTGATTCTCTCGCTTGCGCCGGCGACGGCTGCCAGCAGTGCTGCGAACGTGGCTGCTTCGCCGCCGGCAAACTATCGACTCCGCCTGTATCACCTGCATACAGGTGAGCGGATTGACGTGGTGTACCGGATCGGTGATCGATATATTCCGGAGAGCGTGGCGGGACTGGATCGCTTTCTTCGCGATCATCGCACCGGCGACGAAAAGAATTACGACGTGAGAGAGTTCGACCTGCTGCACGACCTGATGGTCAAACTGGGCCGCCCGGATGGAGAGATCGACATCGTCTGCGGCTATCGCACGCCATGGAGCAATACCTACCTGCGGGATCATGGCCACGGCGTTGCTCTGCACAGCCAGCATATGGAGGCGAAAGCGATTGATATCCGCATTCCCGGTGCTGCAGCGTCAGATGTACGCGATGCGGCGCTCTCGATGCAGCGCGGCGGCGTTGGCTACTATGCCCAGTCGAACTTCGTCCACGTGGATGTGGGTCCAGTGCGCCGCTGGTGATCAGCGGGTGCGGTGAAACTCGCTCGACTTCATCAGCGATACGGGCGCCCTTTGGCAAGCAGTGTAGTCAGTTGATGGTCAAGCCCATAGATGTCGTTGAAGAAGAAGATCTCGCCGCTTTCTTCAACCACAGCCGTCAGATAGACGATCACCACGGGAACAGGCCGCGATAGATTGACCTGTTGATTATCCGGTCCTGTCTCCATGGCTGCACGGACAGCCGCGACGCTCCACTGAGGCTGATCCTGCAGCAGCCATGCTGCCAGCTCGGCCGGTTTTTCCACACGGATGCAGCCATGGCTGAAGTCGCGGCGGGCACGGGCAAACAGTTGCGGAACAGGCGTGCTGTGCAGGTAGACATTATTTGCATTGGGAAAGATAAACTTGATCAGCCCGAGTGCATTGGCAGGGCCGGGTTTCTGTCGCACCAGCAGCCGGCCGGTGCGCATGCCAGAGAGCATCGCCGGCGAGACTCCGCCACTCGTGACGACGTGTCCGGAAAGGTCTGTTACCTCGAGACGTTCCCTGGTGAAGTAGCTGCTGCTTTTCTGTATATGCGGAATGATTTCGGTGCGGGTGATACTCAGCGGTACATTCCAGTAGGGCCGGAAGATGATGTATTTCATCTGGTCTGCAAAGACGGGCGTCTGATGGCCGAAGGCCTTACCGGCGACAATGTTGGATCGCAAAGTGATGTGGTGATCGTTTGCAAAGACCCGGAGCACAAATTCAGGAATATTGACTGCGACCGGCAGGGCTGGATAGTTGGCAGGCAGCCAGCGCCAGCGCTCCAGCGCGTCCCGCAGCTGCACGATTCGATCAGCGAGAGGCACATTGAGCTCGGCGATGGTTGCATTATTCAGGTTGCCGTCGACGGTAAGTCCGTGCCGTGCCTGGAAGTGCCGTACGCCCTCAACCACGGGGCCGGTATATGTGCCGGAGAGACCGGGCGATAGGTCTGCCGGCATGTCGCCAAGCAGGCTGAGCCTGTGCATCAGCGGTTCAAGGCCCGCATAGACTTCCGCCGGATGGATCGCCTTATTCAACGGCAGGAGGGGTGGACTGTGGTCCTGTGTCTCAAGAGCGAGATATGTCCGGAGGGCAGCCAGGGTCCGCTGGTAGCCGAGATACTGCGGCTCAACGCTGGCGAGCGAGGCTGGCATGTCTGTCGAGGTGGCGAGCGACTGCGCAATGAATGTCGCCAGGTCGTCGACTTTTGCACCGTGCAGGATCTGGAATGGAAGGGGACGGGGACTGGCCCGTCCAATGCGCAGGTCAGAGACCAGGAATGCAGCACTACTGGTGAGGTCAACATCAAATCGGGCCCTTGTTTCGTCGCTCGCATCCGGTTTGATGATTGCGTCAAGCCTTGCAGTCCAATCAGAAGCGCCGTAATCCTCCGGGTTCAATCCTTTCTGCAGACTGCTTACCATTGCCGCGATGACAGCCCGGGCCTGCACCGTCGGATGACCGTCCACCAGCCATACAGGGGTATAGCTTCTTGCGGCATACAGCTCGCGCACGTCCGTGCCGTGTTCACCAGGCGGCAAAGCGTCGACAATCTGTTCTAGCCATTGTGACAATGCCCCGGGATTGCCCGCGCTGGAAGGCACCACTGCCGGAGCGCGGGAGGCGGACGAGCACCCGAGGAAGACCACGAAGAGCAGGAAGAGACAGCAGCCAGGCCAAAGCCAAACCCGGAAAAGGCGGCCGGGCGGCGGGGCCTGGCGACGACATGTGCGACCGTGGGAGATTTGGCGAATGCAATGCCTCCGGCGCTCAGATGGGACACGCAGTGATGGGGACGTGTCATGACCAGCCTGACACTTTTGCCAACGGAACACTGAGCAGATCCGCACACCAGCTTTTTGAGCCGACACTCTAGGATGCAGTCTGCCGGCTGGTTCAGATCCAGTGCCTGCGCAGCAGCATCACCTTGAATGCCTGGGTGAGTCCCACGTAGCTGAGCCGCGTGAGCAGCCGGATCGGTCAATACAGGTGCGGCAGATGCACCTGTCCGAACGGCGAGTAGGGCAGCCAGGCCCCAAGAGCCATGATCGCGAGCGTTGTAAAGGTGACCGAAAAGCTGGCACGACTCTGCATAAAGGGGACTTGGTTGGTGCGGATGGTATGGATAATGAGGGTCTGTGTCCGATGAGCGTTGTTTTTAGACTGCCATCGAATCAATTCGTCGTTCACGACTCCATGCGTCCGATTGGAGCTCTTGATGTAAAGCCATCATCAGACAGCGCTTTTGTGACGCCTGCATGGTGACCTTGTTCATACCCTTCCATGTAGCCTGCCTGCCGCCCTTCGAGGCGGAAAGAAGAGCCGATGGCATAGAACGTAACGATCGACGCTATCCAGGTAATCACTCCATACCTGCCTCGAGCATGCCAGTACCAGTAAGCGATATAAGCAGAAGTGAGAGCAGTCACCATCAGGAACCATTGCTTCTGAAGTGGATGGAGGCAAGCAGCATACTGTGCCGCTACTAGTTGATGTTCCTCTACCGAAAGCTTTTTTAAAGTCGAGACATTGGTCGATGTCATACCGGGTTTCTGCATCTCGAACAGTGTACATGCAAGCGGTTGCACGGACGTTACGCGCACACGGAAAAGAAGACTAAGATTCGCGGTTCGTAAAGTGCGACAGGTAGTCCTCCACGACAAGAGCTTCGAATTGAATCGAAGCATCGTGAACTACACCGAATGATTGTTCAACTACCTGCCCTTCGAACGCCCGTCGCAGACTAGAAGCTGACCCTGAAATATGCCTGGCCCTGGCGCGGCGTATTGCCCTGGCAGGGCGACACCACGTAGCCAAAGTTTGCTGTGGGATTACTTGCATTGCGAAGATTGCTGACGTTTGAGTCAGTTGGATCGCACACCTGCATACGATTCAGGATGTTGAAGTACTCCATGCGCAACTCGGCCTGCACGCCCTCACCAAAGGTGAACTTCTTGGCCAGCGTGACATTTTCATTGGAGTTGAAAGGATTGCGCAGATCGCTCTGGTTGCGTGCCGCGTCTCCCAGTGCGGCCTTGCCCGGATCGGTGAAGGCAGCCGTGTTGTACACGGGTGTCTGCGAGTAGTAGTTCTTGTAGTTGAGGTGGATGGGCGCGCCGGGAACTACGTTGGCGCGGTTGCCTCCGGTCAGCAGGGGCGTGCCGGCAGCACTGATGCCGAAGGGCGTGCCACTTGCATATTGGAAAATACCGCTTACCTGCCAGCCACCAATCAATTCCTTGCTGATCAGGCGGTTGCCACCAGACAAGAATGGCTTTCCGGCACCAATGGGCAGTTCGTACACCCCGCTCAGAGACATGACATGAGGCTGGTCGGATGAAGATACCGCCCACTCGGCGTGCTGATTGAACTTGTTGAGCGCGTTGGGCGTCTGAGTCGTGAAACCATGATCGGCATTCGACATGGTTCTCGCGTAGGTGTACGACAGCAGGAAACTCAAACCATTGGTGAAGCGCTTCTGCAGCTGGGTCTGCAGCGCGTTGTAAATGGAGACGCCGTCATACTCGAAGTTGTTGAGGGTATTGCCATTCTCGGTGCCAAGAAACTGCGGAAACTCAAGCAGCGCCTGCTGCACGGTCTGGCCCGGAAAGTCGTTCTGGAAGTTGACATAAGGCTGGTAGACACCACCAAGGTTGGGCACTCCTACGCTCTGCAGTGCGGCCTGGCCGGCAGGCGAGCTCCACGTCTCGAGCAGTGCCTGGCCCAGCGACAGGTAGCGCGGATCGACCTGGTTCGTGTCGTTCAGGGCGGAAGCCAGGTGAACCCCGTGATTTCCAACGTATGTGATTGAAGTGAAGAGATTCCAGGGCAATTCGCGCTGTATGCCAAGGTCGTAGCTTTGGGAGTAAGGCTGGCGGATCCCGCTCTTCTGAAATGCATGAAGAATGCCCGCTCCGTTGCCGAGTGCGGCGGTCAGCGGGGCATTAGGTGGATTGCCCAGCTGATGGGCGTCCCAGCTGCCGTAGTTGGCCTTCGGCGTTCCACTCGACGGAGTCTGGTTTAGCCCCGCTAGCACATTTCCATAATTGTTGGCCGTCTTGTTCGTTCCAAATTCATAGGCGCCGCCATCCAGGAAGCTGATGGCATAGCCTCCCGAAATGACAGTCTTTGCTTTGAACTGGTACGCAAAGCCCAGACGGGGCCCGACATTCTTCCATGAGATATCCGCGCGGGTGAAACCAGCAGCTTCCGGACCATGCCCCAGTGCCGTGGCTGCGCCAAGCAAAGGTCCATTGGCGCCGATGGCTGAAGGATTTGGCTTGGTGACGTCGAGAAAGACAATGTTGCCTGGCGTATCCGCCGTGAACGGAACCAGGATGTCATAACGAAGGCCTGCATTGAGAGTGAAAGCTGGGGTGATCTTGATGTCGTCCATGATGTACGGCGAGATCGAAAAATTACGCAGCCGGGTCTCTAGCGCTTGTTGCCGGTAGGTGGAATCGACCTGGCCGAACAGGAAGCTTGCGAACGCGTTGCCGGTATTGTTTTCGTTCAACTGCGCAGTTGAATCGGTGATCCCGTTACTGGTTGTCAGGCTGGAAAAGGTAAAGCTGCCGGTAGCGTTCGAAGATTCATGATCGTCCTGGTAGGCGCGGCGAAGTTCATAGCCGAAATTGAAAGTATTGCGGCCATGCGTCAACAAGTAATTGTTCTGGAAAGCCAGGCCGAGCTTGCGGTTGATGCTGCTGATCTCACCGTTTGTGCCCGCTCCCCATGTGGTAGGCGCATTCGACGCAGAACCTTTGAATAGCACCATTGGAAAAGTTGTTCCGCCAGCGACACCGGGGAAGTTGACGTTCTGGTGCGCGTTGTATTCATCGTTCAGTTCGCCAAGCCATCCAAAGCCGGCAGTGACCACGAGGTTCGGCGAGACTGCACCTACAAAGTTAAGGAAGAATCCCGAACCCAGCCGCGGCTCCGTCTTCAGCCCGGAAAGCTCGTTCGCGAAATAGGCATTGTTGTCGACGGACGGTGACGTCTGCTTGTCGTGCCATTGACTGAAGTGAAGAGAAAATCTGTCGCTGAAATTATGATCCAGCGTGTAGCCCCATGACGTTTGGTTCGTAGGCACAACCCCCAGCTGAGAGTTGATGTTGTTCGTCAACCCTGGCAAGGTCGGATCGGGAATCTGGCTCAGAATGCTGGCCGACAATGGACTGAAGCAGCTCTGAGGTATGACGTTATTCGGGATGGGCTGGCCGGGCGTCAATCCTGGACAAGTGACACCCTGTGGTGCGTAGAGTTGGGGATAGCCGGCAAAATTGCCCTGCTTGGCCAGTGCAGTCGGCACCGTCATGGTCGCGGAAGGCTGCTGGTTGTACTTGAAATAATCAGATGTCGCATGCCAGAAGGTTCGGTTCTTCCCGTTGTAAATGTGCGGGATGTATACCGGCCCGCCAACCGAGAAGCCATAATTGTTTTCCTTGTTGACGGGCACAGTCGGATTAATCTCCACCAATCCGCGAGCATCGAAGTAGTTGTTCCGGTTGATATAGAACGCATCGCCATGCAGCCGGTTGGTGCCGGAAACGAAGTTGTAGTTCACAGCGCCCTGCCCGATTCCGTACTGCGTCGAGAACACCGAGCTTGAGACGTGAAACTCGTTCACCATCTCGAAAGGCGGATTGATGTAGGTCTGGAATCCTTCTGTCTCCGACTGGACTGCCGGAATACCCTGGAAGAGAACTTCGTCCTGAAAATCCTCGCCGCCTGAAATGTTGTGACTGAAGGAGCTGCCCGTAACGCCGGGCGCGAGGAAGATAAAATTGTCGATCTGACGCGACTGGCCGTTCAGTTGATCCGGCAGCTCCTGCACAACCTTGTTCTCAATGGTCACGCCGATCTGCGGGGTCGCTGTCTGCAGAGAGATTGCAGAGCTCTGGACGTCAACGGTGGTTGAGACTTCCCCGGCAGCAAGCGCTTTGTTCACGTTCGAAACGCGGCCCGTCTCGACGGTGACGCCGCTGATTACGGACGTCGTGAAGCCCTGTTCTTTGAAGGTGACTGTGTACGTGCCGGGATTGAGATTGGGGAAGGTGTAAGTTCCAGATGAGGAGGTGTGCGCAGTCGTGACGACACCGGTCGCATCGTTGCGCACGTCTACCTGGCAGTCGGAAATGATGGCTCCGGATGCATCCGTCACGGTGCCGTTGATACCGTTTTGTGTCTGAGCCTGAAGGGGCGTGGCAGCCAGCAGCGATAGAAGTAGAAGGTTGGCTGAAGTCAGACGTCTCGCCGAAGTAAATTGCATTAGGTAGCCTTTCGCGCCTCGAAAGTATCAGCGTTGATACCTGCTTTGCAGATGACACTAGCTTATGAGGTGGAATCCTATCATCCCGGCTTTCAGCAGCTCGCGCCATTCGAAGAGGCGCGACCTCGAGCCCTATGCCTACCTGCTTCCAGTCATCGTTCAAGGTGTTGCGAAAGGCCAGGTGGCAACTTTATAAACACAGAAGTGTCACTGTGGCAGTTATCAATACACCTTGTAGCCATGCGTAGTCCAAGTGCCGAGCGTCCTGCTTGTTGGCCATCCACGTAACTGTCAGATCATTTCTAGATGCAGAGCAGGTTTAGGCCAGGTGCTCAGGACAAACACTACTGCAATAAGGGGTGCCGGCATCATGCTTTGGTCGCACGTGGCAGAAGACGCCATGGAGAAGCTGGGTGGGCACAAGTTCAGCCACACGGAGAAAGAGAAGCGACTACGCTGTCGCTGAATTTGACTGCAGGCGCCTCAAGGCAATAAGCAGTCATTGGTCGGGGAGAGAGGATTCGAACCTCCGACCCCCTGGTCCCGAACCAGGTGCTCTACCAGGCTGAGCCACTCCCCGAATGTTGTGTTTGGTCGCTCTGAAAGAAGACCCGGGCGGGTCGTCGCGATCAACCTGAGTGTACCAGCAATTCGGGGTCCCGGCCAGAGCACCGGAAGCCGCTTCCGCGTACTGCTGCCGGGGCTGCTGCTATTCCATTCACTTGTTCGGCGAGAGTAGAATCCGGTCGTTGCAGAGCTTGAATCACTTTGCTATTCGCTGTGATTCGCTTGTTCATGAGCGAAGTCAGCAGCTGGAATCAGGACAGATGAAACCGAAGCGGCAATTGAATGTAAGCGGACTTCGCGTACTCGACGGCGGCCTGGCCACAGAACTGGAAGCGCGTGGCTGCAGCCTGGCCGGGCCTCTCTGGTCCGGACGAGTGCTCCATGACCATCCGGAAGAAATTGAAGCCGTGCACCTTGCGTATCTCGAAGCCGGTGCTGATTGCATCTCCACCGCGAGCTACCAGGTCTCGCGCGAGAGCTACCAGGCTGCGGGGATGCCACCGGAAGAAGCCGCCGAAGCGCTTCGGCGCTCGGTCGAGATCGCCGAGCGCGCCTGCAGTATCTTCCATCGCAGGCATCGCCGGCCGGTCTGGCTGGCCGCCTCGCTCGGCCCTTATGGCGCTGCCCTGCACAATGGCGCTGAATACACAGGTGTCTACGACATCTCGCATGCCGCGCTAGTCGCTTTCCATCTGCGCCGCATCAGTGCTCTGGCACAGACCGGCGCGGATTTTCTGCTGTTCGAGACCATTCCTTCCCTGGATGAAGCGCGCGCCATCCTTACCGCACTCGCGGGCGTTCCGGACATCGGTGCTGCCATCAGCTTTACCTGCCGTGATGATCGATACACCGCGCATGGCGAAAACATCCTGGATTGCGTCGAGCAACTCGACCAGGCCCCACAGATCATTGCCATCGGAATCAACTGCGTGGCTCCCGCGCTGGTCACGCCGCTGCTGCGCCGCCTGCGCCATGCAACCACCAAAAAACTCGCGGTCTATCCAAACTCAGGAGAGCAATGGGACGCCAATCAGCGCTCCTGGGTCTCCACCGTCACTCCTTCCACTGACGCCGCTGGCTGGCGACGATATGGCGCAGAATGGCGCGCAGCTGGCGCAGACTGGATCGGGGGCTGCTGCCGGACCGGTCCCGCACACGTCCGTGAGCTTCGTGCGGCCGCTGCCGTGTGACCGTCTGACCGTCGCCAGGCAATTGCGGCGCTAACTACCATTTGACCGTCGCCGAACGCTTTACCGCCTGCAAATTTGCGAACCTGCCCGGGACAGCCGTTCAAACGCCGGGACCTGCGCTTTCGCATGCGACAATACGATTAACGCTATGCAACCTGAGTCGCTTGCTGTGGCCCCGCACCCAGTTTCCATCACGCCTGAACTTCTGGCGCAGCACAGCCTTACCGCTGAGGAATATCAGCGCATCCTCGACGCACTTGGGCGAACACCAAGCCTGACAGAACTCGGCATCTTCAGTGTGATGTGGAGCGAGCACTGCTCGTACAAGTCCTCCCGCGTGCATCTGAAGCGGCTTCCCACCAAAAGCGATCGCGTGGTGCAGGGACCCGGCGAAAATGCCGGCATCATCGACATCGGCGATGGCTGGGCCTGCGCCTTCAAGATCGAATCGCACAATCATCCTTCCTACATCGAACCATTCCAGGGCGCAGCAACCGGAGTCGGCGGCATCCTGCGAGACATCTTCACCATGGGCGCACGTCCACTTGCAGTCATGGATTCTCTGCGATTCGGTCCACTCACCTCCGGTAATGAAGAGCCCTCTGCCGAGAACATCCGTAAAAACCACTCTATTGTGGAAGGCGTCGTCAGTGGTGTGGCTTCGTATGGAAACTGCTTCGGCGTTCCCAATCTGGGTGGCGAGACCCGTTTTGAAGCCAGCTACTCAGGAAATCCGCTCACCAACGCATTCGCTCTTGGCCTGGTGCGTAAAGACGAGATTTTCTACGGCAAGGCCACGGGCATCGGCAATCCTGTCATTTACGTCGGCGCCAAGACCGGCCGCGACGGCATTCATGGCGCCACCATGGCCAGCGAAGAGTTCACCGAGGATTCCGAACAGAAGCGTCCGAACGTGCAGATGGGCGATCCGTTCATGGAAAAGCTGCTCCTCGAAGCCTGTCTTGAGGCCATGCACACCGGCGCCGTCGTCGGTATTCAGGACATGGGCGCAGCCGGGCTGACCTGTTCGACCTGCGAAATGGGCGCACGCGGCGGCGTTGGACTCGATGTTGAACTGGACCTGGTTCCCCAG
>CAZZYN010000017.1:0-61309 GCA_964658265.1 uncultured Acetobacteraceae bacterium | reverse complement strand
GTCTCCAATTGCTTTACCTCCGGGAACTTCTCGAGTTTCGTACCTTTGGAGTTCCCGGAGGGCACCTGGTCGTCCGAAACAAGCCGTCCGCGATAGCCGGTGCCCTCGCAAATCTGCGGTGCTAGGATGAGCCATGCGACGTAAAGCCGCAGCTCCCCCTGTTCTTCCCAAGCCTAAAGCCACTCGGCCGAGGGCAATCAAGCATGGCGTCCGCGAGAGCGCGCCGAGTGTCAGTCTCACTCCGGCCGATCCGGCCAAAGAATTGGTCATACTGACCGGCCTCTCCGGTTCGGGCAAATTGTCAGCGCTCAAAGCCTTTGAGGATATGGGCTTCTATGCGGTTGACAATATGCCGCTTGAACTTATTCCGAACTTTGCCGATCTCGTCCGGCAGTCCGTCGAGATCACCCGCGCGGCGATGGTTGTGGATGTGCGCGAAGGTCAGCGGCTCGATCGCTTTCCCGCCATGCTCAAGGAAATTCGTAAGGTTTTACCGACGACCGTAGTCTTCCTCGACAGCTCCGATGCTTCGCTCGTCCGAAGATTCTCAGAGACCCGGCGTCCACACCCGCTGGGACGGTCCGAGACGGTCGTGAAAGCAATCCAGGCAGAACGCGGTCTGCTCGAGCCCATCCGCAACGTGGCTGATCTGAGTGTCGATACCTCGAATTACAACGTGCACGAATTGCGAGCTTACATGGTCTCGAAATTCGAACGCGGAGACAGTGCAAAAAACCTCATGGTGTCGTCCATCAGCTTTGGTTACAAGAATGGTGTTCCCCTGGAAGCAGACCTGGTGTTCGATGTCCGCTTCCTTCCAAATCCGCACTTTATTCCAGAGTTCCGGCCACTCACAGGAAAGCACCCGAAGGTGGCCAAGTACGTCCGGAGTTTTCCGCAGACAACCGAATTTTTGGACCGTACCACCCAGATGCTCCTGTTCCTGCTCCCGCATTACATCCAGGAAGGGAAGAGCTATCTCACGGTTGCATTCGGATGTACCGGCGGTCAGCACCGTTCCGTCATGATCGCCGAGGAGATGAAGAAGCGGCTCGCCAAAGAAGGCTACCGCATTAAGGTGTCGCATCGGGACATGCCGCACTGAGGCCGCACGCCGGGATCTAAAACTGCATACAATACAGCCAGTGATAGAACCGGCAAACAGTCATTCCAGCGGCTGCGCACCTGCGTCCGATTCTCAGGTGCAGCAGCAGACATGCTCAAGCTTGCCTGCGCGGGCGGCACGATGAAACGTTTTTTTCGTCTGCTGCATTATGCGCGACCTTATACGCTGCAAGGATTGCTTTCCGTCCTGCTGATGGCGTCCGTCGGTCTGCTGGATGCCTTCCGGCTCTTGCTGATCCGGCCGATTTTCGATCGTGTGCTCAATCCTTCTGCTAAAGAGCACGAAATTCCGCTCTTCTCCATACCTCACACAAGTCTTCACCTGAACCTGCAGCAGATCGTGCCGTCGCATCTCCACAATGATTGGACGGTCGTCGGATTTGCGCTGGTCGTGTCGACGCTGCTCAAGGGCCTCTGCGATTATTCCGGGACCTACCTGACCAACTACGCCGGGTTTGGCATGATCACGGATCTGCGGGACGATCTGTACGAAGCCATCCTGCGGCGCTCGGTGTCCTTTTTCCAGAAACACGCAACTGGGTCGATTCTCTCAACATTGATCAATGACATCGAGCGAGTGCAATACGCGATGTCGGCTGTTCTGTCAGAGTTGCTGCAACAGAGCTTCACCTTCGTCTTCACTGCCGGCGTGGTCATTGTCTATGGCGGCTGGCTCTCCCTGGTCCTGCTGCTCTTCGTGCCGGTCGTGGTGATTTCAGCCAGAAGGATCGGTCGGGAAGTACGTCATACTACGCGGCGAGGTCAGGACAAACTGGCCGAGATCCAGAACCTGCTGCATGAAACAGTGACCGGTAACCGCATCGTCAAGGCTTTCAGTATGGAAATCTGGGAGATGCGCCGCTTTAAACAGGCTGCTCGTCGTCTCTTCCGAGCCAATCTCCGGTCTGTACGTGCACAGGCCATCTCTTCACCGCTGATGGATTTCATTGGTGCAGTCGCGATCGCACTGCTTCTCTTTGTCGGACGCGGCCAGATCCAGCGACACGCGATGACTGAAGGAACCTTCTTCGCATTTATCATCGCCGTCTTCAAGCTGTATGACCCGGTCAGAAAATTTGCGGGCTTCTACAACAATTTTCAGCAGGCACTAGGCGCTTCTGCTGCCATCTTTAACTTCATGGACGATGAAGACGACGTTCTCGAAAAGCGTGGAGCGATCCAGTTAAACGGTTTCAAGAGCGCGATCGAATTTAAGGAAGTCAGCTTCCGGTATCACACGGACGAGGGTGAGAAGCACGTTCTCGACTCGATCAACCTGACCATTCCGCGAGGTGAAGTGGTGGCGGTCGTCGGACCCAGCGGGGCCGGCAAGTCGACCCTTGTGAATCTTATTCCGCGCTTCTTCGATGTCTCGGAAGGACAGATCCTCATCGATGGGCACGACCTGCGCGATGTCCGGCTCGAGAGTCTTCGCCGGTTGATCGGCAATGTGACGCAGGAGACCATCCTGTTCAACGACACAATTCGCAACAACATCGCCTATGGACAGCCTGACGTTCCACTCGAAAAGGTTCATGCGGCAGCCCAGGCGGCGCTCGCTCACGACTTCATCGAGCGCCTGCCGGACAAGTACGATACTGTCATCGGCGAAAAAGGCTTTCGCCTTTCCGGAGGCGAGCGCCAGCGTCTCGCTATCGCCCGTGCGCTTTTGAAGAATGCACCTATCCTTATCCTGGATGAGGCCACATCCTCGCTCGATCTCGGCAGCGAGTCACTGGTACAGGCTGCACTGGCCAACCTCATGCAGGGCCGCACTTCCTTTGTGATCGCGCATCGTCTCTCAACCGTTCGCAATGCAACGCGGATCGTGGTGCTTGAAGATGGCAAGATTTCGGATGTAGGCTCCCACGAGCAGTTGCTGCAGTCTTCTGAAATCTATCAGCACCTGTATCAGTTACAGTTTCTGCACGGAGATGCCGCGCGAGGCGTCACGGCGCCAGAGAGTGCGGCAGAACTGGTTGGCGGAGAGAAGGCGTGACCGCACAGATGAACACACAATCCGACATTCACTCGATGACCGGCTATGCGCGGGCTGCGGGTCGGGTGCTTGAAGCAGGACTGGAAACCGCAACGTGGACACTTACCATCAAAAGCGTCAATCACCGTTTCCTTGACCTGCATCTTCGGCTCCCTGGCGGAACCGATGCACTCGAAATGGAACTGCGAAAGCGTTTGAAGGAGCGTGTACGGCGTGGCCACCTCGAAGTCACACTCACTTATGATCGCGATCCCGCAAACAAATCAGACAGCGTCTTCTACAATCGCGAGATCGTGGCGCAGTATGTCGCGGCGTTCCGGGCGGCTGAGAAAGAACACAATCTCAGCCAGCAGCCGGATCTGAACGTTGCTCTGAGGTTGCCGGGCGCGCTCGGTTCGTCGTCGAGTCACACCAGCAGTCCCGAGCTCCGCGAGCAGCGTGAGGCGGGCGTGGAGGCGTTGCAGCGTGCGGTTGTGCCCGCCCTCGACAATTTGATTAGTCAGTTAAACAGCATGCGGTGTGCCGAGGGCAGGGCGCTGGCGGCCGTACTGGGTCAGCATCTACTGCAGATCGAGCAGGACCTTGTATCGGCGACAACACTGCGTGCCAGCGTCCAGACGGCCTGCCTGGCCCGTCTGCAGGATCGTATGACGCAGCTGGTGAGCACGATCACCGACGACAATCGTTTGCTGCAGGAAGCAGCCCTGCTGGCTGACCGCAGTGATGTGGAAGAAGAGCTGGCTCGACTGAAAGTGCATCTCGAACATTTTCGGGCGCTGCTCGCTGCAGGCGGCGAGGTTGGAAAGAAACTGGACTTTTTGTTGCAGGAAATGAATCGTGAGGCGAATACACTTTTAGCTAAGAGCGCCGGAATTCCGGAACAGGGCGCGCGCATCACCGAAGTCGGCCTGAACATGAAAGCAGTCATCGAAAAGATTCGCGAACAGGTTCAGAACATCGAATAGCGCTGCAGATCGTGTTGTTCAGCATAGGAAGGGATCGGGTTTGGCAGGGATTCTGTTCATCATTTCGGCGCCGTCGGGTTCTGGCAAATCGACCCTGGTCAATGCCCTGCATCCGCTTGCAACCGATCTCGAGTTCTCCATCTCCTACACGACGCGCAAGCCACGGGGAGCTGAACAGGATGGCGTGGAGTACCACTTCACGACGCGCGAACACTTCCAGGAAATGGTGAGTCGCAACGAGTTTCTGGAGTGGGCGGAAGTCTTCGGAAACTTCTACGGAACGGCGTGCCACACCCTTGAAGATGCCAAGAGCCGCGGCAAAGATCTGTTGCTTGATATAGACGTTCAGGGAGCCACCCAGGTGCGCATGGCAATGCCGGAAGCGGTCAGCATCTTTGTGCTGCCGCCCAATCCGGAAGTACTCGAGGCGAGGCTGAGAAAGAGGAGCCTGGCAGAGGGCAACCTCTCCGAAGAAACCATCCAGCGCAGGCTCGCCAATGCCACTCGCGAGATTGAGAATTACTCACTCTACCGATACGTGCTGATCAATGATGTGCTCACGGAAGCAGTGCGGCAACTGACCGCTATTGTGATTGCAGAGCGTAACCGGCAACATCCGGAGTATGCTGGAGAAGACTCGCAGGAAGCCAGCATGGTTGCCGCGGGTTGTTTGGAGCGCAACGCCAGAGAGCGTCTACATCCAATCCTCGAGTCGTTCGGACTACAGGGAAAAGCAGTCAATAACGAAGCAGCTCATGTTTGAAGTCATTTCAGGGGTCGTCGCAAAATGGATATCCAAGCTGGTTTCGACAGTAACTATCGTTTCGTCCTCGTTGCCGCACGCCGCGCACGTCAACTTCAGAACGGCTCCGTTCCCATGGTGTCGTCACTTTCGACCAAAGCCTGCCGAGTAGCCCAGGACGAGATTGCTGCTGGCAAAGTCCACTACACACAGACGGCCACCGTCATCCGGAAGCCGGAGATTCGCGTAGAAGATCTGCCGCCAGTAAGCGAAATCTGACCGCCATTATTGCTGGCAGGTTAAACTGGTCTTCATGAAGGTCACGGTTGGTGTGTCCGGAGGCATTGCCGCCTACAAGGCAGCAGAGTTGGTCCGCGCATTGCAGCAGCAGGCGCTCGATGTCCACGTTGTGATGACGGAGTCGGCCTGCAGATTTATCCAGCCACTGACCTTTGCGGCGCTCACCGGCCACAAAGTGATAACCAGTCTCTGGGCGGCATCTGCTGAAGGCAAAACCGATCCCGACGCGGTCGCTCACTCCGCGATTGAGCACATTGATGAGGCCAGGACCGACGCACTCGTCGTCGCTCCGGCGACAGCCAACACGATCGCTCACTTTGCCTATGGCCTTGCCGAAGATTTTCTGTCGACAATGTACCTGGCAACCACGGCGCCAGTGATCGTAGCGCCCGCCATGAATGTCAACATGTGGGAGCATCCTGCTACCCGCGCGAACCTGGCGATCCTGGAAGATCGCGGTGTCCGGATTGTCTCGCCCGGCAGCGGTCATCTGGCCTGCGGCATGGTCGGCGAAGGTCGGCTGGCGGATACACAAACGATTGTGCAGGCTGTGCTCGAGCAGTTGAACTATCGGCATGATCTGACCAGCGAGACCGTGCTGGTGACCGCCGGGGGAACTCGGGAAGCGATCGATCCAGTGCGCTTCATAGGCAATCGTTCCAGCGGCAAGATGGGGTACGCCCTGGCTGAGGCGGCGGTCCGTAGAGGGGCGCGCGTCATCCTGATTAGTGGTCGCACTTCATTGCGTCCTCCTGTCAACTGCGAATTCCTTCAGGTGACCACCTCTGAGCAGATGCACCACGCAGTCCTTGAGCGTCTGCCATCTGCGACCATGGTTATTAAGGCTGCGGCAGTTTCCGACTACCGTCCAGTGGTCACGGCCGAGCAGAAGATCAAACGCAGCGGGCCACTCACCATCCAGCTCGAGCCGACGGCCGATATCCTCCGCGAAGTGGCCGACCGCAAAGGGCCTGGCACGCTGATCATCGGCTTCGCTGCAGAGACTGAGAATGCCTTTGAACATGCCCGCGCAAAGCTGGCTCGTAAAGGCGCTGACGCCATCGTTTTGAACGACGTCTCCCGGCCGGACATTGGCTTTGATTCGGATCGGAACGCTGTGACATTCCTGACACAGAAAACTGCCGTGGAACTACCGGAAATGAGCAAGCGCGAACTGGCAGATCGTATCCTCGGAGAAGTACTGGCTCTGCGGCGTCCCGCATCCCTGCTCGCCGAGAATGAACCCGCGCGCCGCAGCCTGATGCAGGAGTAGGCTGCTTGGCGACTCTCACTGCTGAAACGCGGGCGGCCCTGGCAGCCCACATCAAATATTGCCGCGATCTTGGAATATTTGACCTCTACCGGCGCAATGCGACGGAGTCTCTCATCAGTCTGCAGGATGCTGATCCGATCGCAATCGAATCATCTGTAGTCTCTCCCAAGGAGCCGATCATCGCACCGCGCAAACCCACGTCCACTCCGCTGCCGGGTCTCCTTCCCGAACTCGTAGCTCTCTCTCCAGCTAAAGAAGCCTGGACGCTCCCGCAGATCCGTGAAGAGCTTGGCGACTGTACCCGTTGCAAGTTGTCAAAGACGCGGAACAAGATTGTCTTCGGCGATGGCGACCCACATGCCCGTCTGATGTTTGTGGGAGAAGGCCCTGGCGCCGACGAAGATGCGCAGGGACTTCCGTTTGTCGGCCGGGGCGGACAACTGTTGAACAACATGATCAATGCCATGGGTCTTAAGCGGGAACAGGTCTACATCGCCAATATCGTGAAGTGCCGGCCTCCCTCCAACCGTGTCCCTGAACCGGATGAAGCGCACACCTGCATGCCTTTTCTTGAGCAGCAGATTGGGGCAGTGCAGCCGGAAGTCATTGTTGCGCTGGGCTCGACCGCGGCCACGTACCTGCTCGGTGTAAAAAGCGCGCTGGGCAGCCTGCGCGGCAAAATACACGCTAGCCGTGGAACAAAGCTGATTGTCACCTACCATCCTGCTTTTCTGTTGCGTGATCCGCGTCAGAAAAAGGAAGCATGGGCCGACCTGAAGATGGCAATGGCAGAGCTTGGTTTGCGCAGTCCCGCCGCGGCGCAGACACAAGAATAGGCCATTCGTGACGCCCGCAGTTCATGCATTCTGTGATGTCGTGGTTCCGGTTCCGCTGGATGCTGCCTATACCTACGCGATTCCCCCTCTGTTTAGCCCGGTCGTCGGCGGACGCGTCGTCGTACCGTTTCGTAATGAAAAACTGATCGGTATTGTCATCCGCCTGCATGACCAACCGCCTGTATCGCCTGCACCGGGCGACAAGCCGATCGCGATCAAATCGTTAGAGACCGTGATGGACGCCGAGCCGATTTTGTCGGCGGAGCTGATGGAGCTGGGCCGCTGGATCTCGCAGTATTACTTTTCACCACTTGGTGAGGTGCTGCGCACGATGCTCCCGCTCATGGCAGAAGTTCGCAGGAGTGTTCTTTACCGGATCACGGATGCGGGACGCACTGCTTTGTATACGAGTGCCGAGCAGGGTTCATCCCGGCGATCCCGGCGCACCCCGGAAGAACAGGATTACGAGTACAAGGTGCTGGAGTATCTCTCCGCCGGCGACGCAGTCAAAGCGAACTCGCTCCGCTCCGCTACGGGTGCCTCACGAGACCTGTTAGCTGGGATGCTGCGCAAGAAGTGGATAGCGCGCGAGACCGAGGCGGATACAAGAGATGCCCGCCGCCTCGAGCGCTGGGTGATTCTTGTCCCGGATGCGCGACTGCCGAAGCTCAACGAGAATCAGCAGCTCATCCTGGCGGAACTTGCTGCGGCAGGCGGCGCGTTACCGGCCGCAGCCCTGCGTCAGCTTACTGTGCCGGAAAGCACGGTAGGCACACTGGTGCGGCGTGAGCTGGTCCGCATTGAGGAGCGTTCACGAAGCTTCCATCTCAGCGGCATGACGCACACGCATCATGCGTTGAACGCCGCTCAGCAACATGCCTTTAACGTAATCACTTCCTCTCTGGCTTCACCGAAGACAGCAGAGTCCGATGAAATGCTTTCGGCAGAGGGCCAAGCAAACCAGTTCCGTGCCTTGTTACTGCATGGTGTCACCGGCTCTGGCAAGACTGCTGTCTACCTGGCTGCGATGCAGCACACCTTGTCGCTGGGACTTGCCTCTCTTTTGCTTGTTCCCGAGATTGGGCTCACTCCTGCTATGGCTGCGCAGCTGCACGGCACCTTTGGCGACCAGGTAGCGCTGCTGCACTCCGCGCTCACGCCGGATGAACGTGCCGAGCAATGGCATCGCATCCGTACAGGCAACTCGCCCATCGTGGTCGGTACGCGCTCCGCTATCTTTGCCCCTGTTCCCCGGCTCGGGCTTATCATCGTCGACGAAGAGCATGACTCGTCCTACAAGCAGGAAGAGAATCCCCGTTACCACGCGCGCGACGTAGCCGTCATGCGGGCCAAGCTGCTGGGTGCGACCATCGTGCTCGGATCAGCAACGCCGTCGCTCGAGTCCTGGCACAATGCCCAGCCAACGAGGGAAGGCAAAGCAGGGAAGTATGCCTTGATCGAGATGCATGAACGAGTCATGAATCGGCCACTGCCGTTCGTCGAACTGGTGGACATGCGTCGCGAGTTTCAGGAAACGGGTAAGGAACACATCTTCTCGCGAGCCCTACTCCAGGAGACAGAAAACACCATCGCGCGCGGCGAACAGGCGATCATCCTCCTCAACCGTCGAGGCTATTCGTTCGTGGTGATGTGCCGGGCCTGCGGAGAGAAGATCGATTGCGAAAACTGCGCCATCTCGCTCACGCACCACAAGTCTCCCGGCCTTGCCGATGATCCGGAAAACATGCAGGCTCATCCGGGCCAGCGTCTCGAATGCCACTATTGCGGCTTTCGTCGAACTGTTCCCAGGCTTTGTCCGAAGTGTGAGAGCGAACATCTGTACTTTCTCGGCGCCGGTTCCCAGCAGGGAGAGGAGCGTCTGCACGAGATTTTCCCGCAGGCGCGGATAGGCCGGATGGATCGCGACACGATTCGCTCGCGGCATGACATGGAGCGTCTGCTAAGTCGACTGCATTCTGGAGAAATCAATCTGCTTGTCGGCACGCAGATGATTGCAAAGGGCCATGACATTCATGGTGTGACGATGGTCGGGGTAGTGGGCTGCGATCATGCTCTCGGCCTGCCAGATTTCCGTGCTGCCGAACGTGTCTTTCAATTACTGACCCAGGTATCCGGCCGCGCTGGCCGTGGCTCGCTGCCAGGTAAGGTCATAGTGCAGACCTACCATCTCGATCACTATGCCATTACAAGCGCGCAAACCCATGACTACCATGCGTTTGTTGAAAGGGAACTGAAGTTTCGACGCTTCATGCACTACCCGCCGTTCGGCGTACTGGCCAATTTGCTCATCCAAAGTCCGCGCATGGAGGAGGCAGCCGCGTGGGCGTCAGCTCTCGGCCACTGGTTTCACAACACGCAGTTGGATGGAGTACGCGTTCTCGGTCCCGCCGCCGCGCCTTTGTCGAAGATCAAGCGGACGTATCGATTCCACCTGTTGATCAAGGCTCAGCAACGGCAAGCCCTGGCCCGGACTCTCAAGGCAGCCCGGGAGGCTGCGGACCGGCTAGCCATCCCGCGGAAGAATCTGATCTTCGACGTCGACGCTGTCAGCCTGATGTAAGTTTGCCGCTTGTGATTACTCCTTGGCGTCGCTCAAGTGCAGCTCTTTTCCGGGCTTGAAGCGCACGGCTTTACCCGGGCTTATCGAAACTTCTGCCCCGGTACGTGGATTCCGTCCGATCCCGGTTTTTCGGGGTCGCAGCGTGAAAACACCGAATCCTCGCAGCTCAATCCGATCGTCGGATGCGAGAGCTTTCTTGAGCGTCCCGAACACAGTATCGACGGCAGCTTCTGCCTTCGCTCGCGGTAGGCCGGTTCTCTCAATCACCTGATGAACGATGTCTTGTTTGATCACGTTTTGCTCCGTCCCTTTAAAGCTTTGCTGGTTAACCTGTCCGGCCTGCTGGCCGAATCGTAGGTCGAGAGTGCAGGATTGTCAACCACGGCAGCAACCGTTAAGATGCAGATTCTAAGCGACAAACGACTACAGCATGCGTCAATTGTTGCTGCGGGCGGGTACCTTCAGGGAGAAGCATGGCAATCAAGAGTGACCGCTGGATTCGGGAACAGGCTTTAACCAAAGGAATGATCACGCCGTTCAGCGAGAAACAGGTGCGCGACGGTGTGATCTCGTATGGTCTCTCTTCATATGGCTACGACCTCCGTGTCTCGAATGAATTCAAGATCTTCACCAACGTAAACAGCGCCATCATTGATCCGAAAAATTTCGATGAACGATCTTTTGTCACAGTAGAGGCCGCCTCAGTGATCGTGCCGCCTAATTCCTTTGCTCTGGCGCGTTCGATCGAGTACTTTAAGATTCCACGGGACGTGCTTACCATCTGCGTTGGTAAATCCACCTACGCACGCTGCGGCATCATCGTGAATGTGACCCCGTTCGAACCTGAATGGGAAGGGTTCGTTACTCTCGAAATATCCAATACGACGCCTTTGCCTGCCAAAGTCTACGCAGATGAAGGTCTCTGCCAGATTCTGTTCTTCCAGTCTGACGAAAGTTGCGAGATCAGCTACGCGGATCGAAAGGGCAAGTATCAGAAGCAGCAAGGCATCGTTCTACCTAAGCTGTAACATTTTCCCCTGGTTTGAGGATCATGCCCGGATCGCAAGAAACGCAGAAACGCCTGCGGGTTGGTCTGCTCGATGCTGATCCAATTCGCGTTGTCGGTTTCACAGCCGCCTTTGAGCACCATCCCCGTCTCGAAATTGTTCCCGGCGAGCTGGCTCGCCTGGTCGGCGATCAGAAGTTGACGCTCTGTATCGTTGGCCTGCACGGGGCGATCAACCTGTCCGCTACGCTCACAACGCTGCGGGGGTTGCGTCCGGATATGCGCATTTTGCTGATGGGCGCTGAACTCGGCGATCCCGAGATGCTGAATCTCATCTCTGCCGGTACCAAAGGGTACCTCAACGAAACTTCTACACCGGAAGAGATTGAACAGGCAATTGACCGTGTCCGCGACGGGTCAGTGTACGTGCCAAAGCGTGTACTGACGCAGGCAGCGGAGATTGCAGCCAAGCCCGAGCCTGTTGTTGATCCGGGTCCGGATCTTCACCTCACGGCAAGGGAGCGGGACGTACTGCAGCTGCTGGTAGCTGCGCAGTCAAATCGTGAGATTGCCCGTGCACTCGGTATCGAGGAACGGACCGTTAAGGCGCATGTCGCAAAACTGATGAGAAAAGTCGGCGTGGACAATCGGATTGCTCTTTCGGTATATGCCGTGCGCCACGCACTTTTTGCGACCTCCGCCAAACTGGGCACCCGTTCTTAACCGCACCTGCATAACACTAAAGTGATATATGCAGGTAACGTGACCGTCGCTAGTATCGGTTTCAGTAATAACGCAGATCTGGGGAATGGGGTCGTCGGCACCTTGGTGCTACCGGCCCCATCTTTTTTGCCTCTGTCCCAGCCCTGCCCCTTCGAACGATGCTGCACCTCCCATCGCAAATATCCTCTGCCCTTTGTTGTTCCCACGCATCTTATCTGACCAGAGTCGAGAAAACCCCTCTCAGCATGTGCTGTTGAAGGCTGCCCGATCTCTACAAGAGTGAAGTACTTAAGTCGAATTGGAGCGAAGAACAACATGAAGAAACTTCTGGCTGCCCTCTGTCTAGCCGGCCTTGCAACGAGCTCGTTTGCTGCATCCTCAAAATCTGATCTCAACGCCCGTCTTGAAAAGGCGAAAGCCGTCGTGCAGGAAATCGAGTCAACGCCGGATAAAGGCATCCCCTCGAAAATCACTTCGAGCGCCACCTGCATCGGTGTTTTCCCCAGTGTGCTGAAAGCAGCCTTCATCATTGGTGGGAACTATGGCCAGGGTGTCGTGACCTGCCGCACTGAACACGGCTGGAGTGCGCCGGTATTCATCCGTCTCGCCGGTGGCAGCTTCGGCTTCCAGATCGGCGGTCAATCGACTGACCTGATCCTTATCGCAATGAACAACAAAGGCTTTCAGGACCTGCTGCAGAGCAAGTTCAAGATTGGTGGAAGCGCATCTGCTGCAGCCGGTCCAGTCGGACGCGATGCTGGTGCATCCACCAACTGGAAGCTCGATTCCGAGTTGTTGACCTACTCGCGTGCGAAGGGTCTATTCGCCGGTATCGACCTGAATGGTGCCGTGGTTGACCAGAACCTCGATGACACGCACACCTTCTACGACGGCGCTGACCTTACCTTCGAGAAGATCCTGCATGGCGGCGTACCGGTTCCACCAGATGCACAGCCTTTCGTGCGCACGGTCGCCAAGTACTTCATGGGCAGCCAGATGTAATTGTTCCACTGCAAAAGAAGCGGCCTCCGGGCCGCTTCTTTGCTTTGGCGCCTCAGCTGCAGGATCACTGAGCGGCCTGACTGGAAACGGTGTGCATCCATTCCGCCGGCAGTCGAGGCGCAACAAGCCAGTGTCCGCCAGTCTGCGTATTATGGAACAGCAGGTGCGGGCAAAAGGGGCTCGCCTCGTGAATGGACGTTGCAGGCATGGGACTAAGCATGGATTGGAAGGATAAGCGGGTCGTCGTTTGTGGCGGCGGCGGTTTTATCGGCGGCCACCTGGTGGGCCACCTCGTGAACAGCGGCTATAGCAATGTAGCCTCGATCGATATCAAGCCGATCAGTGAGTGGTACCAGGTACATACCGGCGTCGAAAATGTATCAAGAGACCTGAAGGACCTGGCAGCCTGCCGCACCTCTCTTATGGGCGCCGATTTTGTCTACAATCTTGCCGCAGACATGGGTGGCATGGGCTTCATCGAAAATAACAAAGCCCTGTGCATGCTTAGTGTGCTGATCAATACACACCTGCTGGTGGCTGCAAAAGATGCAGGGGTGCGAAGAATGTTCTTTTCCTCCTCGGCATGTGTGTACAACGCCGAAAAGCAGCTCGTGCCGGAAGTGGTGCCTCTCCGGGAGAGTGACGCCTATCCAGCGCTTCCTGAAGACGGTTATGGCTGGGAAAAACTTTTCAGTGAGCGGATGTGTCGGCACTTCGAGGAAGACTTTGGATTGCAGTGCAGGATTGCCCGCTACCACAATGTCTACGGTCCGGCTGGCACATGGGCCGGCGGCCGGGAGAAGGCTCCGGCGGCCATTTGCCGCAAGGTGATCCAGGCAAAGGAGTCCGGTGTCCATGAGATTGAAATCTGGGGAGACGGGGAGCAGACTCGCAGCTTTATGTACATCGACGACTGTATTCGCGGGACCCAGATGATCATGGCAAGTGATGTTCAGGAACCTCTCAACCTCGGCAGCAGTGAGCTTGTCTCGATCAACCAGCTGGTTGACATCGTTGAATCATTTGCCGGCATTCGCCTCAAGCGCCGTTACAATCTCGACGCGCCCCGAGGCGTCAATGGCCGGAACAGTGACAACACGCTCATCAAGGCCAGACTTGGCTGGGAGCCATCGACGCGCCTTGTTGACGGGATGCGCAAGACCTATGACTGGATCAAGTCAGAGATTGATGCATCGACAGCAGTCGAAGTCCACGCACGCTGAACGGATGGCACCCGGGAACCATCTCTGCATAGTTCTAAACGCTACTGATCGCCTGGCTGGCGCGTCTCGATGAGACCCTCGTCCGCGTACTGCTGCAGCACCTGCAGGACATCTGTCTCAAGTTGATGCGGACTGGCGTCGTATTCGCGCTCCAGTGCTGCGAGTAGATCACTCACTACGACTGGTGAACTCATTTTCTGCCACAGGTTGGTTCCCGTGGGACCCAGTCCGTAACACCGCCCCCTGTCCAGGTTCATCAGCACCACTTCCTGGCCAACAGTCGCGGTGACGGGGCGGCTACTCCAGTGGACAATGGTATCGCGGCTTATAGCGGCACTATGATGAGTAGATCGATCTGGAGACGAGATGTTTTTCATGCCTGGCTTTACCCTTGGATCGTCGAAATCCGCTACGAAACTCGTGGAGATCCTCTGGCCCATCATAGCCGTGAACACGTGTTGGCTGCTTCGGAAGTTGCCCCTGGCTGACACTGCTGAACCATTCATACATCGAGGGATTCGGGTTTGTTCGCTTGACTACTCCTAACCGGGCGCCGGGATGTGCCGCAGAAATGCGTCTGGCCCTCATGCTCTGCCGTTTTCCTTTGCTGGAGAGCGAACTCTCCGGACTTGCGTCCGATGTTGCGAACTCCTGCGGCCAGGTTCAGGACTGGGAACTGTTCATGCGCCTGGCCGACCATCATCGCATCACTTCGCTGATAGCCAGGAATGCCTCGTCGATCGTAGCGCCGCTTCCACATGCCGTATCCGTCCGCCTCCGCACACAGTCTTCGCGCAACGCTATCGAGTCCTTCCGCTATCTTGCGGAGGTTCAACGCCTGTTACGGATCTTCGAGGAGGCCGGCATCAAGGCCCGCGTGATTAAAGGAGTGGCGCTCTCGATGCAGGCATATGGAGATGTTTCGACCAGGGATGTGGGCGACATTGATCTCCTGGTCGCACCCAGCGATGCGGCACGGGCTGACCGCATCCTCCAACGGCACGACGAAGTGAGTCAAGGCTATGTTCGGACTGATCCGGATTGTATTCTGACGCCCGGGCGATTTGCCGCTTATATCGAGACTTTCAAAGACTTCACGTACCAGCCCGCAGCGACTGCCAACATCGCATCGCCCAGCAACTTTGAGATTGATCTGCACTGGCGGCTCTTTCGTAATCCATACATGCCCGGCAACGGTGTTGCCGATCTGCAAGGGACCTTTGTCTCCGCAGGTGCGATGCAATTGCACACGCTCTCCCCACAGGCAAATCTGCTGTACCTGGCGGTTCACGGCGCGGTGGATGGCTGGACGCGTCTGAAGGCAGTCGCTGATATCGCTGCATTGTGGAAAGGCATGGGTGCGGCTGAACAGCAGGTCGCCATGACGGTCGCCAGGCAAACCCGTGTGCTGCCCTATCTGCACAGTGCCCTCTTGCTTGCAGTGGAATGGATGGGAGCTTCCGGCCTGCCTGATCCGTCCATGTCAGCAGGAGAGATAAAGCTGGCGATCGACATCGCTACCCGGGCCCGGAAGAACATGGAAGAGCATCATTTCCTGCCCCCTCTGCGCGAAAGTTCAAGCTGGATTGCAAAGCGGCACGAATTCTCCCTGTACCCATCGTGGCAGTATCGACGCGCGATCCTGCGTCGGGTCTTGTATCGGCCTCGCGCCTGGAGTCGCTTTGACCTCCCGGACAAATGGTTTCATCTCTATCCGCTGCTCAGCCCTGTTGAATGGCTTCTGTTTCGTCTGGACAGGTTTCGGCTCCGTCAAAGCAGGCGTCCGTGAGGCGGCAGAATCTTTCAGTTTCGCGACGTCGCCGCTGCCTAAGTAGCTGGCTGCTGCTGGCGGAGGCCGGCTTATTTCTGCTGGTGGCGCGCGCCTGTCTGCGGCTGCTACGCGTCTCCACTATCGTTCGCTGGATCCGGACCCCGCTCCTTGAATCAACGGCAGACAGGCCGTTGATTGTCGAGCCATGCCGATGGGCCGTAACAGCGTTTTCGAGAAACGCGCCGGTACGCCTGGTCTGCTTTCCGCAGGCCCTGGCGCTCCACGCCATGCTCCGCCGCCGGCGCATCGTTAGTGATCTGCTCTACGGGGTGGCACGCATGGACGATGGTCAACTGGTCGCCCATGTCTGGCTCCGCCACGCGGGCAAGGTGATTCTGGGAGGCGAGACAGCAGGCCGGTTCTCCGTGCTTGATACCTGGAGTCCGCAGCTTCCACATGGCCGCTGACGCCCGGAGAAAGATCACCTAGGTAGGTTGGCAAAAGTTTCTCTCGAGGCTGCTGAGAAGGACCGGCAGAGCGTCAAAGCCCCACGGACGTTCGCAGCGGTATACCGGCGCCTCGCCCAGGCTCGCAGCGCAACCTGCAAAGTGTTCGGTTTGCAGTCCCAGCCAGTCCGGGATGAACGACTGGTACGTGAACTTCATCATGCCAGCGATCGCCTGCGCTGCATTCAGCCTGGTCATTCTCATGGAGCCTGCCTCCGTTCTTTCAAGAAATACGAGGGCCTTCAACCGAAGAGGCGTCCCGTTCACAGCAGGGAAATGATGCACGGGAAGCTTGTACTTGTCTTCATCGGTGAAGGTTCTCGGCAGGTGCTCCGGGCTGTGGCCGAGCGCAGAGAGGGAACCTCGCCAGAGTTTTAGCCAAGGCGGAATAGGCAATACCCTGACTGCGGCCTCAGCCCTGGGATCGAGCAGGCAAATGTCGTCCGCGACCAGGGGATAGCCTGCCCGCGCAAGAAAGGCGGCCAGTGTGGATTTTCCGGCACCCGAAGCGCCCAGAAAGGCAACCACGCCTCCACCCATCAGGACTGCGCTCGCGTGAAGCGGAATAAGCCGGCGTTGATGACAGGCGATCGCAAAGACGTTTCCCAGCAGGAAGCCCCGCACATCCAGGGGATCAGCTGACGGGTGCGAATCCACCGTGATCTCACGGCCATTCCGGACGGCAAAATTGGCAATGTCGGGAATCTGCAGCAGGAATTGATCGGCGGATACACTGCAGAATTCGTCCTCATAAACAGGTTGTTGAAGTCGCAGCGGCACTTCTCCCCGCCGGAAGAACAGCGGGAAACGGTCTTCGGTCGATGGCTGCAGCTCTGGCAGCTCGAGCTCAGTGTGGATGGTGAAGGTGCCGAAGCCGTAGGTGTACATAGGCTCGCCTATCTGTCACGCTTTTGTGGCATTACGGCCATAACGGAAGTGTGGCATAGTTTGCCTAGATACAAGTGCGACGGGTACACGCTTGTTGATGACAGAGAGTGGTCGATCAGGTTCTGCCCAGCCTTTGTTCTTGTTCTGGGTAGGGCGGGCAGTAACAATCTGGTCAATGGCTCTCATTGGTTCGTACGCAAGGGTGCATGTAGTATAGATACAGAACCAAGCACTGACAGGCGACTTCGATTCCAACATTCGGATCAATTCGACTGTGAATAAGTGCACCAACAATGGTGCAAGTTTCTTTCCGTAGGCCGTTGGCAATACGCCACGCAACCCGGAGCTGTCAGCAAGGCATCGCTGTTTGTAGCATGATTTTGGAGGATGAATGAAGAACCCGGCCAGTACGAATGCCCTACAAGGCTTATCGCCCGTGACAGACAAGAAGGTCTGGACCAAGCCTTTACTCGACATTCTTGACCTGGAGAGCGCTCAACACGGCACTTCGCATGTGCCCGATGCGGTCCTTCGTCATCGTTCCGGCTGAAAGAGCGAGGTTTGCTGGTTTAAACTGCTGTTTAAAGAATATTTTCAATAGTCTGACATGTTTTGACGTGCGCTCTATTAATGCGGATTGAACACGCTTGAGTTTTATTGCTGGAGTTCTCCGCGAGGCTGCTGATCCCCCTGCTCTCTGCTCCCGAATTTTGGCAACGGCAGCAGGTCTGGCTGCTCCCCCCTTCCTTAATCGCGAAAGCCGCATCCATCGCGACCTAGCCTTTGGCCTTATCTGCCAGTCCTCGCTACCCGAAGACAGCTTTGATCTGCAGCCATGGACCGACGGGCATTGGAGCCTGGTCGGCGATGTCAGGTTGGACAATCGTGCAGAACTCCAACGCATGCTTGGTGTCCCTGCCGCAGAATTTGCTGCCATCTCTGACAGTCATTTGTTCTTGCTTTGCTGGAAAAAGTGGGAGGAAAGCTGCCTCGGGCGACTCTGCGGCGGCTTTGCGGTGGCCATCTGGGATCATCGTGACCACTCTCTTCACCTGCTGCGTGACCATTCAGGCGAGCGCCCCATCTACTACGCCGAAACGCACACTGCACCGGACCAGGGATTTGCCTTTGCGTCATTGCCGGAAGCGCTACGCCTTGTTCCGGGTGTCGACGGCAACCTTGACGAAGAGTTCATCACGAACTACCTGGCGATGGTACCTTCCAATGGCGCTAAGACATTCTTCAAAGGGATCCACCTATTGGCCCCAGGGCATCGGCTAGTCTACAAGGCTGGAGAGACCTCCATCCGGCAGTATTGGCACCCCTCCGACGCTCCTGCCATCAGATATCGGAAAAATGAAGATTATGTTGAAGCCTTGCTGGAGAGATTTGACCTTGCCGTCACAGCCCGGCTCAGGACGACCAGCCGGATAGGCTCGCAGCTTAGCGGTGGGATGGATAGCTCGTCAGTGACGGCAACAGCAGCGCGCTTGCTCGCCCCTCAGGAGCTGACCGCGTACACAGCTATTCCGCAGTCTGCCTTCAACGATCTCAATCCCGAGGGCCGCTTCGGGAATGAAGGGCCAGCAGCTGCACTGGTGGCAGCCAGATATGCCAATATCCGCCACGTTCTGATCGAGCCATCCGGGCGGGACCTCTTTCAGACGCTGACCAAGACTTCCGCCATGACGAATGTCCCGGTCTTCAACCCAATGAACCAGATGTGGCTGAATGGCATCTTCGATGATGCACGCGCACGCGGCATTAGCGTCATTCTGCAGGGTATCTGCGGCAATGCGACATTAAGCTTTGGCGGCTTGATCGGCTTATCTGATCTGCTGCGAAGTGGTCGCTGGCTCACACTGGTGCGACAGATTCGGGATCTCCGGGCGAAGGGTCATTCCTCGTGGAGGGGAGGCGCGTACTGGGCGATCGGCTCTTCGCTGCCGATGGTGCTTAGGCGGCTGCTTAGTCCCGAGATCGGCCACTTCAATTTCGCCTACAGTCCGGTGCATCCCGACCGTGCTGCAGAAACAAATCTGAAGCAGCGGGCATTTAAAGAGTTTTTTGCGGCTGATAAAAGTTCTGCCGACTTCCGCCGCAAAATGTTCGATTACTACGACGCAGGGTTCCTGAATGCTGGTGTAAATCTCGGCTGGGGGATCAGCCTGCGTGACCCGATGCAGGATAAACGCATCTTTGAGTTTTGCTTTGCCACCCCGATTGAACAATATCTCGCCGAGGGTCAGAGTCGCTCCATGGTGCGACGAGCGATGCGTGACCGCCTGCCGCCGGAGGTGCTGAGCTGCACCACGCGGGGGCTTCAGGCTGCTGACTGGTATCTCACGATGGGCGCACGCCTGACCCAGATGCAGGAAGAGTTGGACGCCGTACGCGAGTCACCGATGGCCGCCAGGGTCCTTGATCTCGACAGGCTTCAAGTCCTGCTCGACACTTGGCCCACGTCCAGCTTCGAGCTGCCCGAGGTGAGCGATTCATGGCATCTGGCCCTGATGCGCGGTCTTGCCGCAGGGAACTTTATCCGGCTCCATGAGAAGAAGAGCCAGGCCTACCGAAATACCCCAGCCGCTACTTCTAATTTTGCTGATCGAGTTTCAGGTTAAGCATCAGGACGTTAACCCTTGGTTCTCCCAGCAGCTTAAACTGCCGCCCCTCGATCGATGATTCGACCACTTTTCGGATCGTATCCGCTGAAAGATGCCGAGCAGTAGCTACCCGCTCTACCTGGTAGTAGGCGGCTGCTGGTGAGATCTCCGGGTCCAGGCCCGAACCGGAAGCTTCTACCAATTCAGCCGGAACCAGCGTGCCAGGCTGGTCCATCGAGGCTGTCTTCACATCTGCGTCAATGCGAGCAATCAGCTTCTGACTTGACAGGCCAAAGTTGGATCCGCCAGACGCAGTTGCGTCGTAACCGTTGCCGGCGGCAGAGGGCCGCCCGTGGAAATAGCGGGCGCCGGTAAAGCCTTGTCCAATAATCCGCGATCCGACGACCTTGCCGTCAACATGAATCAGTTGACCTTCTGCCTGCTCACGATTGACAACGTGTGCGTAGGCCGTCATCAAAATTGGATAGACCAGGCCAAACAATATGGTAGTGATGAGCGTGAACTTAAACGCGATCTTGAATTGATTCGTAATCATAGCTATTCCTTTAATTGCAGCCGTGGATTGCCGTTACACCAGGTGCAGGCCTACCAGGCAAAGATCGATCAGCTTGATGCCGGCGAAGGGTACGATGACGCCGCCTACCCCGTAGACCAGCAGGTTTTGCCGTAGAAGAACCTGGGCAGATTTCGGGGCGTACTTGACCCCCTTCAGCGCAAGCGGAATGAGCGCAATGATGATCAATGCGTTGAAGATCACAGCCGACAGAATGGCCGAGTGAGCATTGTTCAGATGCATAACGTTCAGCGCGTTCAGCACTGGGAAGACGCCGGCGAACATTGCAGGGATAATTGCAAAATATTTAGCGACATCATTCGCGATCGAGAACGTGGTGAGAGCGCCGCGGGTCATCAAGAGCTGTTTACCGATCTCGACAATTTCAATCAGCTTGGTTGGATTGGAATCCAGATCGACCATGTTGCCGGCTTCTTTCGCTGCCTGTGTCCCGGAGTTCATAGCCACCCCAACATCAGCCTGGGCCAGCGCAGGCGCGTCATTGGTGCCATCGCCAGTCATAGCCACCAGTTTGCCCTTGGCTTGCTCCTGCTTGATCAGATCCATCTTGTCTTTGGGCTTCGCTTCTGCAAGAAAATCATCTACTCCTGCTTCTCTCGCGATAACCGCAGCTGTCAGCGGATTGTCTCCCGTAATCATGACTGTGCGGATACCCATAGCGCGCAGGCGAGCAAGTCTTTCCTTCAGGCCGCCCTTCACGATGTCTTTGAGATAGATCACGCCGAGTGCTGTCTTGTTCTCTGCGACTACCAGCGGCGTACCTCCCAGTCTCGCAATTTCTTCCACGCTGTCGCGTACTTTCCGCGGCAGTGTTGAGCCTTGTTCTTCAAGAAATTTGGTGATCGCGTCGACTGAACCTTTGCGCACGACATTGCCGTTGAAGTTGACGCCGGACATGCGTGTCTGTGCGCTGAACGGCACGAACTCTGCATCGAGCGACGTCATATCCCTGCCCCGCAGGCCGTATTTTTCTTTAGCCAGCACCACGATAGACCGTCCCTCTGGAGTTTCGTCGGCGATGGAGGACAGTTGCGCTGCATTTGCCAGCTGCTCGGGACTTACATCCGGTGCTGGTATAAAGTCAGTTGCTTGCCGATTGCCAAGCGTGATGGTGCCAGTCTTATCAAGCAACAAAGTATTCACGTCCCCGGCAGCCTCAACGGCACGACCGGACATGGCGAGTACGTTGTACTGTACGAGCCGATCCATACCGGCGATGCCGATGGCCGACAGAAGCCCGCCGATGGTCGTCGGGATCAGGCATACGAGGAGTGACACCAGTACAAAAATAGACTGCGGCGCGTGTGAATAAATCGCGAGCGGTTGCAGTGTTGCAACTGCCAGCAGAAAGATAATTGTCAGCCCGGAAAGCAGGATACTGAGCGCAATCTCATTCGGGGTCTTCTGACGTTCAGCACCTTCAACCAGGGCAATCATGCGGTCAAGAAAAGTCTCACCAGGGTTGGAGGTGATGCGTACCTTGATCCAGTCTGAGAGGACTCTGGTTCCACCAGTAACCGCTGAACGGTCTCCGCCACCTTCCCGGATCACCGGGGCAGATTCGCCAGTAATCGCGGATTCATCTACAGAGGCGACGCCGTCAATCACTTCTCCGTCGCCAGCGATAAATTCACCCGCCGGGACAACGATTACGTCGTTTACACGGAGTAGAGAACTGGCGATGTCCTCTGTCGATCCATCCGGATTGAGGCGATGCGCGACAGTGTCAGCTTTGGCCTTGCGCAAGGTGTCAGCCTGGGCTTTGCCGCGACCTTCTGCCATCGCTTCAGCGAAGTTGGCAAACAGCACCGTGAACCACAGCCAGAGAGTGATCTGCAGATCGAAGCTGAAGTTACCCTTTGCCGCGCCTGTATTGGTCAGGTCGTGGATCAGCAGGCAGGTCGTGACGATACTGCCGACCTCGACCACCAGCATCACTGGATTCTTGTACATCTTTCGCGGGTCCAGCTTGGTAAATGCTCCAACGGTAGCCTGACGAACGATGCCTGCATCCCATAAGCTCTGTTTCTTAGCCATTGTGAAAATGTCCTGTCTTTTACTTAGAAGGTCTGGCCGGAATGAAGCAGCAAATGCTCTAGGATTGGTCCGAGACTTACTGCCGGAAAGAAGGTAAGAGCACCGACGATCAAGATGACGCCCGTAAGCAGGATGGTGAAGAGACTGGTATTCACCGGAAATGTTCCAGGCGACGGCGGTATGGTCTTCTTCTGAGCCAGGTTCCCCGCGAGTGCGATGACTGGAATGATCATCAGGAAGCGCCCGGCCAGCATCGCGAAACCAAGTGTCAGATTGAACCACTGGGTATTGGCGCTCAGTCCAGCGAATGCTGATCCGTTATTTCCTGTTGCCGAAGTGTAGGCGTAAAGCATTTCTGTCAGCCCGTGTGGTCCCGCATTGTTCAGGGCACTCAATCCGAAGGAAGGAGCGAGAAGAGCAATCGCGGTAAGCACCAGGATGATGAGTGGAAAGATCAGGACGTAGAGCATGGACATCTTAATGTCGAACGCTTCGATCTTTTTACCCAGGTACTCGGGTGTTCGACCGACCATGAGACCGGCTATGAAGACTGCGAGTACAACGAAGATCAACATGCCGTAAAGGCCGGCTCCGACTCCACCAAAAATAATCTCGCCCAGCAGAATATTAGCCAGCAGTACAAGGCCACCCAGCGGCGTAAAGGAATCATGCATGCTGTTGACTGCGCCGCAGCTTGCATCGGTGGTCGTGACGGCAAACAGCGAGCTTCCTGCTATTCCGAAGCGAGTCTCCTTGCCCTCCATGTTGCCGCCCGGACTCATCGCGGTCGCCTGCTGCGAAACTCCATGAAGCAGCGGGTGGGGCTGCGATTCAGCCCAGTAAACCGAAACCAGTCCGATAAAAAACAGCAAGCTCATCGTGCCGAAGACAGCCCAGCCATGGCCGCTGGATCCTGTCATTTTTCCCAGTGTGACTGTTAAAGCCGCTGGTATCAAAAAGATCGAGAGGATCTCAAGGAAGTTCGTGAGAGGCGTCGGATTTTCAAAGGGATGCGCACTGTTTGCGTTGAAGAAGCCGCCACCATTCGTGCCGAGCATCTTGATCGATTCCTGTGATGCTACCGGACCCTGTGCGATGGTCTGCGTCTGGTGCTCAACCGTCGTGGCCGCTGTGTATGGATGAAGGTTTTGAACGACCCCCTGCTGAATCAGGATCGGCGTCAGGACAACACACAGGGGAAGCAGGATGTAAAGCAGCCCGCGCGTGGTGTCGACCCAGAAGTTGCCGATCGTCTTTGATTCCTTCCTTACCAGCCCTCGTACCAGCGCGATGGCTAAGGCGATGCCGCACGCTGCCGAAGTGAAGTTGTGGAAGGCGAGGGCGACCATCTGGGTGAAGTAACTCATGGTCGATTCGGGCGTGTAGGATTGCCAGTTGGTATTGGTTGTGAAAGAGGCCGCAGTATTCCACGCGAGCTGTGCCGCGACGGCAGCAAGATGCTGCGGGTTCCACGGCAGGACATGCTGCAGCCGCTCGATCAAGTACGTGAGTACGAGTGACACCAGGCTGAACATCAGGAGGGCCAGCGCGTATTCCTGCCATCCCATTTCATCTTCCTGCCTGATTCCGGTCAGGCGATAGATCGAGCGCTCAACGGGCTTCAACACCGGATCGAGAAAGGTCTTCTTTCCTTCCAGCACCAGGGCTATATACAACCCCAGCGGCCGCATCAGCAGCAGCAGCGCGGCAAAGAAAGCAAAAAACTGGAGCCAGCCATTGGTCGTCATTAGAACTTCTCCGGCCGCAGAAGGGCGACGACAAGGTAAGCCATGACCAGCACGGTGACAGCGAGAACCGCAAGTGTGGAAAGGGTCATGGCTAGCGCAGCCTTTCACAGGCAAGCGTGTAAAGAAACGCCGCAACGAAGAAGGCAATTGTTAATACGATCATGAGCAGGTCAGCCACATGGATCTCCCCGGGATCAACTCAACGCTTCATCAAAGCATTTAGCGTCCCTGACTTAGTTAAAGGGTTTGTCCGTAAGTAGTCTGTGGCGTGCGTATAAGGAATGTGTAAAAGGCAGCAAGTGAACTACTCGATACCTGCGGCCACGAAGCGGTAGCCTACCCACGGCTCGGTCTGGATGTACTGGCGGCTGGACAAAGCTTCCATCTTCTTTCGCAGCTGGCCGATGAAGACTCGCAGATATTCAGGCTGATGCACGGACTGCGCCCCCCAGACTGCGGTAAGCAGGTTGCGGTGCGGCAGTACTTTGCCGGCGTGCTGTGCGAAGTAAAAGAGAAGTTCAAACTCTGTGGGTGTCAGAGATAGGGCTTTGCCATGAATCGATGCAAGATGCTGTTCAACGTCGATGATGAAGTCGCCGATGTCCACACGGGCATTGGAGGTGCGATCGGGCGCGCGTCGCAGGTGTGCTCGCACCCGCGCAAGTAGCTCCTGCGCTCCAAATGGCTTGGTGATGTAGTCATCTGCCCCGGCATCGAGTGCTTCCACCTTGGTCCGCTCCTGGTCCCGGACTGACAACACAATGATCGGGATAACTGAGCGCGCTCGAATCGTGCGGCAGACTTCGATGCCGGTGATGCCAGGCATCATCAAGTCTGTGATCACAAGATCCGGACCCCATTCTTCAAAGAGCAGTAAGCCCTCTTCCGGATCATTGGCCACACGCACATCGAAGCCCTGCGCGTTCAAGGCCGTCCGCAGTACCCGCGTAATCTGGGCCTCGTCATCAATCACAAGTATGCGTTCCGGCACGTTTCCTCACTTCCTCATTTAGCATGCCACAAATGGTCGGCGGCTTTTCCTGGCGTGCGCGGATGCGCTATTGTCGCTGCTATGGCAACTCGGCAGGATGGATGGTTTCAGCAGGCCTTACAGTATTTGCTGTTTACAGCGGCGGTGGCGGCTGTAACTGCTTTCTACAGGCTGGTCGTCCATGCTAATCAGACGACGGTGGCGCTGTCTTTCGTTATTTTGATCCTCTTCACTGCGTTCCGCAGGAGACTCGCGTATTCCATCTATCTTTCGCTGCTGTGCGCCCTGCTTTATAACTTTTACTTCCTACCCCCTATTGGCAGCTTTACTGTATCCGACCCTCAAAATCTTGTGGCATTGATCTCATTTCTAGTGGCTGCGATCTCTGTCAATCACGTGTCGGCAAGGGAGAGGCGGCAGGCAGAAGCACTCGCCACGCACCAGCTCGAGATCGAAAAGTTATATGAATTCAGCCAGCGGCTATTGCTTGAGGATCGTCTTCAGCAGTTATCCAGTTCCATCCCGACGATCATCGCTGAATGTTTCCAGATGCGGGCCGTTTCGCTCCGACTTCCCGAACATGAAAATGGATTCACCTTCGATCCAGAACATCTGATCGCCAACCGGGATGATTCCGGCGCTGAAACACAAATTACCGGAGAACCGCTCGCGACTGAGACGTCGAACGCCGGAAGCTTTCGCGTCGTTCCTCTTGCGCTGGGTATGCGTTTGAAGGGGACCCTGGCGATGGTCGGGCGAAGCTACTCTGAAAGCCTGTACGACGCGATCGGCAGTCTCACAGCCATCACGATTGAGCGAGCAGCCGCCATGGACCGTAACAATCGGTCGGATGCCGCCCGTGAAGGAGAGCGCCTGAGGGCAGCACTCCTCGATTCCATCACGCACGAATTGCGGACGCCTCTTACCGGCATTCGCATCGCCGCGACAACCCTGCTTACTGGCACAACCCTGAACGAGGCCTCCATCGTCGACCTGGCGACGGTGATCAGCGAGGAAAGCATGCGGCTGGATCGTTTGATTGGAGAAGCGATCGTTGCGGCCAGGCTTAGTGCCGGAGAGGTGCACGTTGACTCCAGGCCAACAGACATCTGCAGCGTGATTGACCTGACGATGCAGGATCTCGGCGGGCTATTGCGTGGGCGCTCTGTGGATGTGGATTGTGAAGCAGGTGCGATGCTGGTTGCCATGGATTCTGAGCTGATACGGCGGGTGTGGAAACATCTTCTGGAGAATGCCGTGCAGTATTCGCCGGCTCGATCGCCCATCCGTCTTACGGCACGCCCGCTGAATAACCGCCTCGTGATGACGATTACAGATCATGGCAAAGGCATCATGGAGCAGGAGCAATCGCTCATTTTCAATCGTTTTTTCCGGGGTGCGAATCGTGGACTTCACACCGACGGTACCGGCATGGGACTGGCCATTGTCAAAGCCATCCTCGATGCACACCAGGGATCGATCACGGTGCAAAAGAGTGGCAGGGAAGGAACCACCTTTGAATTCTGGATACCCATCCAGGGAGAAGAGCCGGTGGCCTCCTGATTTGCATCGGGCTGATCCGGCATCTATGGATCGCCGAGGCGGTACTTCGTCTCAGCCAGGTGGAACAACGGCCTCCATACCAGCCGGTTGATGGTCACTACCATCATTGCCATGATGATGGTCGCCAGCAGCAGGATCGGGAACTCTCCGTGATCCGTCGCATGATTGATCTGTGCGCCCAGCCCGGTAGTCGATAGCGTCTGACCATGCAGGTGGAAGTATTCAGCGATGATGCTGGCATTCCAGGCTCCACCGGAAGCAGTGACGAGCCCCGTTACCAGGTATGGAAAGATGCCGGGAAGAATAACCGTTTTCCAACGCTGCAGCCTGCTGAAGTGGAAGAGCGTCGCTACTTCTTTCAGGTCATTCGGGATCGCCATGGCACCCGCCACAACGTTGAAGAGGATGTACCACTGGGTTCCAAGCAGCATCAGCAGGATGGAGCCGACACCGATGCCCGACCCCAGATGCAGGAGTGCGAGCAGGATGATTGGGAAGAGAATCGGCGCTGGAAACGATGCAGCGATCTGTGCCAGCGGCTGTGCGATGCGAGCCAGCCGTGGGTTGAACCCGATGGCAACACCGGCGGGAATGGTCCAGGCTGACGCAATCAGAAGCGAAAGGTTGACACGACAGAATGTTGCCGCGGCACCGCGCAGCAGGCCACCAACCTCACGCCACGTGACGAAGCGAAGAAGGGCCAGTGCATGGATGGCCGCTACCAGGATGAGGCACATCAACAACACGCCAAAAATGGTAGACGCGATAGTGGATCGTCGGCGCTGCAGCTCCTCGCGCTGTGGCAGTTTCCGTCGCTGCTGCAGCCGACGGGCGAAATGCAGGGTCATGCGTTCGCTGAGGGGATCAATCGAATGCTGTAGCGTGTAATTCAAAAACTTCGAGGTCTGCAGCAGGTAAAGGATCGGCGAGCGTATTCGCTGCGTGCTTTCGACCTGCTCGAACTTGAACTTGTTACTCCAAGCAATAACTGGCCGCCATACCAGCTGATCCGTTAACACGATGATGGCGAGCATGGTGACGACGCCCCAGAGCATGGCGTGCGTGTCGTCATTGCTTGCGGCGGTCTGCAGGTAGGAGCCCAATCCAGGCAGGCGGAAATCGCGGTTGCCGATGGGAAACATCTCGCAGGTCATGAGAAAAAACCATGCCCCGGCTACAGACATCATCGAGTTCCACACCAGCCCGATAGCACCCGCCGGCAGCTCCAGCTGCCAGAAGCGCTGCCAGGCTGTGAAGTTGTTGATGGTGGTGGCCTCCAGCAATTCTCGCGGAATACTCTTCAACGAGGAGTAGAAGCTGAAGGCCATATTCCAGACCGCGCCCGTGAAGATCAGGACAATCGCGCCCAGTTCGATTCCCAGCTGATGCGAGGGTATAAGCGCCACCATCGCGAGCATGACGCCCGGGAGAAAACTCAAAACCGGAATCGATTGCAGGATATCGAGAATCGCGATCATCAGCGCTTCAACCCGGGGATGATAGGCAGCGAAGTAGCCATAGCAAACCGCAAACGCGAGACTCAACATGTAAGCCACGGTGATGCGAACGACCGAGTAGAACGCGTACAGGGGTAGCGCCCGGACGGACTGCGAAATGACTACAGTGGTTTCCGGTGGACTGAACCAGTAACGCACCACGTACAGCACACCATAAAAGGCGGCGAGGCATGTGAAGCCGACGGTCAGGTCCAGCACGAACGGCCAGGAACGATCAATGACCAGCGAACGGGAGAAGGTCTGGCGCGACTCGCTCATCGCTGGTCTTCCTCCTGCACCATCTCGGCGCTCTCCTCCTCTACTTCAGGCCGCACAAACCGGCGGCGGGAGGCGTCAAAGTCGAACAATTCTGCGTAACGGCCCCATGTAATAGCCGTTTCCAGCTGCCGCAAAGTCTCTTCCTGGCTGAATTGTTCATCCAGCATATCCAGGAAGAACTCCTCCGGCACCGTATGGTCCGATTTGGTGTCGAGAGCACGCGTAATCTGCCGCAGCAGGAGCACATGCTCAACAGCCGCCTCGCGGAAGACCTCCTTTTGCCGCTGGATTTCAGACTCGGCAAAGGCCCGGCCGGTGGGCGTGATCGCCGCGTCGCCTTCCTCGATCGTGAGGAAGCCCAGCAGTTGTGCTGCATCGACGATAGGCAGCAAGTCATCGATCTCAAATGCCAAGTCATCGGCCATCCGGTAAATGTCATCGCGGCCGTTCTTATCCACCAGCAATTCAAGCAGACCAGCGATGCCACCGGGGCGTGCATGCGGAAGCATCTGGTAATGCATCTGTCGCTGATCACGGATTTCCAGACGCGCCGGTGCATCTGCCTGTACATCCGGACGCGTAAGCACCTTGTAAATAAAGTCCACTAGGTGGGTGAACATAGGTGCTTTGCGGTCGCGCGGTTGAGCTATATCGACACGGAAGTCCGTGCGCACATGGCCCGGATTGCGACCGAGCACAATGATCCGGTCAGCGAGAAGAACTGCTTCTTCAATATTGTGCGTCACGATGAAGATGGACTTGGTTGGGATGGTCTTCTTAGCCCAAAGCTCCAGCAGTTCGCTGCGAAGGTTCTCGGCAGTCAGTACATCGAGGGCAGAGAAGGGTTCATCCATAAAGAGAACCTCCGGCTGCACCACAAGTGCGCGGGCGAAGCCGACGCGCTGCCGCATGCCGCCCGAAAGCTCTTTCGGAAAGGCAGCCTGGAAGCCATCAAGGCCAACCGTATCGAGGATCTTCAGACTCTGTTCACGACGCTGCTCGGCATTCATACCCTTCGCAATAAGCGGCGCCTCCACGTTTTCAAGTACGGTGAGCCATGGAAAAAGAGCGAAGCTCTGGAAGACGATCGAGACGCTCATCTCGACTGAGGTGATAGGTTTTTCGTGCCAGAGAACTTCACCGGCCGAGGGCTTCGAGAGCCCTGAAAGCATGCGCAGCAAGGTTGACTTGCCAGACCCGGACGGTCCCAGCAGGGCGATGATCTCACCCGAGACGATTGAAAGATCAGTCGGGGCAATTACCTGGATCCGGTTTTCACTCGGCTGGGCATAGTACTTTTCTACCTGGTGCGCACGAATGATCGCTTCTGCCATCTGCTTTCCTCAGGTGTCAGGACACATAGCCTCAAAATGCAAACTAGCGTTTCCTTGAATGTGCGACTACTGCGCGATTATGCCAAGAAAGTGTAGGCATACTTTGTTTGTCCCGCCCGGCAGCTGCTACCGCGACGGATCGAACTTGACTAAGTCGGGGAGAGAACAGCCGTCCAACAGGTTGGCGGTTCGACGACTGACGCAGCTTCCTTGGCCAGCCTACCACCCGATTACTGATTTGGGATGAAAGCACGCAGACTCTTCCCATGAAACCAGCAGCCAATGTTGGCATCCTGACCTTGTTTGCCAGCGAGAACAGCGGTCCCTGGCATGCAAGGAAGTTACCATCCCCTGTCCCCGTTCCAGCCCGTAAGCATTTAAACTCTAAAAGCACGAAGTATTGTCAGACTGGTCACGCAAGAAAAGGAAAGAATGTCAGATACCCAGATCAAACCTAAAGTGCTTGTAGCTGATGATGAACGCGTTATAGCGGACACGCTGGCGATCATTCTCAACCAGGCCGGTTTTGCCGCGACGGCGGTCTACAGTGGAGAAAAGGCAGTCGAGACAGCCAAGACCCTGTCACCGGATATGCTCATCTCGGACGTCATCATGACCGACATGAACGGGATCGATGCTGCAATTCAGATCCGCGCATTGCTGCCCTCCTGCAAGATTCTGCTCTTCTCCGGCCAGGCGGCAACGGCGGACCTGCTTGACCGTGCCCGCACCCAGGGACATGAGTTTGAAATTCTCGCAAAGCCGGTACACCCGCAGGATCTGCTGGCACGACTCCGCAGCTGATCCGCCACCCACTGCGGCGCCGGTCGAGCTGCCTCACATCTCCCGGCGCCACTCCAGTGCACGAGACATCGTTACCTCGTCTGCATACTCGATATCACTTCCGGCGGGCACACCCGTCGCAATGCGCGTGACTTTGACGTCGGCTCGCTTCAGCAGATCCGCAAGATAACCGGCGGTTGCCTCGCCTTCCAGGGTTGGACTGGTCGCAAGAATAATCTCGTCCACTTCGTGACGCTCCACCCGCTGCAGCAGGCCCACGCTGCGCAGCTGTTCAGGGCCCACTCCATGGAGCGGGGACAGGGTGCCATGGAGCACATGGTAAACGCCATTAAAGGTTCGCGTCCGTTCGACCGTCCCGATATTGGTAGGTTCTTCGACTACGCACACGAGCCGATGATTGCGCGTGGGACTTGCACAATATACGCATGGATCAAGATCGGTAACGTTGTTGCATATCGAACACAGCCGGAGATTGGCTTTAAGCGCCTGGATCGCTTCGGCTAACTGGTCTGCGTCAGTTGCGCTCGACCGGAGGATATGAAAGGCATAACGCTGCGCCGTCTTGGTCCCGACACCTGGCAGCTTGCGGAGTTCTTCAATCAGCCGGGCCATAGGTTCCGCGAATCGTGACAAAGCAGTATACCTCAGTCAGTCTGATGCAGATGTGCCACGATGCCGCCATGAGCGAGTTTCTTCAGACTTTCGCCATAACAATCGATCAGGCTCGACCTTCAGGAAGCGTCTTGTAGACCTGTTGGACGAACAGGTCCGGCGTCATCGCGCCTTTTCCCCATTTAGCATCGAGGTCGGAAGTAGGTTTTGCCTGTACTGCTTCCTGCAATGAGCGACCTCCGCGCTTTAATCCTTCAACGCGGTCGCGGACGGTCACCAGCATGTCGCGGTACTCGGTCAATCCAGTTTTTTCGCCGAGAGCACCGTGGCCGGGAACGATCTTCGTCTCTTTGTCAGACAACTTGACCAGTTCACTACTCGCTCTGATCATGCCGTCGATCCGGCCAGCGCTCGAGTCATCGATCAACGGATAGGTGCCATTGAACCAGATATCGCCCGCGTGAATCACATTTGCATTTTTGAACAGCACATAGATGTCGGAATCTGTGTGAGCCGGCTCGAAGTGGACGAGCCTGAGTTCGTCCCGGTTAAAAAACATATGTGAGCGATCCTGAAATACCTGCTGCGGCAGCGCGCTGTCAGGAGTCGCCGGAAAGTCTACGTTCAAGGCGTTCATGTGCTGAGGCCGTGACATACGCAGCCGGGTATTTTCGTGCGCGAGGATCAGCGTGCCTGTCTCGTGCAAAGCGGCGTTGCCATCGGTGTGGTCAAAGTGCCAGTGCGTATTGATCACCAGCTCTGTTGGCTGCGGCCCCAGCGATGTCAGGGCCTGTTTCAGATGAGCCGCCGCAGTAGACACGCTGGTGTCGATCAGCAGCTTACCGTCCGGACCAGTCTGCGCCACCATGTTGCCGCCAACACCCTGCAGCAGGAAAACCGTATCGCGCAGCTTCGTAATTTTGATCGAAGTCGTGGCACCGGCTGCACGCATGCCGGCAACGATATCTCCCATGCCGTGGGTGGTATCCTGACGGCCAGGTGTAGACGGCGCCTGGCCGAAAATGTGAGGTGCAGCTACAGCGGCAGCCGCCCAGGCAGAGGCTTTCAGAGCAGTGTTCAAAAATAGCCGACGGTTCACTTGCATCCCTTTGAACCCATGATTCAGGAAGTCGAAACACTTTTAAGTCGATGAAAGGAGAAGCATACACAGGGCCCGACCAGCCTGGCTACAGCAGTCCCGGGGGCAATTCCAGACCACCCAACATTCCCGTCAAACTGGAGTTTGCGAGCTCATCCACCTTGCGAGCAGCCTCGTTCAGGGCTGCTACAACAAGGTCTTCCAGCATCTCGGTATCGGCCTGATTCGCACCCAGCCCTCCAACCGCCGACGGGTCGATCTTCAGCGACAGCACCTTCTTCTCGCCATTCATCTTCACTCGCACCACGCCCCCGCCGGACGAAGCTTCGACGACACTTTCTGAGAGTTTGCGCTGCATCTGCTCCTGCATCTGCTGCGCCTGTTGGAACATCTCCTGCATCTTCGTGGCGTCCATGTCTGCCTTTCTATTAAGTAGCCTGGATTGATAACTTGTACCGCGTAGCAAACTGTGACCGAAAGCTAAGACTTATCGCGCAGGTCCAGCACACTATGCACTTCTGCGCGAAAAAGATCCTGCGCCTGCCGGACAAGAGGATTTTCGCGTGCCTGAGTTTCAATACTTCCCTGAGAGGAAGCGCGCCGTGTTGCTTTCGTATTGGCATTTGCTTCGCCGGCAATTACCTGGAGTTTGCGTCGCTCTCCAATGTCACGCATCGCCAGTCGGGCTGACTTTTCAGCATCCGCATTCATAAGCAGACCCAGCATGATTTTCTTGGCGCCTATCTCTACCTCAATCGTTTCGCCAACATCCCTCCACGTGCCATCGCCGAGCAGTACAGCTGCCGTGTGATGGCCGTCTTTACTCAACGCATCGACGACAGTCTGCCGAATCCGATCCAGCTGGTCGTTGGGAGAATTTCCAGCTGCGGGCTTCACCGGCGATTGTGAAGTGTCTGTGTCGCTTTCCAGTGCTGGAAGGGCAATCGCACCCGCCTCTGCAGCTGAGTGCTTTGAAAGCAGCAACTCCAGCTCGCTTGGCAGGGAAGCCTCTGCTGGAGCTTCTTCTGTAAGAAGCGCAGTCGTGGGCGCGACCTCCAACTGCACCGGCTCTGCAACTGGTGCAACGGCAGTAGGCCTCTGCATCGCTTCATACCTTGGCGGCGATGCAGGACGATTGATCTCCTGCATCCGAGGCTCTGCAAGCCTTGTCTCGGCAGATGCCTGCTCGTTGCCGCGTTTCCTGTTCCGGTCTACTTCAAAAGGAGAGAAGGATGGCGGCTGCTGCTCGGAAGCCGGGGCAGGTGCTGTTGATCGACTTGGCGCCGGCGGTGCGGAAGAAGTCGCTGGCGAAGAAGAGAGTGGGGCTCTGTTTGTCTCTCCGGCAGCAGACAGTGGCGCTGTGGCTGGCGAAACCGCAGCCGGCCTGACTGGCATACCTTCCATGCGCCCGGCGGAAACAGGCGTTTGCCCAGCAAGCTGGCTCAGCAGTTGTTCTACCGGCAGCAGCCGTTGCAGGTGCAGCAGCTTCATCAATCCAAGCTCCAGGTGAAATCGTGGCTCCTGGCGATAATTCAATTCGTCGAAAGTGCGAAGCATTAGCTGGAGGAAGCGGGTCAGGTCTTCTTCCGAAAACAACAGGGAAGAACGCCAGGCGCGCGAGCGTTCGTCGGAAGAGATGGCAAGCAGCGCGGTGTTCTCGCCCCCAAGCTTAGCCATCAAGGCGTTACGCAGGTAGCGGACCAGTTGCCGGGTCACCTGGGAAGCGCTGTTACCCGCATTGAGCAGGGAATTCACAGCTTCCAGAACCGCTGCACTGTTGCCTTCACTGATCTGCTCAAGCAGGCGTTCAAAGACTGTGTTCGGAACTGTTCCCATCAGTTCCCGTATCTGTTCCGCATTCAGCTCGGCGCGACCATCTGCCAGAGGCGCGCTCGCGATCGCCTGGTCCATGATCGACAGGGCGTCCCGCATTGATCCGTCGCCGGCCTCTGCCAGCAGAGCAAGTGCTGTCTCATCCGCGCCGACGCCTTCCCTCGCCGCAATGCCACGCAATTCCTTCAAGATGTCTTCAAACGCCACCGCATGAAAGCTGAAGTGCTGGCTGCGCGAACGAATGGTCTGCGGGATATCCTCCGGTTGTGTCGTCGCCATCATGAAGACGACGTGATCGGGAGGCTCCTCGAGTGTCTTCAACAACGCGTTGAAGGCAGCATCAGTAATCTGGTGTGCCTCGTCCAAAATGTAGATCTTGTAGCGGTCACGGGCGGGTCGATATCGTGCAGCATCGCGCAGTTCTCGTATTTCGTCGATGCCGCGATTCGTGGCGGCGTCGATCTCAATCACGTCGACGGCATTGCCGGCCCGGATTTCTGTGCAGGAATCGCAGCTTTCACAGGGCTCCGGCGTCGGCCGCTCCGGTGATCCGATGGCGGTCCGGCAATTTAGAGCCATGGCCAGGATGCGGGCAATCGTGGTCTTGCCGATACCCCTGTGCCCGCTGAAAATGTAGCCGTGCGCGATGCGGTTCTGCGTAAGCGCGTTCAGCAGCGTTCGGGTGACGTGATCCTGACCGATAACATCGGAAAAGCGCTGGGGCCGGTATTTGCGAGCTAAAACCTGGTATGCCATCGTCGGTGTCTGAGCTGATTGTATCGCTCGCGCGATGGTTCAGTCGCCACTAGCCGGGCTATCGTATGCCCGCTGCCGGGACGTCTCCGCTGGCACTTCCGGCAGTAGATAAGCGAGCTCTTCCGGTTCAGCAGTGCTATCTACTCTGTCCGTTGCGGCGTTTCTTTGAGGCAGACTTCTGCGCCTTGATTCGCCGCGCGATCTCGTCGTGCGAGTACATCGTTTTCCGGCACTGCACTGATCCGCAATTGCAGGTCGCCGGATCCTCGTCGCCGTCGTACAGGTTGTAGTCATAGACCAATTCCTCGCCAGGATGAATGTCCCGTATGGCCTTGATCCACACACGCCCCTTTTCTTCGTCGGTCTCACAATTCGGATCGCATGAATGATTGATAAACATCGCGGTCCCGTGTCCGTCGATGACCATGGAGCCATCTCCGATCCCGAATAGATATGTCGTCCGTGAGTCGGCATACCGCTCGTCTGCCAGATCTTTGGGAATGCGCGGTCCGGTGTACTCGACGACATGCGAACCGTTCGCGATAAACGACGTGGTGTAGCAGCCGGCAGCGTGAATAGAAGACGAACGAATGACGAGACTCATGGTCTGCTTGGTGGTTCCTGCGAAGTGGATTGCGGTGATTATAGCTGCGCCTCCACGTCCCTCCCCCACGGCAACTGCCTTGAGGCTGAAACCCGTCTGCCCGGCGCTGGAGAGTGTCAGATGCCCGTCTTATAATCGCTCAAAGGGGGTAGGCAATGATTACGAATGCGAGCGTTCTCATCACCAACGGTTTGCTTGCTGGCTGCCTGCTGGCCTTTCCAGGCACTCTGATCCACGCACAGACCTCTGGATCAGGATCGTCTACCCCACAATCCTCGTCGAGTGCCCCGCAGACCCCTCAGAACGACAACAGTTTTCCCGAAGACGTGTCGAGCAAAGCAGCAAAAGACTCAGCAGCCCAGAAGAAGAAAGACAGCCAGGCGTCCGACGACTCACAACAGACCAAGCCCCCAGCGTTGGCTCCCGACGACAATGCCTTCCCCGAAGATCAATCCCGCAAAGCAGCCTCGGATGCAAAGTCTGCGTCGGAAACGCCGGAGCCAGCTGCAGCCAATGGCGGATCCGGCGTCAGTTCCTCAGGTGATTACGACCATCGTATGACCGGCAACGGCCGCACCGCCGTACCGACGAATGTGCCCATGCCGCACGTACAGGGGAAGGACCCAGCCAAAGAAGATGTAAATGTCGGGACCTACTATCTGCAAACGGGCAATTTCCGCGGCGCTTACGAGCGCTTTAAGGAAGCAACCCAGCTTGCCCCCGAGAACATGGACGCAGTCTTTGGCCTGGCAGAGGCAGCCAGGCACCTCAAGCATGCAGACGAGGCTGCGACCAACTACCAGCTGTTTTTACAGGTCGTAATCTCCGGCTCGAAAGCGAAAGAGGCTCGCAAAGGGCTGGCTCTTGTCGCGAAGGACAAGTAAGCCGACTCGTAGATCTGCCCGTAAACACTTGGAACCACACCACGTGGTGGTTCTTTAGTGGATCCGTAACTTACCCAAAGATGGATGCCGCTCCCCTTCAGTGTCATTGCGTGCTGCTTTGTGGATGTGTCAAGTTCTTCCCGTGGGTTTATATCACCGACGTAACGAAGAGTGATCATGCATCCAGTCCTTGCGAACGCCTTTGCAGCTTGCCTGTCTGAACTTGAAACAATCGACACCACTACCGCCCAGTTACATCCTGACGGCCGGATACACCTGCCGTCTATTCAGCAGCGCGTTGAACGCAACGCCGCCATCCTGCAACAGAGCACGCTTCTCCTCGAAAGGCGACTCATCAAAGGACGCCTCCCAAGGGAAAATCGCCGGACAAGGCTGGAATGGCTTTTGCAGATGATGATCCTGGGAGTTGGCTTTATCCCGCAGGGATCACCCATGATCGACGAAGAGTTCCTGGTGCCTGTCAGCTTCGGATCGCTCAATGGCAGGGATCTCGCGAAGCGGCTGTCTGGGGAAGTTGAAGCCTTCGACGCAGTGCTTGACCGTTGCCGCAAGACCTTCGGCATGGAACGTATCGAAGTGCACCCGTTATTGGGTCCCATCCGCGTCGACCAGTGGCGGCGTGCAGAGGTGATCCAGCTTCGCTCCTTACTGCGCGAGGTGCGTACCATTCAGAAGAGCATGCTGCGCCCGATGCCCCAGGCAGCTCCCCGGACTGCGCAGGCCTAATTAGCGCGCTCAGGGAAAAAAGCCCAGATACCAGGCAAGTAATGGCTTGCCTGCAAAGACCGTCAGGATGCCGGCTGCTGCCAGGAATGAGCCGAAGGGCAGCCGGCCTGGCTCGGCCTCCATTTTGGGTGTTTTATCAGCACGGTATTGCAGCATAACGATGCCGGCGAGGGCCCCGGACACAATTGCAGCAAACAATGCCAAGCCGCCTAGGCGCCAGCCCAGCCACGCTCCCAGCATGGCTCCTAGTTTGACATCCCCAAAACCCATGCCATCGCGTCCCCGGATCAGCCGGTAGAGAACTGAAACGAGCAGCAGCAACCCGCCAAGCGCTGACGCAGACAGCAACCCTTCGGCCGCAGCATGCAGCCAGCCCGTCTCCCTGGCAAAGGCAACCCGGAACAAAATGCCGATTACGATTCCGGGCAGCGTAAATGCATCCGGCAACAGGTACTCCCGTGCGTCCATCCACATGAGCCCGAACAGCAGCCAGCAGAAAATGGTCATGCCGATGCCTTCCACGGTCACTCCGGAGTGCAAAAGGTTCATGAGGAACAGCATTGCTGTCCCGCCCTCCACCAATGGATAGAGCACGGCAAGCGGCTGCCGGCAGCAGCGGCTTCGGCCTCGCAGCAGGATCCAACTCAACAGGGGAACGTTATCGACGGGCCGGACGGGGGTGCCACACCAGCGGCAATGCGACGGCGGGCTGATGACAGACTCACCCTTTGGCAGGCGCAGAATACAGACGTTAAGAAAGCTGCCAAAGGCAAGGCCCAACAGCACGGCGAATCCGACTTCAAGAAGCAGCATGGAAGGTGAGGCGACTCGCGCAGTATAACGCCTGCCCGCTGTTTGGATTTCACCAGCCTTCGGCTACAGTAGGCGCATGAGCCAGGAATCCGAGACGTCCGCGGCGCGATCTTTACATCGCGGTGAGCCGGCGCCAAACGTTGCCACGCAGTTCGCGGAATCCGTAGCCCTGATGCAACGTCTGCGAGGGCAAGATGGATGCCCGTGGGACCGGGAGCAGACCTTCTCGACTCTGCGTCGCTACACAGTTGAAGAAGTCTACGAGGTGCTTGACGCAATCGACCGGTCGCAATGGACGGATTTGTGTGAAGAGCTCGGCGACCTCACCCTGCAGATCCTCTTCTACGCACAGGTTGCCAGCGACGAAGGTCACTTCAGCATCGCAGACGTGCTTGCGACCCTCAATCAGAAGTTGATCCGTCGTCATCCGCATGTCTTCGGCGAGGCTGCTTCGATCGCGGCCGGAAACGCGGCAATGGCATTGGAAGACAGCGTACAGACGCCCGCTCATGTTCTCCGCAACTGGGATGCCATCAAAAAAGCCGAGAAGTCCATTGCCGCTGATAATGCTCCGTCGATGCTGGCCTCAGTACCCCGGACGTTTCCGGCCCTCCTGGAAGCAGCAAAACTCGGCTCCGGGGCCGCCAAGGTTGGCTTCGACTGGCCGGATCATGAAGGCGTGATGGACAAGCTGCAGGAAGAGATTACCGAGCTGGATGAAGCCATCCTGACGCGGGATGATGATCAACAGAGCGCTGCGAGGATCGAGGAAGAGCTAGGCGATCTCCTCTTTACGGTCGCAAACCTCGCCCGACACTTGAAGATCGATCCTGAGGTGGCGCTCCGGACCGCCAACGCAAAGTTCAGGTCGCGCTTTGCTCACATGGAAGCGGCCGGCAGCCTCGCATCGTCTGCTGGCCCGGCTGAATTAGAAGATTTGTGGGCGCAGGCTAAAAAATCGGAACGGGCGGCTCAGCAGAAATGATGGAGACTGTCTCGACAATCCAGATCCGACCCTGCACGGGCTACACCGAACTGGATGCCTGCGTGTCCTTGCAGGAACAAGTCTGGGGGTATGAAGAACGCGACATCATCCCGCGCCGCCTGTTCGTGGTTGCGCAGCGGATCGGCGGGCAGGTCTTTGGTGCGTTCGAGGCCGCCCCGCTGACTGGATCCGGCAGGATGGTCGGCTTTGCCATGGGCCTGCCTGCCTGGGCCACGCATCATCCCGGCGACTCCCCGCTGTACCTTCACTCGCACATGCTTGCTGTTTCCGAGCAGTGGCGCAACCAGGGCATCGGACGCAGATTGAAGCTGGCGCAGCGCGAGGAAGCACTCTCGAGAGGGATCAAGCGCATGGAGTGGACCTTCGATCCGCTGGAGAGCAAGAATGCCTACCTCAACATTCACCGACTCGGCGCGATCGTCCGCAGCTACTCACCCGATTTCTATGGGTCTACATCGTCCTCACTTCAATCAGGATTGCAAACGGACAGGATGCATGCAGAATGGCTTCTCGACAGCGAGCGTGTCCTTCGCGTAGTCGAAGATCTTCCGATCGCGCGCCCAAAAACTGTTCAGAGGATCGTGGTGCCGGCAGCGCTGCCCGCCTGGCGGCGTACGAGCGAAGGTTGTGTACGGGCGGCAGCTGTGCAGGCATGCAATCGAGAGCTGCTACTAGAAGCATTTCGAAATGGCCGTGTAGTTGTAGGCTTTGATTTAGATGAAGAGGGAAACGGAGTCTACAATCTCGCCGAGCCGACGACTGACGCATGGTGATCCCAACAGCGTCGGGGAAAGAGCCAACACCCTTGAAAATTGATTCCATCGTGATGCGCGAAATCCAGATGCCCCTCATTCATCCCTTCCAGACCAGCTTCGGCACTACTACTGACCGGCGCATCCTGTTGATCGAGATCCGGGCAGAGGGCTTCACCGGATGGGGCGAATGCGTCGCTGGAGAGCATCCCTACTTCAGCGAAGAAACTGTCGATTCCGCGTGGTCGGTCATCGCCGGCGAGCTTGCGCCGCTTTTGTCCGGCGAATCTGTCGAGCAGAGCGGGAGCGTGCCGAACCTGTTCAGGCGTGTCCGCGGGAACCGTATGGCCAAAGCCGCAGTTGAGAATGCCGTGTGGGACCTGGAAGCTCAGCTCCGCGGCATCTCGCTGGCAGAGATGCTTGGCGGCACGCGCGGCACGATTGCATGCGGTGTTTCCATCGGTATTCAGCCCACCATGGATGGCCAGCTGGCGAAGATCGAAACTGAGCTGGCAGCTGGCTATCAACGCATCAAGTTAAAGTGCAAGCCAGGCTGGGACCGGTCCATGCTGGAAGCAGTGCGTCATCGCTGGCCTGACATCCTGCTCAGTGTGGATGCGAATTCTTCCTATCGACTGAAAGACACCGAGCACCTCGTAAGCTTCGACGAGTTCAAGCTCCTGATGGTGGAACAACCACTGTGGGCAGACGATTTCTATTTTCATTCCATGCTGCAGAAACAGATTGATACTGCCATCTGCCTGGATGAATCCATCCGCAACCGGCGGGACGCCCTGGCAGCGATCGAGATGGAAAGCTGTCGCATCATCAATATCAAGTGCGGCAGGGTCGGCGGCTTCAGTGAAGCCATCGCCGTGCACAACGCTGCCGCGGAACGGGGCATTCCCGTCTGGTGCGGCGGTATGCTTGAGACCGGGATCGGACGCGCCCACAATATCGCGCTCTCCTCACTCGAGAACTTTCGTCTACCCGGTGACGTATCTGCTTCCAGCCGCTACTGGGCGGATGACATCATCGAACCAGCCGTGACCGTCAACAGTCGCGGAGAGATCGAGGTGCCGCGCAGCCCAGGTCGCGGGTACGAGGTGCGCATAGATCTTGTTGAGCGGCTTACAGTGCGCAGCGAAACTATTCGGGAGCGCACCGCAGTCGGATGATTGCGCCCGACTCGGAGCGCCTTCACCTCGATATTCCAAATACAGCGATGGTTTGTTCTCCATCACGCGTCAACCAAGGCATCCAAACCGGTGGGCTCCACAGCCCATGAGGGAATGCAATGACTCCGCAGGAAAAGACCATGCTCGGCGACTTGATCCGCCGCATCCAGACCACAAATTTGACCGAGATCGATCCAGAAGCCCAGGAAACGCTGCAGCGCGAACTCGGCAGTAATTCGGACGCGTTGTATGTGCTTGCGCAAACAGTGCTGGTGCAGAACTACGCTCTTGAGCAGGCGCGGCGCCAAATCGACCAGCTAAAGCAGCAGGCGCAGGCCGCACAAACGCAGCCGGCAAAGTCAGGCAGCTTTCTGGGCAGTATCTTCGGGCATCACGATGAGGCCCGGCCCTCTGCCGCGCCGCCCGCCTCCCAGTGGAGTACACCGCAGGGAGCCCAGGGAATCGCGTCGCAGAGTTATCCTGCGCAGAACTACCCAAATCAGCCGTATGCGCCCCAGAACGTCCCGCCTCAGTCGTACCCGTCAGCTGCTCCATCCGGTGGCTCCAGCTTTCTTCGCTCCGCAGCGACAACCGCCGCCGGTGTTGCCGCCGGGGCCCTGGCTTTCGAGGGCGTGGAGTCGTTGATGCACGGCTTCGGCCACCAGGCCGGCTTTGGGCAGGGAAGCGGATTTGGCGGAGGTATGGGCATGCCGATGGGCGAGGAGACCATCGTCAACAACTACTATGACTCGCCGGGCGGAAACGGAAACGAGGAGCGCGATCGCTACAGCAACGCCAGCGATTCGAGCGACCCGTCGGATCGCGACATGCCTGCAATCGATAACGCCAGCTACACCGGCCCCCAGGACGACTCGGAATTGCAGCCCGAAGAAGACCAAGCCGATGACGTGAACGTGACCGACGATGATGGTTCGTCAGATGACGCTTTTAATGATGATGGTGGCGGTGACCAGGGCGACGACAGTAGCTTCGTGTAAATTCGGCTTACTCAGAGGCCGTTAGGCCGGCGTGCTCGCGTAAGCGAACGTCGGCCTTTTCTTTTGGAGGATGTTACTTCGGTGCGGCGTCCCATCTGCGGAGAGCAACTATGCAAGAAAGTAGGGCATCTCTCCACCTACACACAAGTTCTACACATATTGTAGGTAAAAACTACACCAAAGGTGTTATGTTGTGTTTGACGGTGACAACTGGGAATCGTTCCCCGGCCGTTTCAGCAGCATCATCCAAAGGGACCATTTATGACTCGTTGTTCTTCACTTCTTACTGCCCTCGTCATGACGCCATTCTTCTGCACGGCCTTCGCACAGAACGAGCTTTCCCAGGTACATGAAAATCTTGCCAGCACAACACCCTCCCCTGTTGCCTTGATCTATATAGCGAGTAGCGCCAATGCTTCCACCAATCACATCGAAGCCTACCGAGCGGCAGCCGATGGACGGCTGACACCGGTAGCCGGATCTCCTTTCCAGGGCGATGTTGTCAGTCTTGCTGGAAATGGCAAGTATCTGTTCGGCGCCAGCCAGGGAACGAACATCGATGCCTTCCTGGAAGAGAGTGACGGGGCACTGGTGCCGGTGGTAAGGACAGATGCACAGCGTAATGCCGCCTGTGCAGGTGGCGGGCCGGGCGCGTTGGTCCTGGATCATACCGGCAGCACTCTCTACGACTTCTATTACAACGGCCAATCCTGCGCTGACAGTACGTACCAGTCCTACCAGGTGGAGAAGGGAAATGGCGGACTCGCCTACCTCGGCAGCAATTACGAAAGCCCCTGGAATATCGGCACGCTCAGCTTCATCGGCAGTGACCATTTTGCCTATTCTGCTGTCTGCGACGTCTTCACCAGCCCTCCGGGACCCCTGGAAAAAATCTTTGGCTTTGAGCGACAGAGCAATGGCCTGCTCACCTACGTCAACATCACTGCGCCCCTGCCTGCACCATCGAATGGTCGCAGCTATTGCCCCAGCCTGGCCGCTGCGGATCCGACGAATCACGTTGCCATCTCGGTCCGGCCGTACTCCGAGGAGACACTGTACACACCGCAGCTGGCCACCTACACCGCGGACAAATATGGCAATCTGAGCACCTCCAGCACATCTGCGAACATGCCCAAGACTCAGGTCCTGAGCATCAATGACATGAAGATGGCACCTTCAGGAAAGCTGCTCGCCATTGGAGGGTCAGAGGGACTGCAGGTTTTCCATTTCAACGGTGGAGAGCCGGTGACCAAGTACACGGGATTGCTGACAAAGGCGGACATTGAGCAGATGTACTGGGATAACAGCAATCATCTGTATGCCATCAGCACCTTTACCAACAAGCTATATGTGTTTACGGTTACGCCAACGGGCGTTAGTGAAGCTCCGGGGTCGCCGTATACGATCAGCAGTCCGCAGAGCGTAGTGGTGCAGCCAAAGACACTTGCAGTCCGCTAAACCGGAAGGACCGGCATCCCGGCGAGCTACTCTTTGGTCGCGGGAAGACTTTTAAGCAGGGTAACGGCCTCACGAATACGGGTACCGGGCGGCACAGGCTGGTACCCGCTGCCCTGCTCCAGGGTCTGAATGTTGAGGCCTTTCATCATCAGGATCTTGCCGTTTAAGTTCAACTTCATATTGACCGTCTCCCAATGGCCATCTCCAACATCCTTCTGCTCCACCAGGATGGTTCCCCCCTTGAAGAGACGTCCTACGATACCCCACCCAAAGTCGACGTCACTGATCAGGTGAGCATCGAACCTGGCCATCCTTTTCTCTTTGACATCGATCCACAATTCACCGGCCATTCCGTGGTACACCTGTGCCTCACGGCTGGGCGGGTTAAAGGCAGGATTTGGCGTGAAGGCCAGCCGATAAGCGGGACCATTCAGCCCCTCGCCGATGCCGAGATACTTGTAATTAAACGCAGTCGGCAGCAGAGTGATCATGGTGTCCGCGCGGCTGCTGTCTTCCTGTTCGCGCTTGTGCCGATGCTCCTGAACTTCGGGATGCGCAAGCAGGTTATCCAGTCTTGCCATCTCGGTCTGTTCGGCGTCCGGTGTCAGCGGTTTATCGTCCCGGCTTAGTAACCGGGCCACGTCACCGTCCGGCGTCTCGACAATTTCTTTTACCGTCGTCCCCTTTTCATCGGTCTTGCGCAACTGGTAACGATATGGGTGTTTGCCGCTGGAACCCGGGTGTAACTCATTGAAGGAAGCATCGCGCACTAGAGGCACTGGATCGGCCTTCACTACGTCCACATCGCTTTGTGCATGCATGAACGGGGTGGTCGATACTGCTGCCATGCTCAGGCCAGCGAGAGTCATGCGGTACAAATGACGCTTCAACGACATGTCTTCTAGAACCTCAAAGTTGCGTATGGCCGGCCGGTCGTCAAAAAGCAAGCGCCAGTCCGAACCTTTTCTTCATACTGACACGATTCGCCAGCCAGGGCACTTCGATCTCAACCTGTTGGATAGACGTTTATGCGAAGAGTGAAGACTCCCTCGCTTGAACGCCGGGGTACATGCCCCGAGCGTTGTAGATGATGCGGGTTGCGGTCACCCTCCCACTCTCGTATAGTGCGGGCAGAGTCACCAACTAAAGTCACCAACGAATGGGAGAAGTTTCGATGGCAATTGGGGAGTCCGGCGCAGCAGTGATCGGCAAGTCTGTACAGATCCGCGGAGAAGTGAAAGGCAGTGAAGACCTTCTCGTTGACGGGCAGGTCGAAGGCACGATCACTTTGTCGGAGAGCCGCCTCACCATCGGCCCGAACGCGAAGGTGGAAGCACACGTATCCGCAAAGGACGTCGTGGTGCTAGGTACGCTCAACGGCAATATCACGGCCACCGGCCGCATCGAACTGCGTCAGGGCAGCCATTTGAATGGTGATATCAGTGCGGCACGCCTATCTATAGAAGAGAACGCCATATTCAAGGGCAAGGTCGACCTGGTACAGGGTGCTAAGAGCGTCGTAGCCGTACCGCAGACTCAGGTGCCGGCAGAGGTCTAGCTCACGCTGTGCTGGCACCAGCCGCCGCAGGGGCTGCCCCGGCCCGGTAGCGACATTGCCTGCCAGCCACTTCTTCCCGTCCATCTGCGCAGTTGGACGGGGATGCAATTGATCCCTACGGTGTAAGAGTGCTCCGCAGATTTTTTAAAAAAGAGATTATTGATCCGAATGCCGCTCCGCCGGTTCTCACCGGCCCGAGGATTCCTCGTCACTCCAGTGGCTGGTCGGCTTTATTGAAGCACTTGAAGAGCGAACAGAACCTTCGCGTGCTTGACATCGGTCCAACCTCGCCGACCAATATCAATTTCCTTACGAATATGGGCCACAGCGTTTACATGGCTGATCTGGTGCGCGCCGCCCTTCAGCCGGAGTGGCTCCTTCCTCCCGTGGAGGGCGAGAAAAATCCTGGCTACAACGTGGAAGGCTTTCTCGATCAGAACCTGGAATTCTCGGGACGCGAATTCGATGTTGTTCTACTTTGGACGACCCTGGATTACCTGCCTGAGCCGCTGGTAGCACCGATCGTGGATCGCCTCTGCTCCTCCATGAGTTCACTCGGAAAGGTGCTGGCGCTCTTTCACAGCAAGCTGGGTGGCGATCGAACCTCCTACTGCCGCTATCACCTCACGGACAGCGACAGCATCGAGATGCAGGAAAGCATGAACGTCCAGGTACAGCGGGTCTTTACCAATCGAAGTATCGAGAAGCTTTTCAGTCGCTATCGCAACTGCAAGTTTTTCCTGGCAAAAGACAACGTGTACGAAACCATCATCACCCGTTAAGCGCTCGCTGGCACGGCAGGCGCAGGATGACCCGCGTAGCGGCCGGGCGGCAATGCGGCTGCGAACAGCGAACCCTGTCGGGAGTCTGAACCCACGGCCCGTAGCCTCTCCCTGGCATCCAGTTCGCGTGTCAGTAGAGCATCTCCGCTTCTCTCTGCCAAGTCATGGCGCCTGCACACGCTTCGCACCATCAGCCTGATCCGCTGTGCGTAGGCCTTGCTAACAAATTCTTCATCCTCAAAGCGCTGTTGGTACATTCGCTCGAGTTTGGGGAAATGCTCCCGGACGAAGTCGAGATAGGTCACCTTCGAACAGGGCTTGAGAAACAATGGTTGCGCACAAAGGAAGCTAGCGTCGGCGCGCTTTGCGGCGGCAGCGACCTGGTCGAGTGAACCGGTGTAGTCAGTCAATCCCGGCAGTAACGGGGAACAGAGAACGCCGGTGCAGATGCCAGCCTGGCGGAGAGCGGCCACTGCCTGGAATCGCAGATCCGGTCGCGGGGCGCGAGGTTCGAGCAGCCGGGCGAGAGAGGCGTCCGTTGTCGTAATCGTCAGGTGCACAACCAGCGTATTGCGCCGGGAAATCTCCCGAAGCAGATCGATATCGCGTTCAATCAACGTCGACTTGGTGACAATGCCGATCCGCCGATCACGGCATTGTGCAAGCACCTCGAGGAGGCTCCGCGTAACTCGCGCGCGACGTTCAATAGGCTGGTAGGGATCGGTCGCAGTACCGAGCGCAATCTCTTCGTCGGCATGTACCTCGCGCAGTTCCTGCTTCAGCAACCAGGCGGCATTCTGCTTGATAAAGATTCTGCGCTCGAAGTCGGCAGGATCCTTGAGCTCCATAAATTCATGGGTGTAGCGCGCATAGCAGTATCGGCATGCAAATTCGCAGCCGCGGTAAGGATTGATGCTCCGCGAGAAGCTAAGCCGACGTTTAGAAATGCTCTTGTTAAGAATCGACCGAACTTCGAGTGAGTGGAAGCGAACGTCGTGACCAATATCCAACGGCCGCCCGTTCTCTGCGATGCGCGCGATGCCGACGAGACCCGTTCCGCGCGATTCGAGCGGAAACAGGTCGGGATGTTTCGAAGCCTCTGGTTGTAGTTTCGCCATTTGTTCGCCTTGCTGACAAGTTACGTGGTGCATGGCAGGTCGTCAAGAGCGATCGTTCAGCCGAAGCAAAGATTTTGTCGAGCTACCGGAAGCAGCGGGTGCTTGCAAAGCAGATTTGGGAATTGGTGCACCAGGCTGGGTTCGGATGGAAGCAGCAAACTCCGGCACTATCGACAGTGCGGCGTTAGTTCGAGGATTCTTCCGAGCGGTCGGCATTGGGGCGGGGTGCGACGACCGAATAGTCGCTGGCAGGTTCCCGGTCGCGTGTAAGACGGAACTGCTGCAGTGTCCTGGGATTATTGCTGTCCTGAATACTGCGGCGTAGACCTTTCAGGGTCTCCTGTTTGTCCCGTGCGTAGTCGGAAGCCAGCCGCGTAAGCGCAAAGGTCACGATATCGCCGTGGTGAAGTTGCCCCATTTCCTGATCCCGGCGGAAGTTCAGCCACAGTCGATGGACCAGCGAAATATCATCCGGGTTGAGAATGGGCGCGTGTGGTCCGATGTAAAAGGACTGCGCAGAGCCATCTGGAGAAACGACGTAATACGTGAACTGCCGCTTGGGTTCAGGCAGATTCTCCCAGGCCTGGCCCATATGAAATGCCTGCTCCTGCACGGTCAGCTTGATCGAGTTTCCGGAGACCACTGTGGAAGCTTCAAGAGCGTTGGCACTCTGGACCAGGGCAGCAAATACGTCACCGGCGGGAACGACGAGCAAGGAGATGTGTTTGCCGAAGCTCTCGGCAACTGACACCGCCTTGGTAAACAGCATCTGTTCATGCTCACTGAATGCCTGTTCAGAAGTGTCGAGGAACTCCGGGCCGCCGGCTCCTACCATGCGCGCCGTTACTACGACGATGTCCTGTTCATCAGTATTGGTACGCGCGAGGGCCCACTTCAGAGCGATTGGAGCTGCGGCATCGCGCATCGTGACCATTACGCCGCCGGGTGCGATCTGCAGGGCTTCGCAACCGATGGTGTCTTCATGCTCCAGTTGGAAGTGCTCGCGCATTTGTCGGTCGGAGAGTGCATGCTTTCGCCGATTGTGTTTTTCGGAAACGCTGAATATGACAAAGAAGGCAGCAGCGAAGGCAACTCCTGAGACGGTTGCGACTGACTTCGTAAAGAGGTTGACGATGGCAGTCGAAACCAGAACCATGAAGACCGAAATGAGACCGATCGGAATTTCCGTCTTGCCGATCGTGATGTTCGGAGGAACTTTCCAGCCACGCTCGCCCTTATATTTCCAGCGCAGAACCAGCATCGCAAGGCTGTTGAAAGTGAAACTCCAGATCACGCCGAATGCGTATGCCTCGCCCAGTGTGATGACATTGCCCTTGCTGACAATGATGGTGAAGAGCTGGAGAATGACGACCAGGTTGACGATGCGATAGCTGGTGCCGAAACTGCGGTGCGGCTTGCGGAACCAGTCGGTCAGTACGCCATCTTCGGCAACCCGCATCAGGACGCCGCTCGAGCCGATAATCGAGGTATTGATGGCGCCGGACAGGATCAGGAAGCCAACGATGACGACGAAGACACGGAAGATGATTCGCAGAAATTGCGGGCCTACCATGTACATCGCCAGACCGGCTATCAGGTTGTCCCGATACACAGGCACGCGCACTGCATCCGGAATCAGCATCACGGCCAGCAGGGAAGCGAGGCCGGTAAAAATGAAGCTGTAGATGGCAATGACGATCGCCGCCCGCTTCAGATTCTTGAGCTTGGGATGTTCAATCTCGCGATTGACCTGCGCCAGGGACTCTTCACCGCTCATCGCGAGGACGGAGTGACCGAAGGCCATCAGGATGCCGAACAATCCGAAGACCCGGCCGATTGGAGCATTCTTCAGGAAACCGAGGGCGTCCGGCCCGAACTTCAAGGTGGACGGCTTCGGGAGCGGTGGTAGCGGCGCCCCGACGTGAATTACGGAATAAACGCCCCACCCGATCAGAATCACTACCATGACGGTCGTGATTTTCATCACCTCGAGGGCTTTGTCGCTGGATTCTTCGATGCCCTTCAGGTTCTGCCACCAGTAATAGATGGTGACAGCGATCGCAAACATGGCCGATGTGAAGTCCATCGGCAACTGCGGTGTGTGGCCATGCGCCAGTAAAGCTGCCGGCAGCATTCCATGCGTGGCGGCTACATTGATGAGTTCATCCAGCAGGCCGGTGATGTACTGTCCCGCGGAAACTCCGGAGATCGGTCCGGTCAGGATGTAATCGAACATGAGTGCGGAAACACTCAGTTTCGCGAAGGTCCCGCCCAACGCCTCTTTGACGACCCGGTAGACTCCGCCGCGTGTGAACATCGAACAACTCTCGACGTAAACGGCACGGACCGCGAACGAGAAGAGCATCACACCGACGATGAACCAGGGGGCTGATTTTCCAACTGCTTCTTCAGCGATCCCACCTGCGTAGAAGGCCGATGAGCCCAGGTCGTTGAGAACGACTGCGGCTGCTCTCCAGAACGAGATGAAGGTCAGCATAACCGAGGAAGCGATGACCAGCCTGACCCGGTTCGATGGTGCGTGGATTGTCTGTTCTGCCATTCTGTTCTGGGTTGCTGCGATTTACAGGATAACGTGCGCCTTTATGCAACCCCGGCGAGCGCTGAGTCTATTTCCACACATGAACAGCGTCAACAACATACCGCATGCAGCCTTCTAAGGACGGTCCTGCGATGCATTCGCTGTCGTCTCATCCGCCTGCCTAATCTCCAAAGAGTTCATAGAAATCTTCAATGAAGCTAAGGACGACGACAACAGATGAGCCTGCGACACCGATGAAAAACACGACTTCCAGAAAACGCATACCGAAGACGGCCAGTGCCATGACGTAGTTGAGTGTAACGCACCTCCGGACGTTCGAAAACTTTATCAACGAGAACCAAGACCTGAAGTTTGACCTGCCGGGCGATTTACTCAAATCAGATACTCGCCGGACACTAACGCCTCCCTGGCATTCGTCCGATAGGGCTGGTAGAGGGACCAGAATGACCATCAATCCGTTGAATGGAACAACCGCCCCCGCTCCCGCCGTGATGCAGAAGTCGGTCGCTCCACCCGCTCCTGCAGTCTCGTCGGAAAAACCAGACAAGGTCAGTATCAGTGCAGCCGGTCACGCCGCGGCGGGCGATGCCGACGGAGATGGCGACAGCAGGTAGGTTTGCGTCCCCAGGGGCATCCTGCTGAATGCTAGACTTCTGCGTGATGCCTCACCTCTGGAAGCGCTGCCTGCTTGGTCTGCTCTCAGCTTTTCTGCTTAACCTGCCGTTTCCGATTGCCGGACCAGTCCCTGGCTGGCGGGTGATTTTTGCGTTTTTGGGTGTCGCACCGCTGCTCTTTGCCCTATTAGCGCCGAAGAGCCTCCGCTCCCCCCGCTACCTGCTTACGAGCTTCCTGGTGGCCTGGGTCACTGGTGTTGCCTGGTACGGCTTCAATTGTTACTGGATCTTCCAGACCATGTATCTCTATGGCGGTCTGCCATCAGCGGTCTCGGCAGGCATCCTCGTGCTTTTCAGCCTCATTCTTGGCTTGTATGTCGCGCTGTTCGGCTGGATGGTCGCTTACCTGCGCCAGCGCTTTGGCCAGACAGTCGCTGTCGTCTGCGCGCCCTTCCTCTGGGTCGCGAGCGATCTGCTGGCTGCAACGTTTACCAAGGTGCCATGGGATCAGCTTGGCTACACACAGGTAGGAAATTTTCTGCTAAGCCGGCTGGCGCCTTATACAGGGGTCTATGGCATCACCTTTCTGCTGCTATGCGTCAACGTACTTCTCGCGACAGCGCTTTTGGCGGTCCGTTTCCGCTGGCGTTTGGGACTCGGAGTTATCTGGCTTGCTGTGACAAGCCTCTTTTTTGCCGGGCAATATTTGCCACCGCCACCGGCGCCGACAGAGGCGCGCGCAGTCCTGTTGCAGGAAAACCTGAGCGTCACGCAGTCGAACCAGTGGGTTGGCCTGGAATGGGATCAGAATGTCGGCCTGTACATTGACGCCAGCCAGCGTACCTGCGGCAATTACTTCGCCGGCATGCCGGAGACGGATGCGCCCTGGATGCAGCCGCAATGTCCAGCGACGGCAGTGCCTCCTGACCTGGTCGCATGGCCGGAAGCGCCCTCGCCGTTTCGACAACATGATCCGCGATTTCAGCAGGTTATGAAATCACTGACGCTGGTCACGCATGCTCCCGCGATCGTCGGCAATCTCGCCATTGACGTAGATCCATCGAAGCCGGCCACCCGGGAGTCGATCAGTGTCTACAACGCGGCTGCTTTTGTTTCCTCAGACGGCGAATTTGTCGGACGATACAACAAGATTCACCTGGTGCCGTGGGGGGAATATGTCCCGTTCCAGAAATTTTTTGCCTTTGCCGGGCACCTGACGCACCAGGTAGGGGACATGACGCACGGCTGGCGTCGCGACCTGTTCAGCACGGGCGGCCATAAGATCGGCGTATTCATCTGTTACGAGTCCATCTTTGCCGATGAGATCCGCATTTTCGCCAAGGAAGGCGCGGACGTCTTCGTGAACATCTCAGACGATGGGTGGTATGGCGATACCAGTGCACCCTGGCAGCACCTCAACATGGCGCGGATGAGAGCTGTTGAGAACCGGCGCTGGATCCTGCGTTCGACAGACACCGGGGTTACCTGTGTCATCGATCCCTACGGACGATTGACCGCGAGTGTTCCACGGCATGTTTTCACGTCGCTGGCAGCGCGATATGGCTATCGGCATGATGTGACCTTCTACACGGCGCATGGCAATGTGTTTGCATATCTTTGTGGGATAATCACGATTGCGGCGCTGCTGCTTGCCGGTCTGAATCGTGGTAAGGACCTCGCACGATAGATGCCGGGCTGCTGCTGCCGTCATGAAATCCGACTCAAAGACAGGTCTCCTTCGATGTTGCAAGATCTCGAATTCGCGTATGCTCCGGTGCGCGATAAAGTCCGCGACCTGCGGGAGTATCTTTGACGCTCCCCGCCTGAGCAAAGAACTGAGCAATATCGAGTCCCAGCTGGGCAATCCGGCCGTGTGGGGCGACGCGGCGCAATCGCAGACGCTGATGCGCGACCGCAAGCGGCTCGAGACGCAGCTTTCATACGACGTCGAACTCGGACGGCGGGTCGGAGACATCGATGCCTACTTCGATCTTGCCCGCGAAGGCGAGGCCGTCGAGCCCGAGCTTGATCGCGAGATCACCAGCCTGAAAGACCACGTCGAAGCGCTGGAGACGCGGACGATGCTGTCGGCGGAAACCGATCCGCTGAATGCGATTGTGACGGTGCATCCCGGTGCCGGGGGGACCGAGTCCCAGGACTGGGCAGAGATGCTGATGCGCATGTACCTGCGCTGGGCGGAACGCCACGGCTTCCGGACCGAGATGAACGACTACCAGGACGGCGACGAAGCCGGCATCAAGTCGGCGACGTTTACCATCACCGGCGACTTTGCGTTCGGTTTCCTGTCAGGCGAGACCGGGGTGCATCGACTGGTCCGCATCTCGCCGTTCGACCAGGCCAAGCGACGGCATACTTCCTTCGCCAGCGTGTATGTCTCACCAGAGATCGACGACACCATAGAAATCGACATCAAGCCGGACGATATTCGGACAGACACGTACCGGTCCGGGGGCAAGGGCGGCCAGCATGTGAATACGACCGACTCCGCGGTCCGCATCACTCATCTGCCGACAAATATCGTGGTGCAGTGCCAGAACGAACGGTCTCAGCATAAGAATCGTGAAAAAGCGATGAAGATGCTGCGCTCACGGCTTTACGAGTTCGAGCTCGACAAGAAAAAAGCTGCCAGCAGGAAGGTCGAAGACGCCAAGCTTGGCATCAACTTCGGATCGCAGATTCGCTCTTACGTGCTGCAGCCTTACCGGATCGCGAAAGACCATCGCAGCAAAGTCGAAGTAGGCGACGTGGATCGGGTGCTGGATGGAGATCTTGAACCATTTATCCGCGGCTATCTGCTTTTAAGAAGGCGCGGCGGAGTGCCTGCCGGCGTGGAGGACGCAGACGATCTGGATGTCTAAGTCTGCAGGGTTCAACTAGCGTTAGTGCAAGCCGACAAGGAGCAGTCAAGCGTCCGGATGGGCGGAGCTGGGGCTGTCGTCCAGCCTGTATCGCGTAATGTAGAACTATGAACGAACCAGAAACGATCAAGACCATTCTCGATCACACCAAGACCATCGCCGTGGTTGGCTTGTCTGACAAGCCGGAGCGTGCGAGCTATTCGGTGTCGAAATATATGCAGCAACATGGCTACCGGATTGTGCCGATCAATCCAGAGGCCAAGCATCCCATCCTGGGTGAAGAGCCATTTTCGAGCCTGGACGAGGCTTGTTCCAGCCGCAAGATCGATCTGGTCAATGTGTTTCGCGCTTCTGTCTTCGTGCCTGAGATTGTGAAGGACGTCATGCGGCTCAAGATCCCTTACCTGTGGCTGCAAGAGGGTGTCTGCCACGAAGAAGCCGCCGAGTGGGCGGAGAACGACGGGATCAAAGTCGTCATGGATCGGTGCATTATGAAAGACCATGCTGCGCGATAGTCTCGGCGCAGCTGCTTTGAGCGACCCCTGCTTCGATCGCCGGCGACCATAGTCTAAACTTTAAGTGGATGCGTCCTCTTGATCAGCGATTCTGCGGCGATGGACCTGAGCGCGCTTGTGTGCCGCCAGTCAGCATGTTCCACAGCTTCGAGTCCGGCATAGCTCGAATCTTTCAATGGCTGCTTCTGCTTGCAGCCATATGCTCCTCTTCAGGGGCGCGTGCCGACCTGACGTCAGCCCAGGTGTCTGCGGACGGAAGTTCGGCCACCGGACCACACCTGAGGGTCTCACTCGTTTCATCCGCAAAGACCATAGCTCCCGGTGCAGGCTTTCAGACTGGTCTGCACTTCAAGATGGAGCCTGGCTGGCATGTGTATTGGATGAACGCCGGTGATTCCGGCGAGCCGCCGTCAGTCAAGTGGCAACTGCCGGAGGGTATCTCGGCCGGGCCGATCCAGTATCCGGCACCACATCGACTGCCTTACGGTCCGCTGACTGATTTTGGCTACCCGGATGAAGTCCTTTTTCCGATTGATATGGACGTCACATCGGCGCTGAAGCCGGGTGCGGTCGCGACGCTTGCTGCAAAGGTGGACTGGTTAGTCTGCCGCGAGTCCTGCATTCCGGGAAAGGCATCGCTGGCTCTCCATCTGCCGACGGGTGCTGAACCCATCGTCGATGCCCCGGGACTCGGGTTGATTCAGACCTGGAACAGAAGGCTCCCAAAGCCCCTGCCACCGCCCGGAAGCGCCTCGTACAGCATCAGCGCCGACCAGATCAGCCTGATGGTTGGTACAAGCCATGACCCGGCTGGTGCCCTCTTCTTTCCGTCAGACAAAGACCAAATCGATAACACGGCTCCGCAAACAGCTTCAGCCGCCGACTACGGCGTGCTGCTAAGTGTCAAAAGAGATACCAGTCTCAAAGGCGCGCCGGCTGCACTCAATGGCGTCGTTGTTTTTCGTGATGGGACGGCGTACGAGGTGCATGCAAATGCCGGTGGCCCGGTGCCGGCGCGTCTCAATGGCCGAAGCCCTGCACCAGCGACATTCGGATTGATCCGCGCACTTGGCTTGGCATTGATCGGCGGCATGATTCTGAACCTGATGCCCTGCGTCTTTCCCGTTCTCTTTATCAAGGCACTGTCACTGGTGCAGTCTTCGCGAGAGGCCCGCAGGGAAATGCGGCTGCATGGACTGGTCTACACGCTGGGCATCCTGGTTTCGTTCTGGGCAGTGGTTGCACTTCTGCTCACCCTGAAAGCTGGCGGCAGCAAGCTGGGATGGGGATTTCAGTTTCAATCGCCGGGCTTCCTGGCAGTGATGGCTCTGCTGCTGTTTTTCCTGGGCTTGTCGCTGGCCGGTATGTTCGAGATCGGGCTGCGCCTGACCTCGGCCGGCGGTTCCCTCGCTGAGAAGCCTGGCTATGCCGGCAGCTTCTTCACAGGCATCCTGGCTATGGTGGTCGCAACGCCGTGCACTGCTCCTTTCATGGGTGCGGCCATTGGCTATGCGCTTGCGCAGCCGGCGTGGGTCAGCTTCCTGGTATTTACCGCGCTTGGCGCAGGCCTCGCCGCACCCTATCTTCTACTTGCCTTTCAACCAGCGTGGACCCGCCTGTTGCCGCGTCCGGGAGCGTGGATGGAAGTGCTGAAGCAGGCCACGGCAGTTCCCATTTTTGGCACGGTGATCTGGCTGGTCTGGCTCTTTGCTACCTCCGCAGGAGATAACGCGCTGGCTGGTCTGTTGCTTGCCTTCCTTCTGCTAGGAATCGCTGGATGGATTCTCGGCCGCTGGCCTGCAAAGCATCTGCCGGGCCTGGTTGCGGGCCTGGTCATTGTCCTTGCGATCCTCGTACCGCTTTACGCGTTGCATGCTTATCCGCCGGTAGTGCAGGCAGCCGGTACCGGGAGTGGCTCACGGTCTGGCGACAAACCCGATGCAAATAGCTGGCAGCCGTTTACGCCCGAAGTTGTCGCAAAATCACAGGCCGCAGGGCGCGGAGTATTGATCGATTTCACTGCAAGCTGGTGCCTCAGCTGCCAGGTCAATGAGCGTGTGGTTCTGAACCGCCCTGAGGTGCAGCAGCGCCTGAGGGCAAGCAACTTTACGCTGGTGCGAGCAGACTGGACACACCATGACGATGACATAGCGCAGGCATTGGCAAAGCTGGGACGGAGCGGTGTACCCGCCTATGCTGTGTACTCGGCCGATGCGGCTGCTGCTCCACAGCTCCTGCCGGAAGTGCTGACCAGCAACATCCTGTTCAGTGCTATGGATAAGGCCAGGGGGTCAAGGTAGCGCGATGGTGTGGCGTCATCCGGCCAAACAAGCGACGCGAAGCAGGACACAGATCCCATTCCTCGTGCTTCTCGTAATGCTCACATCCGTTTACTGTGGAGCGCAGGACAAGCAGCAGCGCAAACAGCAGACCATCAACGAAGCACATAACGATCAGATCGATTCTGCGAAGAAGGTAGCTGTAGACTGGCTGGCGCTGGTCGACCAGGAAAAATACGCCGAAAGCTGGCAGCAGGCGGCGCCATTCCTCAAGGAGCATGTACCCCTAGCTGCTTGGGAAAAACGGCTCAACGAGGTGCGCAAACCAATCGACCCGATGGTCGACCGAACCCTGTCGACGACAGAGTATCGCGATCAGTTGCCCGGCCTGCCCGCAGGCCAGTATGTCGCTTTTGTCTGGGAGACCTACTTCGGCGTGAAGCACGAGATGCTGGAAAGTGTGATTATGTCGCTTACAAACGGGCAATGGAAGACGGTCGGCTACGCAGTACAATAGCCCTGCCGGCTAACTCCGTTTCTTTTCGATCAGCTCACGCACTTCTTTCATTCTTTGAGCCAAGAGTTTTTCACGGCCCTCGTTCGTGGGATGGTAGTACTCGCGACCTTTGAGGCTTTCCGGCAGGCAGTCCATGTCGGCCACCCGACCGGCTTCATTGTGAGCGTACTTGTAGCCCTTGCCGTAATCGAGCGACTTCATCAATCCGGTGGGAGCATTGCGCAGATGCAGCGGTACCGGCTCGGCCCGCGTCGCTGCAATATCTTCGGAGACAGCACCCCAGGCCGTATAGACCGCGTTTGATTTGGGCGCCAGTGCAAGATAGACAACAGCCTGTGCAAGAGCCAGATCGCCTTCCGGATGGCCGAGAAAGTGCAATGCGTCGCGCGCAGTAAGCGTCAGATTGAGAGCCTCTGGAGCAGCAAGTCCAACATCTTCGATGGCCATCCTTACCAGCCGGCGCGCCACGTACATGGCATCTTCGCCAGCCGCGAGCATCCGCCCCAGCCAATACAGCGATGCGTCGGCATCACTATTACGAATCGACTTATGCAGTGCCGAGATCAGGTTGTAGTGTTCTTCGCCGCTCTTGTCGTACAGCAAAATCCTTTGCTGCAGCGCTTCCGCGGCCAGCGATCGTGTGATTCGCCGCTCAGGGGTACTGTTTGCGAGATTGGCTGAAACTTCCAAACCATTCAGTGCGCCTCTTCCATCTCCGCTGCAGTGCGATGCGATGAGTTGAAGAGCATCCGCGTCTGCCTCGAGGCGGAAGCTGCCCAGGCCGCGGCTTTCGTCTTCAAGAGCGCGCAGCAACAGGCGCATCAGGTCGGCATCACTCAGGGCCCTCAGAGTGTAGACACGGCATCGTGAGAGCAGGGCGGCAATGATTTCGAACGACGGGTTCTCGGTCGTCGCACCGATCAGGCGCACGGTTCCGCGTTCCACGTAAGGCAGAAAAGCATCCTGCTGCGCTTTGTTGAAGCGATGTATTTCATCAACGAACAGGATGGTGCGTGAGCCAAACTGCGCGGCTTTCTCGGCGTCGACCATCACCTGCTTGATCTCTTTAATTCCGGAGAGCACCGCGGAGAATTCGATAAAAGTGGCTTGCGTTGTATGCGCGATGATTTTAGCCAGAGTGGTTTTACCAACGCCGGGCGGCCCCCAAAAGATCATCGATGCCGCATCGTCCTGTTCGATCTGCACGCGCAGCGGCTTGCCGGGACCCAGAAGATGCTCCTGTCCGACGTATTCAGCCAGCGTGCGTGGACGCATCCTCTCTGCGAGTGGTGCCCTCGCCTGTGCGGCGGCCGTTTGATGTCCGGGCTGAGCGTTGCCAAAAAGACTCATAATGATCCGCCGGGGACGCTAGAAGAGGTGTGACTGCGCTGTCGGGCGGCTTCGTAAAGCAATACGCTGCCTGCCACGGCAGCATTGAGGCTCTCGGTCCTACCCGGGTAGGGGATGGTGACGCGCTGGTCGGCAGCCTCAATCCACACCTGCGACAGCCCCGCGCCTTCGTTGCCAATCAGGATCGCAGCTGGACCACTCAGATCAGGCATGAATGCGGCGGCTGCAGGATGCGCAACCGTGGCAAGCAAGGGGATATGCCGTCGGCGCAAGAATGTCAGCAGTGCTTCATTGGTGCAGCCGACGACGGGAAGCCGGAAGGCAGACCCCGAAGCGGCACGGAGGGTCTTTGCGTTCCAGGCACTCACCGTGCCTGGCAGCATGAGGATGCCGGTCGCGCCGAATGCCTCCGCCGAACGGATCAGCGTTCCCATGTTGCCAGGATCCTGCAGGCCTGCAGTGACAATGATCAGTGGTACGGTACCTGCCGGGCCGAGTGTGTCATCCGTCTCGAAGACCGGCGGACGTGCCAATGCTGCGAGCGGTTGTGGCGACTCGGTACTGACTGTGCCGGCAAGTACATCGGCGGCTACCGAAAGAATTTCGGTTTCGGCAGTGAAGGAAAACTCCGCAAGCAGACTCTCCCTGCCTGCCTCCACGAAGACGACCGGCAGCTGCAGGCCGCTGGCGAGCGCTTCCCGGATCAGCGTGCCGCCTTCGAGGCCGATGAAGTCTCCGCTCCGGCCGGGCCGCAGCAGGGCTGATCGCAACTCCTTGATGCGCGCATTCTGCCGGCTGTAAATGGTTCGAACTGCGGGCACGGCCATTCCCTGATTTTAGAGGCCTCGCGACCACCGGCGTATATCTTGCTGCACAGACCTGGCTGACTGGCTGTATCCTGTGATTTTGGAGACGGCCTTTGTCAGCAGAAATACTGCGAGTTCATCCGGATGAACCCGAACCGGAACTCATCAAGTACATCGTTTCGTGCCTGGAAAATGGCAAAGTCGTTGGCATGCCGACGGACACGTTTTACGGACTTGCTGTCGATCCAGTGAACCTGGGCGCGGTCAAAACGATTTACGCAATCAAGTCGAGGCTGAAGCACAAGCCATTGTCCCTGCTGATCAGCTCGGTTAACCAGGCCTATGAACTGGCTCGCGAGACCGATGCGAACTTTGACAAACTGGCAGAACGCTTCTGGCCCGGCCCGCTCACCATTATCGTGAAGGCGGGCACCAAGCTTCCTCTGCGCTCGACCGCCAACACCGGCAACGTTGCTCTCCGCGTTCCCGATTGTGCTATTCCGCGAGCGGTCGTCGAAGCATTTGGTCTTCCCATCACGGCAACTTCGGCAAATCTTCAGAATGCTCCGGAATGCACCTATGCCGCCTGTGTTCGTGATCAGATCGGCGATCAGATTCCTCTGATTGTGGATGGTGGTCCCACAGCCCACAGCTCGCCCACGACCATCGTCGATCTGAGCCGTGGAGATGGCAGCTGGCAGATCCTGCGTGAAGGCTCTATCCCAACCCACGAGATTGCCTTATTGTTACAAGCCTGAACCCTGCTGGAACAAGATGAACGAAGCGCACAACCGATCGGAATTGGTCGCACGGGCCGTGCCACCGGCCTCGACAGTTGCAGCGCTCCAGCCAGCCAGAGGCACACGGCGCCGATTGCCGTTACCAGCGGCCTTTTGCCTGATCGTCGTGGCACTGGCAGCATGCTGGTTCGGCTGGCTTTTCTACAGGATCTCCTATTTTGCCCAGCATGATGAAGCGCAGGCCGCGGACGCGATCGTCGTCTTCGGGGCCGCAGAGTATGACGGGCATCCTTCGCCTGTGCTGCGTGCACGCCTGGACCATGCGCTGACGCTCTACCGGCGAGGACTGGCGCCCATGATCATCACGCTTGGCGGCCAGGGAGATGCGTACCACTCCGAAGGAAGCGTGGGCCGGGACTACATGGTGACCAACGGCGTCCCGGAAAGCCATATCATCGCGGAGACCCGTAGCAACAACACCGAGTCGTCTGCCGAACAGCTGGCGATCATCGCACGGGCAAATGATCTCAAACGCATCGTTGCCGTCTCGGATGGAACTCATCTCTTCCGTATCCATGAGCTATGCGCCTGGTACGGCCTGCATGTCTACACCTCTCCCAGGCCGGCCGGCCATGCGATCAGGCGCGGCAAACGAGTCGGGCGGCTGACCCATGAAATGCTGAGCTATACCATCTGGCGGTTAGGATCCTGGTGGACGCGCTTCATGCAGCATTGATCCCTGTCTAGCCGAGGGGGATGCAGGTAAGCCGGGGCCTGCTAAGGTACAATCACTTTGAAACGAAGCGTCCTTTTCAGGCAGTGCGAGGTATTTATAAGTGTTGAGTATGACAGGGGCGAAACGCCCGTGGCAGGCAGCCACAGTGCTGCTTTTCGCTCTATCAGGCTGCGGTGCGCAGTACCGTCCGGTTGTCACCCCGATCACTCCAACAGGCCCCCCTTCACAACCAACCGCATATTTTGTAGCCATCACGTCCCCGAGTCCCACGGCTGCCGGATTGGTCACGATCGCAGACGCGTTCGGAGACACCATCGTGGGACAGGCTGCGCTGAGTAACGGTCCCTTCAGCTTTGTTTTGAATTCCAGCGGATCCGTCGGCTATAACATCAACAGCGATGCTACGACCGCGGGAATCGCTTCCGGAACGCCTGGCAGTTTCGTCCTAAACTCCTACGGCATCTCGGTCGGCAACAGTTCGGGCGGCGGTTTGCGCACGCAGAACATCAATACTTCGACTATTCCAGCCGCGGCGTTTCCGTTCAATGCTTTCACGACGACTACCGGCCTCTATCTGGCTGAACCGTATGTCAACCCCGGCACCATGACCTACACCCAGAGCGCCAACACAACAGCGCCCGCTGGCAGCGGCTTCGTGGCTGAGTTGACCGGTGCCGTACCCGCGTTGCAGCAGGAGATCCCGGTGGCCCCGAATCCTGTGAACTTCGCCAGTGCATCCGGTGCGCCGCGTCTGTACGCAATCAGCCAGGGGACTACAAGCAATGGAACTGTTTCGACGCCGCTGGTAACACCAAATGCGTGCGCCACACCATCCTCTGTGACAACAGTGGGCGAAGCAGACTCGATTGAAGTCACCACGAACACGGTATCGAATCGCCTCCCACTCGGTGTGTGCCCGGTCTACGGGATTATGTCCGCGGACTACTCGCGTGCTTTCGTTCTCAACCGCGGAAGTGGGACAGTGACGGTCATTAACAGCCAGAGCAACATTCTGGATACCAACGCCAATGTTGCCAACGGCAGTGCCGGTTCAGAACTGGCGGTCGGGCTTACACGCAGATCCGGCCCTGTCTTCGCGGACCTGTACACCCCGTCCTCCCTGCTGGTAACCGCCAACTATGACGAAGGCACGATCAGTGTGATCAACGTGCCGACGGATATCTATGGCAATGACGGACCTACCTTCGGAACAACCAAGACGATCAAGGTTGGCAATGGACCGGTTGCTGTGACAATTCTCCGGGATGGGTCACGTGCCTACGTTGCGAATCAGCTCGATGGCACAGTGTCCGTCGTCAACCTGATAAGTTTCGTGGTGACGAAGACCATCTCACTTGGACAGACCGGCGGTCATCCCAAGTCGATTGCGTCGGTATACAGTACCCCGGCAGGCAAGGTATATGTCGCGTCATCTGATTCTCAGTCGATGACAGTCATCAGCACGCAGACGGACACAGTATCGGCCTCCGTACAGCTGCCGGGCAATGCGGTTGCTGTCTACAGCACCACGCAGAATGCAGCGAACACGACCAACAGCATCGTCAACAGCAATGCGAGTGGCTTCGGCATCCCCTGCTATACAGGTGATACCTCGCCCTTCTGCACAGTCGTTCAGTAAGCGATGGCTTCACCGAAACTGCCCGGATCGGTCTGTATCGACTGATCCCGAACAGGCAAAAGCAAAAGCGGCGAACTCTATGG
>CAZZYN010000016.1:0-61981 GCA_964658265.1 uncultured Acetobacteraceae bacterium | reverse complement strand
CGTACCAGCAAGCCCGGGTGCCCCATCCTCGCGCAGCTAGGGTGGGTATGGCGAAGCCATCCGCACTCCTTCGCAGGACCAACCAGAGATTCGTCGTCTCACCGAAGCGAGGCGAATAGGAGAGGTCTCACCCCTCCACACCCGTAAATTTCTCTTTACAATCCGCTCACAACACAAACCCTCTCAAGGCGATACCATTGACGTAGAAATGAGAGGTGTATGGCCGAAGGGGATTGGGTACTTTTAATCGCAAGCGAAGTAGGTGGAACCGATTCGGTTTCCGACCGCGCTATGCAACGCCTGGTAGATGCAATCAGCAAGGAAGGCTACGAGGTAGTCCGGACCACCACGCCCGAAGACGGCTTGTCCCTCGTCAAATCCGATCCCTCGCACAGCGCCATCCTGCTTGACTGGGACCTCGAGTCCGACACCCAGTTCGACGAACGCGCCGCCATCAAAATCCTGCGCGCCGTCCGTCGCCGCAATAAACGCGTCCCCATCTTCCTCATCGCCGACCGCACCCTCGTCAGCGAGCTACCCCTCGAAGTCGTCAAGCAGGTGCATGAGTACATCCACCTCTTCGGCGACACCCCGGCCTTCATCGCCAATCGCGTGGACTTCGCCGTCGAGCGCTACGAAGAGCAGCTCCTCCCGCCCTACTTCCGCGAACTGAAAAAATACACCGACCAGGGCGCCTACTCCTGGGACGCCCCTGGCCACATGGGCGGCGTCGCTTATCTCAAGCATCCCGTCGGCATGGAGTTCCATCGCTTCTTCGGCGAGAACATCATGCGCTCCGACCTCGGCATCTCCACCTCGCCCCTCGGCTCCTGGCTCGATCACATCGGACCCCCGGGCGAATCCGAGCGCAACGCCGCCCGCATCTTCGGCGCCGACTGGACCTTCTACGTCCTCGGCGGCTCCTCCACTTCCAACCAGATCGTCGGCCACGGCGTCATCGGACAGGACGACATCGTCCTCGCCGACGCCAACTGCCATAAATCCATCTGCCACTCCCTCACCGTTACCGGCGCGCGCCCCGTCTACTTCAAGCCCACCCGCAATGGCTACGGCATGATCGGCCTCGTGCCCCTCAAGCGCTTCAGCCCGGAAGCCATTCAGGACCTCATCGCGAAAAGCCCCTTTTCCGCCGGCGCCATCTCCAAGGACCCCACCTACGCCGTCGTCACCAACTCCACCTATGACGGCCTCTGCTACAACGTGAACCGCGTCGTCGAAGAGCTGGCCAAGAGCGTTCCCCGCGTCCATTTCGACGAAGCCTGGTACGCCTACGCCAAGTTTCACCAGATCTATCGCGGCCGCTTCGCCATGGACGTGCCCGACGAAATGCCCAACCGCCCCGCCATCTTCGCCGTGCAGTCCACCCACAAGATGCTCGCGGCCTTCTCCATGGCCTCCATGGTCCACATCAAGCTCAGCCAGCGCGCGCCACTCGACTTCGATCAGTTCAACGAGTCGTTCATGATGCATGGCACCACCTCGCCCTTCTATCCGCTCATCGCCTCGCTCGACGTCGCCGCCGCCATGATGGACGAGCCCACCGGCCCGACCCTGATGGATGAAACCATCCAGGACGCCATCAGCTTCCGCAAGGCCATGTCCTCTATTGCGCACCGTCTCCGGGCCGCGGAAAATGGTGGCGGCTGGTTCTTCCGCCTCTTCCAGCCAGACACTGTTACAGATCCCATCGAAGACGTGCAGCACCTCTTCGAAGAAGCCCCCGACCGTCTCCTAGCCACCAACGCCGACTGCTGGGCACTCAAGCCCGGCGAGACCTGGCACGGCTTTCAGGACGACGACATAGCCGACAACTACTGCATGCTCGATCCGACCAAGGTCACCATCCTCATGCCCGGCGTCACTGCCCAGGGAGTCGTCGGCGACTGGGGCATTCCCGCCGCCATCCTCACCGAGTTCCTCGACGGGCGCCGTGTCGAAATCGCCCGCACCGGCGACTACACCGTGCTCGTCCTCTTCTCCGTCGGCACCAGTAAAGGCAAATGGGGCAGCCTCCTCGAGAACCTCTTCGAGTTCAAGCGCCTCTATGACAACGAAGCCTCCCTCGAAGAAGCCCTGCCTGACCTGGTCGCCAAGTACCCGCAGCGCTATCGCAACGTGACGCTGAAAGACCTCAGCGACGAGATGCACGCAGCCATGGTTCAGATGAGCCTGCCCTTGCTCGTCGGCGGAGCCTGCGATGTCGAAACCACACCCATCCTCACCCCGGCGCAAACGTACCAAAAGCTGTTACGTAATGGCACGGAGAAGGTAAAGTTCACCGAAATGGCCAACCGCATCGCCGGCGTCATGCTCGTGCCTTACCCGCCCGGCATCCCCGTCAGCATGCCCGGTGAACGCCTCGGCGGCCCGGACAGTCCGGTCCTCCGCCTCATCCTCGCCATGGAAGAATTCGGCAAGCGCTTCCCCGGCTTCGAACGCGAAGTCCACGGCATCGAAGTCGATGCCAACGGCGACTACTGGATGCGCAGCGTCATCGAGGCCACTGGCAAGCGCAACGGCAGCGGCAAAAATCGAGCCCCCAGCTCCGCCCCACCCATCAAGCGCAAGAAACGAATCCCCGTCCGCAACGTTCCTCAGTAGACATGGCTGCAAATCTCACAGCCATGTCCACACTCCTGTTCGATTGGTTTATCAAAACGCAAACTTCCCTAGCGATCAATCATCTTCGCATGTGTCGCAGGATACCGCTCGCCCTCGATCTTGATGGCAGCAGAAGCTTCATCCAGTGCCCGCACATCGTCGCTGCTTAGCTCAATTGACGTCGCACCCAGATTTTCCTCCAGGCGTGAAAGCTTCGTCGTCCCGGGAATCGGCGCAATCCACGGCTTCTTGGCAAGCAGCCACGCCAGCGCAATCTGCGCCGGTGTCGCCTTCTTCTGCTCTGCAAAGGTCGTGATCACGGCGACGAGTGCCTGGTTGGATCGGCGATTTTCCTCGCTGAAGCGCGGGACGACCGCACGAAAATCCGTACTGTCGAACTTCGTCGAAGCATCGATCTTGCCTGTCAGAAAACCCTTGCCCAGCGGACTGAACGGCACGAACCCGATCCCCAGTTCCTCGAGCGTCGGCATCACGGATTGCTCAGGCTCGCGCCAGAAAAGCGAATATTCGCTCTGCAGCGCAGAGACGGGTTGGACCGCATGCGCCCGGCGAATCGTCTTTGCCCCGGCTTCAGAGAGTCCGAAGTACTTCACCTTGCCCGCCTGGATCAGCTCCTTCACCGCCCCGGCAGTCTCTTCAATCGGCGTATTCGGATCGACGCGATGCTGATACAACAGATCGATCCTGTCCGTCCCAAGCCGCTTGAGCGACGCCTCCACTACCTGCTTAATATGCTCGGGGCGGCTATTGAGACTCGTCCACTTGCCCTCGTTCTTCGCATCCGGCTCAAATCCGAACTTTGTGGCAATCACGATGTCCTTGCGGAAAGGTCCAAGCGCTTCGCCCACCAACTCTTCGTTGACATACGGACCGTAAACCTCGGCCGTATCAAAGAACGTCACACCCCGCTCCACCGCCGAGCGGATCAAACCAATAGCCTCGGTTTTTTCCGTAGCCGGCCCTAAGCCAAAGCTCAAACCCATGCAGCCAAGGCCAAGTGCTGACACTCCAAGGCCGCTGCTTCCAAGTTTCCGTTTCTCCATCATCCATCTCCTCAAGAATCACCAGCGAACAGCCGATGGCCAGTCCGCCTTCATCAAGTGTGATGCGGATGCAACAACCCGGATGACCCAGGTCGGCTTCCGATACTTGGATCCTGCAAGCAGGTTGCTAGCACACCGATCTGCTTCCTGCCGACACAACTGAAAGTGTGCCAAGCTTGGCAGCGTCAAGACAGCGTGGCAGACCGGGCACGATCCGCTCCCAGCCGTTTTCCCATCCAGAAGCTCAGCCAATCTACACGACACTTCCCTGAATCCGTCAGCTTGTGCCGCCCTATCCTGAAGATCAGGATAGAGTATTCCTTGTTGGCGGAGCAGAACTATGACTCGCTCGATCTTGATGAACCTGTTACCTCTACTGTGTTTTGTTTTGATCTGGGTTATGTACGTGAAGAGGTATGGCTTCAAACTACATCCGTCACAGGCAGCCTCAGACAACGGAAGTGGACCCTGGGTCTCGACTGCACTCTTGGCTGTCAGTCTCATGAATTTGTACAAGCCTTGGGTCCATTTGCCTTATGAGCGCACGCGGCTCCTTACAATCGGCTTGTTCATGATTGTCATAACTGGATTAGTCTTCCTGCAAACAATCCGCGAAAAGCCAAGGAGAGCTTGGGGCAGATACTCAAACTTTTGCATTTCGGCAATGCTGTGTTCGATGGCAGTTAGTGTCGTCCTGCAGCCCTGATGTCGACCTGGGAAAGCAAGTTGAGACCTCCGAATGTGGGCCGCTTTGGCAGGTTGATGATCCACATCGACTACCGTAACAGCGACAGAGTGCGAAGCTGTAGCCGAAGTTTCACCACCCTCGGCCCTGGGTTTCCAGGGTAGCCACAGCCGCCGGCAGCGGCGCACCATCCAGCGCATACTTTGCCGGAGAGCAGCAAGCCTTCGTCATGCGCGCCCTGTCTGCCTGCATCGCCTTGTCTTCCTTCAGCCACTCGAGCGTCTGCCCAAGAATCCGCGCGGCACCGGCATGCGGCGGCATCACCATGCGGTAATGCATCCACTTGCCCTCACGCCGCGCCGACACCATGCCCGCATTTCGTAGATACGCCAGGTGCCGTGAAATCTTCGGCTGCGGCCCGCCCAGCACTTCCACGAAATAGCAGACACACACCTCCTGCTCCCCCATCAGGTTCAACAGGCGAAGCCGAGTGTTGTCCCCCAGCGCCTGGAAGAACTGCTGCATATCAAACCAATCTCTTCGACTCATGGATAATGTATACGCGTTGACAGATATGTCTGCCAACTATATATTTGCTTAATCAGATATGTGGGAGGCCACGCAATGCAGGAAATTCTTGACTCCATTCGGTCCAAATACGGCGCAGTCGCACAGAGCACCCTTTCCAGCAGCGATGCAGGCGTCCACGCCGTGGCCGCCGCCTTCGGGTACTCCGCAGAAGAGCTGACATCCATCCCGGCTGAAGCAAACATGGGGCTCTCATGCGGCAATCCAACCGCCACCGCTCACCTCCGGCCCGGTGAGACAGTCGTGGATCTCGGCTCTGGCGGCGGCCTCGACGTCTTTCTCGCAGCAAAGCTGGTTGGTCCCGGCGGTCGCGCCATCGGCATTGACATGACACCCGCCATGATTGATCGTGCGCGCGCAAATGCCGTTGCCGGCGGCTACACCAATGTGGAATTTCACCAGGCCGCCATCGATCAGATCCCGCTGTCCGATGCATCCGTCGATTGTGTTCTCTCCAACTGTGTCCTCAACCTCGCCCCTGACAAGCCCGCCGTCTTCCGTGAGATCGTCCGCATCCTCAAGCCGGGCGGCCGGCTCGCCGTGAGTGACATCGCGCTGAAACAGGAACTGCCAGCAGCCATCGCCCAGAGCATGGCAGCCTATGTCGGCTGTATCGCAGGCGCCATCAGCATCGACGACTATCGCGCCGGTCTGCTTGCCGCGGGCTTCGAACATGTGGAGATCGTCGAAAGCGGTTCCGACCTCAATGCCTACGCGAAGGTCGAGAACCAGTCCGGCTGCTGCTCCCCGGCCATGACCGAAGACTCCTGTTGCTCACCTGTGGCGGACGCGAACACCCTGCATGCAGAACTTTCTGATCTGCTCAGCAGGTACGACGTCAACGCTGCAGCCGCAAGCGTCAAGGTCTACGCCATCAAGCCCGGCCCGCGAGCCGCAGGCAGCCCCGCCGCGCCATGCTGTGCGCCGGGCTGCTGCTAGGGAGGGACCAGCCATCCACAAGGTCATCTTCGCGTGCATGCATAACGCCGGACGCTCGCAGATGGCAGCAGCGTTCTTCAACCAGCTTGCCAACCCGCAGAAGGCACACGCTGTCTCTGCGGGCACCAATCCCGGCTTGCGCATTCATCCTGAAGTCCAGGTCGTAATGCAGGAAGTCGGCATCGATCTGAGCACGGCAAAACCGCAACGACTGACAGACGAGCTGGCCAGGGACGCACAATTGCTCATCACCATGGGCTGCGGGGATCAATGCCCCTTCGTACCAGGCCTTCGTCGTGAGGACTGGCCCCTTCGCGATCCGAAAAGCCTCCCTATGGAAGAAGTCCGTGCCATCCGCGACGATATTCAAAGCCGCGTGATGGCACTCCTCCTGCGGGAGGCGTTTACGTAGTCGTGTCGCACCCTGGCACGGACTCAAGCCTGCGAGTAGTCCATCCCGTCCAGATCCGCAATCAACCCGGGCCCCGTCGGTTTCCAGTTCAGCTTCTTCTGCGTGATCGCACTCGTCGACGGCATATCCAGGTTGGCAAACATCGCCAGCCATCCGAAATGTGCCTCCACCTGGTCACGCGGGATACTCACCACCGGCACCTTCAGCCCGCGGCCATGCGCCTCCGCAATCGCCTTCATCGTCACACCCTCTTCATCCACCGCATGGTAGATCGCGCCGCGTTCGCCCTTTTCAAAGGCCAGCCGATACAGCCGCGCCGTATCCGACACATGCGCCGCGGGCCACCGGTGGCCACCATCGCCAACGTATACCGAAACGCCCTTCTCCCTTGTCACAGCCAGCAGGTACGGAACCAGCCCCTGTTTGCGCGTATCGTGTATCTGCGACAGCCGCACAATCGAAGTCCGGACGCCACGGTCCGTCAGCTTCTTCACCGCCGCCTCCAGTCCCGCCCGTGGATTCCACGTCGACGCCGGGCTTTCCTCCGTCGACGGCTGGCCATTCACGTTCTCCGCAATGCCCGTGCCTGATGTCACCACGAACGTCCGATCCGTCCCCGCCAGCACCTCCCCGATCGCCGCAATCGCCGCTCGTTCATCCGCCGCATTTTTCTCGAAGTGCGAAAAATCATGACTGAACGCCAGGTGGATCACACCCTCGGCATCCGCCGCGCCTCTGCGCAGGCTGTCCAGATCCTCCAGGTTTCCGTGCAGCACCTCCGCCCCCGCCGCCTTCAGCTTCTGCGCACCGTCTTCCGACCGTGTCAGCCCCAGCACATCGTGCCCCGCACCCTTCAGCTCCTTCACCAGCTCGGTCCCGATAAATCCCGTAGCGCCTGTCACAAAAATCCGCATTGATCTCTCCTCCTGCTGTTAGCTGCCGCAGCGGCAAACCACCGCGTCAGGATTGACTTCCGCATCCCCGCCATCTAAAACGGAGACAGTCTCCGTATCTACAGATAACCGGAGACTGTCTCCAGTTGCAAAAACTTTCTGCAAATCCTGCAAAACTCTGCAAACTTAGTTATGCCGAAAAAGAAGTCCGCCCCGGCCCTGCCTGCCCGCAAACTCCGTGCGGATGCCCAGAGGAACCGCGAGCGCATTCTTGAAGTCGCCAGGCTCGTCTTCACTCGTGACGGCGCCAATGCCACTCTGGACGACATAGCCCGCCAGGCCGCCATCGGTCCCGGCACCCTCTACCGTCATTTCCCCACCCGCGACGCCCTCATTGAAGCCGTCTACCGCAGCGAAGTTGATAAGCTCACGGCTGCGGCGCAGCGCTACACCAGCACCCTGCCGCCCGTCGAAGCCCTGCGCGCCTGGATGCGCCTTTTCATCGATCACGTAGCCGCCAAGACTCTCATCATTCCCGCCATGAACACCGTCGCAGGCGGCTCCCAGCGCCTCATGGAAGGCGTCCGCAGTCACATTCACGGCGCCTTCGTGGCACTCGTGCAGCGTGCCATCGATCACGGCAGCCTGCGTCCGGACACGGATCCGCAGGACTTCGTCCGCGCCCTCGTCGGCGTCTTCCACACCACCGCTCATCCCGGCTGGGAAGCCAGCGCCCGCCGCATTGTCGACATCCTCATCGCAGGCTCCCGGACCTCGGTCCCGGCAGTCGCCACACCTCCAGCCAAAAAGCATTAGCCTCGGCGAGACACGTAACCAGCACAGTGTCCTTTGAGATGGCGCATGAACAGGCAGCCCATTCTGCCGCCGACCGTGAAAAGTCGGAACTGGACCCCGGCATACAGCCGGCTCCCGCTCGCAGCATCGCGGCAGTCAGCTGCATCGCCAACTTTCACGCTGCCGGCGAAGGCTTGACGCAGCGTTTGATCTCGCAGGCTCCGGACAAACCGAGCTTCACCATGGACGCAAACAGTGGCTTGCACCTGCAGCACCTGCAAAGCAGCATCGAGCAGGAGCCTGCCTGTTCCATGCAGCACCAGCAATCTCTCGCCAGGGTGGACCGCGCAACACTTCGCCAGTGTTTCCGCTACGTCTGGGCCGCTACGCCCACAGAGTACCGGCGTGGCCACGGCATCACCGCTTAACCCTCTTCACCGCGCCTGCCACTCCGAACATCTGGCCCGCTCCCCCGCAGACGACTTGGCCGTTGCAGTGTCTCTGCGCACTAAGCAGTCCGCGAACTGGCCGGCGCCATCACGCACAGCCGACAAACAACCAGCACTCTCAACTGCTGTTGCATAAAGTGGCCCCACGCTGCTCGCTGATGCTCTTGCTGAAATTCCTCTGTCGCAAAGCTGCCCGCGCCGCAATTCCTGGTCGCCACCCCCGACACTGAGTCAGAAGCCTTCTGACCCTGCCTTCGGATCTCTGTCCGTCCCCACCTGCCTGCCTGCCTCCAGTCAATGCAGGTAGGAGCTCGCGTTACCAGGCGTAACCCTCCTCACAACTCTTAACGATTTCCCGCGGCCCGCGATATACTCACGTCGTCGCGACCCGCGCCTTTTACTGCAATTCGGCCCCTCCATGCGTGTTCGCGAGCCCTGTACTCGACTCGAAAACTCCATGGCGGAAAAACCACCCGAACGACCGCAAAGCGACATGCCTACGGAGTACGGCACCTCGGCCGCCCTCAGTAGTTCGGACGTGACCATGCGTCCGGATAGCCTGCGCGTCCCGCCGCCACGTCCCGGCCACATCCCCAATCCTCCGCCCAGGCTATCCATTCCTCTTCCAGTAGCTGATTTCCATGCGGCTGCATACGACCCCACCCTCGGCGAAACCCTCGCCGGCGAGCCCATGCCCGGATCCATGGGAAGTAGCTTCCGCTCCGCCTCGACATACGGCGCCAGCCGCGCCGGTCTCCAATATGACGACGCTTCCCTCGAACCCGGCACTATCCTCGCCGGCCGCTATGAAATCCTTGAAACCCTCGGCAAAGGCGGCATGGGCTCCGTCTACAAAGCCCGCGACCAGGAGCTCAATCGACTCGTCGCCCTGAAAGTCATCCGCCCCGAGCTCGCCCGCAACGCCGCCATCGTCGACAGGTTCAAGCAGGAGCTGCGCCTCTCCCACCTCGTCACCCATACCAACGTCATCCGCATGTACGACCTCGGGGAAGACACCGGCATGCGCTTCATCACGATGGAGTTCGTCGAGGGCCGCGACCTCCGCTCCATCATTGAGCAGCACGGCAAGCTTCCCCCCGCCGAAGCCGTTGCCATCCTCCAGCAGATCTGCCGCGCCCTTGAAGCTGCCCACGCCGTCGGCATCCTCCACCGCGATCTCAAGCCGCAGAACATCATGCAGGACAGCCACGGACGCATCGTCGTCATGGATTTCGGCCTCGCCCGCACCATCGAAGGCGACGGCATGACCCAGTCCGGTGCCATGGTGGGCACCATGGAATACATGTCTCCCGAGCAGGCCCTCGGCAAGGATCTCGACCAGCGTTCTGACATCTTCGCCCTCGGCCTTATCTGCTACGAAATGCTCACCGGCAACATGCCCTTCCGGGCCGAAAGCGCCCTGGCCAGTCTCATCAAGCGCACCCAGGAGCGCGCCGCCGCCGTCACCGTCCACGATCCCCGGATTCCCGGCGCCCTCTCCGGCATCGTCAGCAAATGCCTCGAACGCGATGTCGCACAGCGCTATACCCACATCGGCGAAGTCCTCCGCGACCTTCAGGCCTGGGAAGGCAGGCGCACTGCCGCCGGCAAATCCCCCGCCCGCGGCGCGGCTTCATCCGGCCTCCGTCGCCGCTGGCTGCTCATCGCTGGCTCGGTCCTTCTCGTCTTCGCGCTAGCCGTCACCGGCATTTTTGTCGCACGCCGCCCCGGCCTTCATTCCACCGCGCGACCAGCTACTCCGGCGATTTCCCTCGCCATCATGCCCTTCTATAACGCCACATCCGATCCGTCACTGGACTCCATCGGCACCACCCTCTCGGACATGCTCAGCACCTCCATCGGCCAGTCCGCGTCCGTGCGCATGGTCTCGCCCGATCGCCTGCACCAGGTCCTGCAGGACCTCCACATCACCGGCCATTCCGAAATCGATGTCGCCACCCTCCGCCGTCTTGCCGGCTTCGCAAACGCTGAAACCATCATCTTCGGCCGCTACGAGTCCACCGGCGGTCAACTTCAGATCCAGACCACCATCCTTGACCTCGCCCACGATCAGCAGTCCGTCCTCAAAACGCCGCTGCCCTCCGAAAAAGATCTACTCGCCACCATCGACACCCTCGCCGCCCAGGTTCGCGAGAAGCTGGCCGCCAATCCTGACATGCTGCAGGACCTCAAGGCCCACGCCGCCCGGCCCTCCACCAACTCCGTCGAGGCTCTTACCGCCTACGACAAAGGCCTGGCCTCCACCCGCACCGGCAACCACCTCGACGCGCAGAAGCAATTCGAAGCCGCCACCCTTGCTGATCCGGCTTTTGCCCTCGCCTGGTCCAAACTCGCCGGTGCTCTCGAAAACCTCGGCCATGACGACCAGGCACAAGCCGCCTCCCGCCGTGCCGTCGAGCTCAGCGACAGTCTTCCCGCCCAGGAGAAGTACCTCATCGAAGCCGACCACGCCCGCGTCAATAAGGACACTGCCAAAGCCATCACTGCCTACGAACATCTCGCCGCCAGCAATCCCGCCGACTCTGACACCCAGTTCCAGCTCGCCACCCTCTACGAACAGACCAGCGACTTCAGCGCTGCAAGGCACCGCTTGGCTGCTGCCCTGTCCGATGATCCAAAAAATGTCCAGGTCCTCCTCGCCAGCGGCCGCGTCGCCATCAAAAGCGGCGATCCCGGCGGCGGACTCAACTTCCTCAGGCGCGCACTCACCCTCGCCATCCAGCTCGACAATCCCGAGGAGAAGGCCGCCATCCTCCAGGCCACCGGCATCGCCTACAGCATGCTCAACCAGCCCGAGGAAGCCCTTCGCAACTACCAGGACTCTCGCGTCATCAAGCAGCAGATCGGCGACAAACGTGGCGTCGCAGCCAGTCTCGAAGAGATCGCCGGTATTCAGGACAGCACCGGCCATCCAGACGCCGCTCTCGCTTCCTACAAGGAAGCCCTCGCGACCCGTCGCGAAATCGGCGACCAGTCCGGCATCGCTAACTCCCTCATCGATACCGGCTCCTTCTTTCACGACCACGGCAACGCCGATGCCGCACTCAAATACTTCAATGACGCCCTGCAGATCGTTCGTGAGCTTGGCGATCAATCCCGCCAGGCCCTCTGCCTCAACAACATCGGCAGCATCCGTCTCGACAAGGGCGAGTATCAGGACGCCCTCACCTGGCTCGACCAGGGCTATCAGCTACGCCAGAAGCTCAATATCCCCCAGGACATCGCCGAGTCCCTGCACAACCTTGCCGAAGCCCACACCAAGCTCGGCCAGTACGACGAAGCCCTGGCCCTCTCCGTCAAAGCCATCGACGTCAATCGCAGCATGAACGACCAGCGCGCCGTTGCCATCGAGTCCGCCAGCGTTGCCCGCCTCTTTGCCCAGCAGGGCCGCTTCGATGCCGCCCTCGGCTCTATGCAGGATGCCCTCAAATATTTCCAGCAAAGCAAGGAGATGACCACCTTCACCGCCGACATCTACGGCGGTTGGGGCCACCTGCTTTCCCAGGTCGGTCGCGGCGACGAAGGCCGGCCCTACCTTGATAACGCCCTGACCATCGCCCATCAGGTCAAGGACGATGCCGCCTCCGCGCGTGTCATGAACTGGATCGGCGACGCCTTTTACTACAAAGGTGATTACTTCGTCGCGCGCCAGCAATACGACAAGGCCCTCGCCGTCGCTCTCAAAACCACGGACAGGGAAACCATCCTTACCGCCAAAATCAACAAGGCCAAGGTTGATCTCCTGCTCGCCCACTCCAGCCCGGTCTTCAAAACACTTGGCCAGGAAGCCGACGCGCTCGGCCTTAAGCCCCTGTCCATCGCCTGCTCCATCAATCTCGGTGCCATGCTCACCGCCAACAAAAACTACAGCGGAGCTCGCCAGGAGCTCGATCTCGCCCTTACCCGCGCAGAAAAGCTTGGCCTGCGCGTCCAGGAAGCCCGCGCCCAGTACGGCTTGGCTTCTCTGCTCGTCCAAAGTGGCAAACCCAAAGACGCAACCTCCCACTACCGCGAAGTCGTCCGCATCCTCGAAAGCATCAGCCGCGAAGACAATACCGGCCGCATTCTCGATCGCGCCGATCTGCAAACCATCTATCGCGAGTCCACTAAGGGTTTCCAGGGCAATTAGGCGGCCGAAAGTCACGCCTGATTCTTAGCGAACTCTCAGGACCCGCCTTCCCGGCTACTTCGTCAGCGTCATCAACACAATCAGCACCACCGGAAGAGCCGTGCCGCCCAGCAGCATCCCCCACACCAGTGCACGGCTCCGGTTGTACTTGAACGACATATAAATCCCCAGGAACGTCGTGGAAATCAGCCCCACAGCAGTAGCCAGAAAAAACCACTTCAACGCCCAGGTCAGCTTGCTCACCGGCCGCCGTTCAAACCGTCGCGGCGCCGCTGTCTGCACCGGGCGTCCCATCTCCCCCGCCGGCTTGGCCCCGGCATTCGGCCCTGGCCCTCGCCGATCCGCAATCGTCTGGTTCTTATGCAGCGAACCCATCTTCGCCACCCAGGCCGGCGGCTGGTAGCTCTCGCCCGGCCGTCCCTCATGCAGCCCAAACAACTGCAGCGCCCCGCTGAGTGCGAAAAACAGGATCGACGGAGCAAAAAAAGTCCCGAGGTACAGATGCCACTGCCGCGCCACCTTCAACCACTGTCCCTTGTTGGCACTCTCCGCCCTGTTCACTTCTCTCTGCGCACTCTGCATGCTCGGCTCTCCTTGGTGCATCTTATGAGATGTCCGGAAGATCACGCCACCGCCCGCAGGCAAGTTAACCAAAACGTCATTTCACCAGCTCATCCATCAGAAAAAAACGTAATCGCTAACGTTGCTTTAGCCGACATCAGGAGAAACCATGGAAGTGACCCGCAATGGCTCGCAGGCTTCAACCAGGGGGCCGGCCGATTGGTTCACCGGAACCGTCCGCCTCGACCAGCCCTTTCAGGCCGCGGCTCCCGCAAATGTCAGCGGCGCCGTCGTTACCTTTGAACCAGGCGCGCGAACCGCCTGGCACACCCATCCCCTCGGCCAGACCCTGGTCGTCACCGCCGGTTGTGGCTGGGCCCAGCAGGAAGGCGGCCCCATCCAGGAGATCCGGCCCGGCGACGTCATCTGGTTTGCCCCCGGGGAGAAGCACTGGCACGGTGCCACCCCCACTACCGCCATGACCCATATCGCCATTCAGGAACGACTCAATGGCAAGGCCGTCGAGTGGCTCGAGCAGGTCAGCGATCTGCAGTACCGCGCCTAGCCCTGCTCATTCGGCGCTGAAGCATCTCCGCACTCACTCCGCAGAGGCGCAGCCATCCAATCGCTGCGCCTTTACCGGATCGCCGCCAGCGCAGCGCGAAACAGGTGCTCGAAGTCCTCGCCGTTGCCCTTGTCTTTTGCCACGGCCGTCTCGATCGCCTTCTGCGCAGCAGGCCGGCTATAACCAAGGTTCACGAGAGCGGACAGCACATCGTCCGCAGCCGGCCCGGCAGCAGCCATCACCGGCGTAGCCGCCGCCATATCTTCCAGCTTGTCCTTCAGCTCCACCACCAGTCGCTCTGACAGCTTCTTGCCCACGCCTGGCACCCGCGTCAGCATCGCATGATCGTGACCGCGAATCGCACTCACCAGCCGCTCTGCCGGCAGGCCCGACAGGATCGTCATGGCAAGCTTCGGTCCCACCCCCGAAACCGTGATCAGTCTCTCAAAAACCCGCTTTTCGTCCCGCGTCAGAAAGCCGAACAGCGCCAGCGTATCCTCGCGTACCTGTGTATGGATGTGCAGGCTCACTTCCTCGCCCTCCGTAGGCAGGGACGTGAAAGTGGTCACACTGATGGCCACGTCATAGCCAACGCCGCCTGCCTCCACAATCGCCTGGTGCGGCAGGCGCGACAGCAGTCGTCCGCGAAGATGCGCAATCATCGTTTAATTCAAGCCACGCCGGCGATAGCGTATCTGGAACTCATAGCCGGGGTTCGCCGGAAACATCTTGGCAATATGCCGCAGCCGCTCCGCCAGTGCCGAAGGATTCAGCAGCGGATATTCCCGCTCCCGCAGGTCCACGTAATCGAAATCCAATGCCAGCGACAGCATGTAAATGGCAAGCGCATCGGAGAAAGCAGCCTCCACGTAGGCCAGCTTCGCTTTCTTGTCCACCGGCCGCTTGCGGATCGGACTCGTCTCTTCTCCATGCGCCGCATCCGAAGGGGTCTCGCCCGCCAGCACCTCGGCTAGCGGATCGGCCCCATCCAGTGCACGTCGGCGGTTCTCCCACGCATCCTGGCTGGTCTCGCCACGCACATTGCTCTCGGCCTGTGCCCACACCAGGTTCGCAAATTCCGGCGGGATGCCGCTCGCATCGACGAAATGATGGCCGACGTTGATGAACAGTTCAAACGCCAGTGCAAACTTCTCCCGCATCAGTCGTACCGAGATAAACGTGCATTCGGACGCCCCGATCTTCACATTACGATGACAGATCGCCCGGTCGCTCAGATCCGTCGAGTAGCCGGCCGCAATCATCGTCTCGCCCGACCCTGGGATCGCCAGGTCCGCGTCATCCCCCTCGTGAATTGCGAGCGGAACGAAATAATAGCCGCGGTTTGGCAGCGCCGTCGCAATCGCCGTCGGAATCGCGTTGATCACCTGTTCCAGCTCGGCGTTATCCATCTTCACATCGGCAAACGTCGTGAAAAAGATGCCGTTCAATGCCTGGTGAAGCGGGTTCTGCTGCGCCACACGCGCGGCCGGCACAAGCTCGATCTGGGCGGTTTCAGCCATAGCCTAGTATTCTAGTCGAAGGCCCCGCTATTTCCGGCGCGCCGTACAGGAGTCACTACCGATGAGCCCCTCCGCCTCCAGCCGCGAATACCTGCCAGACCGGGCGTCCGGCCAGCCCCTCTCTGCCGCCACCAGTCGCGGCCCCCGCTTCATGGGCATCCCCTACGGCGACTTCGGCCTTTTCGCCAGCCTCCTCATCTCCGTCGCCCTCGGCTTCATGACCTTCTTTGCCGTCACCTTCGTTTCAATCTTTGTGCTGCTCCTGCACAACAGCACCACGCACCGCGTGATTGACCTGTCCTACGGTTACAAATACATCGCTCTGCCCGCCGGCATCGTGGTCCTCGCTATCTCCCTTGCCCTGCTCGGCTCCATCTGGCTGCGCCGCAAACTCACCGGCAAATAAGCAGCAGTCTCGCTCTTTGAGGCTCTGCGCTTTCTTCGAGGCGAACCAGCGCTTCCCCTGTTTAGCCCTGGCTGCGCAGCATCACGTCGCGACGCCGAAGCCATTCGTCCTTTGTGATCACCCAGGTCTGCGCAGGCAGCAAGCCGCACACAAACGCCTGTTCCTGCTCAGACTCAAGACGCATACCAGCACTGGCCGAAATGCGCACCGATGCAGTGTTCACCATCGCCTTGGGCGCGCGAAGCACATCGAAGCCCGGAACTTCAAACCAGAACGCTGTCGCTGTCTCTACTGCCTCAGTCATCAGCCCCCGGCCCTGCCATGGCAGACCGATCCAGAAGCCGCGATTATTTTTCTCTCCGCGAAACAGGCCAATGGCTCCAACAATGCGTGCCGGCTCTTGCTTGAGGCGCAGTGTCCAGTGTCACTCATCGCCGCGCTCGATCGCAGGCAGCGCAACGTCGCGATAATAGGCGTGCGCTGCACCCTCGGGATAAGGCCTGGGCACTCCCGCCGCAAGGTACTGCACCACGTCCCACTGTCCGAACAGCGGTTGCACCTGCTCCGCATCCTCCAGCCGAAGCGGCTCAAGAACCAGGCGGAATGTCTCAAGGACCGGAGTCTTAGACTTCGCCGTCATGCAGCCAGTCTACCCAGCCGACATCAAGCGCGCCTGTCATCACAGACGCACGCTGCAACTTCGGATGTGCCGGCCCCGCCTCCAACGCCCCGACCTCAAAGTAGTTCGGTCGCCGTCATCTCAATTACCAGCGGCACGTCCTCGCCCATCGCGGGCGCCGGTCCACCCTCGCCCGGCTTCAGACCCACTGGTCCCAGCGGCTTCATCGCATGTGTGCTCGAATCGAACACCGTCTCTGTTTTGTTGAGCGGCAGCCTTACTGTCAGCTGCACCGTCCGCTGCGTAATCAGCGGCTCATCCATCGGCGATCCATCCGCCGCCTTGCTCTTCACCATCTGCTTGATGCGCGACGCATCCAGCGTGAACTGCAGTGCCAGCGCATTTCCCTCCGGCGACTCTCCCGACGTGGCCACCTGCAGCTCGTCCAGCCCCAGCGCCAGCGGCCCCCTCGCTGACAAGCGATCCAGCGCCGTCCTCCATACGCTGCGCGCCAGGAACGCCTTCTCATCCCGCATCCCCAGCCATGCTTTGCCCCTGTACAACTTCAGAAAGGTCTCCTGCACCGCATCTTCCGCGTCCTGCGCATTGCGCACCACCGCGAAGGCAATGCTGAACATCTGCCGCGCATGGCGATGGACAAGCTCCGCGCATACTCAATGCGCCTATCCGTTAAGACCGGCCGCACGCGAAAAGTGTTCACTTATCTTTCTCCGCCATCACCAGCTCGTAGCCGTCTTCCATGCCGGGCAGATACAGCCGATCTACCTCCGCCGGACCGAACCTCGACCACTCGCCAAAGACCAGGCCTCCATCCAGCGTGCCGGTGTCCATCCATGATTCGGCATCAATCAAGACTGGTCGGTGACGTAAACGGCGTTTCTTGCGACTGATCCAGCTCAATCAGTGCGTCGGCCTGTTGGCGCCATTGGGAAAAACGCCGAGGATCATCGCTTCCGAGAGCCGAGACGATCGCACGCGAGGCCTCTTTCGAAGCAGAGTTCCAGTACATAGCGAACGCGCCCCATTCCAGAAGAGAAACCATCAATGGCGGAGCGAGATGGAGTGGGTGTCTCAGCATTAGTTCCTCCGTCTGTTGTCTTCCGGATGAGTGCTCGGCTGGTCGGCAGGTAACCGAAACGCAAGACTCGTGGCACTTTGGCCCGCACGAATACGCTCCGCGTGACGGCGTGCCTGTCGTTTGAGAGACATCGTCTCTTCGTCCTCGACCTCTTGCTCAGCATCCTGCTCAAACTGCTGCGCAATGGCCTGTTCGCTGGGGGGATGAACAATGGCCTGAAAAGAGAGCATGACAGCTGCGAGAACGATCCCACTACTCGTACGTCGGTGTTGGCGGAGGTGGCTTGAAAGTGAACACAGGAGGACGAGGCCTCCGATGCCGAGGCATATACGAAGCAACATAAGACATTCCCTTCTCGTTAAGCACAAGGCAGCCAAGCGCAGACCCTGAGGACTATGCGTTAGCGTGGTGGACTAAACCAAGAAAAAGGGAGGAGGACGGCTGAATTGTTGTCTAGTGTAGAGGCTCCGCAGCGTGCGAAGGCCTGACCCAGGGTGGGCACAGAAATAGATGTCGGCAGGCGAGAGCTGAATGCAAGAGAAGAGCGGGCAGAACTGAAGCGTGGAAGCGAGACACTTGGATGAGGGCGGCGGAGGCTGCGCTTTAACCTGCAGCATTGGTCCGTATCCCCGCAGAATCAGCGAACTGGCAAGCTCTTGCTGCCAGAAGTGCCGAGTCACGAGTTTTATAGCAAGGTGACCTTGGGGCTGACCTCCTCCCGCAGATTTGGGAGATGGAACGCTCTGTCTTACTTCTATGCCTTGACGGGGAGGCCCATAACGAGTAGCTCCACCCGCCATTGAGCCGCCCGCGAGTGCGATGACCAACGCCAAGAGTGTAAGCACTCTGGTCCACGTTCGCATGGGATGAGTCACCATGAAACACATAATACGACCATTCGTGTTCCTGACGCGCTTCGGTAGCGACGAACGTCGTTCTCGTTGTGATGTAAATGAGCGCAAAATTGCCAATGCACGCACCGACGCCGGAATACGAACTACAAGTCGGCTTCTCGGAAGCCTCAGTCTCAACTGCCACCTCAATGCCGCACTCATCAAACCTGCTGGTTCTCGCCAGCGCGCTTCACGCCATCGAAGAGCCGCAGCATCCCTGCGTCGATGCCCGGAAGGCACGCACCAAATCTTCAAACCTCTGCTGAATCCGGCTCCCCCCGCTGCTATCCTCTTCTTTCCATACTTCCTTGGAGGCATCACTCATGTTCTGGAAACCAGCGGCTGCGGCCGTACTGGCAGCATCCTCTGTCCTCACGGCAATCGGCGCAGACAAGCCTAAACACACCGACACTGCCGCCGCCACTGAACAACCCGCCGTCGAAGCCATCGACCTCGGCATGTATGCGCAGATCCGTCAGGAAGGCCTCGACCACTCGCATGTCATGGAGTTCGCCTCCGCACTCAGCGACGGCATCGGCCCGCGCCTTACCGGCTCCCCCAATCTCGCCAAAGCCAATGCCTGGACCCGCGATGAGCTCACCCGCATCGGCCTCGAAAACGCCCACCTCGAAGACTGGGGCGAATTCGGCATCGGCTGGCAGCAGCTCAATACCTGGGTCCGCATGGTCACGCCGGACACCGCGCCGCTCATCGCGCAGGCCACTCCCTGGTCGCCCGGCACCAATGGTCCCGTCACCGCCAGCGCCACCCAGGTCACCATCGACAGCGAGAAAGATTTCGACAAATACCGCGGCAAGCTTGCAGGCAAAATCGTTCTGCTCGGCTCCATGCGGCCCGTTCCGCCCGTCGACAAGGCCCTCTTCGAACGCTACACGCCGGAAGAACTCGAGAAGCTCGCGCAGACGCCTCTGAAGAACGAAGCCACTGCCCCGGCTACAGGCCCGGCCGCCCCGCTTACTATGGAGCAGCGCATCAAGCGCTACTTGGAGCGTGCCGCCCTGCGTGACAAAACCGCTGCCTTCCTCGCGGACGAAAAGGCCGTAGCCGCCATCACCCCCAGCCGCGATGGCGAAAATTCAGGCGGCAGCGGTGGCACCTTCTTTGACGACAACGGCGCCGCTCTCGGCTCCGCTCCCTATAAGCGCGAAGGCGCCGTAAAAGTTCCGGTCGTCGTCACCACGATCGAAAACTATGGCCGCCTCTATCGCCTGCTCTCGCACAACGTGCCCGTCACCATCGAGATGAATGTCGACGTGAAGTTCACCGGCGACCATGAGCACGGCTTCAACACCATTGCCGAAATTCCCGGTACCGATCCGGCCCTGAAAGAACAGGTCGTCATGGTCGGCGGTCACCTCGATTCGTGGATCGCCGGCACCGGCGCCACCGACAACGGCGCCGGCTCAGTCGTCGCCATGGAAGTCGTCCGCATTCTCAAAGCACTCAATGTCCAGCCGCGCCGCACCATCCGCATCGCCCTCTGGACCGGTGAAGAACAAGGCCTCTTCGGTTCACGCGGTTACGTCAAGGAACACTTCGGCAGCTTCCCTCTCTCCACCGAACCCGATCAGCTCAAGCTGCCCGAATATTTCCGCAAGGCCGGAGGCCCTATCGTCACGAAGCCGGAGTGGAAGACCCTCGACGCCTACTTCAATGTAGACAACGGCAGCGGTCGCATCCGCGGTATCTACCTGCAGGGCAATAGTGCGGAAGAACCCATCTTCCGTCAGTGGATCGCGCCTCTCAAGGACCTCGCAGTCACCACCATCACCATGGCCAACACCGGCGGTACCGACCATCTTTCCTACGACGCCCTCGGTCTGCCCGGCTTCCAGTTCATTCAGGACAATCTCGATTACGAAAGCCGCACCCACCATTCCAACCAGGATGTTTACGAACGCCTGCAGCCCGGCGACCTCGCGCAGATCGCCACCGTCGAAGCCATCTTCGTCTATAACGCAGCCATGCGCGACGCCATGATGCCGCGCAAACCACTACCTCATCCCGAATTGAACGATCAGAAAAATGCGCCGCTGAAGGACGTCTTCCCCGGCGCAGTTGCAGCTGATACGACGGCTCACTAAGCATCCACAGACACCGCGGCCTCGTCATCAGCGAGGCCGCTTTCTTTGCTTGACGAAAAGCCGCTCTGCGATAGACCGCCCTGCTACAGGATGCCGAACTTCCTGGCAGTCGTTCGCAGTATCTCCAGAGCCTGGTCCAGCTGCGCACGCGTATGTTCGCTGGTCATGATCGTCCGCACTCGCGCCTTGCCCTCAGGCACAGTCGGAAACGCAATCCCGGTCGCCATCAGTCCGGCATCGAAAAGCGCGCGAGAGAAATCCATCGTCGTCCGGCCATCGCCAATCAATATCGGCGTAATGGGTGTCTCGCTCGCCGGTGTTGTCACGCCGCCAATATCAAACCCTGCGCCCGCCAGTTCTTTCTGGAAATACTTCGTATTCGTCCACAGCCGTTCGATTCGTTCAGGCTCATTCTCCAGGATGTCGAATGCCGCGATACATGTTGCCGCTACCGATGGCGGATGCGAAGTCGAAAACAGAAATGGCCGCGCCCGGTGATACAGATAGTCAATCAGGTCGCGCGATCCGCACACATATCCGCCCAGCGCGCCAATCGCTTTGGACAGCGTTCCCACTTGTACATCCACGCGCCCATGCACATTGAAGTGGTCCACTGATCCGCGTCCGTTGCGGCCCAGCACACCCGACGCATGCGCGTCATCCACCATCATGATCGCGCCATACTTCTCAGCCAGCGCCGCCAGCTGATCGACCGGACCAATGTCCCCATCCATCGAAAACACGCCGTCCGTAATAATCAACTTGCGTCCGGGTTCACTCGCTATTTCCTTCAGCAGCTCTTCACAATGCGCCACATCCTTGTGGCGGAACACTTTGATCTTCGCCCGCGACAGCCGCGCTCCATCAATAATCGAGGCGTGGTTCAATTCATCGGAGAGGATAAAGTCATCCTTGCCCAGCAGGGAACCCACCGTCCCCGCATTCGCCGTAAATCCGGATTGGAAAACGACGCACGCCTCCACATTCTTGAAGCGCGCAATCTTCTCCTCCAGCTCCATGTGGATACGCATCGTGCCCGCAATCGTCCGCACTGCACCCGACCCGACGCCATGGTCTTTCACTGCCTGGATCGCGGCTTCCCGCAGCTTCGGATGCTCACACAGTCCGAGATAATTATTCGACGCCAGGTTGATCACGCGCCTGCCGTCATAGGTGCATACCGGCCCCTGCGTGTCCTCAAGAATCCTCAGCTTGAAGTAGGTTCCCTTCACGCGCAGCTCATCGAGCGCGTCGGTCAAATGTTGCAGTTGCGGGCGTGCAGAAACAGTAGTGGGCATATGTGCCTCCAGGTCGACCTACCAGTCTAGCGGAGAGGCAGCCTCCAACCAAAGCGGGCTGCTTCTACACTGGTAGCGATGGAGCACGCAGGAAACCCAACAGGTTATCTTCCGGACACAATCGTCGCCATCGCGACCCCGCCAGGCCGCGGCGGCATCGGCATCGTGCGCCTGTCAGGTTCGTTATCCCGCCCCATCGCCGAACAGGTCATCCACACCAGCCAGCCGCTCGAACATGCCCGCGCCCGCTTCGCTGACATACTCGAACTCTCCGCAGCCGCCTCACCCCGCAAACTCGACGAAGCCCTGGTCACCTTCTTCGCCGCACCCGCTTCCTACACCGGCGAAGACGTTGTTGAAATAGCCGCGCACGGCTCTCCCGTCATCATGGATCACCTCGTCCGCCATGCCCTCAGCCACGGCGCTCGCCTCGCCCAGCCAGGTGAGTTCACCGAGCGCGCCTTCCTCTCCGGGCGCATCGATCTCACCCAGGCCGAAGCCGTCCGCGATCTCATCGATGCCCAGACTCTTACCCAGGCCCGCAATGCAGCCAGTCAGCTCGGCGGTGCCCTCTCGCGCCGCATCGCACCAGTAAAGGAACAGCTGCTGTTGCTGATAGCCGCGCTCGAAGCTGGCGTCGATTTCGCAGAAGACGACATCGACGTCATGCCATCTCAGCAGATCGCCGAAAAGCTGCAGAAGATCACCGGCAGTCTGGTCCCGATAGCTGCCAGCTATCAGCAGGGCAGACTCGTCCGCGATGGCCTCAAACTCGCGCTGGTAGGCCGCCCCAACGCCGGTAAATCTTCACTCTTCAATCGTCTGCTCGAAAAAGATCGAGCCATCGTTACCGCCGCCCCCGGCACCACCCGCGATCCCGTCACCGAAGTCGTCTCTCTCGGCGGCATCCCCGTTGAACTCATCGACACCGCCGGCCTCCGCACGTCCACCGACGAAGCAGAATCCCTCGGCATCGCGAAAAGCATGGAGGCCATCGCCGATGCAGACCTTGTCCTGCTCGTCCTTGATGCCACCGCCCTGACCGCAGAATCCCTTCACCCCGAAGACCAGGCCGTCCTCGCGCGCCTTCATGGCCGCAAACAGCTCATCGTCGTCAATAAGATCGACCTGCTGTCCAGCAACCCTCCGAACAAGCCCGAAGACGCCGTCTGTGTGTCAGCTCTCCACGGCACAGGCATCGCCGCACTGCGAACCAGGCTGCTGGCGATGCTCATGGAGAGCAATCCGGAAGAACAGGCGGGCATGTTGACCAGCCTTCGCCATTACGAAGCAGTGTCGGCTACACAGGGCGCCATCGCCTCAGCCGCATCGGCAGTCGAAAACCACATACCCCACGAGATGCTGCTCCTCGATCTCTACACAGCCCTCGAAGGCCTCGACCGTCTCACCGGGAGCACCGCGCCGGACGAAGTCCTGCACCGCATCTTCTCCACCTTCTGCATCGGCAAATAGCCCCTAAACCGCGGCTACCGTCGTAGTTGAGGCCTCGATGTAGCTCTCCATCGCCTGGCTCAGCTGCGAATCCACCTCGTCCGCTATCGTCATCACCCCAATCATCAGGATGCTGAAATCAATCGTGTTCAGATTGCTTTGTAGCGTCTCGAAAATACTCACCTGCAGAATCCGCGACTCCTCCACCATCATCGCCGCGGAATACCCCTGCCGGTAGCGGATGGCGCCATGTTCAATCGCTGCCTCTGACCGGAAGCCCTTTGTGCCCAGCGGTGCATTCGCCCTTAGGCGTGTCACCAAATCGTTGAAGACGCGCGGCAGGTGCGCACAGCGAAGCTCGAATGACAGGGGGATCGCCATAATCTTCGGTTCCAGCCGCACCCGTTCGTACCACAGGTCAATGCTCGCCTGCGTAGTGCGTTCGAGGATCGTAGCAACGCTCTCCACTGCCCGCGTCGGTATTGGCCCATCGTGCAGTCGCTGCTCGATTACCTGCAGCAGCGCCACTACGTTCATCGGCTTCACCAGTATCTCGTCCGTCTGCAGCAGGATCGCGTTCGCTGCCGCCGTCATCTCCGGAAAAGCGCTTAGCAGCAATGTCACCGCCTTCGGATTGGCGTGTCTCATGGCACTCACCACGGTCAATCCATCGCCCGGCCCCTTCATATGCAGGTCGCTCAACAACACATCGAATGAATCGGAGCTGACGAGCTTCAACGCATCCGAAACATTCGAGGCCGTGCTGACCAGGAAGCCGTGATGCTCCAGGATTTTGCCCAGGCTGAAACGGATGGAATCATCATCATCAACCAGCAGGACCTTTGTATTTGGCATCGTTCCGGCTTTCTCACAGCTGTGGACATCGTGCGCCCAGACCCGAGACGCCTGTGCGGATACGGCCTGCAAACGGCCTCCGACGATTCGTCACCCGATCATGTTCAATCCGCTTCAGCCGTCAGGATCAACACTGTCGTGTACCTAACACTATCCGGTCGCCGCAGGACCGGCATGATCAGAATTGCTCATCGGCGTGCGAATTCACCCAGCCGTCAGAAAACTGCCGCATGCGCTGCAGCTTGAATCAGCCTCCATGGAAAGGAACGGCATCTGCCAGTTGAACAGGCATGGCTACGCACATTTAGAATCGTGTCAGACCCCACTGTTCAAGAGGTGATCGCATGGAACGACGTAAATTCTTGAAGCAGGCTGCCGCCACAGCAGCCGTCATCACGCTCGCCGGTGCGGCCAATGAGCCTGCCCTCAGCCAGGAAAGTGCTCAGGCGAAGCTACTGGGTACAGCCGCTGGTGTGCCGCTGCCCGTCGTCACCACGGTGCATGGCATCGGTCGCAGAAAGCTCGGTCGCGCCGACGCACAGGTGTCCATCATTGGCATAGGCGGCTATCATCTCGGCCTCTCCTCCGTGTCCGAGCAGGATGCCATCTCCATCATTCGCCGCGCCCTCGATGAAGGCATCAACTTCCTCGATAACTGCTGGGATTACAACGACGGTGTCAGCGAAGTTCGCATGGGCAAAGCCCTTCAGGACGGCTATCGTCAAAAAGCCTTCCTCATGACCAAGATCGACGGCCGCACCGGGGCCGAAGCGCGTAAACAACTGGAGCAGTCATTCACCAGGCTCAAAACCGATCACATCGACCTCGTGCAGATTCACGAAGTCATCCGCATGGGCGATCCTGACCAGGCCTTCAAGCCGGGCAACGTTGTCGACGTTCTCAAGCAGATGCGCAAGGAAGGCAAAATCCGCTTCATCGGCTTCACTGGACACAAGAGCCCGGAGATGCACCTCAACATGATCGAAGTCGCCGATAAACACGGCTTCGTCTTCGACACAGTTCAGATGCCCGTCAATGCACTCGACCACCATTTCGACAGCTTCGGTCAGAAAGTCATCCCGGTCGCCCACAAACATGGCATGGCCATCCTCGGTATGAAGCCCCTGAGTAACGCCGCCATTCTTAAGACCAACACCATCACTGCGCCGGAAGCCCTGCACTACGCCATGAGTGTGCCCGTGACGATTACAATCACCGGCTGCCAGTCCATGGCCAACCTGGAACAGGCCTTGGCCGTCGCCCGCAACTTCAAGCCGCTGGATGCCGAGCAGAAAATCGCCCTGCTCGCGAAAACTGCCCCGGCCGGTGCCGCCGCTAAGTTTGAAGACTACAAGTCCTCTCACATCTACGACGGCACATTCCACAATCCGCAGTGGCTCGGCTAAAGAGGCCGCCCGGCTAATGCGGCTCGGCTTACGCCGCAGCCGATTTCAATCCAGCAGGTCCGGCTGCTCCCGCACAATGTAGTCCCACAGCGGCTGGTACTGGAACCAGCCGACGCGCGGATTGCCGACCTGCTTCTGCGCAATCAATGCGCTCTCGTGTGAAATCGGTACCGGCTTGCCTGCCGCCTCGGCCAGCAGCTGCGACTGGCATGTGCGGTCCATCGTGATAAAAAACCACGCCGCTTCATCCACCGTACTGCCCACCGTCAGGATCCCGTGATTCTGCAGGATCACGGCTTTGCGATGACCAAGCGCCGCCGCAATCCGGTCTCCCTCTGACATGTCGTACACCACGCCCGTGTAATCCGCGAACAGCGCATGGTCTTCATAGAACGCGCATGCATCCTGTGTCAGCGGATCCAGCAGCCGACCCATGCTTGACCACGTCTTGCCATACAGTGAATGCGCATGCGCCGCCGCCACTACATCTGGCCGCGCCATGTGCAATCGGGAGTGGATCGCGAACGCCGCCTCATTCACCGGCCGCTCGCCCTCGATCACCACACCCTTTTCGTCCACCAGGATCAGGTCCGAAACCCGTATATGCGCATAGTGCATGCCAAACGGATTCACCCAGAAGTGATCATGCCGCTCCGGGTCACGCACCGTAATATGTCCGGCTACGCCCTCGCTGAATCCGAACTTTGCAAACAGCCTGAACGCCGACGCCAGCCGCTGTTTCCGATGCAGCCGTTCTTCCGCAGCCGTCGCAAAGCTGGGCATCGTTGGCGTTTTAGCGACCTTTACTGGAGTAGCTGCAGCAGTTGCGGCCATGTTGATCTTCTCCTCGAAACAATTCGCATAGACCTGACTCGCTAATTTTATGCGCTTTGCTCCCGGCTTGTAACCGCGGCCATACCCGCCGGATGCTTCCGCTCCAGAGCAGCCTCGCCCGCGGTGGCGTAAATTAAGGTCTATCTCTCGGCGGGACGGGCCATTTGAACGCACGAACAGTATTGAGAATCGATCCTCGCGACAATGTTCTGGTAGCCCTGCGCGACCTCGCGGCCGGCGAGACAGTGCCCTTCGATGGCGCCACGTATGCACTGCCCGCGGCTGTCCCCGCAAAGCACAAATTCGCCATGCACGACATGCCGCTCGGCTCGCACGTCATCATGTATGGCGGCGTCGTTGGTAAAGTGCGCGAGCCGATCCCGGTCGGCGGCCGCCTCACCACCCGCAACGTCCAGCACGACGCTACGGATTTCGCCCGCCGCAATACTACCTTCACCTGGCAGCCACCCGACGTCAGCCGCTGGGCCTCCGCAACCTTCGACGGCTATCACCGCGCCGACGGCCAGGTCGGCACCCGCAATTACTGGCTCGTCATCCCGCTCGTTTTCTGCGAAAACCGCAACGTCGAAGCCCTACGCGAAGCCTTCGAAGAAGAGCTTGGCTACAGTCGCCCGAAAAAGTACGGCCAGCTCGTCCGCTCGCTCGTTCAGCAGCACGCCCACACTGCCTCCCTGCCTGCCGCGCCCGCCCCGTCCCGCGAGCGCATCTTCAAAAATCTCGACGGCATCCGCTTCCTCGTCCACGAAGGCGGCTGCGGGGGCACCCGGCAGGATTCGCAGTCCCTCTGCGGCCTCCTCGCCGGCTACATCCACCATCCCAACGTCGCCGGCGCCACTGTCCTCAGTCTCGGCTGCCAGCATGCGCAGGGCACCATGCTTCTGGACGAACTGCGCGTCCGCCATGCCGATGGCACCAAGCCAGTCCTTATGTTTGACCAGCAGCAGTCCGGCCTCGAAAGCACGATGCTCTCGCAGGCCATCGAGGCCACCTTCGCCGAGCTCGTCAAAGCTAACTCCCTCACGCGCCAGCCCGCGCCTCTCGACAAACTTACAGTAGGCCTCAAGTGCGGCGGCTCCGACGGCTTCTCCGGCCTCTCCGCCAATCCCGCTCTCGGCCAGGTCTCTGACCTGCTCGCCGCCCTCGGCGCCCGGTCCATCCTCTCCGAATTTCCCGAGCTCTGCGGCGTCGAACAGAACCTCATCGATCGCTGCACCCACCCCGCCGACGCCGACCGCTTCATTCAACTCATGCTTGACTACAACGCCCGCGCCAAAGCCGTCCACTCGGGCTTTGAAATGAATCCCTCACCCGGCAACATCGCCGACGGCCTCATCACCGACGCCATGAAGTCCGCCGGGGCCGCACGCAAAAGCGGCACCTCGCCCGTCAACGGTGTCCTTGATTATCCGGAGTACGCCACCGCGCCCGGCCTCAACCTCCTCTGTACTCCCGGCAATGATGTCGAGTGTGTTTCCGCCCAGGTGGGCGCCGGCGCAAACATCGTCCTCTTCACCACCGGGCTCGGCACCCCCACCGGCAATCCCATCACCCCTGTCATCAAGGTCTCCACCAACACCCAGCTCGCCGAACACATGTCTGACATCATTGACATCGACACTGGCGCCATCATCCGCGGCGAGGCCACCCTCGAAGACACCGGCAACGCTATCCTCGAATCCGTAATCGCCGTCGCCAGCGGCAAAGCCCTTTCCAAAGCCGAACAGCTCGGCCAGAACGACTTCATTCCCTGGAAGCGCGGCGTCTCTCTCTAGCCGCACACACGAGACCCTCGCAGGAATGAAGCAGCATTATCCCGAATCCGTTTTGAACGTCTCCCGGCTTGATCCCGCCCTCGACGCCCTCATCCCCGCGCGCCCCGCACTCCAGCAGCTCGCCACCGGCTTCACCTGGACTGAAGGCCCGGTCTGGCTCCCCGGCGGCGATGTTGTCTTCGCAGACATTCCCGCCAACACCATCCACCGCTGGTCTCCGCAAAATGGCGTCACCATCTTCCTGCAGCCCAGCGGCTGCCTCGGCCACGCGCCCTTCACCGGACCCGAACCTGGCTCCAATGGCATGACCCTCGATCCTGCCGGCCGCCTCACCATCGCCGGCCACGGCCAGCGCAATCTCTACCGCCTCGAAGAGATCGCTGGCACAGAACAACGCACCATCCTTGCCGACCGCTTTGAGGGCAAGCGCTTCAACAGCCCCAACGATCTCGTCTACCATTCCGACGGCTCCCTTTATTTCACCGATCCCATCTACGGCCTGCAGACCCAGAGCGACACGGACCCGGATAAAGATTTACCCGTCAACGGTGTCTACCGGCTCGCCGGCGCAAGCCGTCACAAGCCGGGCGCCTCACCCGCGAATGACCACCTGCAGTTACTCATCAGCGACCTGCCCCGTCCCAACGGCATCGCCTTCTCTCCCGACAAACAATTCCTCTACGTCAGCAATTCCGAACCGGAAATGTTCTGGATGCGCTACGCCGTCCATGCCGACGGCACCCTCTCCGATCCCCTCCGCATCTGCCATGCCGGCACCTTCGCCTTTCGCGGCGCTCCCGACGGTCTCAAACTCGATTGCCAGGGCAACCTCTACGCAGCAGGCCCCGGCGGCATCTGGATCATGAACGCCGACGGCCGCCATCTCGGCACCCTCGAAACTCCGGAAAATGTCAGCAATCTCACCTGGGGCGGGCCCGATCGGAAAACCCTCTACGTCACCGCAACCACCAGCCTCTACCGCATCAACCTCAAGGTCGCAGGCGATCCGCCGCACTTACCCTGAACGCACTCCGCTTGTCCCCCGGCACACAAGCGCATAGCCTGTACACAAGGCAGCACAGCGTCACCATCCGGACCATGCCCACAGTCGTTGACAACGCAGTGCCCGCACCCACCCTGCGCCTTGAGCGCAAGCATCCGCTCGCCATCCGCTGGATGCACTGGATCAATTTCCCCGTCCTCTTCATCATGATCCTCAGCGGCATCCGCATCTACTGGAACGATTCGGACAACGCCCGCCTCCACCCGCACGCCGTCTACCGAGTCGGCCTCGGCTCGCACACCCTCTTCCGCATCTTCCCCGAGCCCATCTGGAAAGCGCTCGACATTCAATGGCACGTCACCCAGGGCATGGGCGACCACTTCTTCTTCATGTGGATCTTCGCCATCAACGGCATCGCCTACGTCGCCTATACCCTCCTCTCCGGCGAGTGGCGCTTGCTCCTCCCGCAGCGCCACAGTCTTCGCGAAGCCGGCCAGGTCGTGCTTGCCAGTCTCCGTCTCCGCAGCAACGCACCTGCGCACCTCAAATACAACAGTGCGCAGCGCATCGCCTACACCGGCATCACTCTCATGGGCGCCGCCAGCCTGCTCACCGGCCTCGCCATCTACAAGCCCACCCAGCTCCACTGGATCACCACGCTCCTCGGTGGTTACGAATGGGCGCGCTGGGAACATTTCTGGCTCACCATCGGCTTCTGTCTCTTCTTCTTCGTCCACGTGGCACAGGTCGCTCTCGCCGGGTGGAACAGCTTTCGCGGCATGGTCAGCGGCTATGAAGTCCAGCCCATCCACACACCCTCGCTCGAGGCAGAAAGGAAGAGCTGGCGATGATCGAAGACGACGACCCCACCACGCCCCGGCCAGCTTCCGACGCCGAAGTCCTTGCAGCCTCTCGCCGGCTCACCCGGCGCAGCTTCGCCGTCGCCGCCTTGAGCGCAGCCGCCGGCTACGGCTTCTATCGCTGGGTAGACTTCAGTCCGTCTGAAGGCCAGCAGCCCGTCCCCCGCCGCCGTGCCCTTCAGGCCAACGCAGCTCTCTCCCGCGCTGTCTTTGAGGAGCGCGCCCTCGCCCCCGTCTATCCCGTCAGCCGTGCCGAGCGCCTGCGCCTCAACGGTCTCGTCGGCCTCAAGGAAGCCCTCGTCCCCGATAGCTGGCGCCTGCAATTGGTCGGCGTCGAAAATCCAAAGAGCTTTTCGCAATACAGCCCGGACGTCACCCAATGGGAATACTCCTACGTCAAGCCGGATACCTTCGACGAAGGCGATCACTTCACCTCCATCGTCAAGGAACCGCCTCTGACCGGCGGCACGCCCTATCGTGCGCGGCCCGGTCTGGGCGGCACCGAAGAAGCCGGCCGTAGCGCCTCCACCCTCTCCGGCCCCACCCCCGGCCTCCTCCTTACCCTGCACGACCTCCTCCAACTCCCTCGCCAGGATCTCGTTACCGAATTCAAATGCGTCGAAGGCTGGAGCCAGGTAGCCCGCTGGGGCGGCATCCGCTTCGCCGACCTCCTGCGCGCCTATCCACCCGCCCGCAACGCCGCCGGCAAACTGCCGCGCTACGTCTACATGGAAACCCCGAACGGCGACTACTACGTCGGCTATGACATGGCTGTCTGCCGCCATCCCCAGACCCTGCTCGTCACGGAAATGGCTGGCGAGCCGCTCACCCAGCTCCACGGCGCGCCACTCCGCCTGCACACCCCCACCAAGTACGGCTACAAGCAGATCAAGCGCATCGGCCTGATCGCCTATACCGACCTCAAGCCCGACGATTACTGGACCAAGCTCGGCTATGACTGGTATGCAGGTCTGTAACCGCATCTGTATCTTAATTTACGGCAGTGCAAACGCCACATACACTCCGCCCGATGGCGAAGCATGATCCCGGCCCCCGCCGCATGCAATCACCACGTACTGCTTGCCGTTCAGCATGTACGTTGCCGGGGTTGCCACGCCCGCAAACGGCAGCTCCGTCTTCCATAACAAGTGCCCGTTACTGCTGTCATACGCGTGGAAAGTCCTGTCATACACCGTAGCGCCGATAAACAGCACGCCGCCCGCTGTCAAAATCGGGCCGCCATAATTCTCGGAGCCCGTCGTCGCCACACCCTTCGCAGCCAGCGCCGGATATTCGCCGAAAGGTATCCGCCACAGGTACCTTCCCGTATTCAGGTCGATCGCATTCAACGTACCCCACGGCGGAGTAATCGCAGGATACCCATCCGCATCCATAAACTTCGTATAGCCATTGAAGCGATACGCCGGCACCCCAACATCGCTCCCCGCCATCTCCACCTTGTCGCTAGGCCCTGTGCCAGCAGCCGCATCGCCTGTCCGCAGGTACTCCAGCAGCGCCTTCAGCTGGTCACCTGCCACACCCGGGAACGCCGGCATCCGCCCTTTACCCTGGTGGATCGTCGCCGTAATCTGCTCCGCCGTCAGCCGTTTGTCCACATCAATCAGTGACGGAAACGCCGGCGGCGCACCCGCCCGTCCAGCACCGTGGCACCCGCTGCACTGCCCCTGGTACACCGCCGCCCCCGCACTCTTCGCGGGCTCGTTCTTGATCAGGCTGCCCAGCCACGCCATCTCATTCGCATTCACGTACAGGACCGCGTGCGCCGCATCCACCGCCGGTCCGCCCCACTCCGCGCCGCCATCAAACCCGGGCAGCACCACTGTCTGCTTGTTCACCGTCAGCGGCACAAACTGGCCCGCACTCCGAGCATCCTTGAACGCCTGCATCACTGCGGCATGCGCCTCCGGCGTGCGGCTCGTCACCATATCCTCGGTCAGGATCTGTCTCGCAAACGGAGCCGGCAGCACCGGCCGCGGCTGTGTCGCCGACGTCTTCTCCCCCGGCACATCACTCTCCGGATACTTCACCTCTTCGATCGGAAATAATGGCGCACCGCTCACCCGGTCGAACAGGTACAAGTACCCCTGCTTGGTCGTCTGTGCCACCGCATCGATGCGCTTCCCATTGCGCATCACCGTCACCAGCGCGGGCGGCGAAGGGAAATCACGGTCCCAGATATCGTGATGCACTCCCTGGAACGACCAGATGCGCTTCCCCGTCGTCGCATCGAGCGCCAGGAGCGAATCGGAATAAAGATCGTTCCCTACCCGGTCCCCGCCATAAAAATCGGACACAGCAGATCCCGTCGGCACATACAGAATCCCGCGCTTCGCATCCAGCGTCATGCCTGCCCAGTTATTCGCCGCGCCGATCGTCTTCCACGCATCCGCGGGCCACGTCTCGTAGCCCGTCTCACCCGGATGCGGAATCGTATGAAATGTCCATCGCAGCTGCCCCGTCCGCACATCGAATGCGCGAATATCTCCCGGTGGCGCAGGACTCGCTTCCGGCTCACGACCGCCCGTCACGATCACGTCCTTGTACACCAGCCCCGGCGTTGTCAGCGCAATCGACTGCGCTTCATAGTTCTCGGGCTGCCCCTTACCCAGGCCCTTGCGAAGATCAATCCGGCCGCCCTCGCCAAACTCTGCAATCGGTTTTCCCGTTGCAGGGTCCAGCGCGTACAGGTAATTCATCACCCCGGCAAACAGCCGCTTCGAGCTGCCATCCGTCCACCACGCAAATCCACGCGCCGGCTGCGATGCAGGCACACCTGAATCAAATTTCCAAAGCAGCTTTCCCGTCGCCGCATCCAGTGCCACCACTTTTTGCGACGGCGTATACCCATACAGCACGCCATCCACAATCAGCGGGTTGGTCTGCAGTCCACCACTCTCGGCCGTGTCATACTGCCACGCAACTTTCAGCTTGTTCACATTCGCGCGATCAATCTGCGATAACGCCGAGTAGTGGTCGCCATCCGTCCGCCCGTTGTAAGCAGGCCAGTCTGCTGCCTTCTGCTGCGCACTCGCCGGAATCAGGAAGACCGCGCACGCGGCCAGGATCAAAGCAGTCGTCTGCATAAGTTCACAAATCCCAACGGCCGTTTGATTCGTCAGACCGCGAAAGCCAACCTATCACGCAGCCGCATGCTCTTGCCAAAACCTCAGTGGCAGCACGAGCCCTTTTTATTCGCTGGCTCCGATGGCGGCACATCGTTCGCAGGATTCTGATCGAAAAACCCATTCGGCTTCAGCAGAAATCCGATGTACGCCGTCGGCATCACGGGGCAATCCTCCGGCCGCGGCAGGTGTGTATGCCCGAACGTGTACCAGAACACCACATCGGTATCCTCGATCGCGCGATCCGCCTTCGTCCATCGCGGCAATCCGTCACCGCCGCTGCTCTGGTTCGGATAATCCCCCGCCGCATAGCGCTCATCTGCGGCAAACGGCGTCACCCACACGTGGTGATCCACAAACCCCGCTCGCTTCCTCCACCACGCCTCGCGCGATGCGAACGGAATTGCATTATCGCCCGGAATAAACTTGTACCCCGTCGCTCCACCCAGTCCGTTCTTCACCGCGGGATTGATAATCTTCCACGTCCGACCCGTCTCCAGCGAAAGATTCGCCTTCGCCTGCGACTCTGTCTTCAGATTTGTCGGCTCTACGTGGAACGCATTCTGATACGGATTCTCCTCGCTTAGCGCATCCGCCACCACGTCCAGCTGCTGCACCGTGTTGCTTGCGCCATCCACAGCAACATCCAGCCGCATGTTGAAAAAGTGCTGGTGATTCGGCGCATACAACAGCGGCGCAATCATCGCGCCGTGAATCAGCTTTTCGCCTTCATGCGCCGTTCCCAGCGAAAGAATCCCCGTCAGCTTGATCTCGAACTGGATATTTCCATCCTGGTAGAAGTACCAGAAAAATCCATACTCATAATTCTCTACCGTCGATACGGACGACACCACCAGCCTGCGCGATCGCCGCACCTCCGGCGCATCCGGCATCCGGCGATCCGTATGCTTCCACAAAATCCCGAAGTCCTCTTCGTGAATACAAATCGCATTCTCAATCGTCAGCGCATTGCCCCGGCTGTCACAAAGGTCTGCATCGAGGTACTCAATGTGCCCGACACAATCACAGCCCAGTCGCAGACTGTTCGCGCACATCCCCATCCCGTACTCGCCCACATCGAACGCATTTTTACGCGCCTGCGTCGGCCGCGGATCGCCATACGGCACCACCATCTCTGTCAGCGATGCGCGGTACAGCACCGGCCGCTTCCGTCCGCGATCCTCATAGCGCACATCATGGATCGTCAGCCCCTCGCGCGCACTGAAGCCAATCACGAAACTCCAGTTCTGCCATCTCATCTGCCGGCCATCCAGCTGAAAGCTCGGCCCGTCCGCCTGCGTAATTGTGAGCGGCTTGATATCGGTCCGGAAGTCCTTCACCCGCGCAGCCGCATAATCCGCGCCCTGTGGCGGCAGCGGCCACCTGCCGTAATCCTCCACGCGCAGCACCTGCATCGTATTCAGATCCACCACCGGCCGCAGACCCTCGATCGGCCGCGCGTACCCGTTCTCCCCCGGCTCACTCCGCAGGAAGCACAGCGGTCGCGCCAGCCTGTGCGTCCGGTCTTCCTCGCTGCCGTAATTGCCCGCACTCCAGATGTCCACCATCACCAGGCTGGTATCCGCAACCCCATAATGCCGCTGCAGTGCCTCGCGAAACAGCGGACTCGCCAGCACTGCCGCCTCGCATTCCGCCTGCTCATCGGTTGACAGCGTCGGCTGCACATTGGGTGGCATCGGCGTACTGCTTCTCACTGCGCCGGTCGTCAGGTCCAGCCGCACCACGTCGCCGCCGTTGCGCGCATTGTCAAACAACACCGCCTCCGCCTCGCGATTGGGCGTCCCTCCATCCGGCCACGCAAATACCACGGCCTTCAGCGGCTCAATCAACGTCACGCTGATCACCCGCACCGTTTTACCGAGCTTCCCGGCAGATCGTAACAGTTCCAGTGCTACATTGACTTCGCTGGCAGAAAGGGGCTTAAGCGGATGCATTGGCATAGTGGCTCCAGGGTCCTTCGAAAAATATGCAGCGAGAAAGTTCAGTCAGCAGAAAAGGGCTGCCGATACACCGGCTTCAACAGGGACTTGGCTCGATCAGAACCCCTGCTCAACGCGCCCTCGCCATCCCACGCAATCAACTCCTGCGTGCGGATCGCAATATTGCCCATCATCAGACTCTGCACAATCGGAGCTTCGAACGCGTAGTTCGCACTCGCCGGCGCACCGCCGCGGCACGCCCCGATCCACTCCATGTAATGCGCGCGGCTTGCACTCACCGCGCCCGGCCCCAGCTCCGGACGAGCCGCATCCATCGGCTCCGCAGCCATTGCCACCTTCGGCTCCGCCGTCAATTTCCCGTCCGGCGATAACAGCCGCGGCGACTCTGCCATAAACCCCGTCAGCAGCTTGCCCTTCGTCCCGGTATAAATCACGCCTTCATTGTCGATACTCAATGGCGCATCGTCAGCCAGCTCGGCCGGCCGCTGTGGCTTGATCCCGCCGTCGTACCAGTGCAGCTCCACGGCAGGCTTATCGCCGCGCGCCGCATAGTGGTAATTCAACGTCGACGCCACCGGGTAGCAGTCCGGAAAAAGTTCAGTCGAACTCGCATCCACACGCTCCGCGGATGCAAGGTTCAGCGCGCGGCTGATTGTGTCCAGCCCATACTCGCCCATGTCGCCAATCGCGCCGCAGCCATAGTCATACCAGGCCCGCCAGACAAACGGCAGGTACACGTGGTTATACGGTCGCATCGGCGCCGGCCCCAGCCACATCTCCCAGTTAAATCCATCCGGAATCGGATCGGCCACCGTCGGCGTTGCCAGTCCCTGCTTCCAGAAAGCCGACGCACGACGCGTCCAGATATCCACGCGATGTACCGGCCCGATCGCACCGCCCTGCACCATCTCGATCACGCGCAGCGAAGCCGGGGTCTGCGAATTGAAAATTGAAACCTGCGTCGCGCGGCCCGTCTCTTTCGCCACCCGCGCCATCTGCGCCGCCTCCCACACGGAGTGAGCCATCGGCTTCTGGCTGTACACATGCTTGCCCGCACGCATCGCCGCAATCGCGATGATCGCGTGCCAGTGGTCCGGCGTACTCACGATCACTGCGTCCAGGTCTTTTTCTTTCGCCAGCAGCTCGCGATAGTCTTCATACGCATGGCAGCCGTCATAGTCCGCCTTGCCAGCGGCCTTTGCATAAAAAGTATTGACGATCGCCTTTGCGACATCGCGGCCGCCCGGCGCACCCTTGTAGTTCTTGCCCCACGATGGCTGCTGCAGCACCTGGCTGATCTTGCCGCGCAATTCATCCGGGCCCCAGTCGAGGTAGTCACCGGATCCGCGATTTACATCGCACACCGCCACTACCTTTACCTCGGGAAGCCGCAGCATATCCAGCAGTACACGCGTGCCCTGCGACCCAACCCCGATGCAGGCCACCGTCAGCTTGTCGGACGCACCAACCGGTCGAGTCGCTGCCTTTGCGAAACCCGGCGTCATCGCACTCAGCGCAGCCAGTCCGCCGGCAGCGCCCGCCCCGCACAGCAGCTCTCGCCGCGTCAGTCCAGCCATTCGCCTTTGCAAACTGCGGCTCCTGCCAGTGCGCCCTCACTGCAGCACGCCCGGTTTTTTAATCTATCCATCTACCGCGCTACTGCGTTCGCAAATATGCGAGCAGGTCGTCCAGGTCCTGCGGATTGAACGCTGCCCCCACCGGCGGCATCGCATTCTTTCCGTTCACCACGATCGCCTTTACTTCTTCCGGCGTCTTTTTCGGATGCGCGCCCTTCAACTCTGCATGCAGGCTCGGCCCCACCAGCTTCTTGCCCGCCTCCAGTGAATGGCAGGCCGCGCAATTCTGCTTGAAAAGATGTTCGCCGGCCGCAGGATGGCCGCTCCCCGCGTCCTGCGCTGATGCTGAAAGTACAGGCAGGCCAGCCAACAACGCCGATCCCATCAATGAAAGTACAGATCTGGTCACCGAAACTCCTTCGACGACGACAATGCGTCCGCTATGCATCGCGATTGTGGTTGAAGAATTCCACAGGACCCAGGCAGTGTCAATGAACAACACACCTCGGTCGTGAGTTCGTGCAACCGCTTGCGCAATCTGGTAAATTTCACCAACGGGACCAGTGCCGCCCTGCAAGTCCATGCTAAGCCGTATTGGATGCGAAGTGCGATGCCCGGGGCCAGTCTTGTCCAGTCAGCCCATCCGCAAATAATCTCGCCAGGAAGAGCCATCACGATGCAGGGTCCCCTTCGCATAGGCATTATCGGGTCGCAGTTTCAGGCTGATTGTCATGCCGCGGCCATCTCCCAGGTAGAGGACATGCAGGTTGTCGCCGTCGCTTCACCCACCGCAGGCAACGCCCGGCGCCTTGCCGATAAATACAAAATCGCGCGTGTTTACACCGACTACCGCGAGCTTGCAGTCGATCCCGAAATTGATGCCGTCACCATCACCGCGCCCAACGCGCTGCACTGTGAAATAACCCTGGCCCTGGCACGCGCCGGCAAGCACGTCATCTGTGAAAAGCCGCTCGCCGTCACCCTTGAAGAAGCCGACCAGATGATCGAGGCCTGCCGTCAGCACGGCGTCCTCCTCCTCTACGCGGAAGAGCTCTTCTTCACCCCTAAATTCGTCAAAGCCAAAGAGATGGCCGACGCCGGCGCCTTCGGTAAAGTGCACCTCGTCAAGCAAAGCGAAAAACACTCAGGCCCCCACGCTGACTGGTTCTGGGACGTCAAACAATCCGGCGGCGGCGCCCTGCTCGACCTCGGCTGCCACGGCATCGCCTTCGCCTACTGGTTCCTCGGCCGGCCAAAAATCGTCAGCGTCTATTCACACCTCGGCACCTACGTTCACGGCGCCAAAACCCAGGCCGACGACGAAGCCGTCACTGTCGTCGAATTCGCCGGCAATGCCTTCAGCATCATCGAAAACAGCTGGGCCAGACGCGGCGGCATGGACGACCGCGTCGAAATTTACGGCGAAGGCGGCCTCACCATCGCCAACCTCCACATGGGCAATGCCCTCCCCACATACAGCGAATATGGCTACGGTTACGCCGTCGAGAAAGCTCCCGCCACCACCGGCTGGAGTCATCCCGTCTTCGAAGAATTGTGGAACTACGGCTTCCCCCAGGAGATGCGCCACTTCGCCCGCGCCATCCGCGGCACCGAAACTCCGCAGGCCACCGGCGAAGATGGTCGTGTCGTCCTTGAAGCTGTTTATGCCGGCTATGCCTCTGCCGGCCTCGGCTGCAAAGTGCCGCTGCCCTTTAAACCCACCACGCCGCGGCCCATCGAAGAGTGGTTAAGCCGCAAATCCCGATGACGACGCCCCCGATAAATCTGCAGCCTGCCGCCGAGTTGCCGATGCTGCAGAACATGCGCGGCCAGCCAGCCTCTCACGCGGCCATCCTGCTCACCCATCAGCATCAGGCAGCTCTCGTCCAGCACGCTGTTCAGCTCCTTCGCAAATCCGGCGGCAGACTCATCTTCAGCGGCATGGGCGCCTCCCTCTTCGCCGCCATTCCCGCCGTCCTCGAGCTCGCGCAGAACGGTTGCAACGCGATCCTCACCGAGAGTTCAGAGCTGCTTCACTACGGCACCGCTGGCCTGCGCAAAGACGATACCGGCATCCTCATCTCACGCTCTGGCGGCTCCATCGAAGTCCTCACCCTGGCAGAAAAAATGCGTGCCGCGAGCATGCACATCATCGCGCTCACCAACGTTCCTGGCTCCGCTCTCGAGCAGGCTGCAGACCTCACCCTCCCCATCGGCGCGCGTGCCGATCAGATCGTCGCCGTCCAGACCTACACTGGTACCCTGCTCAAACTCCAGCTCCTTGTAAAAGAGCTGCTCCATCCCGGCAGCTCGCAGTTCATTGACCACGTCCAGGCCGCTCTCCCCCTGCTCACCACCTTCATCGACAACTGTATCGGGGCCAGCACCGGCTGGCGTGACATCTTCGACACACCGCGCCCCCTCTATCTGCTCGGTCGTGGCACCGCCCTGGCATCCGCGCAGGAAGGCGCCCTGCTCCTGCATGAAACGGCCAAGGCCAGCGCCATCGCCATGTCCTCCGGTCAATTCCGCCACGGCCCCGTCGAAGCAGTCGACGCTCATTTCCGCGGCATCCTCTTCGGTGCGCCGGAACCCACGCGCTCCCTTGATCGCGCTCTCCTCAACGACCTCGCCGCCATGGGCGCCACCGTCCGCTGGATCGGTCCCAGTCCCGCCCGCGATGACGCGAAGCTCGACCTCATCCAATTCCCCGGCATCGATCCGCTACTCGCGCCTCTCTTCGACATCGTCCCCCTGCAGGCAGCGGCGTACCGGCTTGCAGGCTGGCGCAACATCATCGCCGGCGACTTTCGCTACGCCTCGGAAATCACGTCAGCCGAGTCGGGTTTCCCGCGTCTCCAGGGCCGCCTGGCCAGCGCATAATCATTTCAACTCCATCCATCAGGAGGCAGCATGGCAGGGCAGGCACCAACCCGCAGAGAACTACTCCAGGCCTTGACGCTCGCCTCCGCAGCCAGCGCCTTCCCCGGCTTCTCCCGCTGGAGCTATGTCTTTGCCCAGCAGCCCCATCATCATCCAGCCCCCGCCGCGGCCATCAAGCACGCCACCTACCATCCCAGCTTTTTCTCCCCTCATGAATACGCAACAGTCACTGTACTTGCAGAACTGATCCTGCCCGCGACCCCCGAAGCTCCCAACCCGAAATCCCGTCCCGGCGCCACCGATGCTGGTGTTGCCGAATTCATTGACTTCATGGTCTTCTCCGATCCATCCTTGCAGCCGCCGTTCCGCCGCGGCCTCGCCTGGCTCGATCACGCCGCCGCCTCATCCTTCGTAAAACTCGATCCTCCGCATCAGCACCAGCTCCTCGATCGTCTCGCCTACAAAGCCCAGCAGCACACTGACGAAAAGGATCAGCAGGCCTTCTTCCAGCTCGTCCGCCGATACACCGTCATGGGCTTCTACACCACCCGCCTCGGCCTCGAAGCCATCGACTATCCGGGCCTCACTTTCTACGCCAGCTCGCCCGGCTGTGATCACCCCGAACACGCGCAGGCCTGAACCAGGAAGGATTGCACCCGTTGAACGCTCATCCGGATCAATACGACGTCATCATCATCGGCACCGGCGCCGGCGGCGGCATGGTCATCAAAACTCTGTGCGAAGCCGGCCTCCGCGTCTGCGCCCTCAACGCAGGCCGCGAGCTCACACCTGCAAAAGACTTCCGCCAGCACAAAATGCCCTACGACATGGCCTTCCGCGGCTTCGGCACACCTGAACAACGCAAAATCAGTGTCGGCTACATGGACAATTCCTACGTCGCCTCCGACGCCTGGGAGCACGAGATTGAATACGCGACTGCGCCCGGTACGAAGTGGACGTGGCCCCGCTCCAATGCCGTCGGCGGCAAGACCAATTTCTGGGGCCGCTCGGCCGCCCGCATGGGTGACATCGATTTCAAGGCCGCTTCCCTCGATGGCTATGACGTCGATTGGCCCGTCTCCTATGCCGACATCGATCCCTACTACACCCGCATCGAAAGACTGATCGGCGTCGCCAGTTCCGTTCAAAACCGCCCCTCCAATCCCGACGGCGACTACCTGCCGCCCATGAATTTCCGCTGCATGGATCACCTCCTTGCAGCCGGCGCGAAAAAGTGTGGAGTCCCCTATCTGCCCGACCGCATGGCCCAGCTCACGCAGGAGCATAACGGCCATCCGCCCTGCCATTTCTGCGGCAACTGCACCTGGGGCTGCGATGTCGGCGCCTTCTTTTCAACGCCCTATTTCTTGCTGCCCTCCGCCCGCGCCACCGGCAACCTTCATCTGCGTACCAACGCCGTCGCTCGCGAAGTTCTCGTCGACGCCGATGGTCGCGCCCGCGGCGTCGCCTACATCGATCGCATCTCCCGCAAGGAGGTCGAGGTCTACGCCAAAGCCGTCGTCGTCGCCGCTTCCTGCGTCACCACCGCGCAGATCATGCTCAACTCACGCTCCCGTCACTGGCCCACCGGCATCGCCAACTCCAGCGGCCAGCTCGGCAGAAATCTCTGTGACCACATGTACGGGACCGCTGGTCGCGGCTATCTGCCCCAGCTCCTCGGCGCGAAAAGTTTTCCTGATAATGTCACCAACGGCACGGTCGCCTGGCTGCCCCGCTGGCAGAATCTCGACAGCCCAACCCGCGAAAAATTCATACGCGGCTACTCCTTCTATCCCGGTGGCGGCTGCGATGAGTTCCCCGGCTACTACGACGACATCGAGGGCTACGGCGCCGGCTACAAAGCCGAAATCAAACGCCGCTATCCCACCCCGATCAGCCTCACCATCCAGGCGCCATCGCAGCGCTCAGACATGAATTACGTCGACATTGATCCGGAAAAGAAAGACATCTTCGGCATCCCGCAGGTTCGTCTCCATTTTGAATGGGACGACAACACCCTCAAAATGTGGGAGCACTCAAAACAAATCTGCGAGCAGATGTTTCACGCAGCCGGCGCTGAATATCAGGGCCACGGCGAACCCGAGTCACCCGGCTGGAGTCTCCACGAAACCGGCACTTGCCGCATGGGCAACGATCCGAAACACTCCGTCACCAACCGCTTCGGACAGACTCACGACGTAGCCAACCTCTTCGCCTGCGACGCCAGCGTCCTGCTCAACTGCACCGACAAAACCACCACCCTCTCCGTCCTCGCCTTCGCCCTGCGCACATCGGAATACATCGTAAGACAATTCAAAGCCGGCAGCTTCAATGCCGTCGCTCCCATGGAAGGCTGATGTGAAAGCTGCCGCGAATTGCTGTACCCGCAGAAGCTTCCTCGCCAGTGCCGCAGCCTTCGCCATGCATACCGCTGCGGCTCAGCATCCATCGCTCATCGGCGAGCCGTCAGCAGCCTTCCCGGCCCAGCCGCGCGCCCGCATCGCCGTCGCCAGTTATCCCTTTCGCGCCATGATCTCCGCCCCCGGCAACAAGGATTTCCAGCCCTCGGCCCACCCCGGCATGGACCTCCTCGCCTTCGCGCGCTTCGTTCAACGCACCTTCAACATCGATCGCATCGAGCCCCTCGACAATCACTTCGCGTCCACGCAGCTCTCTGACGTCCGGCAGCTCAAAGCCGGTCTGGACGCAGCCGGCATCGCCGTCGTCAACATTCCTGTTGATGAACACGTGGACCTCTGCAGCACTGACCCTGGCCTGCGTAAACAGGGGAACGCCCGCTACGCGCATTGGATCGATATCGCAAAAACTCTGGGCTCTCCCAGCGTCCGCATGAGCCTGCCAAAGTGCGCTGATACTTCAAATCTGCAAAAGGCCGTCGACGCCTTCCGCCCGACCATTGCCTACGCGGCATCGCAGAAGATCGTCATCAATCTCGAAAACGACGACCCCATTCTCGCCTCGGACAGCCGTCTCGTTTCAGCCATCAACCTCGCCCACACCCCATGGCTGCGCGCCCTGCCCGACTTCGCCAACTCGCTCATGGGCGGCGACGAAAATTTCAATCACCAGGCCGTAAAAAACATGTTCGGGCACGCCTTCAATCTGGCCCACGTTAAAGATGCCGAGATCATCGATGGAAAAAAGCGCGCAGTCTCCCTGCCTGCCCTCTTCGCCCTGGCGAAGCAGTCCAATTACCGTGGCTATTACTCCATGGAATCCGATTCCAATGCGGACCCCATCGCCGATACCCGGCATTTGATTGAGCAGGCTTTGCAGCTCATGTAAGTGGACTCGCCTTAAACCAGCGAGCCCACTTACTCTGCCTAGAAAATAAACTTCCCTGCCAGCTGCAGAATGCGTGCATTATGCGCAGCCGTCGGTGTCAGGAACGTACTTGTTGAACAAGCCGCGGCTCCATAGCACGCAGAGTTATCGATTGCACTCCATTGTGTATGGTTGAAGATATTGAAACCCTCTGCACGAAAGTCAAAGTGCATATCTTCCCGGATTGAAAAGCTCTTGAACAAGCCCATATCGAAGTTCGTCCGATGTGGCAGATTCAAAATGTTGCGGCCCGCATTGCCGTATGTCAGTCCCTGCGGCAGGGCATACGCATCACTGTTATAAAGCCGCGGTCCCTGGACGCCCATGGGATGCCTGTTCGAGATACTGCCGTTCAGCTTGCCCACCACATCCGGATAGGATTGCACCGTCGTCACAGTGTTACCCGTCCCGGCATTATCGGCCAGGGTCGAATTGTTAATCACGCTGAAGGGTGTCCCAGTCTGAAAGCTCGTTAGATCCGAGACCTGCCACCCGCCAAGGGTGTTATGCAGAAATCCGGGCTTGGTGAATAACGGCAGATCATAGACCAGGCTGGCTTCCAGAATATGCCGCTCATCGTAATTGGAGCTGGCCAGGCTGCCCTGCGGGTTATACCCATTCACAATCTCGTCGAACGCCCCATCCGAGCCATCATCGAGCGAGTGGCTGTAAGTGTAGGCAACGCTGCCATTCAGTCTCCCGAAGTAGCGTGTTACACCGACCTGTAGTGCGTCATATTGCGACTGCCCAATATTCGAATCGTTGTCAATGCCATTAAATCCAAGGAATGGCCGGAACGGTACCGCGGAATTACCGCACGCAATTTGAATATGATTTGCCGTGTCGGCCGTTATCGCCTGGCCATTGGCTGTGGGAGTAGTGCCGGTAGCAGTATTACAGTCATCCTGGGAGATAGACTGGCCGGGGCCATATGGATTAGCGCCTGTCGCAACAGGCAATAACTGGTTCAGCTCGTGCCGGATCGGCAGATGCCGTCCTACACTGCCGACATAACTCACCTGTGCCACAACGTGGCTGGGCAACTCCGTTTGCACAGCCAGGTCGAACTGCTGAATATATGGCCAGACCGCGTGTGTCGGAATCGCGATCACATTGAGTGGAAACTGCACGGCAGAACCGCCGGCGTTGGTATAACCAGTGAAGTTGAACTTATTTGGCGTCTGTACAACCGGAGCACTGCCTTCCAGTAACTCGGAATTGCTCTCGTTGCCATTCGTATGTTCAAAGAAAATTCCATAGCCGCCGCGAACAGAAATCTTCCCGTTGCCCATCAGGTCGTAAGCAAAGCCCACCCGTGGCGCCGGGTTTAGTAGGTGTCCAGTCATGCATCCGGCGTACACATGGTTCAATCCGCAGCGCACCAGCCCATTGAAAATGTCTCCTGATCCGGGAACGATCGCGCCTTGCTGCCCCGTCACCGAGCCATCATTGTCGATGGCCGGCGCATTCGCCGCACTCCATGCACGCGGCTCAAAATTACCGGATTGATCGCTGATATCTTCATACGTGCCAAACATGCTCATCCGTAGACCGAGGTTCAACGTCAGCTTCGGATTTACCCGCCAGTTATCCTGGAAGAACGGCTCCAGGATTTTGTAGCGGTTATAGTACTTCGGCTGCGCCGACGTCTGGGAGAACTGTGCGATGTTCCCCGTCAGCAGGTCGGCAAAGCCGTTCTTGGTGCTCACGGCAGACGAAGTATTGAAGCTGAACGTCCCCTGGTTATTGCCAGTGCTCGGTTCATTCTTCTGCGCAGCTATAAAGCTCGCACCAAAAATGAATGTGTGGTTCTTCAACGTCTTGGTCAGCTGGTCGCGATAAGTATAGGTAGGATTCGAATTCTTCCATGGAAAATATCCGGTACCCACCACCGTGCTCCCGCTTACGCCGTAATGCGTGTCGGTAATATTGATCGACGGCAGCACTCCGCCATACCCGTTGTTAAAGAAACCATTCCCGCCGAAGCTGCCGCGATCGATTCCGTTGCTGATATTGGTCAGCGTGATGTGGTCGGTCGTGTAATCGGCCACAAACTCGTTCACCAGCGATGGCGTCGCAGCATACGTAAGATTCACCACCATATCCACGCCCGGTCCGGTGAAGCTGTTCTGCACCGTCGGAAATGAATTGGTCTGGAAGGTAGGTGATGAGCTGGATGTCGACCACGAGTCATAGATGAATCTGTAAAACCCGCGCAGCTTCTCATTCACTACCTGGTCAATCCGAAACAGCTCTTCGCGGTTCGTCGTTAATTGCGAAGGCGCCGCCTGGTAGAACGATGATGCACCTGACCCGACATTCGCCGTTGGAATCAATACCAGCAAAGCCTGCGCATTCGGATCAATCGGTACCTGGTTGTTAGCGTAAAAGTTTCCAGTTGCCGGATTCACCGGGCATCCGGTAAAACTCCCCGTCGGATCCGGACACAGGTCCGAGAAATTTCCCGTCCGCTCAGCATCGGAAGGCACCTGCGTGTTGTAAAACGTGCCCGGTACAAGCTCGTGACGCCACTCCTGCGAATAGAAAAAGAAAGTCTTTCGCTGGGCTGGTGTATAGAACTTCGGAATCGATACCGGACCGCCTATCGTGAAGCCGTAATCATGCTTTTTGTAAGTCGGCACCGAGGTAGCAAAGTAATTCCGCGCATTGAAGGCATCATTACGCAGAAACTCAAAAACATCTCCGTGGAAATGTTCCGTGCCAGACTTGGTCTGTGCCTGCACCGTACCCGAAGCATTGCGCCCATACTGCGCACCATAATTGGAAGTCAGTACTTCGGTCTCCGCAATCGCATCCACATTCGGATAAACGTTCAACGTACTATTGCTGCCATTGTCCATCAGGCTTGAGCCGTCGAGCTCCCAGTTGTTATATTCGGTCCGCCCGCCATTGATGCTGTACGCGACACTTCCCGCCACGCCCGTCTCGCCCTCATCCTGCCCGGTCTGGTTAATCACTCCCGGCGATAGCGTCACCAGCTGGCTGAAGTTGCGGCCGTTCAATACCAGCTGCGTAATCTGCTTGCCCGTGATCGTAAAGGAAATTTCCGGCGACTCCGTCTGGACCGCGCCCAGTTCTGTGCCGGTCACCTGCACCGCGGACGTCACCGCACCTACCAGCAGCTTCGCGTCCACTCGCTCCGTTCGCGCCACCCGGAGTGTAATTCCCGTCGCTTCAAACTTCTCAAATCCCGGTGCCGTCACCAGCAGGCTGTAAGTGCCCGCCTGCAATGCTGGAAAGGCATATTCACCGCTCGCATTGGTCGTCACGTTTAAAGCAGTACCCTGCGCCGTATCTGTCAGCGTCACCCTGGCGTTGCTCACCACGCTGCCGCTCGCATCCGTCACGCTTCCATTGATTGAACCGGATTGCTGGGCCGAGAGGCAACAACACGGCAGCACCAGCAGCAGGCACAGCAGCATTCGTACCTGGAAAGCCTTCGCTGCGCGAAAAAAAGAGCTTTGTGGAAGCGGTTGCATAATCAGCACGGAAGTTCCTCGCTAGGGGTCGAAGGTCAGAGAATTTAATTGTTAGGGCCGCATGGCAGACTATGCCTCGGCGTAAAGATAGTTGACTCTTGGCTGCTAAGTGATCCAGGACTTCCGACCGCATTGCGCGTGCAAGTGTCCCAAATATATTGCAACGCTGCAGCGAGTCAAGCGAAACTTTGCCAGCGCGCCACGGATCAGGCACCCTTGTCTGACAGCACTCGTTCGCCATGAGGAGGCAGGCATCTTTGAAGCTCCGATGCACAGCAGGCTGGCTCCTTCTGGCGGCACTCCTCCGCCACGCCTCTGCCTCGCCGCAGCAGTCCGCGGCTGAGATCTTTCATCAAGGCGCAGCCGCCCTCCATCAGGGTCAACTTGACGAAGCAGAGAAAGACTTTCGCGCCGTGATCGCGCTCGATCCGCAATCCAGTGCGGCCTATGTCAATCTTGGCGTCGCGCTCATGCGCCGGCAGCGCTGGTCTGAAGCACTTACAGCCTTGCAGCGGGCCGATCAACTGCATCCCGCACAGGCCGGCGTACAGCTCAACATTGGTCTCGTCTACTATCGGCAGAATCAATTCAGCAACGCCATTCCAGCTCTTACTGCGGCCCTCCGCAGCAATCCCGGCGAGCCGCAGGCCAGCTATCTTCTGGGCCTCTGCTACTTCTTCACTGCGCAATACCAGGCAGCTTCAGCAAGCCTTGCTCCCCTTTGGAATACCCAGCAGAACAACCTGAACTATCTCTATGTCCTGACTATCGCCGCAGGTAAATCTGGTGACGATGTTCTGCAGAAACAATCGTTCGATCGCATGCTGGAACTTGGTCGCGATCAACCCGAGTTTCATCTCTACATCGGCAAGGCCTGGCTAGCCCAGAACAATGCAGCAGAGGCGCTGAAAGAATTCAACATGGCCGCGGCAGCCAATCCGAATTTACCAATGGTCCATCACTTCCTCGGCAGAACATACCTTCAGCAGCATGACTACACCAAGGCCGAGTCTGAGTTCCTGCTGGACGTCGCGCACGAACCGCAGATCGCTTCAAACTACGAGGATCTTGGGACCTTGTACGCAGCGATCGGTCGGCCGGAAAAAGCTGGCCCGCAGTTCCGCGCGGCGCTTGCTCACGATCCGACGCTCGTAACTTCCTACCTTGGTCTCGCGCAGCTGGAGCGCCAGCAGAACCATCACCACGAAGCGCTCGCCCTCCTCGATCGCGCCGTCGCCCTCGCCCCGCACAATGCCAGCGTCCACTATCTCCGCGCCCAGGAATTAGCCAGGACCGGTAATCCTGCCGCAGCGAAGCAGGAGTTTACCCATGCATCCGACCTCTTGAAACAAGTTCACCAGGACCTTGAGCAGGATCCATCCGGCGATCACGCCGCAGACGCGCAGGATGCAGCCCGCCAATAATTCATCCTCAGTCCAACTGGCTCCGCGCTGAACAGCGAGAGAGAATATGATCGACGTCGCTGCCACTTTCTTTTCGCTGTAGTCAGCAGGATCGGTCGACATCTGCGAAGTGGCCACTCATGAATGGAGCCTGCAATGACCGCAGCCAACGCAGCGCACACCCAGCACGTCCTGTCCCTCGATCAGGGCACCACCAGCTCCCGCGCCATCCTCTTTGATCATGCCGGCCGCATCGTCGGCACCGCGCAGCATGAGTTTCCCCAGATCTATCCCGCCAAAGGCTGGGTCGAGCACGACCCCTATGACATCCTCACCTCACAGCTCACCTCGGCCGTCGAAGTCCTTGGCAAAGCCCAGGTCCGGCCCCGCGATGTCGTCGCCCTCGGCATCACCAATCAACGCGAAACCACCATCGTCTGGAATCGCGAAACCGGCAAGCCCATCTATAACGCCATCGTCTGGCAGGACCGTCGCGGTGCCCCACTCTGCAGTCAGCTCACGGCAGACGGCGCAGAAGACACCATCCGCCAGAAGACCGGTCTCGTTATCGATCCATATTTCTCCGCCACGAAAATTGCCTGGATCCTCGACAATGTGCCCGGCGCGCGCACCGACGCCGAACACGGCCGTCTCGCTTTCGGCACCGTCGATTCGTGGCTCATCTGGAATCTCACCAGCGGCCGCCGCCACATCACGGACCGCACCAACGCCAGCCGCACCATGCTCTACAACATCGTCCGCGATCGCTGGGATAACGACCTGCTCAAGCTCCTCAATATTCCCGAAAGCATGATGCCGGAAGTTGTCTGGTCGAGTGAAGTCGTCGGTGAAGTCACCACCTCGCTCGGTCTCGGTGAAGTCAAAATCGCTGGCATCGCCGGCGATCAGCAGGCCGCCTTGTTCGGCCAGCTCTGCGTCTCGCCGGGCGATGCGAAAAATACCTACGGCACCGGCTGCTTCCTCCTTCAGAACATCGGCACCACCTTCACCCTTTCGCATGAACGCCTCATCACCACGCTCATCTGCAGCACGCAGAAAAAACTGGAGTATGCGCTCGAAGGCAGCATCTTCGTAGGCGGTGCCGTCGTCCAGTGGCTCCGCGACAACATGCGCTTCTTCTCTGACTCGCCCGACGTCGAGCAGATCGCTGCTGCCGTCCCCTCCACCGAGGGCGTCGTCTTCGTGCCCGCCTTCACCGGCCTCGGCGCCCCCCACTGGGATCCCTACGCGAGCGGCATGATCATTGGCCTGCAGCGCAGCACGCAGATCGGGCACATCGCGCGCGCCGCCATCGAAAGCATCGCCTTCCAGGTCGCGGATGTCCTTCAGGCCATGGACCGCGATACCGCCACCAGGTTTCGCGAGCTTCGCGTCGATGGCGGCGCCACCGCGAATGACATGCTGATGCAGTTCCAGGCAGACCTGCTGCAGCTTCCCGTGCGCCGCCCCGCCTTGCTCGAAACCACTGCTCTCGGCGCTGCCTATCTCGCCGGCCTGGCCGTAAACTTCTGGCAGGATACAGAAGAAATTTCAAAGCTGCGTCAGCCCGACACTATCTTCCAACCAAAAGCCGACAGGCGTGAAATGGAAGACCGTCAGGCCCGCTGGCAGGACGCCGTCCAGCGAACCCGCGGCTGGAATCAGCCCGCACCCAGCATTGTGAATAAGGAGCAATCATGAATCGCGACACCATGCTCACCCGCGTGCGTCAGCGCACCACGCCCTGGGACATGATCGTCATTGGCGGCGGCGCAACCGGCGCCGGTATCGCTGTCGACGCCGCCCAGCGCGGCTTTGCGGTCCTTTTGCTTGAACGTGAAGATTTCGCCAAGGGTACCTCCAGCCGCAGCACCAAGCTTGTTCATGGTGGCGTCCGCTATCTCGAGCAGGGCAACATCTCGCTCGTCATGGAAGCCCTTAAAGAACGCGGCATCCTCCGCCGCAACGCGCCCCATCTCGTGCACGATGTCCAGTTCATCGTCCCTAACTACTCCTGGTGGGAAGCCCCCTTCTACGGCATCGGCATGAAAGTCTATGACCTCCTTGCCGGCAAATATGGCTTCGGTCGATCGCGGATCCTCTCGCAGGAAGAAACGCTAGCACGCATCCCCACTCTGCGCCAGGATGGCCTCCGCGGTGGCGTCGTCTATCACGATGGCCAGTTTGATGACGCCCGTCTGCTCATCCACCTCATGGCTACCGCTGCCGACCACGGCGCTGTCCTGCTCAATTACTGTCCCGTCACCGCGCTGCGCAAAGACAGCGATGGCTTCATCAATGGCGTCGTCGCTACCGATACCGAAACCGGCGAAGTCTTCGACCTCTCAGCCAACGTCGTCATTAATGCCACCGGCATCTTTACTGACGAAGTCCGTCGCATGGCCGACGCGAAGGCCTCCGCCATGGTCGCGCCCAGCCAGGGCATTCACCTCGTTCTCGACCAGTCCTTCCTCCGCGGCCAGGCCGCCATCATGGTGCCGCACACCAGCGACGGCCGCGTCCTCTTCGCCATCCCGTGGCACAACCACACTGTCCTCGGCACCACGGACACCCCCATCGACGCGCCGTCCTACGAGCCTCTCCCCTACGAGACGGAGATCGATTTCGTCCTCGAAACCGCAGGCCAGTACCTTAGCCACAAGCCCACCCGCGCCGACGTCCTCAGCGTCTACGTTGGCATCCGGCCGCTCGTCAAAGCCGCCGGTTCTGACGCCGGCAAAACCTCTGCCCTCTCCCGCGACCACACCATCCACATCGACAATTCCGGCCTGCTCACCATCGTCGGCGGTAAATGGACCACCTATCGACACATGGCCGAAGATGCCGTCAATCACGCCGTTACCCTCGGCAGACTTGCCGATGTAAAGTGCGGCACCGAAGAACTCCGCATCCACGGCTACACGCAGCAGTCGGACCTGGGTGAAATGCTGGTCTACGGCGCCGATGCTGAGAAAATCCTCGCCCTCGCCGCAGCCGAGCCCGCACTCAATCAGCAGCTGCATCCCGATCTGCCCTACCTCGCCGCCGAAGTTGTCTGGGCCGCCCGCGAAGAAATGGCCCGCAGCGTCGAAGATGTACTCGCCCGTCGCACCCGCGCCCTCTTCCTCAACGCGCACGCCGCCATCGCCATGGCCCCGCAGGTCGCAGCCCTGCTGGCCAGGGAGCTCAACCGCGATTCATCATGGACAGCACAACAGCTCGCAGACTTTAATACTCTCGCTGCGCAATACACCCTGCAGAAAACCATTCACGGCGCTCAGCCTGTAGCCGAAACCCACACCGCCGCCTAGCGCAGCCAACGTCAGCTGCAAGGAAAAGGACTGCACCACATGCGCTCTCCAATGCTCGGTGAATTCATGGGCACGCTCATCATGATGCTGCTCGGCGATGGCGTCGTCGCCGGCGTCCTGCTCAAAAAAAGCAAGGCGGAAAACGCCGGCTGGCTCGCCATCACCACCGCCTGGGCCTTCGCCGTGCTCTGCGGCATCTTCACCGCTAATCTCTTCGGCAGCCGCGATGCCCATCTCAACCCGGCCCTCACTCTTGCCATGGCCATCGAGACGCGCGACTTTTCGAATCTCGTTCCCTACTCACTCGCCCAGTTCGCGGGCGGCTTCTGCGGAGCGATCCTCGTCTGGCTCTTCTACCTGCCCCACTGGGCCGTCACCGAAGATGCCGACACCAAGCGCGGCGTCTTCTGCACCTCACCCGCGATCCGGAATTACCCCGCCAACATTCTCTCGGAAGCCATCGCCACCTTCGTCCTGGTGCTCGTCGTCGGCGCCACCGGCTCCAGGCTCGTGCTCACCACCGGAGCAGCTGCGGGCCTCTCGCCCTTCCTCGTCGGCTGCCTCGTCTGGGGCATTGGTCTTTCGCTCGGCGGCACTACCGGCTATGCCATCAATCCCGCCCGCGACTTAGGTCCTCGTCTCGCCCACGCCCTGCTGCCCATCCCCGGTAAAACTCACTCCGACTGGGCCTACTCATGGGTACCCGTCCTCGGTCCCGCGCTCGGCGCCGCCTGCGCCGGCTGGATCCTCCATACCTTCGCCGCCTGATCTAAATCAGCCCGCCACAACCCGGGTGCCCCAACCTCGCCCCCCGGAAACCTGAATTCCACCATCCCCGACAAACCCGAGTGCCCCATCCTCGCGCAGCTAGGGTGGGCCATGGCGAAGCCATCCGCTCTCCCGGCAAGTCAACCCTCTGTAAATCGAAAAGCTGGCACCGAAACCAAACTACAGCGGTTGCTGATCATGAGGACGCGCGGGCACGTACCAGCCGACCCGCCATTTCGTCTCAGCCTGCGCACCCAGGACAGTGTTGACCCAGGCGCATGGCGATCAAAATCATCAGCACCACTTTCAAGCACGTCCGAACAGCAGCAAGTACTGAGTACGCCTCACTTCTCCTGATCACACAATCTTCAGCGCAACCGCATACTCACAAGGCTTCTCCTTCGGCATCACCACCGTCAGTCCCTGCCCATCCTGCGTCCAGGTCAGCTTCTCCTTCGACCCCAGCATCTCCACACGATTGATCTTCGGCGGCATCAGCGCATTGCCATTCGCCGGCTCCACCAATGCCAGCGGCCGGATCAGCACCATCGGGCCATCCGAAGCCACCTTCTCCGGCCATCCCATCACGAACGCGTAGATCGTCTCTCCCTTCGTCGTGAACCGTACCTCCTCCGCCGTCAGTTCCTTCCGTGCCGACTCGTTGAAACGCGTCCCTCCGTCCACCGGAGCAGTCGCAATCGGGCCATCGCCGAAAATCTTCCACGGCCGCGTTCCATGGATCCCTTCACTATTCACTGCCATCCACTTCGTAATCTCCTCGAGCACGACCATCTCTTCGTAGTCCAGCTCGCCACTGTTCGGCAGTGGAAAATTCAGCAGCAGGTTGCCATTACGGCTGACAATATCCACCAGCATGTCGATTACATATTTCGGCGTCTTATAAATAACTCCCCGGTTGTAATGCCAGTCGCCTATACACGTATCTGTCTGCCACGGATTAGCAGCAATGCCGCCAGCCACGCCGCGCTCCCAGTCCAGCACGCATGTCCCGGTCTGGCAGTCACTCGGCAGCTTGCTGAACGCCACCGCCTCGCCCTGCCCGCCATGCATCTTCGCACTGTTGTTATAAAGATCGGCCAGCAGTGATAGTCCATACTCCTCGTAGAAAATATCGCCGTCGGTATAAAGCAGGTCCGGCTGATACGTATCGATCAAGTCTTTGATCCGCTTGAAGTAGTGCATCTTCCACGCATCCGGTGCCTGGCGGTCATTGATCGTCATTCCATACGGATAGTCCGCGGGCAGCGTGTGATACAAATCCGCCAACTTCGGATCAGCGCCGTCATAGGCCGTACCCGCGAGCGGCCCCGTCTTATCGCTCATATGCGAAGTTGAAAACCAGTGATAACTCGGCGCCAGGTGTTCACTTACCGCGAACCGCAGTCCCTGCCTGTCCGCCGCCTTCTTGAATGCGCCGACAATATCCCGCTTGGGCCCCATCTGCACCGCATTCCAATGCGGCTGGTATCTCGAATTCCACAAATCAAAATTGTCGTGGTGCACTGCCATACTGCAGAAATACTTAGCGCCCGCCTTCTTATAAAGACCCAGCAGGTGGTCCGGATCGAACCGCTCCGCCTTCCACACCGGGATCACATCCTTGTACCCGACCTTCGTCGGGTGGCCGTACGTCTTCACGTGGTACTCGTACTGCCGGCTCCCCTGCATATACATATTCCGCGCATACCAGTCGCCCGCCTCAATCGCAGACTGCGGACCCCAGTGCGCCCACACCCCGAACTTGGCATCGCGATACCATTCCGGCACCTGCCAGTGCTGCAGCGACGCACGCGTCCCCTGGAAAGGTCCCGGCGTAATCTCCAGGCCACCCGGCGCCAGTCCACGCGACCGCTGCGAAAACAACAACGGTGCTCCCGCCAGGTATCCAAGTGCTCTCCGCCGACTGATCCCCATCCGCTCCACCTCTCCCGTTTTCCCGCACATCGAGGCCGGATACCCCGACCCGCACCATCATAGTATTCGTTTACTTTACCGTGCTGCCCTGCAGTCCGGTCACGACCGCCACCTGCCATAGGTACACTGAAACCGACGCCATCTTCGAACCCGTATTGAGGAAACATGCCGCCCCAAACTAGCGAGCTGCGAGACTTCCCGCACCACATGCTGAAGGAAATCTACGACCAGCCCGACGCCATCCGTACTACCCTCAGCCACTACCTCAAAGACGGCACCCTCAACCCCGAGCCGTTCGCCGCCGTCGCCGAATCCCTCCGTGGACACGAGCGTCTCGTCATCGCCGCCAGCGGCTCCAGCCGTCATGCCGGCCTCGCGGCTGAAATCATTCTCGAAGACCTCGCCGGCCTCACCGTCGACGTCGAATACGCCAGCGAATACTGCTACCGCTCCACCCACACCCTGCAGTCCCCCGGCGTTATAGTCATCTCGCAATCCGGCGAAACCGCCGACACCCTCGCTGCCCTCAGGGAAGCCGCCTCCCGCGGCCTTTCCACCGTCGCCGTCACCAACAACGCCTCCTCCACCATGGCGAAAAGTGCGGACGCCTCGTTGCCCATCTACGCCGGCAGCGAGCTCGCCATCCCCGCCACCAAGAGCTTCACCGCCCAGCTCGTCGTTCTCTATCTCCTCGCGCTCCACCTCGCTCACCTGCGCGGTCGCCTCACTCGTCAGGGAGTAGCCGCCATGTGCGCCCAGGCCGCCAGCCTGCCCGCTGCGCTCGAAGCCGTCCTGCCCGGGTGGGAAGCCAAGGCACGCACCATCTCAGCCTCATCCTTCAGCGCCAACGCCGTACTCTTCCTCGGTCGCGGCATCCACTACGCCATCGCCCGCGAAGGCGCCCTTAAGCTCAAGGAGTCAGCCTACGTGCAGGCCGAGGGCTATCCCACCGGCGAGCTCAAACATGGTCCCAACGCCCTCGTGAACAGCGGCGCCGCCCTTGTCGTCCTAGCCACCCGCGATGAAGCCGATCCCGACTCCGTTCTCCGCTATCAGAAGACCCTCCAGCTGGTCCGCGACCTCGAATCCCAGCAGGCGCAGATGTATCTCATCGCCTCCGAAGCCGACGTCGCCGTCGACGGACTCGCCTCCGAAGTCCTCCGCGTTCCCAAAGTCAGCGAATACCTCCTGCCCGTCCTCGAAGTCATCCCGCTGCAGCTCATCGCCTACTGGAGCGCCATCCTCCGCGGCATTGACGTCGACCACCCGCGCAACCTCGTCAAAGCCGTCGTACGCGAGTAGCGCAAGCCCTTCCATCCGACCTCATATCCGGCTTCCCCAGCCGGATGTTTTCTTGACTCCCACCCACTCGGCACCTACAATCCACCCGTTGATGCTTCATCGCGCAGCCTGCGCCAGGCTTGATCCATCCTTGACGTCCCGTCCCCTGCCGTCCTCCAGGACACACTCGTTCTAAGCGATGCCTTTCCGCAGCGCCAGGCCCCAGAGACCACCCAGGGCCCGTGTGCCGGGTCCCAGAAGGAACCACCATGAAGCTGAGCCGCTCGTTGCGCCTGGCCTGCACCACCCTCGCCCTTTCGCTCGCCGCCACCTTTATGCCAAAAGCCTCGGCGCAGCAGGTCACCTACTACGACTTCAACGTACCCGCCGCCACCCAGGCGCCCTACGCCGCCTGCACGCCGTCCGCCTCCACCCCGCTCATCTGCCTCAACAACAACACCTCCGTCACCGGCTCGACCGGACCCTCCTACGCGGCTTACACGCCGTATCCCGCTGCCATCGATCCCAATCAGCAGGACATCCCGCCGCTCGCCTCCCGGAACACCGCCGTCCAGCTCACCCAGGCGGCAGGTAGTCAGGGCAGCAGCCTCTGGTTTGCCGTGCCGCAGAAAGTAGTCAACGGCTTCTCCGTCTACTTCACCTTCCAGATCACCCCATCGCCCAATAGCGGCAACACCGCCGACGGCATCGCTTTCGTCATCCAGAACGCCCGCGGTGGCGGCATCTCCGGCACACCCAATACGGAAAACTACTGCACCGGCAACGGCTCCGGCCCCACCGTCACCGGCAGCAACGGCGGCTGCATCGGCTATGGCGGCATCGATAACAGCATCGCCTTCGAGTTCGATACTTTCTCCAATGGCTGGGATCCCTTCGCGCTCGGCGCCGGCTCCTACAACGACAATCACCTCGCCATCATGAGCTGCGGCACCGCTGCCAACTCGCCGGACCACAGCGGCCCCTGCCAGGTCTCCCTCACCACGCCCGCAGGCGCCCCGCTCAAAGCACTCGTCAACAATCCCAGCGGCGTCCTTCTCGCCGATGGCAACATCCACCAGGTCGTCATCAACTACAACGGTCCGAACGAAGCCAATCCCAATCTCCTCCAGGTCTTCATCGATCCGCCCTTCAACGCCGGTACTCACACCCCGTCCATCGCGGCGATTCCTGCCCTCACCGGTACCTATAACCTCGGAGCCAATCTCAACCTCATCAATAGCTCCACCGGCAACACGCCGCCCTCGAATGACAGTGCCTACGTCGGCTTCACTTCCTCCACCGGCGCCGCCTTCGAACAGCACACCCTCCTCAACTGGACCTACACTCCCCACACGCCCGTCACCCAGACCCAGCCCATCGCTCAAAATGGCGCCCCCACCGTCTTCCCCTTCGGCAGCCACACCTACGGTGTCACTTATCCCGCCAGCGTCGGCACTGCCGGTATCAGTATGGAAGTCACCGCCAACCCCATCACCCCGTCGCTCTTCGCCCAGCTGATCAATGCCGGCCCCTTCGCCGGTTCGCAGTGCCAGGTCTATGACGAAACCGGCGGCAACTGCATCGTCTACTCCGTCTCCTGCGTCACCACCGGCACCACCAACCTCGTGCCCTGCCCGCCCGCCACCGCCGCCAATCCCATCCAGATCAAGTCCGCCTACAACGACTCCATTCCGGCCATCACCCCCGGCTTTCTTCAGGGCGACCCCTTCTACACCCAGCTCGCCTCTATCGCCGGAGACGGCACCACCGCCACCGTCATCTGTAATGGTGAATGTGCCGTCACCGCGGGCCAAGCCGTCACCATCGCCGCCACCCAGACCGCCGGCAATCCCAGCGCCTTCAATGGCCCTGTCACCGTCCTCGCCGTCAACTCGCCCGGCGTCTTCACCTTCGCCAGCACCGTCAGCGGCAGCGCGACCGGCGGCTATCTCACTTCGACCAATCTGCAGAACATCTTCTTCCAGCAGCTGCCTTACCGCCTGGACGCCACCACCACCGGCAAAACCAAGAACTTCTCTGACTTCATCGTCACAGCCGTCACTACCGCTCCCACCCTCCTCACCATCCAGGCTCCGGCCACCGCCTACGGATCACCCGCATCGGTTACCATCACCGCCAAATCTGCCAACGGCACGCCCACCGGCACCATCGCCCTGGCCGTTGACGGCGGCACGCCCGTCGTGCAGCCGCTCATCGCAGGAACCACCACCTTCAACCTTTCCGGACTCACCCCCGGCACCCACACCCTTACCGTCGCCTACGCCCAGACCGGGACCTTCCAGGCCGGCATTGCTGCCGGCACCGTCACCATCCTGCCGCCTGCTCCAGTTGCCACGGTCACCCCGGCCAGCCTCAACTTCGGCACCCTCTACCTGGGCGGCGTCAGTATCAAAACCGTGACGCTTACCAATACCGGCACCGCGCCCCTGGCCATCTCCACTCCCTTCATTCAGGACGTCAGCGGCGGCGACTCGAAAGAGTTCATCGCCCTCAGCCTCTGCCCCAGGTCCCTCGCCGTTGGAAAGTCCTGCAGCATCTACGTCACCTTCCTCGCAGGACCGGCCTACACCCCGCAAGCCGCCATCCTGAAAATCATCGACAGCGCGCCGGATACCCCGCAACTCATCCCGCTCACCGCTACCGTCATCAATCCTCGGGCCACCCTCACGCCGGCCTCCGTCTCCTTCGGATCTGCCAGCATCGGGGGAACGCCCGTGCCGTCCTCCGCGACACTGAAGAACACCGGCGCCACCCCGCTTACCCTTTCCGGCATCACTCTCACTGGCGCCAACCCTGCAGACTTCTCCTTCACCAATCCCTGCCCGCCAGTGCTTGCCGCTGGCACCAGCTGCACCCTGTCTCTGACCTTCACCCCCACGGCCACCGGCCCCCGTACCGCCCAACTCACCTTCGCCGACAACGCCGCCACCAGGACGCAGCAGGTCCGACTCACCGGCACCGGCCGCTGACCGCTGATCGACGCCGGCCCGCGTCAAAGGGCCGGCGTCCTTACCTCCAGCAGCCCCATCCAACCGCTGCCGTAAAATACAGCCATGTCCTACGCCGCCGCAGTCGCCCGCCTCTATCGTCTTGCCGGTGAGCTGCACGTGCAGCCCGGCCAGCCGCGGCGCAAATTCGAGCTCGACCAGATGCGCACCCTCATGGCAGCCCTGGGTGACCCACAGCACAAATGTCCATCCATCCTCATCGCCGGCACCAATGGCAAAGGCTCCACTGCCGCCTCGCTCGCCGCCATCCTCGCGGCCTCCGGCTATCGCACCGGCCTCTATACCTCGCCGCACCTCGTCCGTGCCAATGAGCGCATTCAGCTCCTCACCCTCGCTGATCCCGACTCCCTGACCATCGCCCAGGATGAAATCTCTGACGATGCCTTCGCCTCCGCCTACGATCAGGTTGAAGCCGCGTCCGTGTCGCTCGTCCAGTCCGGCGCCCTTCCCGGCCCGCCCAGCTTCTTCGAAGCCGTCACCGCCATGGCCTTCGTCTACTTCGCCTCCGCCGGTATCGACCTCGCCGTCCTCGAAGTCGGCATGGGCGGACGCCTCGACGCCACCAATATCGTCGAGCCGCTGCTGTCGATCATCACCGACATCTCCCTTGATCACACCGAGTGGCTCGGCCCCACCATCACCGCCATCACCCGCGAAAAAGCCGGTATCCTGCGCCCGGGCGGCACCCTGGTCACCCTGCCCCAGCATCCGGAAGCCAACCAGGTCATCGGCGAAATCGCCGTCCCGCTCAACATCAAGGGCATCAGTGCTGCGGCCTACATTCCTTCTAGGCGCAGCGATGAAGACGAAATCGCCATCAGTCCAACACGTAACAGTTACAGTGTCGAATGGAAGGACAAGACGCTCGCCATCGACTCGCCCCTGGTCGGCCAGCACCAGCAGCGTAACCTCGCCCTCGCCCTTGCCGCGGCTGCCGAATTAAGTAACAGTCACGGCTACCATATCGATTCACATTCAGTCGAAGCAGGCATTCGTCAGACCCGCTGGCCCGGCCGCTTCGAAGCCTGGCCCCGCAATGGCCGCCAGCCCCTCGTCCTGCTCGATGTTGGCCACAATCCAGCCGGCGCCTGGGCCCTCCGCGCCGCGCTCGGTCCCATGCTTGACCAGGCCTCCATCCGCACCCTCATCTTCAGCAGCCTCAATGACAAGCCCATGGGAGAGATGGCGCAGATCCTGTTTCCCCTCTTCGACCGTGTCATCCTCACTGCCGTCCAGTCTCCTCGCTCGGCGACGCTGGCCCAGCTCGGCGAAGCCGCCGAACCGACTGGCACCACTGTCGAAGAAGCTCCCAGCCCCTACGACGCACTCGACTTCGCCCTCAATGTCACCCCCGCCGACGGCTTGATCGTTGTGACCGGCTCGGTCCTGTTGGTTGGCGCCGTTCGCAGTTCGCTCGAAGCTGAGGAACTTCCGGAACCCGCGCGCGAAGGCAGTGCCGGCAGTTACCGATCACGCCTTCCCGAACACATGGCACCCCACGCATGAACCAGGCCGCATGACCCTACCTTCTTCTGCTACCAGTCTCGAGAAACCGGAGATCGATCCGGTCTCTCCCACGTCCGCCTCGGCGCAGAGCCCCGCGCCCCTCTCTGCAGCCGACCAGGCCATCCTCGACGCAAAACATGAGCCGGAAGGTCCGTCCCGCTATCTTCCGCCGCTGACACTCGCGCAGAAGCTGCGCTCCAACCTCATCCAGGTGCCGCCGTTTGCGCTGGTCACTTCCTCATTCGCCTGCGCGTCCCTGCTCTTCTCGCTCTTTGACAAGGGCGGCCGCATCCAGCACGCGACAGCCCAGGTCTGGGCCCGCCTTATGGTCCGTATTGCCGGCTCATCTGTTGCTGTGACCGGCGGCGAAGTACTTCGCCTGCACCCGGTCGCTGTGTACGCCTGCAATCATCTTTCCTATATGGATACGCCGGTCATCTTCGCGGCACTGCCTTTTCAGTTCCGCATCCTGGCTCGTCACGATCTCTGGAAGATTCCCTTCATCGGCTGGTATCTCAAGCGTTCGGGCCAGATCCCGGTCAATGCCGACAATCCGCGCGCTTCTATTTCAAGTCTCATGGGTGGCGTGCGTGCGCTGCAATCCGGCATGCCGCTGGTCGTCTTTCCGGAAGGCGGCCGCAGTGTTGACGGCGAGCTGCAGGCCTTTATGAGCGGACCGGCGTTTATGGCGATCCGGGCACAGGTACCACTGGTGCCAATGGCACTCGTCGGCACCCATGAGCTCTTTCCGATGCATACCTACTACTTCCGTCCACGACCGGTACAGTTCCTGGTGGGCGAACCGATTTCGACTGCCGGCCTGACTACGAGGGATGCGAACGCCCTCACTGCACGGCTCCATGCAGAAGTTGAGAAGCTGTACTACAGCCGGTGGGAAGGAAAGCAGCCGGCGGAGCAGGTCGTCTACCGATAGCGCGTACTATGCTTGGGGAGCCGATATGCAATCCAAACCACGCATCGCCCTACCAGAGCCTACTTCGTTCGATCACGCCTACAACCAGCGCGGGTGGCCCCAGTATGCGCATGCCATCGAGTGCTGCGGCGGGATCGCTGTGCCAATCCCGCTGACCGAAACGCAGGCCAGTGTCGCCAAGATCATTACAGGCTGCGCAGGCGTGCTGCTTCCGGGCAGCCCGGCGGACCTGGACTCGCAGAAGTTCGGTCAGCCCCGCAATCCTGAAAGCGCCGATCCGGACCCGGTCCGGGAGGCTGTCGACGACCTGCTGCTGCAGGACGCCTTCAACCTGCATAAGCCTATCTTTGGGATTTGCTATGGCCTGCAATCAATGAATGTCTGGCGGAACGGGACGCTGACGCAGCACATTCCCGAAACTGGCATCGACCATCAGCCGGGGCGCGATGTGCATGAAGCGCACGCATTGCAGGTCGAGCCTGGCTCGCGGCTTGCCGGAATTCTCGCGCACGGCGAGGCAGCAGGTCCGGCGCCGGTGATGGTCAACAGCAGTCATCACCAGGCGGTCGAAAAGGCGGGCGATGCTTTACAGGTAGTGGCGCGCTCGAGTGTCGACGGCATCATTGAAGCCGTCGAAGACCCTACAAGCCGGCAATTCGTACTGGGCGTGCAGTGGCATCCGGAACGGACATTTGGACTCCAGCCCGGCTCCCGGGCGTTGTTCGAAGCCTTTATTGAAGCAGCGCGCGCCTGGAAGCTGAGCCCGATCGCCGAGTCGGTCGTCGCATCTGCAACCAGTGCAGATACAGATAATGCTAGTAACGTATCAGCCACTGCTACCCATTAAGCTGGGGACTGGCATGCGCGGCGCAGACACGCAAACGATCACGGGTGAACAGGTCTCGGCAGCGATGCTGGCTGCTGGGCTGGCACCTCTTGAAGAGAATCGGGCGCGCCAGCTGGCGGAGTATGGAAACCTGCTGCTGCGCTGGAACGCCCGGACCAATCTGACTGCGATCCGGACGCCGGAGGGTGTGCTGCAGCGTCACCTGGTTGAATGTGCGGCGGCCGCCCGTCTGCTACCGGCGGACATCGGGACGCTACTGGATTACGGATCCGGAGCGGGTTTGCCTGGTATTCCGATCGCCATTCTGCGGCCGGAGATTCAGGTAACACTGGCGGAGTCCCAGGCAAGGAAAGTGGCGTTTCTGCGGGAGGCGCTGCGCGTACTGGGTGTGGCTGCAGCGATCCATGCGGGCCGGGTGGAGTCGATGGGAACCAGTCGCTTGTTCGACTGCTGCATCCTGCGGGCTGTCGACGGCATGGAGAGGGCGATCAAGGTGGCAGCCGACCGGCTACGGCCCGGCGGAGTACTTGCAGTCTTTGCGACGACTGCGTCCGAGGAGGGATTGCTGCAGCACTTCCTCAATGCGGAGAGATCGCAACGGCTGGGTGAACGAAGCCGGCATTCCCTCCCAACAGCCGGGTACCTGATTCTTCTGAGATAGCAAATTGTTCCACGTGGAACAATCTGGGTGT
>CAZZYN010000015.1:0-63219 GCA_964658265.1 uncultured Acetobacteraceae bacterium | reverse complement strand
AATTTGCGGTAATTAAGGATATTGCAGTAAGGACCGTTAATGGTCTGCAGCATGGATGCCCCGCTAAGCGAGGGGGCCCAGCGACGCCGAAATTGACCGCATCTGTGCACTTGCTCGCCGTACTTGAACCTGAGCAGCCAATGTCGTCGCACCAAGCCCACCCCTGGTCTGCACTGGAAGGCTGCTTGACCTGTACCTGAAGATTGGTGAATGCAGTGGCATTGGACGGGATGGCGGGCAGCGGGGATGCAACTACGGATACATTGGTCGCGACATAGGATTTGGTCGCGCCGGTGTTGTCGAAGGCGGTAATGGTGACTTGCTGCCCCGCGCCTAGCGGCGCATTGTTAATGGTCACATCGAGTTGACCATTCAGTCCGGTCTGACTGCTGTAGTACTCATTATTTCCGAAATAGACAGCCCACCCCGTGATGTACGCTGCGCAAAAACAACTCTCACGACAGCCCACACAGGATGCGACCTGTGATGCGAAAACCTGCTTTGCCTTAGCTGTCGCCGAAGCTCCGCTAAACACACCACAAACGTTGCAGGCGTTGTTACGTTCGTTCTCTTGTTGCCGATTTCAACGCTCGATATCTTCAGTTCCAGTTGGATAGCAATCCGCGTCCTGTGCGCATTGTTGTCCAGATCGCTCTCCGCTGGAGACAGACAATTGCCTACTACACCACGCTCTACGTTGAAACGGACTCTCGCGCTACTTGTTGTAATGCCATATACGGCGCAAAGTGGCCATGCTGCGGACAACCCAGTGTTCGCGTATCCTGAAAAGCCACAGATTGCCCTCGTGCATATTCTCGCGCTTAGCACCACCATTCGCGACGTCAGCGGCAATCAGGACGTTTACTTAGCACGCATAGAAGTGAAGGGACAGCCGCCGACGTTCGCGAAGCTGATCGACAGCTACCCCTTTTACCAAAAACCGATCCGAAGATCTCTCTTGGAGCAGCTACCTACCTTCCAGATGTTGCTCAGCCGCTCACCAGATCAGGATGGATCAACAAACAATTCTTCCTTTCCTCGAATTCCGCCGATCTCTTCGATCCGCCGAACACTCGGCAAGCGTTATCTCCTGACGAAGCGGCAACGATTCCATGCTTCACCGTGGTTCATCAACGGACCCGACTCATCCACTAGCATCCCGCCGTTGAACTGCCCTCGCACCCAAACCGCAGGAAGAGACTCGTGAATATGTTGAGAACTGAAGCAAACCTCGGATTCAAACGCAGCGCAGACCACATCGTCCGATGTTTTGGGCTCGTCCTTCTGCTGACCTTCGCATTTGCGACCAAGAGTCATGGTCAATACAGTGACACCGCGCAAGGTCTGTCCCCATATGCCCACTACGACTCTAGTTCGATCGATAACATAAACATTAGCAATGGGAATCTCTACCTGCAGATTCCCCTTGTCAGCTTTCCTCAACGTGGCAAGAATCTGAAACTCAACTTCAACATCTATTTCAACGATAAGCAGTGGTCAGTCCAAAATTTGCAAACCTATACGGTCCAGAATAACCCCAATGCCCCATATAACCCTTACTATCGTGGGACTTGGATGCCGCTGCCAACGAACAACGCCTTGTTGTCCCTTCCGGCCGTCCCTACTGGTGCGTACGTCGCACGCGACCAGCATGTGACCTTTGGCGTAAATTATCCGTTGCCACAGACTAGCGTCGTGAATAATGGATCTGGCAACACCCAAACAACTTCCCTTTACGTGAGCGGTACATTTGTCGCGACCCCCGACGGAACGACCCATTACTATTCTGATAGCGGCGGCGTGAGCACCACCTGTACAGGAAGTAATACTGGTGGTACGGCATGCGGTACGAGCTCTGGACCGTTTTTCAATAGTTACCCGGCAAGTGACACATCTGGCTTTCTAACGGCCCCGGGCGGGGTGATCGGGCCCGATGGCTTGACCTACACAGAAAAGAACGATCTTGAGTCCATCATTGATAAGAGCGGAAATAGCATTGTTACCACGGTGAATGGTTGGACCGACTCCATTGGGCGAGTCATCCCGGGTAGCTTCACCGGCGCAGGTGCAACTGCGTACAACAGTTCACAATACTATGCACTTGATCCAGCTCCGGGAGTATCTGTGGCAGTCAGCGCCACGAATTGTCCATCGGGCACGTCCGCTGCACGAGAATGGCTCGTCCCATCAGAGGGAGGTACGAACCAGCCGTATTACTTATGCTATACAAACGTCGCTTGGCAATCGTCCTTCAACGCGTCTCGATGGGTCGATCCAGCATTTCTTACTGTGAGCGAGAACAATTCGAATGCTACTGGTATGGCTCCGATCCAGATGCTCACCGCGATCATATTGCCGACAAGTCCAGCGACTGAATACACCTTCGCCTATGACTCGTACCTGTCCCTGACCACTCTAGGTCTGCCGACAGGAGCGACAATAATATATACGTGGCAAAACCTGCCATTTGGACTATTCAACGGTGGGTTGTCAAAGCTGACCGCTCCTGTCTCTCGTGCTGTGAGGACTAAGGTGGTCAATCCTGGCAATGGTCAGCCGTCACAGACCTGGACATATGGCTGGAACTTTAACTTCACTTATCAAACTTACCCAAGTGATGGATATTCGAACCCGATTGTTAACTTTCCAGTCTATAGTATCGTCACAGATCCGGCCGGAAATGACGTTGAGCATGAGCTGGGTGGAAGTAGTAGCCCGCTTACGTCATACGCGGTAGAAACAGCGACGCGGTTCTATGCCGGGTGCAGCCCACATGACAACGTAAATACAAGTGCGTGCACGCCTTCGCAAGGCACGCTCTTAAAAACAGTCAGCTACAGCAATTTTGCTTCGATTGGCAATGAAGGTGCTGATTCCGGTACTCCTTCCGTGCCGTCGGAACCACTCTACAAACCGTTGACGACTACCACTTCTGTCGTGACATCGAGTGGCAACATCACATCCCAAGTGACTGACGTCTATACCGCAGCCTATGGAAGTTGCCAGCACTATTATTTTGACGGACCTCCTGTGGCGGGTGAGACCTTCACGCCAAGCACGCTAACACCTTGCTATACCACCGGCCAGCTGCAGAGCCGTACTTACTATGACTTCGGCTCGCCAGGCGGCAGCGCGGGCTCCGCCCTGAAGACAGAAAAGACCACTTACCATTGGCAGTCCACCCCCCCATATCTATCGGCAAATTTACTAAACCTCGTAGACGGCCTCACAACGACGGTGGGAACATCGTCAACGCAGGCCGGCCAGACAAGCTACGGATACGATGAGAATAACGGGAGCCCTCAAGGTGTACTGGGAAACCAGACATCCGTGACCCGGTGGCTCAACACTGGTGTGAGTCCCCGGACGCAGACGGTTTTCAACAGTGAGGGAATGCCATCGTCGACGATCGACGCAAAGTCCAATGCGACACTCTACACGTATGACAGCACGGGCGCCTTCCTCAGTAGTGTTCAGTATCCAGCCACAAGCAGCGGCGTAGCTCACATCGAGCACTACACGTTCGATTTAAACAGTGGGCAGATGACGTCGCACACAGATCAAAACTCGAACAAGACCGTGTACAGCTACAGCGACCCGCTGAACCGGCTGACGGGTATCACCTATCCAAGCACGATAGATGGCACAACAGGATCTTCCGGCCAGGGTAATGTTTCATACTCCTACAATGACAGCTCGGGTTCGGTGAGCCTGACACAGCAGACGCTAATGACGGGAACCACAAAGAAGGTTGTGGAAACGTTCTACGATGGCCTCGGACGCACCATCCACTCCGAGATCACGTCCGATCCGAATGGCAATATCGTCGACACCAGTTACGACAACCTGGGGCGGGTGTCAACCGTCTCGAACCCACACGCGACTGCTGCGAATGGCGCCACGGACGGTACGACCACCTACACCTACGACGCCCTAAGCAGGGTTGTGGCCAAAACGCATCCAGACAGGTCCGCGACGCAGTGGTGCTATAACGGTCTGGCGAACGCAGGGCAGACGTTCTGCCAAGCGAACAAGAGCTCGAAAACCACGGCTACGTGGACGGACTCTTCGGACGAAAACGGGAACTTCTCGCAGCGGGTCAGTGACAGCTTGGGACGGCTGACAGCAGTGATGGAGGCTGACCCAGTCAAAAATACAACAACGCTCGAGACAGGTTATGCTTACGACGCTCTCAACAATCTAGTCCAGGTGGACCAGTGGGGCGGTCCGAAGGGAACCTCAGGCGAGCGCCAGCGCGTCTTCACCTACGACAGCCTCTCGCGTCTACTCACTGCGAAAAACCCAGAGTCCGGCACTGTTTGTTACGGAATGGGAAGCGGCTGCGCCGGTGGTTATGATTTGAACGGCAATCTCCAAGCCAAGACCGATGCCAGGGGCATCGTCACTACCTATGCCTACGACACCTTGGATAGAATCACGTCGAAGCACTATTCGGACAACACTCCGACCGCCTATTTCGCGTACGACACCAACATACTGGGAAGCTATACCAACAACCCGATCGGACGTCTGGTGGATGCGTGGACCTCACTCAATCCATCGAGCACCGCTACCCAAGCAGACAACGATCCGCAAGCTGTGACAGATGATGAGAGTCGGTTTGATGCACTAGGTCGATCCTTAGTTACATACAAGGGCACGGCTTTCAATTACGGCATTCCTGGCGGAGTCAACACGACAGGCGACTACGGCGAGGGCGGAGAGTTCGCCTACGATTTGGCCGGCAATCTTGTGCAGACTATTGGCTATGAAACCTTGGCCAACAGTCCCGAGATCGTGCTGGACTACGGCTATGATCCTGTCGGACGACTCAACGCAATAAAGGTGGATTCAACCTCATCCGGTCTAAGCACATCGCTTCCGAAGACGCTCTTTCAGGCCACGAGCTACACTCCAGTCGGTCTGACAGCTGCCAATCTAGCGTTGAACGTGACAAGCAGCGCACCCGCCATCTCTCTGTCGCAGGCTTTCAATAATCGCCTCTGGCAAACCAGCTGGTCCTACCTTACCGGCTCTGGCGCGACCTCGGGCTCAGGAGTTACGCTGTATTCGGCCGGCTCACCCTCGTTAACCTATGACAGCGTCGGGAACGTCAAGAACCTGAACGATACAGTCATCGGCGGAGCCACGGCTTATTACGATCACATGAACCGTCTGCAGAGCATCCAGTATTCGTCGGGAACATGCAATGGCCTGGTCGACACCTGGATCTACAGTGTTTTTGGAAACCGGTTCTCTGAGACCTTCTCTGGGTCGGCTGGTTGCTCCGTCCCCAACTCGCCGGCCCTAACCTTCAACTCCAACAGCCAAATCACCAACAATGGCTATGTCTACGACGCGAGCGGGAATGTCACTTCAGACGGCGTAAACAACTACGCCTACGATGCCGAAAGCCGGTTGTGTGCCTATCACAACGGTCTCAGCAATGCCTACGGCGTCTACGTTTACGGGGCGGACGGAACCAGGGTGCTCAAAGGTACGATATCGCCGTCGTCCGGTTCAGTCACATCAGCCCTATGCAATGTGAATGCGAACAGCTTCACCGTCACAACCAACTACACTTTTGATCCCAGCGGGAACATCCTCCAGGAGTTCTCGGGTGGCGTCTGGCAAGAGAACAACGTCTTCGCCGGCAGTAAACTGCTTGCGACCTACTCGGGGACCGGACTCGACTTCACCATGAACGACTGGTTGGGCACCAAGCGCGCTCAGATCACTTCCGACGGCAACGTCTCTAATCTTCTGTATTTTTCTTCCTTCCCGTTCGGAAACGGATACTCAACGATCGGCAAGCCCGCAACCGCAACCGATCTGCAATTCACCGGCAAAGAACAGGACGCCGAAACCAACAACAATATCGACTTCGGCGCCAGATACTACTCATCCAGAGTGGGCCGCTTCCTTAGCCCGGATTTCAACGCCATGGGTGATGATCTTGACCCTGTTCCGTATGCAGACTTAAACAACCCGCAGAGCCTCAATCTCTACACCTATGTGCAGAACAATCCGTTAAGCCACAAGGACGCCGACGGCCACAAGTGCGACACCGGAAGTGTCGGACCGGACGGCATCTTCACCTTCCATTGCACCAACGACCCGCCGCCGAATCCGAATGGCACGGTGTACCAACTGGCTGGAGCGCTTGGGGTTGGGTTCGCTCCTGAAACTGGAGGAGCGAGTCTGGGGATTGCCGCAGGATTTGCGGGAGCCATGTTTGCAGCAGAATATCTAGCAGCGCATCCTATACATTTGTCCTCGTCTAACGAGCCAGCTCCTACGACTCCGGGGACCGCTCCTTCAGCACCTGTCCCGTCGGGGCTGGTGGGGACGCAAGACGGTAAGAGCGGTCAGGCAGGCGGCCGCCACAATAGCGGACCACTCGACCCAGCTCACGGAGGCTCGGGCGACGCAGCAAGTGACTTCAACACACTGACCGGTGGAAAGGTCGGACCCGCTCCCGCTGGATCGAACTACCCGCCGGGAACGCAAGTTGGCGATAACGGGATCAGTCTTCGACCAGCGAGAGGTAACTCCGGCCCTCGAATCGATATTCCAGCCAACGGCGATAAGCCACACGAAACATTGCATTATCCTAACTAGGAGATAAGGATGAAAATTCTCACGTTTGAATGGTCGGCATCGACCTCGCTGGCTACCGAGCTTGCTAGACCGCTAAAACAGGTTTCTGTAGATTCTGAACCTCATGGATGGCCGATGTTCGTTACGCTTTGGAGATCCGACGGAACAGGACTGCGGGTGCGTTCAGAAATGCACGACGTAGCCGAGCGCCGTGAGGTCGGGGTTTTGCGCTTTAGCCACGTTCTTGCCCCTGCTTCTGACGCAAGCCTTATTGAGGTTGCTCCGACCCTCGACCACGAATTCACAGTCTCCAAGCTAGTCATTGAGGAGTCTGGTACGAGCGCGGAATCGGGTGTGATCCTAACGGGAGATGACGGTGACGAATTGATCATCGTCGCTGGCGTTAAGCCCTACTGCCTCGCAATAAGCGGGTTGCCTTCTGCGCGCAGCAAGTTTGAACCTGAGTATCCACTTGACCGCTACGCGCGCGTCCCGTTTCAGCAAGACGGTCTGCTTGAGGCGGTTGCCCAGACGTAGGCGCTTTCTATCCCTGGCGACATCCTCTCCCGCCCCAGATACGTCGGTCACCACCAGGGTTGTGGACCAGGAATCATGCTCTGAAAAGCCGAAGCAGCAACTTCTTCATTTTCGACGTTGGCTACAATCCAAGTTGCTCAATGGAATGTGGTTACACTAGCGGACGGCTTGCATCGACCGCTTCCCAGCTCATCCGATGTGGCTACGTAGTAAACGCGCTGATCAGTCCATGGCCGCTGAAGCTTCCGAATTGCCGCTAGCATAGACCGCCAATCTCGCCGACGCCGACTCGAAGCTCATCATTGACCGCCAAATCCACTCTCCACACAGACGACCAGTCTGAGTCAGCATAGGACGCCACGCGCCTCATTCAGGGCTATCCGCTGAGCGCCGAGCTAGTCTTCAACTCTGCGAAAGCGCCTCACGGGCACTCCTTGATTGAACAGCCCTCGTCGGTGGAAAGGCATGAGGTTCGGGAATGTTCGAGGCCGAGGTAAAGTCTGCGCCCTCGGACCCGGCTGCTGCGACATGGCTGCACGCTGACTGGGTGATTCAGTTGGCAGGCTTAGTGTCCAGACACCTTTAGAGCCGAAGCCAGAGCGATGGCTGAGCACACCTAATTCCCGCCGAGCGCGCTCTAGGCTCCGTCGTGAGACGCCGGCCTGCTTGGCCACAGCTTCGACAAGCTTGACAGCTTTACTGCCATCCCGAAGCATCTCGTACACCATGTTCTTAGCATCATCAATCTTCTTCATTCATCGCCTCCTGAGGAGCGCGGGATTCAAGCGGCTGCAGACATTCTGCGATCAGATGTAGATCTGAGACAGGTACTAAACCGCGAGCAAATCCCTCCTCAAGTACAAAGCTCGAAGAAATGAGAAGGCTTTCCAACGTTCTGCGACTGCATCCGACGCTTGCGTTTGAAGTGCACCACTCGCAGAACTGAATGTGTAAGGCAGCAATGCTTGTGGAAGCACGGCTGACAATGCAGCAGCCTTCTATCAACCATCGCTGAAATTCCAGAGCCCACTGCGCCGGCTCCTGAGATGCCATACCTTTCGGATGGTGGATTGCAGCAGCATCGCGAAGTAGCTCTCTTCTTCGTTCACCACGCTTTAGGATCTGCATGTTTCCTCCTCTCGTCTTTCCAACCTCCATGATGAACATCCTACTTAGTCCGCTTAATCCGCTTTATTCGCGGGCTTGAAAAACCAGACTGTTTTAGGGCGACCCTTCCCCCGCTCTTGTTTAGAGGCAGCAAGACCCTGCTGCATAAGGAAATCTAGCGAGCGATTGATCTCTTCACTTAAGACATGACCGCCTAAAGCATCATTGATTTCTTTTTGCGACATGCCATCCTGATCCCCTTTTAACAAGTTCAGAATCTTCACTCCAATCTTGTCTCCTGCTGCCGTTCCGAAAATGAAGCGAACAGAATCTTCGCAGTATGTCCAAACCTCATTTGCCGCTGTTAGATGAGCTAGCGTCACTACGCGGGATTGGTCTAGTAGTGCATAAATCATCGCGAGACGGCGAACTTGTGGGTGTGCCCTGGCAGTCAGAACATCCATAAGGGGACCACCGTCGACCTTGGAAAGCTCATTGTAGAGGGGTATCCAAGCGTCGTACGCAGCTTGGTCCCAACCAATTTCTCCCATACTCTTCGCCGCCTCGATCGCGGTTAGAACACGATCGGCTAACTCTTTAAGCAGGCGGTCTTCTATCGGCCTGCCGCCGTGCGGCAGATTCTTTGACTTTCGCGCAGCTACGAAAAGAAAGCGGTTTGCAAATCCATTGAAGCGGTCATTTGATGTAAGTAAGATCTGGAGTTCGCTGACGGTAATGCTAGCCACAATCGAGACATGTGGTGCACTGACCATGTCTTTGTTGCTTTTCGTTGTTACTCGAAGAGGCTTGCTGTCCCAGGCCTTCCTCAGTGTGGCAGACAGGTTGTTCCCATCACGTCCGGCATTCTTGAGGGCTACCGCGAACTCAGATTCTTCGATGAAGAATCTTTTGTCATTGACACCGACGTCGACTAATTGTTCCTCGCGTCTGCACTGCCCGCCGCGTCCCTCTTTGATCTCCACCATGTCTCGCCGCGGATCCCTGATCGCATGGATGAGCCCCTCGCCTGTACTAAGACCGGAACCGGTATTACGTTCCATAAAGGACGGATCGACTCTCCTAAAGAAGCTCGTGACCCGATCGACCGCGGTGCCTTTTCTTGCCTTTGCGGAGTCGCCGACTATTGCAGTAAACAGATTCGGATAATGCCGAGTGTCCTCGGCCACGAAAAAGCTATCTCGCCCCATCATGTTGCCTGCCAAGGTGAGGAATGCAAGCAACACCGCGTGTTCATCAGCCTCTGTAGAGTTGCGGATTAAGCGGACAAAGTTACCTGCTGGACCGTGAAGCGCTGCTGAGCTCATCGGCTCTGGCCATCCCGATGGTGGGACCTCCTCCTCTTCTAAGCTCGAGCCGAAGATTTTCTCTGGATTGACGATGCTTAAGTCGCTCATCGCCGGCTCCGCTTCAGTCGACATGCAAGCTGATGCCAGTAGTCAAAGTTGGCTTCAGACTGTCGGAGGATGTCCAGCCACCGATCGAAATCCATCTTCAACGCAGTGCCGCCCGGATCATCGTCTTCAGTGTTCGCGAGTTCCTTGCCTAATGCCTCGACTCGAGCCTCCGCTCGATAGAAGTCTTCCGCCGCGCTCATTGCGTTTTCGTGTGCAGAACGATACTTGTTCGAACTACTGCCTGATGCCGGCGCGCTTCCCTCGACATCAGGTCGTTCGGCGTCATCCGGGCCGCTGTGGAGATCTCTAAAAGTCAAACCTAGGCTGCGCAGAATGTCTTCTGTCTTGCAGCCAGCGTGGCAGTGAACCAGAACACGCCCATCGCAACCCTCCTTGATCGACAGGGAGGGGCTTCGATCGGTGTGCGTTGGACAATGACCCTGGAATGTTCCAGGACCCATTCGGCGCGCTTTTATTAAGCGAGCAAACTGTTCCGCAGTCATTTCTTCTCCCGTTAGCTGCGAGAGCCAGCCGCGAGTGCCATGTGGCAGGCATCTGAACAGCCGGTTCGGGCTTCGTGGAACGCACTATTCGCCATTGCGTGCAAAAAGGTCTAGCTGACTTGTCCGGATCATGGTGCGGCGGCCTACCTTTGTCCTCTTCAACCTCCCTGAGGAGAGATACGACCTGATAGTCCACGGAGAAATTCCGCCCAGGTATTTCGCTGATTCATCGATCGAGAGCAGTGGGTCCTCCCGAAGGGTCAGCGCCCCGAATTCGAACGGCCTTTCGGAGTGTTCCTCGGCTGGGCTTGTGCGTTGTAACTTTATCACCGAGGATTTGGCTTCGGTCCCAGGTTTAAAGGTCGCTCGCGGTGTGTCCATGTATCCTCCTCAGAATTAATCCTTGCTAAGAGGGATCATGGCGCATTAGAGTGACACTGTCGAGGTCACTCAAGGTGTCACATTACAGATCACTAGACGTGGAGATAAGCTGCCAGGTTCCAGAGGCGACATGGCTCATGGTTCGTGCTCGAACTCTTAGGTGGTCCCTAGTCTGCCTCGATCGTCCGGCTCCTTCACTGGAGCTTATCGTCACCTTTACAGGGACAGCCGGGTCGAGTGAACTTGACGCTCCGCTTGCGTCTCGCTGGCTTCCGTGGGGTACATATCAGAGACTGCTTCCCATTGTTCCCGATAAGAGAATCGACCTTGGCACCGACTTCCATATACTTCTTCAACAATGCGAGCCTAGCCCTCGATCGGTTTTGGTCAACCCGGAAGAGCTGTTCACCGAGTTCCAACGTCTCAATCGAGACATTGGTTCGCTTGCTACCTTCTTGAAGAAATGTCAGTTGTGGAGCGAGGGAACGCGTCGCTTCACCTTCAACAACGAAGGCGACTCTTCGCATTGCAGTCATCTCGCCATGCTAGCCGAGGATTTCTGGGATCAGCAACAAAGCCTTCGACAGATGCTTGACCAAGGAAGGCATACTTGGAGCAAGCCGGGAGGCCAGCCAAGCCTTGCTTTTCGTGCAAGAGCTGAGTACCCCCATCTTGTGCACACTGATCGGACTTGTCTTGACGGCATACATAGCTGGGCTGCTTTAGAGCTGCTTCATGGAGCAGAGTACGGAATTTGTGAAAACGTTGGTTGCGGGCGCAGATTCCGTCTAGGCAGTCGGCCAAAACACTTCTGTGGAAGCAAGTGCATTCACAATGCTCTCGTGTCTCGAGGCAGAAAAAAAAAGCTAATGGGTAAAAGTAATTGAACACGGGGCGAGGGAGCAAATGATGGCGAGCTATAAAAGAGGCGGGATCTACTTGGTACAAGTGCATGTGGCAGGAGGTTATCTTCCGCACGTCCACTAAGCAGACAAATCAGAATGTCGAACGACAGATGGAAGCACAGCATCGCTCTTCGCTCGCCCCATGCAAAGTTGGCCTGCATGACAAGAAGATGGTGCTGATGCTGAGCGGGCTTCGCTCGCGATTCGGGCGAATCACTTCTTCAATCGACTACAAGTCCAACATGTGCATATCGCCTCGATCTCAGACCCACTATTAGATCAAGCGAAGACGACCATCATCCTTCGAAGCGGCGCCATAATGCGGTTTAGATCAAAGGAGCGAGACATGTCTCTAACAAAACGTGGTAAGACCTGGCACACGCACTTCGTAGTCAATGGGGAACGCTTCCGGCAGTCTCTGGGAACGACGGACTGGAGGGTTGCACGGTCGAAGGAAAGAACACTCATATCGGAGGCCCAGCAGGGAAAGCTAAGCGCCTCAAGCGAGGATTTCGCACGACTGCCCTTTGAGGAGGCGGCTGGGAAATATCTGGCTGCCCGCCTGCCTGAGCTTGCTCCGTCGAGCCAGCAAAAAGAGCGACAGTTGCTTGTGAAGACAAGGGAATACTTCCGGGGCAAGCGCATGCGCGATATTTCGAGTGAAGACCTTCTCGGCTTTCGGCAGTGGCGAAGCCGGTCAGGAGTCGGCCCGGCAATTATCAACATGGAGATGGGCGTGGTCCGAAGGATGCTGAAACGAGCGAAGCGGTGGGCGGCATTAGCCGATGATGTCCGGCCATTGCGGGAGCCGAAATCGATCGGTCGAGCCCTCACGTATGAGCAAAAGGTGACGCTGTTGCATGCCGCGGATTCCAAGCCCGATTGGCAGAACGCCCGTTTAGCGATGACGCTTGCTCTCTGCACCACGATGCGGGGTGTCGAAATCAAGAACCTTCATTGGCGCGACGTGGACCTGCTGCGGCGATCCTTCACCGTGCGGCGAAGCAAGACCGATGCAGGCTTGAGGTCGATTCCGATGAATGAGGATGCCTACGAAGCTGTTCTTGAGCTGTATGAACGCGCGAAGGCATTCAGAGGTACACAGCCCGAGCATTTCCTCTTTCCGGCCTGCGAGAACGGCAGGATCGAACCGACGCGAGCGCAGAAGAGCTGGCGGACTGCCTGGCGTAGTTTGACCGAGGCGGCCGGCATCAAGGGCTTCCGATTTCACGATTGCCGGCACCATGCGATCACAGAACTTGCGGAGTCTCAGGCGAGCGACGCGACCATCATGGCGCTCGCGGGGCACGTCTCGAGAAAGATGCTCGAACATTACAGTCATGTGCGGCAGGAAGCGAAACGAGATGCGGTCAATATGCTTTCGGCCAAACGACCCAGCAGGTCAGCAACGAAGAGTCATGACACAAACCATGACACAAAAGCTGTGTCTGTTGGTTTGCCTGTTCCGTATGTGATTGAAAAGATGGTAGGCACGACTGGACTCGAACCAGCGACCTCTACCGTGTCAAGGTAGCGCTCTAACCAACTGAGCTACGCGCCTGCGCCTGCTGCCCTCTGATCATACCAAGAAACACTGGTTTGCCGAAGACAGTGATGGGTTCGGAGAGTTCATTGGCCAGCTTACGAAGGCTGGGGTACCATCAGGCATGCATGCGGGCTTCCCGGTGACGTTCCACTTTGTGACAGGTTCCTGGGGCAGCCGGACTTCTGCTTTCCAAGAACCGATCCAGTGCTGAAAGACTTTCGAGCCGCACCCAATCAACTCACGTTTCTGCGACTGTGCATCATTCCCTTTTTGGTGATGGCAGTCCTTGACCATCATTACCGCCTGGCGTTTGGCCTGTTCGTGGCTGCGGGCATCAGTGATGGACTGGATGGGCTGCTGGCACGGCTGCTGCACCAGCGAACACTACTGGGACAGTACCTGGATCCCGTAGCTGACAAGCTGCTACTGAGCACGCTCTTCCTGGTGCTGACGCATGAAGGCCTGATTGTGCGGCGGGTGACGGTGCTGGTCTTCAGCCGTGACCTGGGCATACTGGTGGTGGCAACACTGCTGCACCTGACTACGAACGTCCGCGAATTCCGGCCGAGCATCTGGGGTAAAGCGAACACCGTGGCCCAGATTGCTGCCGTCACCTGCACATTGTGGACCCAGTTCTATGCGCCGTCGATCCTGGTGCAGCTGCGAACAGCCTCACTGGTCGCGACATTCTGCCTGACGTTGATTTCCTGGCTGCACTACACCTGGCGCATCGTTTCGCCTGCCGCGCCGCAGACGATTGCCGTCGAAGATACGGACGCGCTGGAAGCAAGGCTGGCAAGAAGCAATGATCTAAAGATTGCTGACTAGGTCGGAGTCCACACCGCCAAAGGGAGCGACGGCCAATTACTTCTCGTCTTCGGGATCGACGAGGACCTTCTCTTCGATCTCCATGTCGTGAAACTCGTTAGCGTCAAACACCTCGCCGCAGAGCTGGCATTCAACAAACTCGATATCGTCTTCGCGTGCAACAACGCGTACCTGGAGGTGCTTGCAGGAGGTATCCATGTGATGGGCAACGGCAACAGCCGCTATTTTGAGAATTGTATCCTCGTCACCGGCCTGGCGGAAGCACCTGCCTGAAGATTCATATTCGTCAGGTGCCTGTAGCTGAAAGAGTAGCGAGAGACTCCGGCGAACGTGCCTGATTTTCGTCACAGCGGCCAAAGATCATTTTGCCGGAGGGCGTCTGCAGTACAGAGGTCACCTGCACATCGATGGTGTGCCCGATCGACCGGCGTGCATGATCCACAACAACCATGGTTCCGTCATTGAGGTAACCAATGCCCTGGCTGGGCTCCTTGCCTTCCTTGAGGATAGCGATGGAGAGCCGCTCACCGGGAAGGACGACAGGTCTGAGTGTGTTGGCGAGGTCGTTGACATTCATCACGGGAATGTCGTGAAGCTGCGCCACTTTGTTCAGATTGAAGTCATTGGTGACCAGGCGGCCGTGGTACTTCTTGGCGAGTTCGATGAGTTTGAGATCCACTTCGCGAATGCCCGCAAAGTCATCGGCAACGACCTGTATCTTGATGCGTTTGCAGTTTCGCATGCGCTCGAGCATGTCGAGTCCGCGGCGGCCGCGCTGGCGTTTACTCGCGTCGGTAGAATCGGCCACGGCCTGCAATTCACGCAGGATGAACTCGGCGACGATGACGGGGCCGTCTAGGAATCCGGCGTCCGCGACATCTGCGATCCTGCCGTCGATGATGGTGCTGGTGTCGAGCACCTTAGCCGTCCCGGCATTCGCCACGGCAATGTTCGACGGGGTGGCAGGCCTGGTGAAATGGTCTGCCATACCAGCACCTGCCCAGGCTCCGCTGTAACCGAAGAAAAGGAGGCAGAACGGCGGCAGAAGGACGTGCCAGGCAACGGCGGAGACACTCGATTGCAGAACAATAGCTGAGGCCGCGCCTGCCAGCACACCTGCCAGGGTCCCGGTGATCAGCCAGCCGGACCGGGCGCTTCCCAGGAGTTTCAACCGTGCTTCACAAAGAATGGCGAGGCCGGCCAGAATGGTACTGCTGGCAAGTGCGACCGGTAGAGGAAGGGTGGCGGGCCTAAAAACCACAACGATAACCAGGCAGAAAAGTAAAAAAGAAAGCCGGACGATGATAAGCATTGCTGCGGAACCCCAGGTGCAGCGCATACGAAATTCTGCACTGCCCGTTGTCGGAGTATAACGAGGTGGCGGCCTTCCGACAATCACCTTTCTATATACCGACCGGGACATTTTTATACGGCGCCCACCTTTGGAATGAAACAGATGGTCAGCGGGGCAGAAAAAGTTCCATGGCTACGTCGCCTCGTTCGTAGTGGGCGTGCCCACGCTCTTGCGGGGGCAGGTGACGGAATCCCATTGCCTCATACAGGTGAATCGCGTTGTGGAGTGAGCTGTTGGTCTCGAGATAGAGCCGGCGGACGGGTAGCTTTCTGGCTTCGGCAACCACGTACTCCAATAAGGCTCGGCCCAGGCCCTGCCCCCTTTGGCTCGAATCGACCGCCATTTTTGATAGCTCGAAACATTGATCACCCATGGCCACCAGGGCGCAGCAGGCGACTGGAACATCGTTGTGGGTTGCCATGTAGATGAAGCCGCCGGGCTCGAGGATCTGTCCGATCGGATCGTTAAGCACGACGTGGTCAGAGGGTTCCATGCGAAAGAGTTCCGTGATCCAGGCTTCGTTGAGGCGGCCAAAGGCACCGGCGTCCCCGGGAATGAATGGACGCAGGACGAACGGGGACGCGGGATCGCGTGTCAGAATCTTCCGCATGAAGACAGTTGCCTGAGGATTATCGTTGTAGCGGTCGCAGGGTTCGTAGCCGAGGCGGGAGTAGAGAGCCTTGGCGGCATGCAGGTCGTCCTTCGAATCCAGGTACAGACTGGTACAGCCGATCTGCGATGCAAACGATTCGACGGCTGCTATCAGACGCGCCGCGATTTGTTTGCCACGGTAGGCGGGCTGTACATAAAGACGCTTGATCTCGCCGCTGCGTTCCAGTCGAGAGAGCCATCGCATCGCAACACATGCGACGGCTTCGGTGCCTTCATATGCCAGCCACACCGCCTTATCCGGATCGTCAAGAGAAGCGGCGATGAAGGCAGGGCTGTCCCGTACGAACACCCCGACAGCGTCCTGATACTCCTCAACTAGGCGCACGGCGTCGGCTGATTGGGCAGCCGACGCGCGGATGATCATGATGCTGCTGTCCAGCTCCGGGCGGGTGGAGACCGAACGTGCGGGCATCAGTACTTCGGTACGGACGAATCGACAGTGTCAGACCACGCCGTGATGCCGCCGGCGAGATTCTCGACATGCTGAAAGCCTGCCTGCTGCAGGATTTCAGCAGCCTGCTGGCTACGTCCGCCTGCCTTGCACTGGGTCACGATTTTCTGATTCTTTTCGAGTTCGCCGGTACGCTGCTGCAACTCGCCCAGGGGCAGCAGGTGGCCGCCAATATTCGCGATCTTGTACTCCCAGGGTTCGCGAACATCAAGAACGTAGACTTCTTCGCCCGCGTCCTGCCGACGCTTGAGTTCTGTGGGTGTGATCTGAGGAATGCCATTTTTCATATTCGGATCTACCTGTGCGGGGATGCCGCAGAATTGGTCGTAGTCAATGAGTTGGGTGACAGTCGGATGGGTGCCGCAAACCGGGCAATCCGGATTCTTACGGAGCTTCAGCTCCCGGAAGCGCATGCCCAGTGAATCAACAAGCAACAGGCGGCCAACGAGCGAGTCGCCCTTGCCGAGGATCAGCTTGATGACTTCCGTAGCCTGAATAATACCAACGAGTCCAGGCAGGATTCCGAGCACGCCGCCCTCCGCACAGGAGGGCACCAGGCCCGGCGGCGGAGGCTCAGGATAGAGGCAGCGATAGCAGGGACCGTCCTTGGTGGCGAAGACGCTGGCCTGGCCCTCAAAGCGGAAGATGGAACCGTAGGCGTTGGGCTTATTGCCGCTAAGCACGCAGGCGTCGTTAACCAGGTAGCGGGTCTGAAAATTGTCGGTGCCGTCCGCGATGATGTCGAAGTCCTTGAATATCTCAAGAGCATTCGCGCTGGTCAGCATGGTGTTGTATTTCCTGACGTCCAGAAACGGATTGAGCGCCTTGAGCTTGTCCTCGGCAGAGTCGATCTTCAGGCGGCCGACGTCCTTGGTGCTATGAATGATCTGGCGCTGCAGGTTGCTCGCGTCCACAACGTCAAAGTCGACCAGGCCGAGGGTGCCGATGCCCGCTGCAGCCAGGTAGAAGGCCAGCGGTGCGCCCAGGCCGCCCGTACCTACGCAGAGAACTCTTGCCGCCTTCAGCTTTCGCTGGCCTTCGATGCCGACCTCGGGAAGGATGAGGTGGCGCGAATAGCGGCTTAGATCGTCGGTCGTCAGCTCAGGCAGTTCGGCGACAGGGGCTTCCGCCTGGGCTGCCGTGGGTGTGCCGCCCGCGATGGACGGGATAATTGTAAGTGAATCTGTTTCTTTTACAGGAGTCTTGTCGGTCTCTGCAAGGTAGCGCACATCTTCGTCGTTGAGATAGACGTTGACGAAGGCACGCAGCTTGCCCTCGTCGGTATACAGGTGCTTCTTCAACTCAGGGTGTGCGACGGTCAACTGGCTCAAAGCCTCGCCGACGGTGGCGGCCTGCACATCGACAGTCGCCTGCTTCCCTGTATATACGCGGAGTGGCGTTGGTATGTGGATCTTCATAGTCTTCGATCTTCACTTTCCTGACTTCGGTCTCGGGGGTGGCGCATGCAGCGATACGATGCGCCTGGATGATTCTGATCACTCGACGATGCGGGTCAACATCGAGCAACGGCCGGCGGTTCCCCCGAAGAAGATGCCGCCTCTTCGAGTACGATCGGTTCAATCTCGAGACGCTTGTCTTCTTCTCCCGCACCCAGCAGCAGAAAAGAATTAGTAAGACGTGGGACACCACTCTCTACGCTGGTGATGATGTAGGAGCAGTGCATCCAGTGGGCTTCCGCAAGATCGGTCTGCGACCACATGGCGGGGTGGTCCGGATGCGAATGATAGAACCCGACGATATCGAGCCCGCGCTCCCGGCCGGTACGCTGCGCCTTGATCAACTCCTGCGGAGCGATGTGATAGCGGTTGTGCGCGGAATCTGTGCGCGTGTTGCCGGCACGCACTGCTTCCTCGACCTGGTTGTCGCCATCTTCGTTGCGTCCCAGCAGAATGCCGCAGCACTCGTGCGGATACGTGTCCACACCATGTTGGCGTATTTCGTCGTAGATTGCTTTGGGCATGCGGATCATCGTCTGCTACTCCTCCCAGAAGCGTTCGCTGAGGTACTTATCAGCCGAATCGCAGAGAATCGTAACGATGACTGCAGCGCGGCCGGCGGCATGTTCTTCCTCGGCTACCTGCAGCGAGGCAGCAACGGCCGCGGCGGCCGAAACGCCGACCAGCAGCCCCTCTGTCCTGCCGAGCTGACGGGCCATCGCGTAGGCGCGCTCGGTCGACATTGCGATGTTGCGGTCGGCCAGCTTCGAATCATAAATCGGCGGAACGATGGCGGTCTCCATGTGCTTCAGGCCTTCCAGGCCATTGAACGGCGAATCCGGCTGCATGGAAATGCACTGGATTGCCGGATTCAATTCGCGCAGACGGCGAGTCGTTCCCATGAACGTACCGCTGGTGCCGAGTCCGGCGACAAAGTGCGTGATTCTGCCTTCGGTCTGCTCCCAGATTTCGTTGGCGGTGCCAAGATAGTGGGCGCGCCAGTTGTTATTGTTGCCGTATTGATCGGCATAGAAATATTTTTCCGGATCCGTCGCGGCCAGCTCCCGCGCTTTGCGAATGGCCCCGTCTGAACCATCCGCCGGATCGGTCCACACGATGTTGGCACCGTAGGCAGCAAGGATCTTCTTGCGCTCCGGTGAGACGTTGGATGGCATGCAGAGCGTGACGGGAAACGCGCGGGCAGCGCCAAGCATGGCATAGGCAATGCCAGTGTTACCACTGGTTGCGTCAAGCAGGTGGCGCCCCTTTCCAAGCTGCCCGTGCGCCTCAGCGGCAGCAACGATAGCGGAAGCTGCTCGATCCTTCACCGAGCCGCCGGGATTCATCCACTCTGCCTTTCCCAGCAGCTGGATGCCGGGAACGTGCGCGGTCAGGCGCGGCAGCCGCACCAGCGGCGTGTGGCCGATGCGGTCAAGCAGGGCCGTGCCCAGCAGCGTGCTGTCCCTCAGCGAAGTCTCCGGTTCATTCAAGGTAATCGGCGTCATGAAGCTGCAGTTCCTTTGTTCTGAATGGCCATACCCGGGATACATTGCGGCCCCGGTGGCGATATGCGAGAGTGGAGGAACCGTGGCTGCGTCCCACCAGTGTAGCGTTTGCTTCGGAATCCCAGCAAAACGGGAGTCATTCCCACTTCATGCGAACCAAAACAGTTGTCCGCACTTACAGCGAAATCCTTGAGCTGCTCCGTACCAATGCGTTTGATGTCAAAGACGCTTCCGGCGTCGCAGGGAAAGGTGCAGCAGCGACGGCGGGCCAGATCCTGATTACCAAGTTCGGCGCGGGTGCGATTCTCGCGCCTAATCCAAAATTCGGCGTGAAGGAAACCAAGGCGAAGAATGAAGAGGCTGGGCACGCGGTGCTATGGGTCCACAGGCCGGGCTGGCTGCTGGCCGGGAAGCTCGCCACCCTGGTCGATCATGGCTATCAAAAACACTTCGAAACGCCGGGATTGAAGATCGCTGCAACCGCCGATGCGCTGAAAGCGATCCACCGCTTCGCAGAAGAACTGCGAGAAATTATCGGCGAGCCGAGTCTGTATAACGAGTCACTTGGCACGGTGAGCGATTCCTATATGTATGACCGTGTGAAAGGCAACGACCTGCCGAAGGCGAAGCGTGCGACACCAGCCTGGGAACTGCCCGAAGCCAAGTAGCATCTGGCGGTAATTTCGGGGCGGTGGCCGGGCGCCATGGATACAGCTACCGCTTGGCTCGCTCCCGCTGCAGCTCGCGGTAGGCATCGCTTTTGCCGATGCCGCGTTCGCGGGCTATACGCTTAAGGGCTTCCTTTTCGTCCAGGCCGTCGGATTTCTGCAGCGCGGCCAGGCGGCTGGTGATGCTTTGGGATGCGGCACTTTCGGCAGCAGACCGGCTGGCCGTTGGAACCGCTTCCACCAACAGCGTAATTTCCCCGCGAATTCTCTCTCGCGCCGCCAGGTCCTTCCGCACGGCTGCTGCTGAACCGCGAAGGAATTCTTCATGCAGCTTGGTAAGTTCGCGGGCGACCACCACCTGGCACTCTACACCCCAGACCGCTTCGACATCGCCAAGCGTTTCGAGGATGCGGTGCGGCGCCTCGTAGAAGACCAGCGTCAACGCTTCGTCGCGCCGCGCCATCCGCTCGAGCGCCGTCCGGCGTTCCCCTGCCTTCGATGGAAGAAAGCCGCAGAAGCTGAAGTGTTCGGTGCCCAGACCAGAGGCAACCAGCGCGGCGATGGCTGCGTTTGCCCCGGGAATGGGAATGACGCGGATGCCGGCTTCAATGGCAGCCTTCGCGAGCAACACTCCCGGATCGGAGATACCGGGCATGCCCGCATCGGTAACAATGGCGATACGCTTGCCCTGCTTCAATTCTGCAAGCAGGCCAGCGGAACGCTCCTGCTCGTTATGCGCGTGGTAGCTGACCATGGGCGTGCGGATGCCGAAGTGCTGCAGCAGCTTCTGCGTCTCGCGTGTGTCCTCGCAGGCAATGCTGTCAGCCAGTTCGAGAACGCGAAGGGCACGGAGAGTGATGTCTTCGAGGTTGCCGATGGGCGTGCCGACCAGGTAAAGGCCGGGTTCCAGCGGCTTTTTACTACTGGTGGGAGACTGTAAAACTTCTGGATCAAGACTGGCTGGTTCCGGGAATTCTTCGTCGTGCGGCAGCAAAGCTACTCCCGCTGGCTGAGCTTGCGGCTCTCGGCCAGCAGGCCCATCGAATGCATCAGGTTCTGCAGGGTGACAATACCAACAATGCGGCCGCTCTCTGTTACGGGCACCAGCGACATGCCGCGGCCGCTGAAGCGGCTGATGGTGGCGCCGAGCGAATCTTCCGGCTGTGCTACCGGAAAGGCCCGCTGCATCACGCCCTGTACATAGCCATTACCGTCACTGCGCAGCGCTTCAAGAATGTTTTGCCGCGACACGATGCCGACGAGGTTCTGGCCACGGACAACAGGAAAATCATCCTGCAGACTGTGCACGGCTTTGTGCAGGGCGTCTTCGAGTGTGTCTGAAGGCGAGAGCATGGAAAAATCCGTGAGCATCACGTCTTTCATGAAGACGGTGTCGACGACGCTCTGAAACAGCGTCCCCTGATCTTCCAGTTTCGCACCCATCAGGATAAAGAAGCCGGCAACGATGAGCAGAGGACTTTGCAGCAGCACACCTGCGGCGAAGGCAGCCACGCCGGCAATCTGGCCAATAGTGGAAGAAAGTTTTGCCGCTGCGTCTTTGCCATCTTTCTGCGCCAGGTAGGAACGCAGGACCCGGCCGGCATCCAGTGGATAAGCGGGAAGCAGGTTCACCAGGCCGACAAACAGGTTCAGCCAGACAGCACTGCGGATAAGATGTGCCGGCGTAACAAACGGCCGTGTCAGGACGGGCAGATTCGGCGACATGCCGGCGATCGTAAGCCACAGCACCATACCCAGTGACAGACTGGCAATGGGCCCGACCATGGCCTGCACACGCTGCAGCTTAGGCTCGGCCGCCCGCTCCATACTGTCTGCGTTGGTGTAGGACAACAGCCCGCCGATCGGCAGCAGCAGTATGCTGCGTAGCTGCAGGCCGTGATAAGCGGCGGCGACGACTCGTGCGATTTCACGGAAAGTTACAGAGCCCAGGACAACCAGCCACAGGCCAAAGCCGCGCATGCCGGTCAGGCCCAGCATGTTGGCCCAGGCCGCGCAGACGCCGAGCAGCAGGATGAAGAAAGTGTGGATGCGCACATCCAGGCCAAGCCAGCGCCCCATCGGAAATGACCAGCCTCGCATCGTTCCATGATTGTACAGACGGCCGCTCGACGGCCGGGTCTGCAGGTCGGGTCGCCTTGCTATTAACATCGGCAGTATGCGCGTCATCGCCGGTGTGTATCGCTCCCGCATTTTGAAGGCGCCGCCGGGCATGGAGACCCGGCCAACGGGCGACCGGCTGAGGGAACGGCTTTTCAACATCGTTGCACCAAGGCTTCAAGGTGCACGGGTGGCGGATCTGTTCGCAGGTTCGGGAGCGATCGGGATCGAGGCACTCAGCCGGGGAGCGGCGTTTGTGATGTTTGTGGAGAAGGCGCCCGCAGCACTGCAGGCCATCCACACAAACCTGGCATCGCTCGGCATCCGCGAAGGCTTTTCGATCGCAGGCTCAAGCGTCGTCGCAGCCCTGCGTAAAGCCGAGGCACCGTTCGACCTCGTCTTTCTTGATCCGCCCTACGAGCAGGCTGCGGACTATGGCGAGACGCTGCAGCTGCTGGCGCAGGATGCGGGACGACTGCTGGCCCCGGATGCAATCGTCTCGGTCGAACATCGATCGTCTCGCGGCGGCAGGGTCAAGCCACCGGTAGCAGAGATGTACGGGGTGCTCGAGCGTTACCGGGTGGTCGAGCAGGGCGAAGCAGCTTTGAGCTTCTACCGGCTGCGCCGTGAAGAAGACCAGGCTTAGCCGGGCGGCTCAGACAGGTATTTCAGTTGTGGCTTCGCCGTTGGCGAGGTCGACGGAAAATGCGTACTCACGATCAGTCAGCATGTCCCAGCCCCAGCCCTGCAGCCTGCCGTTGGCAACCTCGCCCAGCCGCAGACCCTCCGAGGTTAGCCGCTGCGTCTTCCAGCGCAGGCCATCCACGCCATAGGCAAGCAGGGTGTGAAAACTGGCGAAGACGAGCAGGCCGGCGTCGGGAACGGGCCGCACCTCGACTACAGGGCGATACTCCACCTGCTGCCATTCACGCGGATTCTGCGTGTTGATCATGTAGGCATAGCCGCCGGCGATGGCACAGAGCCAGTCCGGATGGGGACAGCTCCAGATGCCGGTCGGAATGGTTGCGGCAGCGAAGCCCAGTGCACAGGTCGCCAGAAATGTCTCACCATCTTTGGGCGAGATCATCAGTTCCAGCGCACCGATTTCTACTTCTTCCACTTCGCCGGGATAGACGACATGGAGGCGTGGCAGAATCATCGGCCTCGTTGACAGTCTCCTGACCGACCAGGTATGCGGAAACGCCTGCAGCGGATCGTTGGCCGCATGTGCCGCGGCGGGTCCCGGATCGGTCATCGCGAAAAACGCTCAGTCCGGATTTGCTTCGATGACAGCATTCTGCGAATCTAACAGCCCTGAAGAAGAAACATCGGGAGAGGATCGACATGAAGGTTTTGTATACCGCGGACGTAACCACAGTAGGCGGCCGCAACGGCCACGCCAAGAGTTCAGATGGCGCATTGGAAGTGAACCTTGCCGCCCCCGCCGCACTGGGTGGCACAGGCAAGACAGGCACCAACCCGGAGCAGTTGTTCGCCGCTGGCTACGCTGCCTGCTTTACCGGCGCCATGCAATATCAGGCGCACCAGCAGAAGATCAATCCGGGCGAGATCACGATCCACTCATCGGTCGACATCGGTCCGCAGGATGCCGGCGAAGGCTTTACCGTTGCAGTGACGATGGACATCACCGCCGCCGATCTCGATCAGGCCGCAGCTGAAAAGCTGGTTGCCGATGCCCACAAAACCTGCCCTTACTCCAATGCGACGCGCGGCAATATCGACGTGAAGCTGACGGCACACGGCGGCAAGCACTAAGCCGCTGCTACCTGGGTCAGCTGCCTAGGCAGGCCATCGTTCAGCGCGCTCCCGGATGCTTAGTACGCGTGTCGGGAGCGCGGCTGCTGCACCCTCTTCAATCACTGGTACAAGCCTGTCAAACTCCGGCCCACTGTGCGCGCCGGTGAGCAGAATGCGCACCGGATGAAAAAGGTCTTTGCCCTTTGCACCGGTCTCGTTCTTGATCTCGTTCATGATCCCTTTGAAGGCTTCACTGCTAAGCGGTTCGCTGTGCGCGCGGACCTTCTGCGTAAAGGCGGCGAGCACCTTCTTTGCCGAATCAGTGGCGAGGATGGCTGCGATCTCGGCTTCTTCCCGCAGCAACGCGAGATCCATGTGGAATAGGAACTCGGCCTTGTGCGGTAATTGGTCAAGACGGTCGACGCCGGGTAGAAAGACGGCCAGCATTTTCGCGAACCACTCGACCGCAGGACCATCGGCATCCGGCCGCAGGGGCAGCCAGTGCTTTTCTTCAAAGGGCGGCCATGCAAGCTCGACCACCTGTGCGATCGGCTTCGACTTCAGGTAATGCCGGTTCAGCCAGTTCAGCTTGTCCCAGTCGAAGACCGCGGGCGATGGTGTGACGCGCTCGAGCTTGAATTCCTTTGCTAGTTCATCCGGCGTGAAGGTCTCGCGCACCCCGCCTTCCGCACCCCAGCCCAGAAGTGCGAGATAGTTCACAAGCGCCTCGGGCAGGTAACCCATCTCGCGAAAGCTCGCGATGGACGTCGCGCCGTGGCGCTTGGAGAGCCGCTCGCGATCACTGCCGAGAATAGTGGACAGGTGCGCAAACATTGGCGTTGTCCAGCCGAATGCTTCGTAGATGGCAACCTGCTTGGGAGTATTCGAGATGTGGTCATCTCCGCGGATGACGTGGGTGATTCCCATCAGCGCATCGTCGATGGTGACGACATAGTTGTAAACAGGCAGGCCGTCACCAGAGCGGACCAGGACCGGATCGCTGATCGCGTCATGCTGAAATTCAACATCCCCACGAACGATATCCGTAAATCGTAGTGGGCGTTCCGGTACACGCAGGCGGACAGCAAACTCTTCGCCGGCTGCCGCACGAGCCGCGCTGACTTCTTGGCTGATGCCCCGGCAAATTCCCGGATAGATCTGCGGCAGATGTTGTTTCGCCGCGGCCACGCGCTGGTCTTCGAGCTCCTGTTGTGTGCAGAAGCAGCGATACGCTTTACCCTCGCGCAACAACTGGTTGGTGTGCTGCTGATAGATCTCCAGCCGTTCAGACTGGCGATACGGCGCGTAGGGGCCGCCAATGACAGGGCCCTCCTGCCACGTCAGTCCAAGCCAGTGAAGATCTTCGATCAACTGCCCTTCGTAGCGGGCTTCACTGCGTTCGAGGTCAGTATCTTCAACGCGCAGGATGAAGGTGCCACCCTGGTGCTTCGCGAAAAGCCAGTTGTACAAAGCTGTTCGGGCGTTGCCCACGTGGAGCAGGCCAGTCGGCGAAGGAGCGAAGCGTACACGGACGCCGGCATGTGCAGGTATCGTCATAGGTCTTCTTCGATGCTAGCCGATTTTGCCCGCACGGATGACGGCGGCCGCAGGACCATCCGTAACCTATGCCTGTCGCTGGTTCGCGGTCTCAATGCAGATGGGTAATCAGCACTTCCACGCGCGTTTGCTTACAATGGAAGCAGACCATCAGGCAAGAGGAGAACCACCCGGCATGGCACACATGGTGCAGGATTCACGCTTCAAGAAAGAGATGGAAGGGCTCGATGAGCCGCCATTCGATTCCGATTTCGGTCACAAGATTTACAACAGTGTTTCGAAGCAGTCTTGGGGCGAGTGGGTAGAACGCCAGAAGATGCTGCTGAACGAATACCGCCTCCAGCCATGGACGCCGCAGGCGCAGGAGTTCCTGGTAGAGCAGATGCAGGAGTTCTTTTTCGGCGAAGGCGGCGCCCTGCCGAAGGAGTTCAAGCCCGAAGCACACTAGAGTTATGACCGGCCATTACATCCGCCGGCGACCGCAGAAATGCAGTCCCGGCGTTGTCGCCGTCGAGTCCCGGTCGCGTGTACACTAGGTCAAGCAAGATCCCCTCTTGCAACGGTTCGGGACGTGGCTCAGCCTGGTAGAGCACTCGCTTGGGGTGTGAGGGGTCGGCAGTTCGAATCTGCCCGTCCCGACCAAAAATCCTTTCACATTGATTCAAGCTATCTTCAGGGAGCAGAGCAGGATTCAGGGCATGAAGCTGGCCTGCGTCTAGTGGCTTTCGGCCTCAGCGCGCTTGGCACGTCGTGCCCGCCGAGCCTGCATCAGTACCATGGCCAGCGGGAAGCCCGCGAAGGTTCGGCGATGGCATTTGCGGCAGCGTACCGGGTATTGCAGCAGGGCCAGGCGTTCAAGGTCCTGCCAGCGAAACCGGGAGATTCTGAACTCAGTAGATAAGCAGTCAGGGCAGGTCATGGTCGCTCTTTTGCTCCCTCATCGCACAGGAAGCTACTAAATTACGTCCGTGTGGTGAAACGTGGGAAAGCTGTGGCTCTCCTTCGTCCGTCCCATTACCGTTACCAATAGGCTACCACGGTCAGCGGGAAACAGCCGGCCGGAAAGCCTTGATACTAGTTACGATTTACCAGCGTGGAAAGAGGGTTGCATGGTTTGGGATCTTTCCTTCAGTTGTGACATGTGTGGCCAAAAAAAGGGCGAAGCAAACCATTGGTGGATGGCTGTCATGGAGAAGCAGTCCTGTTACGAAGAAGGACAGCCAGATCACGGCTTTCTACTGCTGCCCTGGAACCGCGAGCAGTGCCGCAGCGGCGAGCTGGTTCACCTGTGCGGCCAGAATTGTGCGATGCAGGCCATGGAACGGTTCATGAGTCATGGCTCCATCCATCTGGATGCTGGGCTGCATGACAGGATCGCGATCTAGACTTGCGCTTCTTTCCCTTCGAGGTCTTCCCAAACAACGCGAGGGCTTAGTCCTCGAATAAGACGGGGGTGTCTTTGCTCGTTGAAGGGCGTTCGCGGGCGACCAGCCGTGGTTTGCCGGCAGGCCGTGAGAGCAGCCCGAGAATCTCGCGTAATTCGGACTTAAGCCGCTGTACTTTAAGGGGCGTGCCTGGTGAGTTGGCTCGCGGTTCCAGAGGCAGATCCGGCTGGGTGGAGCCCGCTTCAGCATTCTGACGGGCTTCCTGCTGAAAAGCCTGGCGTGCACCCGGGATGGTGTAGCCCTCCTCATACAACAGGTGCCGGATCTTCAAAGCCATTTCAACGTCGCGGCGTCGATAGAGCCGCTGTCCGGTACCGGACTTACCGGGCTTTAGCTGGTGAAATTCGCTCTCCCAGAAGCGCAGCACGTAGGCCTGTACAGAACAAAGTTTCGCGACTTCGCCGATACGGAAATAGAGCTTATCCGGGATCACGGAGCCAGCCGGAGCATGAGTGCTCGACGGCCGCCGGCTTTTCGCGATGTGCTTCTGAAGGCCCATTCGCTCTCCCTGTTTGCGCCACTCAGTCCATCTGTATCCGAGCAGCCGCGCAAAATACCTTGGGTGCAGTATAGGCCTGTGGCACCAAATCAGTAATGGCTTTTCTTACCTGTTTTTCAGGCTTTTACCGGTTCTCTTGTCGTCAGCCGTTCCAGTGGCTGGCGTGCCTGGGTCGCTCCTGGCGAAGAACGAAGATATTGCGCGGGCCAGGTGATCGACTGATGAAGCTGCTCGGCTGCATGTAATGGCCAGTACGGATCCCGCAGCAGTTCACGGGCGAGCAGCACCACGTCAGCCTGGCCGGTGCGGATGATCGTGTCAGCCTGGGCAGCAGTAGTGATCATGCCGACGGCACCGGTCGCGATACCGGCTTCACGACGGATCTTGTCGGCAAACTGTACCTGGTAGCCAGGCCCGACAGGGATCTTCGCGTAGTCGACAAGAGCCCCGGAAGAGGCGTCGATCAGGTCGACACCATGCTGCTTCAATACTTTTGCAAGATCGGCCGACTGGTTCTCGTCCCATCCGCCATCCACCCAGTCAGTCGCCGAGATGCGCACCCAGAGTGGCAGTTCGACAGGCCAGACCTTCCGCACGGCATCAGTAACTTCCACCAACGCCCGGATGCGGTTTTCAAAGGTGCCTCCGTACTCGTCATCACGGTGATTACTAAGTGGCGAAAGAAATTCGTGCAGTAGATAGCCATGGGCCGCATGAATCTCAACCAGGTCGAACTCGGCAGCGAGAGCTCGCTCGGCGGCGTCCGCAAACGCATTCACGATGCGGCGGATGCCGGTCTTATCGAGTGCTGCAGGCTGGGGATAGTCCTTCGAGAACGGAACTGCGCTGGGTGCCAGGACATCCTCCCAGCCGCCCTCTGCTGCAGTGACCTTCTTGCCGCCCTCCCACGGGCGAGCCGTCGAGGCCTTACGGCCTGCGTGCGCCAGCTGGATGCCCATGCGAGAGCCCTGCTGATGGCCAAATTGATTGATGCGCTGTAGTGGAGCGATGTGTTCGTCGTTCCAGATGCCCATGTCGCCCGGCGAGATGCGTCCCTCCGGGGTGACAGCGGTAGCTTCCACGATGATCAGGCCGGCGCCGCCAACCGCCCTGCTGCCCAGATGAACGAAATGCCAGTCATTCGCCGCGCCATCCTCACAGGAGTACTGGCACATGGGCGAAACCACGATGCGGTTCGGAAAGGTGATGCTGCGTTGGGTGAAGGGCGCGAAGAGGTGCGGCATTTCCTGGGGCATGTTGTCTCCTGGCCGGCAGCCACGCTCTCTGGAAAATTTCGTCCAGGCTGAACTGGCCTTGTTATGCAATCTGCTGAAAGAGATGCGGGCGAGCGGCATTCGTCGCAGGGGGTGAGCGCGGTGCGTGCAACAAAAAAAAAGGCCCGCAGATTGGCGGGCCTTTTCGGTTGATGTGCCAGAGTTACATGACGACGAGTTCGCCGCCGGCCGGAGCATTCAGGGACATCCCCTTGACGCGGAAGCGCTCGATGTTGATCTTGAGCTGACGCTCGATCTTGCGCAGGTCGCCTTTTTCTGCCGGGATGGCAAAGGTGGAGGCGACACCCTTGTTGGAAGCGCGACCGGTCCGGCCTACGCGGTGGACGAAGTCTTCTGCCAGCTTGGGCATGTCAAAGTTGACGACGTGCGCGACATGGGCGACGTCAATACCGCGGGCTGCAACGTCCGTGGCGACGAGAACGCGGAACTGGCCCTGCGAGAACGACCGAAGCGCCTGGTTACGCTGCGCCTGGGTGCGATCGCCATGGATGCGTGTGGCCTTGTGGCCGCTGCGCTCCAGCTTTTTGGCAATCTTGTCAGCGCCATGCTTGGTACGAACGAAGACCAGGAAGCTGCCGGGATCGACGCCCAGCAGATGCTCGAGCAGCGGCATCTTCTTGTCGGCTTCGACTTCAAAGCTTTGCAGACGAACATTCTCGGATGGCTTAAGGACGGAACCGATCGCAATACGGACGGGATTCTTGATGTAGTCGCGGACGACTTCACTGACCGGGCCTTCGAGGGTGGCAGAGTAGCAAAGGGTCTGGCGGGTAGCCGGTGTGGATGAGGCAATGCGCTTGATGGCGGGCTTAAAGCCCATGTCGAGCATGCGGTCCACTTCGTCCAGAACCAGGATCTCTACCGTTTCAAGTTTGACCAGGCGACGCTTGAGGTAGTCCTCGAGGCGGCCAGGAGTGGCGATGACCATGCGTGCGCCGCGGCGGATAGCGTTCAGCTGCGGCTCTTCGGAGAGGCCGCCGACGACCAGCGCGGACTGCATGCCGGGGCCGGCAAGCTTGATGTAGGCCTGTTGTACCTGCATGGCGAGCTCGCGGGTCGGAAGCAGGATCAGGGCGAGAATGCCCTTGGTCTGCGAAACCTGCATGCGCTCAATAATGGGAATAAGGAAGCTGAGAGTCTTACCGGTGCCGGTCTGGGCGGTGGCGAGAACATCAGATCCGGCCAGTGCCGGCGGAATCGCCTGTGCCTGGACGGGAGTCGGAAGAGTGAAGTTACAGGCAGTCAGCTTCTTAAGGAGCGACGGCGAAATCGTGAAGTCAGAAAATTGAGTCATTATGTCCCAGGGTTCTCACCTGCTGCTCTCACAGCGTGGCGGAACACACTTGTGGATCGTCCCGGGAAGCTTCGTGCTCCTCCCGAATCGGATGAGGTACTTACAATGCTTGGGAGTACCGGAGTGAACACACTCTAAGAGCCATCATTCAGTGGTCTGTGGAGGCGATTGCCGCCTGACCACGCTAGAAAGAAGACTCAAACGGTCGATAACGAAGAGATAACTACCCTCGACCTCGGCTCTGCCGCGCGAAACGCTGAGAAGCGGGAACTTCTGCTTCCAGCTCGCCCCCGGATCAGCTCACCCCTGGAAAGAGACAAGTGATGCGACAAGGCGATCCGCTCAAGAGCTTGGGGAGGAAATTCCATCCTTTGCAGCAACCGTCTAGAGCGGCTGCGGAAGTCTCCGGAGAGACAACCAAACAAGTAAGCGTGAACACAGTGTAGCAGAGTTGTCCAGTTTTCAACCCTAATGAAGTTTGCAAGAACGACACCTTCCCGACTTGGGTCGCCGGTGCAGCGGCGGCCCAGAACGGGTCGGGTCCACCGCTTTGAACGATCGCCGCCCACTCCGGGCTAGCTGACGGCTTCGCCTGAGCCGAACGGCCAGCGTGCCTGCCTTTCCACTAATGGCCGTTGGGACGCACCGGCGGGCGAAGCTCCTGCCGGGGAGCGGGTTGAGGCGCGGGATGGCTCTCCTGCCGCGCCGGAGCCGGCGGAGGCGGGGTTGCGGAGCGCACAGGAGGTGCCAGTCGGGCTGGAGCTGGCTGCTGGTGCGGCAGTGTCTCGACATCCATGGGACGGCCGGCCGGTCTTCCCTGCTGCAGATTGTCGCGCTGCTGTGGCTCCAGCGGACGCCCGGGATCAGTACGCATGGCGGGACGCTGCTGCTGGAAAGTAGGCTGCGGCGCGGGCGTCTCGTTGCGGTTGATCAAGGGTCGGGGCGCCGGCGTACCCGCAAACGGCTGCCGCACCGGCGCCGGCTGAAGTGGCGCAGCCACCGGCCGGCCCGCAGGGGGAGGCAGAGGCCTTTGAGCCACAGGCGGCGGCAAAGGCCGCTGATTCGCCGGAGGCTGCAGTGCCGGCGGCGTGTTCTGCCTTGGAGTTATACCGGGGGCCGGCGGAGGAAGCAGGCGGCCTCCTGCTGGCTGTGCCGGTGTCGGTGCTCCCGGAACTGGCCGGGCGATCGGCTGCACGGGATTTCCACGCTGCGGCCCGGGTGGCAGGGGACGGTACGGTACCGCCGTCCGCGGCGCACCTGGGGTCGCCTGCTGTTCCTGGCCGGTGCGCGTGACCAGCGTGGGACGGGTCGCGCTGACAGGCAGGCGGGTCATTACTGGATGCGGCACAAGACTCTGCCGTGTAGGCAGCAGGTTGGGATGAGCGATAACCGTGGCTCCCTGGACCAGGTTGGGAGGAATCCGCGCGATACTGTTCCTTACCATCTGTCCGCTGCTGAAAGCGCGGCCGTTGACTGCTGTGAAGCCGCGGTCGCGATTCTGGTAGTTCATCGTCACATTGCGGATGTTGGTGTAATTATTCGTGTTGGAGACGAAGGTGTTGTAGTTGTTCACGATCGTCGTGTTGTGGATATTGGTGATGTTGATATTGGTCACGTTGACGTTGCGGACATAATCCGGACCGCAATGGTAGGACGGCACGTACGGCTCCCCCACGCCAAGCGGAAACCAGGCGGCAAAACCGGCGCCTCCGCCGAACTGCACGCCGAACCCGGCGCCGCCGGCAAATGCCACCAGTGCGGGCGCCCAGTAGGGACGGACCCGGACCGGTCCGGGAATCCAGCCCCAGCGGTCGCCGATGTAAGCCCAACGGCCATAGTGGAAAGGCGCATAGCCCCAAGGAGCAGCGTCTACCCACGTCCAGCCATAGGGATCGACCCAGACCCAGTGGCCGTTCTGGTAAGGCACATAGCCGGCTTCGACGTTGTTGGGGTACCAGACGGGCCCGTATTCTGTGTCCGGCTGCCAGCGGCCGTAATCGTCCAGATCGTCAAACCCGGGCATGTCACGACTGACGTACTGGGCTGACCGCGCGTTGAGGATGTGACGATCGCGATCGTAGCTCCAGTTGTCAAAATGATCGCGCTCAGGAAACTGGACCGCAGACAGGTACACGGGATTGGTGCCGGTGAGTTCAACAGCAGTTCCCTGCTGGATATTTTCCGATGTACCGGGACCGGAAACGACCACGTTCCCGCTGTCGACACTGACGATGGTGGCGCCATCCTGGGCAGGAACGTCGATGCGGACGTCCCCGGGCTGGTTCAACGTCACGGCCCCGTTGGGCGTATCGATCTCGACCTGGTTGCCATAGGGAATGTCATAAATGCGGATGTGCACGCTGCCCTGGGCCAGTCCCATCTGAACGAGCGTATCGCTGAGATTAGTCATGGTCAGATCGGCTGCACCCGACATGCGGGCGACCATCGAACCGATAGAGATCTCGGCTCGGGCATTCTGGTCCGTATAGACGCGGTCGCCGGTAGCAATGGGATAGTTCGGCTCCGCTTGGCTCCAGTTCGCGACGCCGTTCGGTTCGATGGATACACCATTGACGAGCGCGGCCAGACGGCCGACGCGCGCAGACGGATTGTTCCCCTGCTGCTGATAAGGTGCCTGGACTCCGCTGCCCGGCGGCGCATATTGCGCGTGGGCAGTCGCCGCGACGGAAACGATCACGCTCAAAGCAGCCCCGGCTGTGCGCATCATCCGGGAGGCGGTTGAAAAGGGAGGGTGCGTATCCAAAAGCTGCATGATGCTTCCTCCTCGGGAGTCGCTGCATTGCGCATCCCGCCCCTTGATGAACCCATATAGAGGCAAGAAGATGCTGCCGCGACGATGAATGATTGATACCGGAGAGCATGTCCGCCGGTCTGGTTGCTGCACGGTAGATGAGCCTACGGGAAGCGAGAAGATATCCGTAGTCAATTCCGGGGAATTTGCAGTAGCTTTCTGGGAACGTGGCGATCAGCGACTGCGTACTGAGAGTTGTAGATTCGAGCCCGAGGTCAATTCATGCATAACCACGACAACCCAGCTTCCTCCCGGCATGCCTGCGATTTGAAGATCCGCAGCAGGAGTGTCGCAGCCCGTCCGCTATGGCGCTGTGCAGCGACCCTGGCTGTGGCAGCACCACTGCTGCTGACGAGTGCATGCAGTATCCAGACAGATAAGAACAGCGACAACGGCAAGTCCGATCACGTGAAAATTTCGACGCCGCTTGGCGGGCTGAATGTGCGCTCGAAGGATATCGATGTGGCCAGCCTGGGATTGCCGCAGTATCCCGGCTCACACGTCCTCACCAAGGACCAGGACAACGGTAACGACGGCCAGGTAGATCTGCACATGGGCTTTGGCCCGTGGCAGATGCGTGTGAAAGTCGTGAGCCTTGGGACAACTGATTCGCCGGACAAGGTGCTTGCGTTTTACCGCAAGGCCATGGGCAAATTCGGCGATGTTGTGGAGTGCGACGGCAAGAAGGCTGTCGGGACGCCTGCAGTGACGAAAGAGGGACTCGGTTGCGATGAGCATTCCAGTGGTTCGCACGGAAGCTTGAGTGCAAAGAACAGCGGCGTCAACTTCGATGAGAATGACCATGAGTTGAAGGCCGGGTCACAGCACCGCCAGCACATCGTGGGCCTCAAAAAATCCGACTCAGGCGAAACCAGGTTCGCGCTCATTTCGCTTGAGCTGCCAAGCGCCCATTCAGAAGAACAAACTGACTAGCAGCCGCAGGATTTCCTGTGCCGGGGCGCCACCGTCCTGGGCCACGCGAAGATCGTGTGGCGCAGGCTGGTTTGCCCGGACTGCCTGTCGTCCTATAGCTTGGAAAGATCATGGAGCAGGCCTGCCATCGCTGCGGCACCAGCGTTTCCCGTGAGGATGCCTTCTGTCCTGCGTGCGGCGCGCCGCAGTTAAATTTCGATGCCAGCCTGCAGGACGGGCTCGAGACTGAGGAACCCGCGTCGCTCAACATGAGGCCCGGGCAAGTGCGATGGCGCGATGCGATCGGCGCAGCGATCATCGTGGCTGTGCCGGCCGGCATCCTGTGCGGGCTGCCTCTGCTCGCGGCGGGTTCCCTGCTCTGGGTCATGGGCGGGGCATCCCTGGCGATCCTGCTGTACCGGAAGAAATATCCCATGGCACCGATGACAGCGAAGCAGGGACTGCGCATCGGCATCCTCGCAGGTCTGATCATTTCGTACGTGTCGATCGCCGTCACCTGCATTTTGCGCGTGGTGCAGCGTTATGCCATGCACAAGGGCGACGTCATCGACAGTGATTACGAACTGGTGATCAGCCAGTCCATGAAAGTCTTCCAGGCCACCCCTGAAACACAGGCGCAGATGCGGTCGTTCTTTCAGTTCATGCTCACACCGGATGGACGGGCCGCGTGGTCGTTCATGAACATGGTCACAGTCTCAGTGATGACACTCCTGTTTGCCGCAATTGGCGGGTATGTGGGTGTACGTCTCTTTCGCGTCCGACGGCTCGCCTGAAAAAACAGTTGCCCGGCTGGTTGCCGTCTTGAAGGCGAAACCCGTATGATCCGGCGAGAGCCCTATGTCAACGAATCCTGAGTCTGGTCCCCAGCTGCGTGAAAAGCTTCGCCTGATGTCGGCGTCGGAAATCGAACGCACGCTGGTTCGCCTGGCTCACGAGATCGTCGAAAAAAATAATGGCAGTGAGCATGTAGGATTGGTTGGCATCAAGCGACGCGGGGTTCCCCTGGCAGAGCGGCTGGCGACCCTGATCGGCGGCATCGAACGTCGGCCGGTACCCGTGGGCGTGCTGGATATACGCTTCTATCGTGACGATCTGACGACCCACGACACGCGACCGATCGTGAATGTGAGTGACCTCGGCTTTGACGTGGCGGGACGTGACATTATCCTGGTGGACGATGTGCTCTACACCGGCCGCACGATACGCGCGGCGATGGACGCATTGTTCGATCATGGGCGGCCACGGCGGGTTCAGCTGCTGGTGCTGATCGATCGCGGACATCGCGAATTGCCGATTGAGGCGACCTTTGTCGGACGCAACGTGCCGACAACTTCGCGCGAGATCATCGAAGTGAAGCTGAAAGAGATCGATAACGAAGAGCAAGTGATGCTTGTCGAGCGCACTGACTAAACTTTGTTGCCCGGCGGCCGGCGCACCTGTATGCGTCTGCACAGAACCATAAACTCCAGGATTGCGAATAGAACATGCCCGCGAAGCCTAAACGGTCCCCTGCGACCGAACGTCCCACGTCTGCGCCCAGTCCCGAGTTGGTGGCGACCCCGAAGAAAGCAGTCGGAGCGCAGGAGCCCGCATCTGTAAAAACACCGTCGCCGGTGACTCCGTCCGAATCAAAAAGCACCCCGCCCGGCCTGTTCCCTCCGCAGCCAAACGGCATTCCTGCTACGGATCCTCGTTCGCTGCTTTCTATTCGCGACCTGTCCCTGGATGACATTCGCAGTGTGCTGGAGCTTGCAGGTACGCTCGAAGATGAGAATCCGATCAAGCGAGCAGAACGGTTCTTCAAACGGCGTATTGCGCTGCTGTTTTACGAATCAAGCACGCGCACCCGTACATCCTTCGAACTCGCAGCCAAGAGCCTCGGCTGCGACACGGCACTCATCAGCGCGCTGTCATCCAGTATTGAAAAAGGCGAAGGGCTGAAGGATACGGGCATCACGTTGAAGGCCCTGGGAGCGGAATGCATCATCCTGCGGCATTCCAGTTCGGGCGCCCCGTGGCTGCTGGCTCGGGAGACGCAGCTGCCGGTACTCAACGCGGGCGATGGGATGCATGAACATCCTTCCCAGGCGCTGCTGGACCTGCGCACGATTCTCCGCCACAAGGCTGCCGCGAAGCAAAACGTGATCGCAGAGAACACCCTGGAAGGCGTGACAATTGCGATTGTCGGCGACATTCTGCATAGCCGTGTAGCCCGCTCGAACGCGCTGCTGCTGCCGCGGCTGGGAGCGCGTGTCGTCCTGTGCGGCCCCTCGCAACTACTGCCTGAAATCGCTGCAGAGATCGGGCCGGGCGTGAGTATTGATCGCGACATGGACCGCGCACTGGCGGCGTCGAACGTGGTGATGATGCTGCGTATCCAGAAAGAACGGATCGCCGGACTGCATCTTGATCTCGAAGAATATACGCGCCGCTACCAGCTGCACGGAGACCGCCTGCGTGCCCACGGCGCAGAAGCCCTGGTGATGCATCCAGGACCAATGATCCGCGGACTGGAAATTACCAGTGACGTGGCCGATGGTCCGCAGTCTGTGATCGCAGAGCAGGTGCGGCATGGTGTGGCTGTGCGCATGGCCCTGGTAGCGCGGGCGCTGGATGCAAAAGGAGCACGCGCATGACGGCACTGCTGATCCGGAACGGAAAACTCATTGATCCATCGCAGGGCATCGAGGCTGAGCGTGACCTGCTGTTCAAAGATGGACGTGTAATGGGCATCGAGACGCCGGGCAAGCTGAAGACTGCCGCGAAGAACGAGCATGCAGAAGAAATCGACGCAACCGGACTGGTGGTCGCTCCCGGACTGATTGACATCCACGTGCATCTGCGTGAGCCGGGCCAGGGCTACAAGGAGACCATTGCTAGCGGTACGACGGCCGCGGCAGCGGGTGGCTTTACCTGCGTGGCAGCCATGCCGAATACGATTCCCGTCAATGATTCCGTCGAAACGATGCGCTGGATGCTGGCCCCGGAGCGCAATGCCGCTATACGGGTCTACCCGATTGCTGCCGCAACCCGCGGCAGTATGGGCGAGACGCTCACGGAGTTCAGCGCGCTTAAGGCTGCCGGCGCAGTGGCTGTTACAGATGACGGCAAGCCCATTCTGAACGAAGCAATCATGCGGCATGCGCTGCTGAACGCAGCGCGCGCCGGTCTCCCCGTAATCCAGCATGCAGAAGATACCCGCCTGACCGGAGGCTGCTCGATGAATGCCGGCGCGCTGGCGTTCCGCCTGGGGCTGCGCGGTATGTCGATTGAAGCCGAGGCGGGGCTGGTGGAGCGCGATATCAAACTGCTGGGGGCCCTGAAAGACAGCCGTGCCCACCTGCATATCGCACATCTATCGACGGCGGCGGCGCTCGACCACGTTCGCCGTGCAAGACGCAATGGCCTCCACGTGACCTGCGAAGTCACGCCGCATCATTTTGCGATGACCGAGGAAGCAGTGGGCAACTACAACACGCATGCCAAGATGAATCCTCCGTTGCGCTCGGAGAAGGACCGCGAAGCAATGATCGCCGGACTGCTGGAGGGCACGATTGATTGCATCGCGACCGACCATGCGCCGCATGCAGCGCATGAAAAAGAGCAGGAGTTCGAGCGGGCACCGAACGGCATTACCGGTCTGGAAACGGCGCTCGGATTGACGATGACTTTTCTGCATCGCAAACACAAGTTGTCGCTGGGCCGTGTGATCGCACTGATGAGTACACAACCGGCACATCTGTTGAACCTGAAAGGGCGAGGCACCCTCGCGGTGGGCAGCTTTGCCGATGCCATGATCTTCGATCCTCGGCAGGAGTGGACCTTCAACGCCGCAGACAGCCGCTCAAAATCGAAGAACACACCATTCAGCGGATGGACCATGCTGGGCAAGGTACGAACGACGATCAGTGAGGGCCGGATTGCATTCAAGGGGTGACCTCGGCGGCGTTGTTCACCTGCCGCCTACATCTGCCAGGATCGTCTCTGGACACAGCCAACGCGCCAAAATCGTGGATACGCCCTAGAATGAGAAGGCGCGCGCCATGCGTTGTCGCTGGATGGAATTTTGCAGATTCACCGCAGTAAAGCTCTTCAAGCTCGCAGGTTCATGACCTGGGCGGCGGTCACATTCGCAGCCCTAGGTATCACGCAGCAATGGCTTCCGGCCCAGACCGCAAATGTACTGCCCGAGACGAGCGAAAGCGTCACCGGATCAGTGTACGTTCCCATGGACAGCTGGATCTACCCGGCATTCAGCAGGCTTCAGGCGCTGGGTTATGCCGACACCGCATTCCAGGGATTGAGGCCATGGACGCGCAAGAGCTGCCTTCGCATGCTGGAAGCCATGCAGGCCAGGATCGAGGCGGCACCGCAGACTCCCGGCAACCAGGAGGCACTGGATATCTTCAACTCGCTCGCAAAAGAATTCAGCAGCGAGGTGACGACCTACGTTCCGGGTGGAGAAAATCTTACGGGAACGCTGGACCGAGTCTATACGCGACAGCAATATATGAGCGGCACGCCCGTGAACGACTCCTACCACTTTGGCCAGACGCTTGTGAATGATGATGGCAGGCCATACCAGGGCGGGTACAACCAGTACACCGGGGTGCAGGCACATGCGCAATATGTGCGATTCACGCTGGACGTGCGGGGCGAAATACAGCATGCGCCGGGTCGCGCGGCGTATTCGAGCGGCGTTCAACAATTCATCGATGCCATCGATATTGATCCGCCGACTGTGCCCACGCCGGTGCCGTCTACGAATGCCTTTCGCTTGCTGGACGCTAACCTTGGATTTAACCTGGCAAACCACACGATCTCTGTGGGTAAAAGTGAAGACTGGTGGGGTCCGGATCAAGGCAGCGCGATGGCCTGGAGCACCAATGCCGAGCCCATCTATGCGCTCCGCATCAATCGTACCGAGCCATTGCAAATTCCCCTGCTCTCGCGATTTCTAGGGCCGTTCCGGTATGAGGCGATCTTCGGGGAGTTGAAGCAGCAGGTGCCGCGCGATCCCTGGGTCCACGCGGAAAAAGTTCAGTTCAAGCCGACGCCGAATCTCGAATTCGGATTTTCGCGCATCGTGGTTTTCGCAGGCCAGGGCCACGTGCCACTGACCCTCGGTTCGTTCTGGCACAGCTTTTCAAGCTTCCAGAATGTAACGCCCGCGGAGAAATTTTCGCGGAACGATCCGGGCGCGCGGCACTCAAGCTTTGACTTCAGCTACCGGCTGCCGTTCGTACGCAAGTGGCTCACGCTCTACTCGGATTCGATTGTGCATGATGACGTTTCGCCGATCGATGCACCACGCCACGCTGCCGTAAATCCAGGACTCTATCTCTCGCATTTTCCCGGTCTGCCGAAGCTCGATCTGCGTGTGGAAGGCGCCAATACGGCAGCCGATGTGGGACCGCGAAACTCCAGGGGACAGTATTTTTACTGGGAGACGGTCTATCACCAGAACTACACCAACAAGGGGTACATCTTTGGCAGCTGGATCGGCCGCGAGAGCAAGGGCGGCCAGGCATGGCTGACGTACTGGCTCAATCCACAGTCACGCCTGGTGCTGGGCTATCGCAATGCCAAGGCCGAAAATGATTTCATTACCGGCGGTACGACACAAAATGATTTCAACGGCCAGGCGATTGTGCGTCTGAAGAATGGCGTCGAGTTGAATGCCTTTGCGCAGTATGAACGATGGACGATTCCGATCCTCAAGCCAGGTCCGCAAAATCAATTTACCGGAAGCGTCCAGCTGACCTGGTATCCGAAACTTACTGTGCGTCGATAAGCGACGGTTCTAAAACAAACCGGAGGGACGCAGCTGCGACGAGCCTTACGAATACCGCCTGCCGTCATCGCAGTAATCATCTGGGCGGCTCTCGCTTTGCAGTTCTACCTGATGCTGCGCGGGGTGCACGACGGCCGGGCGAAATTACTACCGGCCATCGCACAGTTTTTCTGCTACTTCACCGTTCTCACCAATCTGCAGGCAGCGATTGTCGCGACGGGCGCAGCTTCCAAACGCGGTTGGCGTAAACCTGCACTGGAAGCCGCAACGACTGTCTATATGGCGGTTGTGGGGCTGGGCTACTCGCTGTTGCTCCGGCATCTCTTCGATTTCACAGGACTGATGCGCGTGGCCAATACGCTGCTGCATGACGTGGCGCCGGTGTTGTTCGCAGGCTGGTGGATTCTCGCTGCGCAGAAAGCGGACCTGCCGTGGCGCCACGTCCTGACCTTTTTGATCTGGCCGCTGCTGTACTTTGCGCTGTTGCTGGCCATCGGCGCCGCAACCCATTGGTATCCCTATTCCTTCACCAATGCGGCTGCACTCGGCTATCCCAGGGTGCTGGCGGTTGCTGCCGGATTTATCGCAGCCGCTGCCGCAACGAGTGCGTTGGCGATTGGCTACTCGCGTATACGGGCTCGGGCCGCCTGAGTCGCATCAGGCATCCAGTTTCCTGGTTACGAGTTCGTTCAGCAGCGCAGGGTTGGCCTGCCCCTTCGAGGCACGCATAACCTGGCCGACAAAGAATGCGGCTACGGTCTTCTTACCGGCCCGATACTGCTCAACCTGCTTTGGGTTCGCTGCAATCGCATCGTCAATCAGCTTTTCAATCGCCGATGGATCACTCAGCTGCTGCGGTTTTTCGCGGTCGTAGACAGTGCTGAAATCTTCCTTCTTCTCAAAAGCTATATCGAAAAGTCCCTTCAGCTGCTTACTTGAGAGCTCGCCCTTTTCCGCAAGATCAGCGGCAAGCATGATGCCCTCCATCGTCACAGGCGACTCTTCAATGGTCAGGCCCAGCGCGTTGAGCCTTCCCATCCATTCGCTCTGTACCAGGTTGGCAAGACGCTTGGGACTCTTTACCTGCCGGGCAGCGGCTTCGAATCGATCGGCGAATTCACGCGTCGCCGTGATGGTGGCGGCATCCTGCGCGGTTATTTCATATTCGGCTACCATGCGAGCACGACGGGCTTCCGGAAGTTCCGGAAGGGCGGCGATGATAGCAGCCTGCCAGTCTGAAGAAACGACGAGTGGCGGCAGGTCCGGTTCAGGAAAATAGCGGTAGTCATGCGCCTGCTCTTTTGAGCGCATGGAATAGGTCCGGCCCTCTCCAGCGTTCCACAAGCGAGTCTCCTGGATGACACGTCCGCCTTGCTCCAGCACCTCGACCTGCCGCTCAATCTCATATTCAATAGCCGAGCGAATGTAGCGGAAGCTGTTTACATTCTTAACCTCGGCCTTCGTGCCGAACTTTTCCTGCCCGCGCAGCCGCACGCTTACGTTGGCGTCACAACGCAGCGATCCTTCTTCCATATTGCAGTCGCTGACGCCCGTATACAGCAGAATCTCCTTGAGGCGCGTGAGGTATTCAAAAGCTTCCTCGGCGCTGCGAATATCCGGCTCGCTCACAATCTCAACCAATGGTGTGCCGCATCGATTCAGATCAACATAGGTACGAACCGAAGAATCCGCGAAGCCATCGTGGATGCTCTTGCCCGCATCTTCTTCAAGATGCAGACGGGTGACGCCAATGCGCCGTTTCGTGCCGCCGGAAGGAACGTCGATATAGCCCTCTTCAGCGATCGGCTTATCAAACTGCGAAATCTGGTAGCCTTTGGGCGAGTCCGGATAAAAGTAATTTTTGCGCGCAAAGACAGAATGCTCGCGAATCTGGCACCCGATGGCCGTTGCGGCAAGAACGGCAAACTCGACCGCGCGCTGATTCAGCACAGGCAGGGCGCCAGGAAGTCCGAGGCAGACTGGACAGACCTGGGTATTCGGAGCACTGCCAAAGTGTGTGGAGCAGCCGCAGAATGCTTTAGTGGTCGTGAGCAGCTGGACATGTACTTCCAGGCCAATGACCGGCTCGTATTTAGCAAGGATTTCCGGGGCGAGGCTGCTGCTGACAGGCATAAGCAAGATTCTAGTGCAGAGGAAGAGGAGTTGGGCAGGCAGGTAGAACAGACTCAGCAGCAGAGCTCGACGTGCTTTCCCTTGCATGCAAGGGAACATGCAAACGCAGCGTGATGTTTACTCACGCATGGCATCACCTGGAAACGTCGCGCCACGGCAGGTCGATTGCCCGGCAATGCACATTGACATTCCTTTATGATCGTGAGCGGAAGAATTAAGTCCCTCACGCACGACGATCCCGAGAATACTTCAAACGATGGAACTGGTTCTTCTTCGGAATCGCAGTCAAGTGGCTGCGCTCAGCGGCCCGGCCGCAGCATTGATGGCAGAGGTGATCGATCTTCCCGACGCCACATACATGCCGGAATACTTTCTGCCTCGGCTTTATGATCGCGCAGAACCTCGTGTCGTCGCCTGCTATGAAGGTGGGACACTGGTCGGACTCGTCTACACCTACGAAGTACGTTTTTGGCGGTTATGTACAGGCTATGCCTTTGGCGGCGACGGCATGGGACGCGGCCTGTTGCTGTGTGCCCCCGCGCGTGAGAATGAGATCCTCGCTGCGGCCATCAACCTGCTCCTCGATCATGGATTGCATGCGCTGCGTCTCGACTGGACACCGTGGTGTTCGGACGGCAGTCCGCGAGTGGAAATTGGCCGTCCCCAGGCGCATATCAAGATGCTTGCGGATCCTCGAACCGACGGGGATTGGCTGACCCTCGAACCGGACTATGATCAATTTCTGGCTGGTCTCGGTTCGCATACTCGACGCAATTTGCGCTACTACCGGCGCAAGGCAGAGGCGGCTGGCTTTACGTATATTGGTGCTCTCTCACCGGAGGAACTACAAGCTTCGATCGACTCGCTCAACAAGCTTTCCGACTACCCCAACAATGCCGAACGCAAGGCGCGCGACCAGCGCTATATCGAGAGTTTCGGCAACCGTGTGGCTGTGGCGCTTCGCAGCAGTGAAGGTGAGATCGTTTCCGTCATCGTCGGTTTCACGCGAGGCACGCATCTTCATATCCTCACGCAATTGAATAATGAAAATGAAGAACTGCGCAGAATGAGCCTGTCGATCGTGCTGCGAGGCTACCTGATTGAGGACTTCATCCAGCGCGGCTTCACTGCTGTGCATTTCCTTGAAGGCTCATCCAGCATGCTCGGTCGCTTTTGCGGAGATGTGAACCTGCACCATTTTTCCATCGATGATCGCAGAACTTTCATGACTCCGATCAAGCGGCTCTGCGCAGCGATTGCAGAAGAATTGCACCGGCGCGGCAAGCGTGTACCCTTTCGGCTGCAGTGGGCAGCAGGCAGTTACTGGACTTCGACGCCCGCGCCCTGGTGGTAGGCCTTTGGGCATGATCCAAGCCCGACCAGGCCTGGAATGAAGGAGCGGTGGCCGTGAAAGCCAGAATTGGCCTTTCGGGATGCCAGTCTGCCATTCGCCTGTAAACTCGAAGATGCATGATTCTCCCTTTTGTCCGCGAGGCGCTGGCGGGCCTGGAGCAGTCTCCCAGTTTTGAACGTGTGCGCAGGCACCTGGCCCTGCGTTCCGCGCGCAGACGTGTGTCCGGCCTTACGGTCACGGCACGGGCTCTTTACCTCCCTTTCTTTGCGCGCGCAGCTAACTCGCCGGTCATTATTCTTGTCGCAGACAATAAGGCCGCCGAAGGGCTTGAACAGCTGCTGCGGGCTACGTCGGAACTGACCGGCGCAATCGAGCCAAAGCGGGTGGTGCGTCTCCCCGCGCATGATGTGCTGCCATTTGAAAGCATGTCGCCGCATCCGGACATCCAGGAACAGCGTGCTTCGGTCCTCTGGAAGATTGCTACCGGCCGCGTGTCGATCGTGATTGCGCCGATTGAAGCCGCCAGTATGCGGCTCTTCGATCGTGCCTACTACGCGGGGCTGGCACAGGTGCTGCGGCGCGGCGAAGAGGTCGATCTTGACCTGCTGACTTCGCACCTGCAGAGTATCGGCTACACCCAGATGGACATCGTTGAAATGCCCGGCCAGTTCACGCGGCGCGGTGGCATTCTTGACGTCTATTCGCCGGAAATGGATCGACCGGTCCGCTTCGATTTCTTCGGTGATGAGATCGAATCGATCCGGAAATTCGAGCCGGACTCGCAGCGATCGTCTTCCCCGCTCGATGAAGCGTTGCTGCTGCCGCTGACCGAAACGCCGGTCTCTGAACGCCTGCTTGCCGCAGTACACACCCGGCTGAGCGGCAGCCGGAGAGCGGCCTCGGACGAGGAACCCGCCGCGATCTCGGCAGCAGTTGCCGCGGGTGGAGTTTCGGTGTTTCCTGGATGGGAATTTTTCGTGCCCGTGGCTGGCGCGACCGGTACACTCTTCGATTTGTTTGGCAATCAGGCCAGAAGCGTGCAGGTATTTGTGGAAGAGCCAGGCATGCTGAAAAACCAGGCCGAGCGCTGGTGGAACAAGGTCGAGCAACGTCACGACCGGTCCGGCATCGGCTCCCTGATTGCACCGGCTGACCTGTACCTTCCGCCCTGGGACCTGCTGCCGAAAGTTGGATCGCTGCCGGGTCTCGATATCGATCAGCTGGGCGCAGTAGACGTGCTCGAACAGGATTCCATGGCGCTCGATGAAGTCGAGTTCTCGACGCGGCCCACCATGCGCTTTCATGGGCAGATCCCGGCCTTCGTCGAGGCGCTGAAGACCCTGGCCGCACAGGATCAACGCGTGATGATCGCCGCGCCGAACCAGGGCGAAGTCGAGCGGCTCGCCAACCTGCTGCGTGAGTACGGACTCGCCTACCGCCTCGGAAGCCGCACCCAGCAGGGCGGCAGTGAAAACATCTTCGACGAATCGAGCTACCTCGCAGGAGATCTTCGTACGCCGCTGCTGGTGCGTACGGCAATCGCTAATGGCGTAAGCCTGCCCGATGCGCGGCTGGTACTGATTGGCGCCAACGATCTGAACGACGAAGCGGATGTTGCCGCTCGCCCTGTCGTCCGCAAGTCAAAGACGGCCGCGTTTGTTTCCGACTTTCGCGACCTCGCTGTCGGCGACTACGTCGTGCACGTTGAAAACGGCATCGGACGCTATCTTGGCCTGAAGGAAATCGAGCAGGACGGCCTGCGTGTCGAGTTCATGGTGCTGGAGTTTGCCGACAACGCGAAACTCTACGTACCACTGACCCGGCTTGACCTGATTCAGAAATACCGGTCGACCGATGCAGGTCCGGCGCCGATTCTCAACCGCCTTGGCGGACAGAGCTGGGCCAAGACCAAGGCGCGCGTCAAGAAAGCCATGCAGGACATGGCGGACGAACTGCTGAAGCTCTACGCGCAGCGAAAGGCGGCGCAGGGATTCGCCTTCACACCCGACAACGAATTCCAGAAAGAGTTTGAAGATTCATTCGACTATAACGAGACGGACGATCAGCTTTCTGCAATCGCCGACATCAAGGCCGACATGGAATCGACCATGCCGATGGACCGGCTGCTGTGCGGCGATGTGGGCTACGGCAAGACGGAAGTTGCGATGCGCGCTGCATTCAAGGCAGTACAGGATGGCAAACAGGTAGCCGTATTAACGCCGACGACAGTCCTGAGTTTTCAGCATTTCGAGACCTTTAAAAAGCGCTTCTCGCAATTCCCGATCCATATCGATCTCATCTCGCGCTTCCGCACCGCGAAAGAACAGAAAGACATCCTGGAGCGCGTGGAAGCAGGCAAGATCGACATCTTGATCGGCACGCACCGCCTGCTTTCCAAGGACCTGAAATTCGCTGACCTTGGCTTGCTGGTTGTGGACGAAGAGCAGCGGTTCGGTGTCCGGCACAAGGAGCGGCTCAAGCAGTTACGCGCTGCCTTGGATGTTCTCTCCATGTCAGCAACGCCCATCCCGCGAACGCTCCACATGTCCCTGGTGGGCCTTCGCGACATGAGCGTCATCGAGACGCCACCCAAGGACCGCATGGCGATCCAGACAGTGGTGGCAAAGTACGATGACAAACTGATCCGCTCGGCAATTGAAGTCGAGCTTGAACGCGGCGGCCAGACGTATTTTGTACATAACCGCGTGGAAACGATCTACGAACTGGCCGCCAAGATTCAGGACATGGTGCCGACTGCCCGGGTGGGCGTAGGCCATGGACAACTGAGCGAGACCGAGCTGGAGCGTGTGCTCTTCGCCTTCATGAATCGTGAATACGACGTGTTTGTTGCGACGACGATTGTTGAGAATGGCCTCGACATTCCGCTCGCCAATACCATCATCATCAATCGTGCGGATCGACACGGATTGTCCGAGCTGTACCAGTTACGCGGGCGCGTTGGCCGTTCGAACCGCCGAGCCTACGCCTACCTGCTCATTCCGCCCGAGCAGGAATTGACCGACATTGCGCGGCGCAGGCTGGCAGCATTGAAAGAATTTTCCGACCTTGGCGCCGGCTTCAAAATTGCAGCTCTCGACCTGGAGCTGCGCGGCGCCGGCAACATGCTGGGCGGCCAGCAGAGCGGGCACATCGAGGCCATCGGCTTTGAGATGTACACCAGCATGCTGGAGCAGGCAGTCAGCGAGCTGAAAGGCGATGACGTCTCCGACAAACCGACGACGCAGTTGAATCTGGGTATCAGCCTGCGCGTGGATGAGGCGTACATACCTGAAGAAAATCAGCGGCTGCGCATCTACAAGAAAATCGCAGGCGCCCAGGATGAAGCAACCATCGCGGATGTGCGCGCAGAGCTGGAAGATCGCTATGGCCAGCTGCCGGAGAGCGTGCAGCATCTGCTGAATGCGGCGATTCTGCGGCTTACCTGCGAACGGCTGGGCGTGGCGCAGGTTGATCGCAAACGGGATCAACTGCATCTTCGCTTCACGGATAAAGCCCAGATCGATCCGGGCCGACTGATGCAGCTGGTGGCCAAAAATGCAAAGAAGGGCGCACAATTTACCCCGCAGGGAGTTTTACGTTTCCCGCTCGCAGCAGTTACGCCGGTCGCCATCATCAGTGAAGTGCACGCTTTGTTGGATAAGCTGGCCCTGGTCGAAATGGCAACGCGATGAGCCGGATTGATACCAGGAAATAGAGTCTTAAATCGGAGAAAGAAGCCAGTGACGAGAACGAAACAGGTAATGGGCGCGTTGACGATCGCGTCGATCGTGCTGCTGAATGCATCCACCGCCCCGGCTGCTGTGGCTGGCCAAAACAAGCAATTCGCACAGCTGGCTGACGATTACTTCAATACTGTCTACTTCCCATTCCAACCTACCCAGGCCACAAGCGCCGGATTTCACCAGTACGACACAAAACTCGAAGACCTTTCGCGCGCCGGTCTGGAACGTCAGGCAGCAGCGCTGCACGCCTTTCTGCCGCGCGTCGAGCAGGTTTCGCCATCTTCACTCGATACAACGACACGCGGCGATCGGGAAATGATTCTCGGCAACATCCGGTCCACCTTGTTAACGCTTGAGACGATCAAGCCCTGGCAGAAAAACCCGGACTACTATTCAAGCAGCGTGACCAGCAGCGTCTTTACCCTGATGGAGCGCACCTTCGCATCGCCGGATGAGCGCCTCCGGTCGACCATCGCAAGAGAGAAGCAGATACCTGCGACCCTCGCAGCAGCTCGCATGAATCTGCAGAATCCTCCAAAGGTCTACACCGAAATAGCGCTTCAGCAACTTCCGGGCGTCATCCGCTTCTATCAAAAAGACGTGCCGGAAGCGTTCGCGAAGGCCACAGACGCAAGTCTTAAGAAGGACTTCGCCGCATCGAACGCTGCCGTGATTGAGTCTCTTCAGCAATATCAGCAATGGCTGCGCAGTGACCTTCTCCCAAAATCGAACGGCAACTTCCGGATCGGTGCCGACAGCTTCAGAAAAAAACTCGCTTACGATGAGATGGTCGACACACCACTGGATCAGTTACTACAGGTTGCCTACGGCGACCTGCATAAGAATCAGGCTGACTTCGTGCGTATCGCTCATGAAGTCGATCCGAATAAAACGCCGCTGCAGGTACTGGATGAACTCGGCAATGACCATCCCCAGCCTGACCAACTGTTGCAAACTTTTCGTCAAACATTCAACGGACTCGTTTCATTCCTCCGCGCAAAGCAGATCATTACTGTTCCGTCAGATATCCGCCCCATCCTTGAAGAAACTCCGCCATTTGAGCGCGCCACCACCTTTGCTTCCATGGATACACCGGGGGCCTACGAAACGAGGGCAACCCAGGCCTACTTTAACGTGACACTCCCGGATAGTGCATGGGACGCTGCGCGGACGAATAGTTACATGCACAGCTTCAACATCGGGACAATCATCAGCACATCCGTACACGAAGCCTATCCCGGCCACTATGTCCAGTTTTTATGGATACCGCGGGCACCCAGCAAGACGCGAAAATTGCTATTTGCCTCGAGTAATGTAGAAGGTTGGGCACACTATTGCGAGCAGATGATGCTGGATGAGGGCTTTGCTGCCCCCGGCGCAGCAGCCAAAACCGAGCGCGAGTCTAAAATGATCCGCCTCGGCCAGCTGCAGGATGCACTGCTCCGCGACGCACGCTTCGTTGTTGGCATCCAAATGCATACGGGCAAGATGACGATGGATCAGGCGATCGATTTCTTTGTGAAAGAAGGTTACCAGGCGAAGGAAGTTGGAGAGGTCGAGACCAAGCGGGGCACTTCTGATCCGACCTATCTGTACTACACACTGGGCAAGCTAGAGATTCTGAAGCTAAGAAGCGATCTCCAGAAGAAGCAAGGCGCGGCCTTCTCGCTCAAAACATTTCATGATAATTTTATGCGGCAGGGCGGCGTACCTATCAGGATTGTTCGTGAAGCAATGCTTGGCGATCAGTCGCCAACACTGTAGCTTTAAGCATTAAGAGACAGATAGCAATTTTCCAAGGCGAGTGACCTCGATGCAGAAGAAGGTACGCAAGGCAGTATTCCCGGCAGCCGGGTTGGGCACACGTTTTCTTCCCGCGACAAAAGCTGTACCTAAAGAAATGCTCTCCCTGGTTGATAAGCCATTAATTCAATATGGCGTGGAAGAGGCCCTGGCAGCGGGGTGCGACCACATCATCATCGTGACGGGTCGCGGCAAGTCCGCGATTGAAGACCACTTCGATATCAGCTTTGAGCTGGATGCAAACCTGGAAGCCAAGGGAAAGAAAGAGCTGCTGGCACTCAGTCGCAAAGTATCCGGCATGGCCAACATATCCTATGTTCGGCAGAAAGAAGCACGGGGTCTGGGGCATGCCGTACTGATGGCCCGCGACCTGATCGGGGATGAACCATTCGCAGTAGTACTTCCGGATGACATCATTGATGCAAAGAAGCCGTGCCTGCAGCAGATGATTGAAGCCTTCGACCAGACACAAGCTTCAATCCTCGCGACGCAGATAGTCGAAGGTCCTGCTATCTCCTCCTATGGCGTGCTGGATGGAGAGATCGTTATAGAAGATCCGCGCCTCTTTGCCGTGCGAGGCATGGTGGAGAAGCCGAAAGAGCCTGATGCTCCCTCGAAAAATGCCATTATCGGCCGCTATGTTCTGACTCCGCGAGTCTTTGAGCTGCTCGAGAAAATTACACCTGGTGCGGGAGGCGAGTTACAGCTTACCGATGGAATCAAGGACCTGCTGCAGCATGAAAAGGTCTTTGGCTTCAACTTCGAAGGCACACGCTATGACGCCGGCGATAAGAGCGGAATGTTGAAAGCCACTGTCGACTTTGCCCTGAAAAGAAGTGACGTCGGACCCGCTCTTCGCGAACATCTAAAAACACTTTCGCTCTAAATCGTGCGCTTGCCTAAAAGGCACCTCATGAAGACTTCTTTACGTCGTAAAGGAAGAAGTCTTCGTGAGCCTCTTCAGCGCCGGTGAACGCCCGTAATAGTGTTACATTCTGATGATCTGCGTCTAAGTCTCTTAACTGCTCGGACGTAAGTGGCACATCCAATACGAGAAGATAATGGGTCGTGTTTATGTCAGCATCGGCGAGCATTAAGTGATGTGTAAGGTGTGCATCCGCCACATCATCCCTCCGGCTTGAGAATTTCATGAACGTATCGATGCAGTTGCATTGCGGAAAATAGATCGGCTTGCCGAGTTGTTCGGCAACTCCAACAGTCGAAAAGTCCGGGAAGCCCGCCAGGGGCAGGTCTTGCAAATGCTGCTGGACAATCCACTGTGCGGTATTTTTCGAGTTTGAAAATGGATGCATCCACGATCCGGCGGTAGCCTCCACGCCGCCGAGTGCGTTGATAGCTAACAAGCACAGCGCCACGTAAGACACTCTGTTGTCAGTCGTCCGCATGAGCCAGTACGCCAGAAGAAATGCGACAAATACCACCCCGAAATGGCGCATGTATCCCAGGTAGACGACATGCGCGAAAAGAATGGATCCGATCAGAGCGACCCCAACTAGAACCAGCAGCCGCGGTGTGTCTTTGAAGATGGCCGTTAGCGCTGCGGCAACCGCCACGCTGACCAGCTCGAAAATCGCTGGATGCAGCAGGACATTCGGATTCCAGAACTTGTGAGGAAAGTGCAGACTGAACGGAAACCACGGCAGACCCAGGTTGCTGATCACAGCGATCAGCAGCCGGTGCATATCTTTGATCGACGCCCCAACCTTTCCTGTCGTAACCCAGCTTATATCCTGTGCGGGACGCAGTGTGAGATAGGCGGCTAACAGAAAGGCTGCATAAGTCAGGCTGAGTACAGCTACCTTCTTCCATACAACCCTGCTTTTCATACCTGGGGTGCGAAAAAGGTACAAGGCATATTCGAAGAGCAGAGAACCAGACAAAATAACGCCGATGATATCGGTGTTGGCTAGCATCCCAAGCAATATCGAACAGCGAACTACAGCCATGGGCTTAGTGCCGCGCAGATAGATGTACGCCAGCGCGATGAGCAGGCACAGACCGTAGGTTCGGCTGAGTACGGTGTATTCGAAGAAGACATAGTAGCTCATCAAAACGAATATCTTTTCCAGACGACTCCATGGAGAAGAGATACCAATAAAGCAGCAGATACCTACGCCGATCGCTGCTTCAACCAGCTTCATTGCCCAAGCATGCGGCGAAAGACGCGCAGCAAACCACACCAGGTAATACCAGAGACCCGGATGCCCCTCGTAATGAATGTTGTAGGCGAGCCGCGAGAGAGTCGGACTCGCTCGAACAATGCCCCACACGTTCAATTCATCCCGCCACATCTGGTGGTGAGCGAGATTTAACAGAAAGAGCAGCGAGAACACCAGCGTGATGCTGATACTCCATCGCCGATCCATAGTCGATGTTTGATTGATTCGATCGGCAGGCCGTCCCATTGTCTCAGTCATAGTTAGTCTGTGCTGCAGTTGCTTCGCCAAAGACTGTCTCTGAACCGTTCCGGTCCCCGCAATCATCCGCTCTCGTCTCTCCTGCCTTGCCAGATACCTGACGGCGGATTAGACAGTTGCTGCTGCCAGGCCGAGTAAAGAGTGCAGAGATAATAGAGTGTCAGCAACAACGTAAATACTGGTACAGGACGCAGCCAAAGGATCGTCTGGCCTGTGCTCAACTGTCCATTCACCTTGGTGATATGCGGAAGAATGTGAATAGTGGCGAAGTTGATCCAGTTATGAGTGATCAGAATGATGGTCGAAACGGTAATGACAGTCGTGGTGATCTGGCACCACCGACCGCGACCAAGTAAATACGCGAATGCAGGAAAAGTCAGCAGCAGAATCCTGGTGTCGTACTCACGATGATAGACGGGCAATAAGGAAATACATGCCACTGAGGCAAGTCCAAGATAGTCCCGTGCGCTGCCGCTTCGCATGCGCAATACAGGTACGATCCAGAGAGCGAGAAGAACGATTCCTATCACTATAGCTGCTCGATTGTAGAAGGCCGGATTATCCCGGAAGAGACTTAGAAGTGGATGAAGGCCGCCAATCGAGGATGCAGCATCGTTTGCTGGACCGGGATCCCCTACAAGGCCATGCGCCGTAATGCCTTTGATGTTTGCCGGGATCTCCCTCAGCCAGCGTGCCGACGCAGGCATCATGCTTGCCCAGATGATGCCAGGCAGGCAAAATACCAGGGTCGTCAGCATGATTTTCCACGCACTCTTTCGGGAGGGCTGGTCACGTACAACAAAATAAAGCCACATAAGACCAGTGACATGGGGTTTGAGTGTCAGGCTGAGTGCAAAACAAATGACTCCAAGGTGAGTATATCGGTCGCGCAACAGGCACCAGACTGCGATTGCAGCTAAGCCTATAGTGAGTTGCGCGGGCTGTGCCAGCATAATAAGCGTTGTACTTGTAAGTACAAAGCAGCCAAGTATCAACGCAGTCAGCAGCGACAAGCTGTCAACACACAGATCGAAAATGAGCAACACGCCAACCACAAAGCTGGAAGTGCTGACAGCAAGCCAGACAAGATGCGCTGGCTCCCAGGGAAGCAGCGCAAAGGGCGTAAATAAACTCAGGGCCGAGGGAAAATAAATGGCTTCATGCGGGCGGAATGGACGCATGTCATCCGTTGGTCCCCCGGCATCCGCGTATTCCTTAAAGATCTGGCTTGAGTCGTACGGATCGCATCCATGCAGCAGGCACCTTGCTCCGCCATACACCGTCTTAAAGTCGAGAGATTGCAAAGTCACCCGCTGATCGTAGTAGCCTCGCACCACGTACAACAGGCAGCAAAGGATCACAATCCCGACAGAAACTGTCCTCGCCTGGCGACCATGCCTTGCTCGAAACATGCTGCGGGAGTTCTCCGACCTGTTGTCGCCGCACATGCCCTGACCGTGTTCCACTTCCGGAGTTTAGCATCAGCTCAACGCCGTATGAGCATAGGCCCACCGGGCACAACTCACAGCCCGGCGGACTAGCGTACATCGGCAACTCTTCTTCATTCATAACCGCCCCGAGACTACGGAAATCATCAACAATCCAGGGTGCTCTCTGCTGATGAAAGTGGTCTACTAGGGTGGTGTTGCAGACACCTATCAAATGGTCGCTAAAGCTTGTGGCAATGCTGCTTTGGAGCTGCACTGCGCTTCCCTTTGTCACGCAGGAAAACATCGCAGCGCAAGCTTCCGCACTGATGCAGGCGGGCAGATTTCACGATGCCGAAGCCCTTTGGCGACAACTGGCAGCCAGTCATCCAAAAAATGCGCGGGTTCATGCCAATCTTGCTGTATCACTCTCACAGCAGGGGGAGCTAAAAGAGGCAGCCGCCCAATATCGGACCGCTCTTGCCCTTGATCCACATCAGCCTGAAGTGGCTTATAACCTCGGCGTGCTGGAGTTTAAGCAAGGTCGCTTCGACCAGGCCATCCCTGCCTTTAAGGCTGTCGCCGCGATGGAACCGAATGACAAGCGTTCGGACGTGCTTTTAGGGATGAGCTACTACGGGCTACGAAATTACGCTGCCGCCTCGCCCTATCTCCAGGCTGCCAGCCGTAATGATCCATCCAATCTTGAATTACGCAATGCTGTTGCACAAAGCTGCCTCTGGAGCAAGAAGTATGACTGCGCCATGGAGGCGTTCCAAAGCATCATTTCCACAAACCCCGAGGCTGTACAGGCTCACATGCTGCTGGCCGAAGCACTCGACGGAATGGATAAGACATCCGATGCGATAGAGGAGTTGCAAACCGCCGCAACGGTATCTCCGAACGAGCCTGTACTTCACTTTGAGCTTGGCTATCTTTACTTTAAAAAGGGTGAGTACGACAAGGCAGTTCCCGAACTGCAGCTTGAAGTAAAAAACAATCCCGGATATGCGCAGGCGTACCTTTATCTGGGCGATATAGCACTCCGCTCGAATGACAGCGAGACAGCGAAGCGAAACCTTCAGAAAGCCCTGACACTACAGAATGATTTGCGCGTCGCTTACCTGGATCTGGGAACAATCTACGCTTCCGAAAATAAAAATGGAGACGCGATCGCCGCGTTTGAGCATGCTGTAAAGTTGGATCCTTCCCAGCCGGATGCCCACTATCGCCTCGCACGTCTCTACTCAGTCTCCGGACAAAAACAGAAAGCTGCCAGCGAATTCGCCCGAACCAGGGAATTGCATAGCAAGACAGACGATTCGCTCATCCAAAAGATTTCGGGCAGTTCAGGAACCGGAGCACACTAACTATGGCTGACAAAAAATCAGTTGGTCGTTCACGGCGGGAATTTCTCTGGCTCTCCACGGCTACGACAATGGCGTTTGCGCAGGGCGTCACGACCCGCAACCTGAAGCCTGCGCCGAGAGGCAAGCCCTCGGGGCTTCCATTCCCTTCCAGTTTCACCGATATCGGTCTGCAGGCAGGCCTTATTCATCCGGTCATCTACGGAGGAGTCACGCACAAGAGCTATATCGTCGAAACGGTTGGTTGCGGTGTCGCTTTTCTGGATTACGACAACGACGGCTGGCTCGACATATTTGTGCCATGCGGCACTCGCGTAGAGGATCCCATTGCGGATGCCACCAATCGCCTCTACAAGAACAATCGCGATGGCACGTTTACCGATGTTACCGAGCAAGCGGGCCTCGTACGCACTGGATGGGCAAGCGGCGTTACTGTCGGCGACTACAACAACGATGGTTTTGACGATATCTTTGTCACCTATTACGGACAAAATGTTCTCTACCGCAACAATGGCAACGGGACGTTCAGTGACGTAACTAAGGAGGCTGGCCTCCTATACGAAGGCAGCGCTCGTTGGGGTTCGGGCTGCACTTTTCTCGATTATGACCGGGATGGCCACCTCGACTTGTTTGTTGCGAGCTATGTTGACCTACATCTCGACCAGATTCCGAAACCAGGTGCCAATCCCTACTGCAATTTCAAGGGAGTTCCAGTCAACTGCGGGCCGCGCGGCCTGCCAACACCACGCAATTATCTTTACCGGAATCAGGGCGATGGCACCTTCCGCGATGTATCTCAGCCGACCGGAATAGCAAAGACGCAACGGACTTATTCCATGACCAGCGTGGCTGCGGACTATAGCGGTGAGGGGTGGACGGACATCTACGTTGCTTCAGACTCCACGCCAAGCCTTTATCTGCGCAATCGCCATAACTCCACTTTTTCCGAAGAAGGCGCTGAGCGAGGCATCGCCTTCAGTGCCGATGGGGCGGAGCAGGCCGGCATGGGCGTCGCAGTCGGCGACTACAACCTTGACGGCAAACTGGATATATTTAAAACCCATTTTTCGGACGACACGAACGTGCTTTATCGCAATGACGGCAGCGGCAATTTTACGGATGTCACTATCCCTGCTGGCTTCGGCGTGGAGACGCGTTATACCTGCTGGGGTGCCGGCTTTGCTGACTTCGATAATAATGGCTGGCCTGACCTGGCAGTCGTGACCGGCTCTGTCTATCCCGAAGTAGAAGCACTGTTTCCTGACTATCCTCTGAAAACCCCGCGTTTCATCTTCCGTAATCTTGGCTCGGGTAAGTTCGAAGAGCTGCTGGATGTAGCCGGGCCTGGAATTTCTGCTGCACATTGCAGCCGTGGCTGCGCCTTCGGTGATTTCGACAACGACGGTGATGTCGATATGGTGGTCATCAATTTGAATGAACCACCTTCCCTGCTTAGAAATGACGTGACCGGGGAAGGTAACTGGCTAAAGGTGCTCCTGGTTGGAACTAAGTCCAACCGCAGCGCTATTGGATCTACAGTAATCGCAAAGTACGGCGGGAAGCTCCAGGCACAGGCTGTGATGGCACAATCCAGCTTCTACTCGGTCAACGATCGCCGTCTGCATTTTGGCCTGGGTCCAGGCAAGCACGCTGATCTTGAGGTGCATTGGACAAGCGGACTGGTCGAGAAGTTCCCGGCAGTCGTCTGTAATCAACTAGCTACGGTGACCGAGGGGCGTGGATTGGTAAGCTCGCCCTTGCCGAGGCAGAAGAATTCGAAGTAGCTGAACGATCTGTCATAAAAAAGGGCGCCAGGGCTAACTCACCCCGGCGCCCTTTTCCTTATTCTTGGTTAGAAGTGAACCTTCGCTCCCAGCTGCAGGGTGCGAGGATCATAGGCTGTGGTGACCTGGCCAAAGTTGCCGTCGGCAGTGTTGGCATCGATCCCGTTGAATTGCGTGTGGTTGAAGACGTTGAAGGATTCTATACGTACTTCCAGTCCGGCGCCTTCCTTGGCAAGCGGGAAGGTTTTGAAGACCGACAGGTTCCAGTTCTGCAGACCAGGCGCCCGTACAGCATCCTTGCCGGCATTGCCAAAACCTGCATTCGCATCTGTCCCGCCGCCGATCCATGGAGCTGTAGGCGCACCAAACGAACCTTTTGTGAACCAGGCAAGGCGAGTTTTGGGATAGCGGACTGGTGCGATGAGGTTAGGACGGTTCGTAGTGCCGCCGCCCAGACCGAGTGTGTCCTGACCGCCATAAGTAATGTATTGCGGAGCTCCGGTGTGGATAGCAGTGATTCCGGATATCTCCCATCCACCGAGAGCACTGCGCTCCAGGTAGCTGCCATTACTCTTGAAGAAAGGCAGGCTGTAGATGTAGCTAGCGTTAAAGATATGCCTTTGATCGAGCGTACCTGCACCTCGGTCATAGGCAGCATTAAACGGGTTCGAGATAGCGTTGAGGTCGCTGCTTACTTCGTCGATTTCATGCGAGTAGGTGTAAGCCAACAGAACGGTAAACCCGTGTTTATTCTCAACACGGAGTCCAGCTTGCAGGCCGTCATAACTCGCATTTGTCGTTGTCTCTTCTTGGTTGATATCAGCGAAACCCTGGTACTGGCGATAAAGGTTGGCATTTGCGCCGCCTGCTACAGCCTCTCTCTGGCCGTATGGGTTTCCAACGTTCGTGCTGTCAACCAACGGGAGTGTATTGATATGCCGGTCGTCGCTCTGGTGCCAGCCCCGTGTGCCGACGTACTGTACCTGGGCAATGATGGACGGCGCTAGTTGCCGCTGAACACCGAAGCTGAATTCCGATGTCCCCGGGTTCGGGTAGTTGTAGGAAAGACTCGTAAGCGTGGATGGGAAGGATGGCAGCTGGGCCGGGACAGTTCCCGTCGCCGTGCTCACATTCGGATTCGAGAAGTAAACATTGTTCGCAGATGGCTGGTAGGCATACGGCGGATTCAAGGCTGCGTTGTATACATCGTTGCCCTGCACGCGCTCGAAGAACATACCGAAGCCGCCGCGAATCACCGTCTTTCCATCGCCGCCCAGGTTATAAGCAAAGCCGATGCGTGGCTGGAAGCTGTTATAGCTATTTTTCACCACGCCACGCGGGAAGCCATTTACATTCGCTTCGCGAATGCCGTTCAAATAGAAACCAGCACCGTTAAATTGTGTAAGTGCCGCAGGGTTCAACGTACCACTGCCGTCTGCCGCAAGCGCGGAGCTGGCAAGGGTTGTATCAAAGCTGGCCGGATAGAAGTTGGCGAACTGGTTGTACCGCTCATAAGCATGCGGCATGCCATCAAAGCGGAAGCCGAGGTTCAGCGTGAGTTCAGAGCTGACATGGAAGTTGTCATTTACGTAGAAGCTGTAGTTGTTATTTACCCAATGCTTTCCCGCGAGTTGATTCAGCTGCGTAAAGCTCGCCGTATCTCCCAGCAGAAAGTTGACATAGGAGTCGTGAGTATAGGTGTTGTTATTGAATACAGCCGTACCTTGTGTATTTGCCTGCAGCTGCTGGTTCTTGGGGTCGTGCAACCAGTTGAAGCCAAACTTCAGCTGGTGCCTGCCTTTTGTCCAGGACAAGTCATCGCGCGTGTCATAGCCCTCATAGGAATTCTTCCAGGGGAAGTAGGACGAGGACCAGTTCGTGTTGTACGGTGCTCCTAGGTCAACCTCCGGGAGACGGTTCTGAGCATTATTCCCGGAGAAGAAAGATGTTGCATTCCAACCGGACGGCTGTACATAGGACGAACCCGCGCCGGCCACAGGATCAAGATGAATCGTGTTGCCGCTATACAGGAATGCTGTTTCATTTAACAGGTTGGCTGAGATCGTCTGGGTCAACTTGACCGTCGCCGCCCACGATGGATTCAGCAGCGTAGAGCCCACCGTCGGATAGGTTCCACTGCTCCAGAGGGGTGGATAGTAGGCCTGGCTTGTCTGGTCGTGCAGATAATGACCCATCAATTGCAGCTTGCTGTTGATCTGATGGTCGATGCGGACGACATCCTCACGGACGTTCGTAGGCTGTGCAGTAGATGATACGAACTGGCTGGTCCCAAGGTTTGGATGTGGGAACGTATTCTGATTCAGCTCAAGAACTGCGTTCTGATCGATCAAATTTGCTGGAATCGTGATCGTTCCATCAGCGTTCATAGGAATGGGCTTGCCTACCACCCAGCCCGCCGGATATAGGGCCGCCTTTGAGGTTGCCGGAACAATCGGTGCGACGCCATTAGATGGAATGGTGTAGTTCAACGACTGACCGAGTGTCGGAAAGTTGTTTGCGGCGATCGTGTTCAAGGTCTGCGGCGAACTGCCCTGGATCAGCCTGCGCCACTCCTCATTCACAAAGAAGAAGGTACGGTTGCGGGCATCGTTGTACACATGCGGGATCCAGAGCGGTCCGCCGATGTTGAAGCCCGGCTCGTTGAGACGAAACTTGGGACGTGCCTGACCTGCCAGCTTGGTGAAGTAGCTGTTCGCGTCATAGGCCTCGTTGCGGTTGAAGTAATAAGCGCTGCCATGGAAATCATGGCTTCCCTGCTTGATAACCATCAGCACGACGCCACCGGAGCCGACGCCATAATCCGGGCCGTAGTTACTATCCAGCGTCTGAAACTCGGACAGCGCGTCGATCGAGGGCAGCGAACTAAAGCAGCCACCGCAACCGCGATCATTCAATTCGCCGCCATCAAGCATGTAAACGTTGTGACTGACGCGTGTTCCGTTAAAGCTGATGCCGTTGGCGGACGTCAATGCATTAACACCCGCAAAGGCGGGCAGGTTGTTGGCGACGCCGAGTCCGAGTGCGGCAAGCGCCGTGACGTTGCGGCCATTCGTTGCGAGCTGGCTTACCTGCTGACCTGTAATGAGCGTGCTGAGATCGCTGGTTTCGGTCTGCGTCTGTAGCGCGTCGGCATGCACCGTGATCGTCTGACCGGAACCACCGACGGTGAGTGTGACGTCCTCTTTCAAGGTCTGATCGACGTTCAGATCAATGCCTGTCTTGGCATAATTCTGGAAGCCCGGGGCCGCAGCAGTGATCGTGTAATGACCTACGCCGAGACTGGGGAAGTCGTAGATTCCAGACGAATTAGAAACGGTCGTCTTGACCTGGCTTGTCGCCGTATTCGTGAGAGTAACCGTCACGTTCGGCACGACCGCGCCGGATGAATCGACAACAGAGCCTGTAATGGTTGCATTCTCCTGTGCCCAGGCCCCATTCGGCAAGCCGAGCATCGTGCAGAAGACGACCGCTAGAACAATCAACGAACGACGCATTCCAACCTCCTGAAATGTACTGCGAGTAGACTTTCTCTTTTTCTGTCGATCTACAGTTATTGCCGGTCTTTCAAACAGCGCTTGTTCGTTGAAAATCTAGGAAACGTTTACTCGCGTGACCTGCAAAAAGCCTCGCGGGGTTCATAGCGAGAAGGCGGACCCTCGTCACCGTTCCTTGTTGTCTGTCTTCCTGTTTCATCTCTGTAGGCGGCCCCTGAAACAACGTTCGGCGTCCGCATTGAGTAAATGTTTACGCGAGCCGCATCCTAAGTGACGAATTTGATCGTTGTCAACCGAAGGGTTGAGCAAAAGCAAAAACGCATGCATAAGAAGAATCGACAGCACAAAATTAGCTGTCTTTCGGCTCGCTATGCCAGACCTGCGGAGTTGCAGATCACCGAGCCGATCAGCCAAATTCGCGGCCATCATGGTTGCTGATTCGATCCAGATTTGAAACCTGTCTCCTGATAAAAGCTGACAAAGTCTCAGGCAAACGTTTACTCTGCTCCTCTATTGAACGCACCTCGCAGCCTTAGTCCTTTTTTTCGACAGCCGAGCGTGCACCCCAAACGTCTCTTCAGCAAGTTAACGGGGCAGTAAACAAAGCGGAGAAGCATGAGAACCAGATACAGCCTCGCCATGATCTTAGTAACTGTCGTGATCCTGATCGGTGTAATGACCCGGGCGCAACAGGTTGGTGCAGCCACTGCACCAACCCGGCCTCAGGGTCCCTGCGACATCTATGCTGCCGCCGCGGTTCCCTGTGCAGCTGCGCATAGCACCACGCGAGCGCTTTACGCCGCCTACAACGGTCCCCTATACCAGGTAGTGCGACAGTCTGACGGGAAGAGTCTGGACATCGGTGTCGTTCAGCCGACAGCGTCGCCGAGTGCCGACAGAGGCGGCTATGCAGACGCAGCCGCGCAGGACAGATTCTGCGCCAATACGTACTGCTGGATCGCGAAAATTTACGACCAGTCTCCAAAGCACAATGACCTGACGCAGGCGCCAAGAGGCGGCTTCAACGGACCTGCGCTAGGAGGCTTGAACAACGTTCCTATTGCAGACATGGCACCCGTCTCCGTCATGGGTCACAAGGTGTATGGCGTCTTCATCGAGCCTGGCATGGGGCTGCGCAAGGATGACGCGGCGGGGACGGCTGTTGATGACCAGGCAGAAGGCCAGTACTGGGTAATCAATGGCGCGCATTTCAATTCCGGCTGCTGTTTCGACTACGGCAACGCGGAAATTGACAGCCGCGACGATGACAACGGCACCATGGAAACTGCCTATTACGGTGACGCCACGCCCTGGTACCACGGCACAAAAGTCGGACCCTGGATCATGACTGACCAGGAAAATAACCTGGTTGGCTGCGTCAATCCGGATGGCTCCAAGCTCTGTGCCACACTCCCGAATATCACTTGGCGTTTTGTGACAGCGATCGCGAAAGGCGAACCGCACCATTGGACGACACTGGGTGGAGACGCCAAGGCGGGTCCGCTCTCGGTCATGTTTGACGGCCCCCGTGTAAATGCCACGTATGATCCCATGCGTAAACAGGGCGCCATTCTTCTTGGTAATGGAGGCGACAACAGCAACAGTTCACAGGGCACTTTCTATGAAGGCGCGATAACTGCTGCCGGCACATTCCCCCCAGACTCGGTTGATCAGAAGGTGCAGGCCAACATTGTCGCCGCGGCATATGCGGAAGCGCCCTTAAGCATCGCACCAGCCTCGGCAGTTGCGACACCGCCGGGTCTGCAGACGTTTACGCCGGGTTCTTCGCAAAGCACTACGGTCAGCTTCACCAATGAGTCCGGGTCACCGGCGACGGGTGTCGAGCTCAGTCTCTCAGTACCCAGCCATTGGACTTCTGTCATCGCCGGCACGAAGGACACTATCAGGAAGTTCGCGGAACCCGTGGCCCCCCACGCGAGTGTCAGTGCAACGTTCACCGTCACCTCGGGACCATCCGACTATAACGGGGATCTCGTCGCCAATGCCTCGTGGACGGCCGCAGCCGGAGGATCAAAGCAATCCGCGAACGCAGCCGAGAAGGTAAGAAGCATTCGCAAGGTGCGCATCAACGAATTCCGCATCAGTGCTGGTCCGCCTGCCAACGCGACCGATTCATTCGTTGAGCTTTACAACGCTGACACCAGTAGCGTCGACATCTCAAACTGGACATTTACCGCGCATCCGACGCAGCAGGCAATCTTCTCGACGATCAAAATACCGGCCGGGACAAAGCTGGCTGCGGGTGGCTTCTACCTGCTTGGTCTCTCGAACTCCGGCCTGGTGGCCACTGCGCACAAGGGTGATACGACGGTCCACGTGAGAAGCATCTCCGGAATGTCCATCGGCGACACCGTCACCATCGATAACGGCGCTGGCGAAGAAACACGCAAGATCGCCGCCATCGGCACAGCTGCGGCCAACAGCACCACAGTATGGCAGCCTCTGCCGGATGGGCCACTGACCATCCCGGTTGGAGCCACAAATGTGCCCGTCAGCAGTGTGGCAGGCTTTGCCGTTGGCGAGAAAATTGCACTCGGCTACGGAGCAGCTACACCCGCGGTAGGGGGAGGCGTGGAGAAGGATGAAGTGGTTACGGTAACGGCAGTCGGCAAGCCCGGCACCCAGGCGTATCTTGCCGCTGACGCTGCCGCAGGCTCCACAAACTTGAAGGTGACGTCTGCCGCAAATATCCTGGCCGGTGACAGGATACGGCTGGATATTGATAGCGTTGGTCACGGTATCGAAAATGTGACGGTTACGCGCGTGGGCACCGAAGCGAAGCATTCGAACCTGTCGGCGGACGCCCCTGCAGGTGCTGTAAACGTCAAGCTTCGCAACACAAAAAGTTTCGCCGCCGGCGACAGCCTGATCATCGGGACGCCTGCCAATCATGAAACAGTAACGATTACCGAAGCCGGAACATCCGGGCCATCCGGAACTGGCATCAGCATCCAACCTGCCCTCACCCGGGCGCACATCAGCGATGAGGGTGTCATCGTTACCGGCACCGGCCTTGACCTGGCTGCACCGCTGCGCTTCAGCCACGCAGCCAATCTGCCCTTCAGCAATCGCGGTACGGGTATCAGCTTCCAGCCGGCATCCACATTCCCGCACATCAGCAACGAGCCGGTACGCCCACTTGGCACAGGCATTTCTCTCGACCATCCACTGAGCCGTGATCACGCGATCGATGCAGTCCTGCGTGACGCCTCGGTTACCTCTGCGGGCTACCAGGGCAAAACTGCACCCAGCCAGTGGTTCGGCGGTCCCGAATTTTCAACCAATGCTCCTTTCTTCGAGCGGACCGTGAATCGGCGTGAGGGCAGCATGGTGCTACGGGATGCCGCGGGCCTGGTTGTTGACAGTCTTAACTATGGCCTGCTGGTTGACCCATGGGCTGCGCAGGGATATCAGGCAACCTCAGGTCCGGAAGCAAGCGGCTGCTACGTAGTTGCTCCCGGCCCCGCTGGCAGCTTCGGTCCAGCCGACGCGGCAATCGCCTTCCCTACAAGTGCCGGTCGCTTACCGGATGGCATGGACACTGGCAGCAACTGCGCAGACTTTGTCACCACGCCGGGAACAGCACTCGGAATACCCGTGGCTGCCGGCAAGAGCAATATCAAAGTCACGAGCGTAGAAGGCTTTAATGCAGGACAGCTCATCCGGATCGACAACGGATCAAACCTTGAGACTGCTTCAATCGCGAGTACCGGAACATCTGGCGCATCCACGCTGACCAAAGCTACCAGCGCCGGGGCAACGGCTATCCCCGTCGCGAGCCCGGCCGGATTCAGCGATGGTCAGCAAATCACCATCGGCGATGATTCGAACGCGGAGACGGCCGAGATCACCGCTATACGCAGGTCGAGTGAGAGCGTGGTCATCGTCTCGAAACCTCTTGCTGTCGCACATGCAGAGGGCTCGAACATCTCCGGCACGGGCATCACCCTGGCTGCACCACTCTCGAAAGAGCATGCTCAAAAAGCACAGGTGACGGGAAGCCTTTCGACGCCGGGTGCTGCAAACTCTTACTTCAGGAAGGCGCCGTAGGCAGAGGAAGCGGGCCGTGCGCCGCTGTGGCTTGTGAAGCGACGGGCACTCTGCGAGGAGTGCTCGGCAAATGTGGTGGGCCCACCAGGACTTGAACCTGGAACCAACGGATTATGAGTCCGCTGCTCTAACCAATTGAGCTATAGGCCC